>DATMCI010000130.1:0-41194 GCA_035558535.1 Kofleriaceae bacterium
CGATGATCGGCTGGGTCACGGTCGCGCCGGCCGGCCAGCGCGTCGACGTGACGACGCCCGACGGGCGGGCGGTCGCGGCGGTTACCGCCGCGCGCGAGGCGGTGGTCGTGCGCGCGAGCGGCGAGAGCCAGATGTGGGCCCGCCTCGAGGCGCTCGAGCCGGGCACGATCTACTGCTACGCGCTCGCGGGCGACGGCGGCGCGCTCTCGGGCCGGATCGGCTTTCGGACCGCGCCGCCGCCCGACGGGCCCGAGCCGGTCCGGTTCCTCGCGTTCGGCGACTCCGGCGGAGGCGGCGCCGACCAGCGCGCGCTCGCCAAGCAGATGCTCTCGGTGCCGTACGATCTCATCGTCCACACCGGCGACATCGCGTACGACGACGGGACGATCGGCCAGTACGAGGACAACGTGTTCGGCATCTACGCGCCGCTCTTCCAGCACCTGCCGTTCTTCCCGGCGTCTGGCAACCACGATTATCGGACGCTCTCGGCCGCGCCGTTCCGCGCGGTGTTCGCGCTGCCGGGGACAGACAACGAGAAGTGGTACTCGTACGACTGGGGTCGCGTGCACTTCGTCGCGCTCGACACCGAGTCGGACTACGCGACGCAGGCGCGGTGGCTCGACGCGGATCTCGCCGCCACCGCGCGGCCGTGGAAGATCGTCTACTTCCACAAGCCGCCGTTCTCGTCGGGCAGCCACGGCTCGGACGCCGCGCTGCGGAGCGCGCTTGCGCCGGTCTTCGAGCAGCACCGCGTCCAGCTCGTGCTCGCGGGCCACGATCACAACTACGAGCGGGTGCGTCCGCAGAACGGCGTCGCGTACGTCGTCACCGGCGGCGGCGGCGTGGGCACCCGGCCGGTCGGCACGTCGAGCTTCACCGAGCTCTCCCTCGATGTCATCCACTTCGTCTACGGCGAGGTCGGCGCCGACCGGCTCGTGCTGCACGCGATCGACGGCGTCGGCGCGGAGTTCGACTCGGTCGTGATCCCGCGCGAGTAGGCGTACAATGCGCGAATATGAAGTTGCTCCTTATCCTGACGCTGTCCCTGGCCGCTTGCGAGTCCGGTGATCCCACGGGCTCGGTCTGCCCGACCGACACCCCGCCGACCTACGCGAGCTTCGGCCAGCAGTTCTTCACGACGTATTGCACGAGCTGTCACTCGGCGACGACGGCGAACCGCCACGACGCTCCGGGGAGCCAGAACTACGACACCGAGGCCGACGTCATCCGGCACGCCGCGGAGATCGACGCCGCGGCGGCGAAGGGCCCGGACGCGACGAACACGTTCATGCCCGAGCTCGGTGGGACGGTGACCCGGAAGCCGACCGACGCCGAGCGCGAGATGCTGGGCCAGTACCTGGCCTGCGTGATGAACTGACGGGGCGCGCGGTGGCCTGGTGGCCACGGCCTGGGCCCGGGGCGCGGTCTGCTTCGCCCATGCCGTTGTCGTCGTCGTCGTATTACGTGGGAGCATGTAGGAGCATGGCGCTCATCGATCTGGATCCTCGATGAAGGATCGGAGCGCTTCCGCGGCGCCCGGGAGGTCGTGCCGGGCGGCGGTGAGCAGGGGGACCGACTCTTCGAGGGTTCGGGTACGCAGATCCTCGGCGACCGCCAGCTCCCTCGCGTGCTCGTCGCCAGCGGCGAGCTTGGCGACCTCGACGAGCTGCTCCATGGCGAGGAGCACGGAGCACAGCTCCCGGAATGCGCGAATCCCCTCCTCCGTATCATTCTGCAAGAGACTCAGCCTCAGCGCGCTCAGCTCCTGGAGCACACTCTGGCGTTGGCCCCGTAAACACACAATGATGGAGAGAAGCTCGCGTTGCGACATCTCGCTATTCCGAGCCGCGGTGCGCGTGCGGGGTGGTTCGCCATCCCCAGGCAGGCGATGCCTCCGGCTGCGCGCGCAGAGGAGGTCCCGGAGGCGCCGGAGGAGGGACAACTTCACGTGATCTGCCTGCCGGCGCCAGCATTGCCGTCAGGCAGCTGCCAGGACATCTGCGCGGAGACGCCGGCGCTCGAGCCATCTGCTCAGTGATGTGTGCGATATTCTCAGTAGCTCCGCGGCGCCCGCGAGCGAGCCAGCGTGGCGGATGGCGACCAGGCGCAGCGCCGCCGTCTGGATATCGGGTAGTGTCTCGCTGGACCGCTCTCGAATCCACGACCGCTGCGCCGGTGTCAGCTCGAGCGTGGTGATACCGAGTCGCTGCACCGCCTCTGCTTCGTATTCCGAGACGAGCCGATCCAGCTCGTCTCGCCTGGAGTGGAGTTGCGGGATGACCACCGGCGCGGGCGTGTACACGTCCGCCTTGCGCGGGTTCCTGGCCAGGACCATGAGCTGCGCCGTGTGCCCTGGCCGGTGCAGCTCCTCGAGCATCGCCGTCAGGTCTCTCGGACGCCGCTGATCGTCGATGCAGACAGTCCCATCGCGGGCCATCGCCACGGCCGTCAACCCATCCGTGGCGCACTTCGTGAAGCTCGCGGTGTCCTCGCTGCCGGTGCGTCGCCGCGGGTCACAGAGCACGAACGGCCGTCGCTCGGTCCGCGTGAGTCGGTGCAGCTCCTCCGCCAGCGGGACCAGGCTGGGCTCGCCACAGAGGACGAAGATCGCCCGTCCCGTGGCAGCCATGCGGAGCATCCGCAGCGCTTGATCGATCGCGTCGGCCCGGGCGGCGCTCCACCCGATCATGCGAGCGAGCGCCTCGCGCAGGGCGAGCGTGCGCGCGCTCTCGGCGACCAGCGTCACGTAGCGGGCGAGCCCGATCTCCCGTCCCGGCGTGAGGAGGAACCGCTCGCACTGCTGATCATCGAGGTATAGCCCGTTCTTGCTCTGGTCGACGATCGTCCACCGTCTGTCCACGCGCTCGAGGTAGGCGTGCTCGCGCGACGTGAGGCTCGAGGGATCGTGGATCTGGATCTCGCACGCCGGGGAGACGCCGACCCGGAGCCTCCGGTGATCGGAGACGGGCAGGGGGTACACGAGGTCGGTGCCCCAGACGCGGAGCTGGAGCACCTCGTCGTCAATCGCCCAGTCTTTGGCCAGGCTGTCGGTCGTCGTCGAAATCATGAGTCGCACATCCCCCGGGAGGAGCCGCATGAGCCGCATGCTCGGGCGGACTCGATAACCGTCTCACGAGCGCGGCAGTGGCCTCAATGCGTTTTCGCCGCCATCTGCAGTTTTGTGCATTTTCTCGAGTCTCGCTCCAAAATGCACAATCGATACTTGCGCGATCGCGAAAGATGCCCTCTTTCCATATGATCGGCGTTCGAGCGTAGGTTCGCGGGTGTCGCTCGGCTGGGGCCGTGCAATCGACGTAAGGAAGGACACCGACTATGCATCGAGCCGTGGGCTGTCTGAGCGCTGTTGTCACAGTCGCTAGTGTCGTAGGAGCGGGATCGTTCCGTGTTGGATGGCAACGATGGCAATGATCGTCGTTCCGGCACCGGGCTCCAGCTCGGCGCTTACGTGCCGCCGGTCGAGCCCACGTGTCAGGTACCGGCCGAGGCGTGCAACACTGGTCACGGCCACCGCATATGCGATCTTTATGTAGGAACGCCTCGGACGTTGCTCGCCGGCGTGATGACGAAGGTCATTCGCGACAATGGCCCGGTTTGGCGGCGCGTGCATCGAGCTCGCGGGCTCTCAGGGCTCGCGCGCGAAGCCGGGCGCGCATGCCTTGGCCTCGCAGTCGGTGGTCGTCAAATCAATTTCGCCACTGCCTGCGGTATTGTGCATTTCTTCGAGTCTCGCTCCGAAATGCACAATCGACACTTATGTGATCCCGGAGAGATTGTCTTTGCAGGTGATCGGCGCTCCGCTAAGGTCCGTGCGAGTCGCTGCTCGTAATGGGCAGCGTGCGGCGCCGAATGCCGCATAACCATGTTTTTGCGCGGGAGTGGCGGATTGAGAGACGTACGCACGCAGACGACGAGGAGCGTCGGTTCCAGCTCTGGTGTAGCCGCCCGCGGCGGCCCCGAGCTCGTGCCGGGCAAACGCACGCTCACTGGAGCCGACGGCCTGCAGCTCGGCGGCGCGCCGGGTGCAGCGCCGCCGGTCCCCGGGCGTCCGCCCGCCGCAGGACCGAGCGGGCAGGGCGACGGTAAACGGGGTCCGGCGCGGGCGCAGGAGGCGCCGGAGAGCCCGCGCGTTGACAGGCTGATCCACCTGCTCACGACCACGCCCCCGGCTCGCGGCGTCGACGCTTGGGACGAGGCGTACGCGTTCCTGAATGGGCTCAGCCACAGCCTGCCCGACCTGCTCGCCACGTTGAGCGGAGCCGCCGACCGGGGCTACCTACCGGCCCTGCTGGCCCGTGCGCTTGCGGCCAACTTGTACGCCGCCGCCGCCGTTGTGCTCTCTGCGCTCTATGCGGTGGAGCTCGCCCGGACCGCGCCGTCCAGCGTGACCAACGAGCAGCTGAACCGCGCTGGCGTCATTCTCGATCTGATTTCATCAGATCAGCAACTGCAGATCTTCGAGTACATCCTGAATCAGCGGGGCATCAGCGTCGCCGTGACGACCATGATGGAAGGCGTCGTCGCGATGCGTGAGCGCAAAGCGGCGGCAGCGGGCGGGGGTGGCGGCGGAGCGCCGGGGAGCGGCACCGGCGGCGCAGCCAGCGGAGCCTCTGCGACCGGAGGTGCTCCGGCGGCCGGCGGTCCGGCAACCGCCACCGCGGCGGGCCCGGCGCCGGTCGAGCCTTTGCCGTGGGCTCCGCCCGGCGACCAGCCGATCGAGTTTTATATCGGCAACGAAGCGCACAAGGGGATTGCTCGCAAGTACAAGGCGGCCCATGGGGATGACACGGTGCGCGCCAACAACTATCCACTTTCAAGCATCCTCTACACCCTCGATCGCTTGGGCCGTACCCCCAATGCGGGGGCCCTGAACGATGAAGAGCGCGCCCTCATGCCCGACATCGTGAACCTGACACGCCTGCACCTGTACGAGATCAAGCCGCTCGCTGCACAGCGACTCGGAGCTGCGAAGGTGAAGATGTATCATGGGCTGTTCGCGCGGGCTGGCGTCGCGATGGCGCTCGGGTCGGTGAGCGAGTCGGGGACCTCGGGCGGCGTGCCGGCGCCCGGCGGGGTGTACCTGTTCTGGTCACCGGAGCCGGGGGTCATCGTGTACCAGTACCGGCGCGCGCGGCTGGTGCCCGTTCCGGTCCCCGAGCCGGAGCCTGTGATCGTGCGCCGCTGGCGACTCGAGCTGCAACCGCTCACTCCACAACAGCGGGCGGTGGTCACGACGACGACCGTTGGCGGCGCTATGCTGCTCGTGATGATGCTACTGCTCTCTCCCGTCGGAATCTGATCATGCTGCTGCCTGCCATCCAATACGGACCGTGGAGCGTCGTGAAGAAGCGGATGCGCACCGCCATCTCGCAGCTCAAGCGCGGCAAGGGGCTCGACGAGGTGATGACCCGCGACGGGATGCTCGACACCACCGAGTATCCCGGGATGCTCGTGCTGAGCGGGATCGTCATCGGCTCCGTGCCGAACTTTCACTGCTTCATGCCATGGATGAAGGCGTGGGATGTGCTGTTCGACCCGAATATGCCGACCGTGCCGACCCCGATCGAGGACGCGGTCTTCGAGACGTCGCTGCGGACCTCCTGGGGAGTACTCGGGCTCCTGGCCTCGGATAGCAATTCGTGGCTGATCCCCACGACGCGGCGCGAGCCGTTCCTGCACGCGGCGCTGGCGGCATGGGACGAGATGGATGCGGTGGGCACCCGCTACTGTTCCACCTTTTATGGCGAGCGGCTCTGGTCAGTGCCGAACAATCTGCATTACGTTCTGGGCAACATGGGCGTGCCGAACGAGATCCTCCGTGCCCCGCTGCCTCCCGAGGGACCGCGCGCGCTCCTCCGGTACATCCGGCCGCCCAACTGATTGATCTATGGTAGCTCCCGCAGTCGGGAGGGAGCCGTGGACGTGCCGGTACACGCCGGGGGTGCTCGTGTGTATCCTGTCGTTCCCGGAGCAGGTGGCGCGCAAGGCGATCACCAGCTGCATTGCGCCGCCATCTGCGGTTTGTGCATTTTTCCGAGTCTCGCTCCAAAATGCACAATCCATACTTGCACGATCGTGGAAGATACCCTCTTTCCATGTGACCGACGTTCGGGCTAAGGTCCGCGCGCGTCACTCGGCTGGGGCCGTGCAATCGACGTAAGGAAGGACACCGACTATGCCTCGAGCTGGGGGTTGTCTGAGCGCTGTTGTCACAGTCGCTAGTGTCGTGGGAACGGGATGCGCGCAAGATCCTGCGATCTCCTCTTATTCCGGGTTTCTGGGGGGCCAGGTCGTCGTGTCCGGTCCCTTGCGAGATGCGCGGGTCTCCGTCGAGCAGCTGGATCTCCATACGGGCGAGGCATATCGGGGCGTCGGTGACGCCACGACGGATCAGGCGGGGTGGTTCGGCGTCGACACGGGGCTCGCGAGTGGGGTGTTGCGAATCACCGCGCGTGGTGGATGGTTCGTGGATGAGGCGACTCAAGCGACCATCCAGCTCGATCCAGCGGATGAGATCACTTCACTCGTCTGGTTCGAGCTCGTTGAAAACAGGGACGATATTCTGGTGAGCCCGATTGGCCATCTGATCGATGCTCGTACCCGGGTGAAGCTGGATACCCTGGGCGACATGACCGACGCATGGAAAGATGCTTCGGGCCACCTGGGCCGCCACTTCGGGGACGTCGAGGACTGGTCACGGCTCAAGATGATCGGGCTGGACCATCCCGCGACGAGTCCGACGGAGGAGGTGCGCGCGGCCCTCGTGCACGTGGCGCTCAGCTACCTCGTACGGGACATTGCCGCGGAGGCCGGGAGCTCACCGCAGGAAGTCAACGTGTTCAGGCTCACGCAACAGTGGGCTTCTGATCTCATTTCGTCGCGGGGGTCAGCGGATCCAGTAGACGATCATCCCGTGTTCGATGGTAACGACGGCAACGACCGTCGGCCCGGCTCCGGGCTCCAGCTGGGCTCCTGCGCGCCGGTCGAGCCCACGTGCCAGGTGCCCGCGGGCGCGTGCAACACCGGTCACTGCCGCCGCCTATGCGATCTTTATGTAGGGACGCCTCGAACGTTACTCGCCGGCGTGATGACGAAGGTCATTCGTGACAACGGCCCGGGTGGCGCCAACCAGACCGGGCTCCGCATCGAGGACACGCTCGCGATCGCACGCTCGGTGTCCGACAACGTCGATCCGGATCTGTTCGGGGGCGTTTGCGTCGAGACCCTCGATCGCACCGCGCCGGAGGTGCGCTGGGACGAGGCGCGCTCGGTGCCGGCCGACGCCGTGGTCCGCGGCGTGATCCAGATGAAGGCGGTGGCGATCGACGATGTGGACCCTCGGCCGCGCGTCCAGATCCTCGGCTACGCCGACATGGATGGCGACCCGTCGAATGATGTGGCCCTGGCGAACGTCGACACGACGAGCGCCGCGGATGGCCCGCTGATCGTGACCGCGCGGGCCGCCGACCTCGCGGGCAACAGCAAGACGGTCGAGCGGCGCGTCATGGTCGACAACACCCCGCCACAGGTCGCGCTGTCGTCGTCAGGCTTCTTCGTGGATGGCGCCACGTGGTGGACGACGAGCCTGGCTCCGATGCTCACGGGGACAGTCGTCGACGACCACCCTGCGTCTGTGGTGGCGACGATCGGGGCGACCCAGGTGACGGGGACGCTCTCGGGGGAAGCGTGGAGCGTGACCCTGCCGAGCGGCCAGATTGACCTGGCCGGCGCGAACGTCACGATCCGCGTCACCGATCGCGCTGGCAACCACGCCGAGCTGACGCAGCGGCTCCGCCGTGACGTGACCCCGCCGGAGCTGATCGTCCAGACGAGCACGGTCAACGACGAGGCGGCTGAGGTGCCCGCGTTCGCCATCGACGAGAGCCCGATCCACACTCACAGCGGAACGCCGGTCCACCTCGAGGTGAGCGGGGCATGCCCGAAGATCACCAAGTACAGCTACTTGCTCGGCTCGGCCAGCCCGCCCTATGTCACGGAGGCTCCGGCGCGTAACCCCATCGCGTACAAGCTGGTCTCCTCCGATGACGGCATCGGGATCATCGACGGCTCGACGCAGTACCGCGTGCTGCGCCGCGAGGCGGGCGGGGCGGCCGTGGTGCTCGACTGGACCTCGGCCGGCGCCGGGACGCCGAGCGGGAGCGGCGCGCGCATGTTCGACGTCGCGGTCGTCTCGGACCTGGTGGCCGGGCTCGAAACGACTCCGGGGATCTACGATGTCGAGCTCCGGGCCACCGATCGGCTGTCGCGCACCACCACCGAGAGCCGCTGCTTCGAGCTGCGCCTCAAGGCGCCCCCGCTGCACTTCCTCCCCGGCGGCGGCCCGGCCGCGGGCCACGCGCGCGCGCTCGGATACACGCCTCCGCCCGGGGAACCGCTCCCACCTGCTTCCTTGAGTCTGGCGCCGGGCTCACCCTACGACGCGCTCGCCGCACGGCTGCTCAACAACAGCGCCACCGGCGCGTCACTGCTCGATCAGTGGATCGTCAACGGCACGACCCGGACGGTGTTCCTCACCGTCACCGTGACCCGGCCGGACTGGGTGACGGCGACGCAGTCGTTCGAGATCCACAACTACACGTCGATCACGGCGGCCAATATCGATTGTTTCACGGGGCCGGACAACGAGTGGAACCCGGCGTGTGATCCGCCGGCCGGATTTCCGCCGGGCGGCGGGTACAAGTCCCCGCGGATCCCCACCACCGTCAACACGCTCACGTTCCCGGCCAAGCTCTTCGAGCTCGATGGCGCGGGTGTGCCGGCCGCGGAGATCCCGTGCCTCGCGCCGTGCAGCGCGAGTGACTCGGTGTTCAAGTTCGCGGTCCCGCCGCGCGCCGCGGGCGGCGCAGCGGCCCGCCGGTTCGTCGTCATGACCATGATCGGACAGGTGAGCATCCTGTGGCCGACGGACGGCAACCACAACGCGACCCAGCCGTTCCTGGACGCCAGCATCAGCGGGGTTCGGTACACAGGAAAGTCGCCGTTCTTCAGCAGCGGGTGTGGGAAATACAGCCCGGGCATGGCGTTTTGCCAGGAACGCTGGCAGAGGACGCAGTATCGTGCGCTGAAGTATGCACGGCTGGACTTTACTTCGACCACGGCTACCACCTATGCAACGGCGGCGACGCTGCAGAGCGAGCCTGTGATAGCCATCCCGCTGCTCAAACGTCCAAAAGAATTATTCTGGGAGACCGAGGAAGATCCCCTTCCGTGACCGTTGGTCGTCGACCATTCCCCCCCCTCAAGGATGCTAATCATGCGTGAAACTCCCTCTGCTGTGAGATTTCTAGCCGGCGTGCTTGCTGGCGTGGCCCTAGTGCTGGCGTGCAGCGATGACTCGCCCGGCAATGTAGATGCCGGCACGTGTGACTGCCCTGCCGCGGAGCCTCCGATCTCCGGTCGGGTGGTCATCGTCAACTCGACTGTGGTCATCGCGGGCGGGAGTAGCAACGGTGAGTCCGCGGTTTGCCCGCAGGGGGCACAGCTCCTCTCCGGGAGCTGTACGACCCCCGATATCAACCCTCTTCGTGACGTGACGCTGCAGCAGTCGGGATTTTACCAGAGCGTGACTGCGGTAGCTTGGCGCTGCGAGGTCAAGAACAACGAGGCGACGCCCGTCACGATCAAGGTGTCGGCCATCTGCTTGATGCCGAGCTCGTAAGCGCAGATACCGGCGGTTCAGCA
This sequence comes from Kofleriaceae bacterium, assembly GCA_035558535.1. GTDB lineage: Bacteria > Myxococcota_A > Polyangia > Haliangiales > Haliangiaceae > JABFXX01. Next base: position 9,721 of record DATMCI010000130.1, read on the forward strand.
TCAAGGTCATGACAATCGACACCAACAAGGTAGCGGAGGGGACGCGCGTGAAGCGTACAAGCATGCTCAGGATTCACTGGATCGTGGCTACGGTGTTGGCCGCCTCCGGTGGCTTCGGATGTAGCTCCGACGAGCCTACGGAGGTCCCCGAGAGCCGACTCGAGGTGCTCCTCGACGAAGCGTGCGAGGGCAATGGCAAGCTCGCATCCGCGCATCAGGTGGATGGCGGGTTCTTGCTCCTGTGCGGCCGCATGGTTGGCGATGTTCCGTCGACTGAGATCGTGCACTTCGACGACCAGACTGGAACGCGAACCTTGTTGTTCAAGGGCCAGTCCCCGAATTCTCTTGGGGTAGTGATCGACAACACCGTCTACACAGCCGACGGCCCGCGATTGTATGCGATGCGTATCGACGCCGGCCCATCCACGCCTGTCGTGATCGCCATCGACGACGGTGGATTCAATCACCTCATGGCAACGCAGGCTCATCTCTACTGGACGGGCGCGCGACGATCGCAATCCGATCCCGTCAAATTCACCGTGTCCAGGGTGCAGCGCAGCGGTGGTTCGGTGGAGCCCATCAGCGATCTGCCCCTGTTTCCGATGGCCGCTGCTCTCGTGGGAGATGCGATCTATGTGGTGGGTCTCCCCGACGGTGCCAGCCCTTGCACTCACGCGATTGTCAGAACCCAGATCTCGACGAGGTCGACAGCTCTGATATTCGCGCAGCCAGCTGGATCGCCATTCTGTACCAACCCATGGTTCGCGTCGTATCGGGATCACGTGCTCTGGGTTGATCGTACCGCCGTGCCCCCCAAGCTCTTCGAGATCCGGGGAGACAATGTCGTCCTCGGCCCGGAGCTTGACCCATTGCCCTGGAATGGGGCCGTATTGTACGGCAACCAGGTCGCAACGACGTTCAGCTCGAAAAACGGCTTTGCTGGATTCGCAATCGTCGATCTCGAGACCAAGACATCGCGTATCTTCGACCGGCGGGACGCAGACCTGGATCGCCCACAACTTTCAACGATCGTCGGTGTTCGCGGTGAATTCATCTTCTTGCTCGATAGGCTCGCAGAAGATGAGGACTACAAGCTGCTACGGCTGCGGACGCTGCCAGCCCAACCCCGATCGACGGAGTGAACCATGAAGACTCGCTTCACCCGAAACATGCCGATCGTGTGTCTCGTGCTGCTCGTTCAGCCCGCGGCGGCGCAGCCTGCGAAGTCGGAGGCCGAGCACCTCGTGCCGCCGCAGGGCGGCGCGGTGGATGTGCCGGTGCACGCCGGGGAGGTGTGCATCCTGTCGTTCCCGGAGCAGGTGGCGCGTAAGGCGATCACCAGCTCGCAGGGCGAGCTCGAGATCAACCCGTGGGGAGACGACGGCGTGGCGGTGCGCGCCGTTCACGACAAGGTCCACGCCACGACGCTCGCGCTCGCGACGGTGTCCGGCCAGGTCAAGGTGAACGTCACGTTGCGCGTCGTCCCCAGGACCGAGCCGGCGCTCACGCTGGTGCGCTTCAAGCCGGCGTCCGCCGAGGAGGCGTTCGCCGCCCAGGTGGCGGCCGAGGTCGCGAGGCGCGTGGCGCCGATCGAGGCGCGGCTCGCGAAGGACCGCAAGGAGCTCGACGCGACGATCCGGCGCCACGCCGAGGGGCTGATCGCCGAGCGGCTGCTGGGCCGCAACGAGATCGTGCGGCTCGAGTCGCACGCGCGAAATGACGATCACGTGATCGTGCACGTGCGGCGCGGCCTCTTGTTCGGCGAGGACGGGTTCCTCATCTTCGAGATCGAGAACCGCTCGGGCGCTGCCTACCGCCTCGCGTCGGTCCGCGTGCTCGCTGGCGGGCGCGATGTTGCCGGGGAGACCCGGCTCGCCTCCTCGGCGATCGATCGCGATACTGCGCTGATCGGGGTCGTGCCGGCGGGCGCGACCGCGCGCGGGATCGTGACGGTTCGGTCCGCCAATGCTGTCTTGAATCGCCCGCTCGCCCTGGAGCTGACCATGCCGGAAGGCCGGGGCACGATCCGCGCGGATCGCGGCATCGTGCTGCGGTGAGCACATGACGTATAGACGCCCTCGACTCCGCTACGCGCTGCACGCGGTCGCGTTGACCGCGTGGCTCGCGCCGTCGGCGCGCGCGGATCGCTACGAGGCATCGATCGCGATCCGCCCGCTCGGTCAGCTCGCGCGCATCGCCGACCATGGCACCGGCGAGGTCGCCGTGGTGCCCGGCGGAGGCATCGCCGGCGGCATGAGCTGGGGCCTGCGCAACTGGCTCGATGCGGGCGCTGAGCTCGCGGTCAGCTCGTTCGGCGAGGCCACCTACGAGCGTGCCACGCTCCCGATCGAAGCCAATCCGCGGACTGGCAGCCTCTCGCGCCGGACGCAGAGCCTGCAGCTCCGGGGGCTCGCGACGCTCCGGCTCGGCGTCGGCTGGGTCCCGACGATCCAGCTCGCGGCGGGCGCAGGGGCGCGGCACCGCTCGGCCGCGCGGCTGCGGACCGAGGCGTCACAGATGGTGCTCGTGCTCGTCCCCGATGGCGAGGGCGCCGAGCTGGCGCTCGATCTGGTCGCCGCGCTGCGGATCGGCCTCGAGCGCCGGCTGACGCGTCACTGGACGCTCGGGACCGCGGTGGGGGCAGGGCACTGCCTCGGTATCGGTACACCAGATATGCAGTTTGCAGACGCCACGATCTCGATTTCCTACAACTGGTATCACCTGTGGTGGTAAATGCCGGAGCTGCTCAAAGGTAAATACGTTCTTGATCAGTGCATCGGCCGTGGCGGGATGGCGGAGGTGTTCGCGGCCCGGACCCTCGGCGCTGCCGGGTTCTCGCAACGAGTCGCGATCAAGCGGATCCTCTCTGCCTATATCCTTGATGCGCGGTTCCGGGAGATGTTCGTATCCGAGGCGCGGCTCAGCTCGCACCTCCGGCATAGCAACATCGTCCGGGTCTTTGACTTCGACGAGGACGCGGCGGGAAACCTGTTCCTGGTGATGGAGTACGTCGACGGGGTCGATCTGGGCCGCCTCGTGGGTACCGGGCTCCTGCCGCTGCCGGTGGTCCTGTTGATCGTCAGCGAGATCCTCCGCGGGCTCGCCTACGTGCACGAGCTCCCGCTCGTCGAGGGCAGCCCGCGCGGGCTGGTGCATCGAGACATCTCGCCCCAGAACGTGCTCCTGTCTTGGGACGGAGCGGTGCAGATCTCGGACTTCGGGATCGCGAAGGCTCGGACCGCGACGCAGGCGGGCGCCAGCGTGATGATCAAGGGCAAGCCGGCCTACATGAGTCCGGAGCAGGCAGGCGGGCTGGCGCTCGACGGGCGCAGCGACGTCTTCGCCGTCGGGATCATGCTCTGGGAGATGCTGTGCGGGGAGCCCCTGTTCGCTGACTCGGACGACATGCGGGCCACGCTGGCGGCGGTGATGTTCAGCGACGTTCCCCCGCCGAGCGCGTGGTCGCGCCGCCCGGTCCCCGAGGACGTCGAGCGCGTGACGATGCAGATGCTCCGGCGAGGCCGCGAGGAGCGGTACGACGCGGCTGCCGCGCTGGACGTCCTCACCGCGTGCGCGGACTTTCCGAAGAGCGGGCGCGAGGCGCTCGCGGCGCTGATGGCGGAGCGCCTTCCGGAGCGAGCGCCGCGCCGCGCCGCCCCTCGGCGTCCCCGATCGGAGCCGTCGCCCGGCGAGCGTGCGGCCGCGCCGCACGCGGCGGATGCGGAGCCTCCTGTGACTCCGGTCGCCGTGCTTCCCGGCCGGCATCAGGCGAGGCCCATACGTCATCGCGGATCGGTGCTGGCGCGAGCCCGGCGACGCACCCTGTGGCCCGTGTTGCTCGGCGCCATCGTCATCGGAGCCCTCACCAGCGGGGGGCTGCACGTGATGCTGGGGAGCAGCTCCTCGGCGGCGCAGAGCGCGCCGGTTCCGTCAGGACCGAACCGGCCTGACTCGATCGAACACGCCCGGGTGCCCGATGAAGTGCCCGCTGTACCTCCGCCTCGCGCCGAGCCGGCTCCTGCGCCGGCACTGCCAGCGCGCCGCGCCGCGCCGCGCGAGGTGCAAGTCGACGCGCCGCACCCGACCCGGGGGGATGCGTCGCAACCGACAGGCCGCGCGGCGACCCTCGACAAGCCGGCGCCGGCCGAGCTGTCCAGGCGAGGCGACGCGAGCCCGACGGAGCGAAAGACTCCAGCTCTGCCGCCGGTCCCGGCGCGCCCGCCTGCCAAGGCGGGTATGCAGATCATCGATCTCCGGCCCGAGACGCCTGAGACGCCCGAGCCCTAGCCGACGGCCGGGCTCGCAAGGCTCGCGCCCAAGGCCGGCCAGGCCGGGCGCCCAGCCCGTGGCCTCGCAGTCGGTGGTCGTCAAATCCATTCGCTGCTGCCAGCGGTTTTGTGCATTTCGTCGAGTCTCGCTCCGAAATGCACAATCGACACTTGTGCGATCCTGAAGATTGTATCTTCTCAGGTGATCGTCGCTCGGCTAAGGTCCGCGCGAGTCGCTGCTCGTAATGGGTAGCGTCGGCGACGAGTGCCGCATAACCATGTTTCGCGCGGGAGTGGCGGAATTGAGAGACGCACGCACGCAGACGACGAGGAGCGTCGGCTCCAGCTCTGGTGTGGCCGCTCGCGGCGGCCCCGAGCTCGTGCCGGGCAAACGCACGCTCATGGGAGCCGACGGCCTGCAGCTCGGCGCCGCGCCGGGGCCAGCGCCGCCGGTCCCCGGTCGCACGCCCGCCGCGGGACCGACCGGGCAGGGCGACGGTAAACGGGGTCTGGCACGGGCGCAGGAGGCGCAGGAGAGCTCGCGCGTCGACAGGCTGATCCACCTGCTCACGGCCACGCCTCCGGCTCGCGGTGTCGACGATTGGGACGAGGCGTACACGTTCCTGAATGGGCTCAGCCACAACCTGCCCGACCTGCTCGCTACGTTGAGCGGAGCCGCCGACCGGGGCTATCTACCGGCCCTGCTGGCCCGTGCGCTTGCGGCCAACTTGTACGCCGCCGCCGCCGTTGTGCTCTCTGCCCTCTATGCGGTGGAGCTCGCCCGGACCGCGCCGTCCCGCGTGACCAACGAGCAGCTGAACCGCGCTGGCGCCATTCTCGATCTGATTCCACTTGATCAGCAATTGCAGATCTTCGAGTACATCCTGAATCAGCGCGGCATCAGCGCCGCCGCGACGACCTTGATGGAAGGCGTCGTGGCGATGCGCGAGCGCCAAACGGCGGCGGCGAGCGGGGCGGGCGGCGGAGCGCCGGGGAGCGGCACCGGCGGCGTAGCCCGAGGTGCTCCGACGGCCGGCGGCGGTCCGGTAGCCGCCACCGCGCCGGGCCCGGCGCCGGTCGAGCCTTTGCCGTGGGCTCCGCCCGGCGATCAGCCGATCCCGTTCTACATCGGCAATGAGGCTCACAAGGGGATCGCTCATAACTACAAGAGGGCCCATAAGAATGACACAGTACTCGCCAACAACTATCCACTCACGAGCATCTTCTCTGACCTCACTCGGTTGGGACGTACCCCCAATGCGGGGGCCCTGAACGATGAAGAGCGCGCCCTCGTGCCCGATATCGTCAACCTGACACGCCTACACCTGTATGAGATCAAGCCGCTTGCTGCACAACGGCTCGGCGCTGCCAGAGCGAGAATGTATCATGGGCTGTTCGCGCGGGCGGGCGTGGCGATGGCGCTCGGGCCGATGAGCGAGCCGGGTACTTCGGGCGGCGTGCCGGCACCCGGCGGCGTGTACCTGTTCTGGTCACCGGAGCCTGGAGTCATCGTGTACCAGTACCGTCGCGCGCGGCTCGTGCCCGTCCCTGTCTCCGAGCCGGAGCCCGTGGTCGTGCGCCGCTGGCGGCTCGAACTGCAGCCGCTCACTCCACAACAGCGGGCGGTGGTCACGACGACGACCGTTGGCGGTGCCATGCTGCTCGTGATGATGCTACTGCTCTCTCCCATCGGGATCTGACCATGCTGCTGCCTGCCATCCAATACGGACCCTGGAGCGTCGTGAAGAAGCGGATGCGCACCGTCATCTCGCAGCTCAAGCGCGGCAAGGATCTCGGCGAGGTGATGACCCGCGACGGGATGCTCGATACCTCCGAGTCTCCCGGGATGCTCGTGCTGAGCGGGATCGTGGTCGGCCCCGCGCCGAACTTTCATTGCTTCATGCCATGGAGGAAGGCGGTGGATGCGCTGTTCGATCCGAACACGCCGGCCGTACCGACACCGATCGAGGACGCGGTCTTCGAGGCGTCGCTTCGGACCTCATGGGGGGTCCTTGGGCTCCTCGCCTCGGATAGCCATTCGTGGCTGATCCCCACGACGCGGCACGAGCCATTTCTGCACGCAGCGTTGGCGACGTGGAACGAGCTGGATGCGGTCGGCGCCCGCTACTGCTACTCCTCTTACGGAGAGCGGCTCTGGTCGGTGCATAACAATCTGCACTACGTCTTGGCCAACATGGGCGTGCCGGACGAGATCCTCAGTGCCCCGCTGCCCCCCGAGGGGCCGCGCGCGCTCCTCAGGTACATCCGACCGCCCAACTGATCGCGCGCGCCAGGCCGCGTCAGCTCGCGAGCGACCCCTCGAGCTGCGCGGCCAGCCAGCGCGACTGCCACACGTGCTCGCGCGCGAAGCCGAGGCCGGGGTGACCAGGCACGTCATCGGAGGAGTGCCACCTCGCACTCCCCTCGATCCGTGTGGCGGAGGGAGCGGGTGAGGCTGCGATCCGTTACAGCGCCGCGCGCGTTTTTTCGATCAGCGGCCGTGGCCGTTGCTGTTGCCGTGGTCGTCGCAGTCGCCGTTGTTGCCGAAGGCGCCCGCGAGGAAGCCCGGCAGCGGGTCGCCGCCGTCCGCGCCGACCGCGGGGATCTCGACCATGACGTCGTCGGCGAGCTCGTCGTGGTTGCGGTCCTGCACGTGGTTGCCGCTGCCGCGGTGGCCGTTCGGGACGAACAGCTGCGGGTGGTCGAACGGCGCGCGGCGGTAGAGGACGCGCTCGTCGGTCAGCGTCCGCAGGTACTCGACCAGCGCGTAGATCTCATCCTTCGAGAGGTTCGGCACGCCGAGCGGCTCGACCACCGTGCCGTCGCGCGTCAGGATGGGGGCGACGTTGCCGCCGCGGCTGTAGAGCGCGACCGCCTCCTCGAGCGTGCGGGCGTCGCCGTTGTGGAAGTACGGCGCCGTCAGCTCCACGTTACGGAGCGACGGGATCTTGAACGCGCCGTCGAGGCCGAACCCCTTCGTCACGGCCGCGCCGTCGAAGAAGGCCGGCGCGGCGCCCGGGAACTGGCGGCGGGTCAGCGAGAGCGGGCCGAGGTCGTCCGAGCCGCCCACGCCGAGGTCGTCCGAGGTGGGGCGGACGCCGACGTTGTTGAAGCCCTTGTCGATGAGGTTGCCGTCGCGGTTGCGGACCGGGCCGTTCAGCGCGGCCTCGATGCGGTGGACCGATGCGTCCGTCAGCTCGGCCCCCTCGTGGCAGTTCGAGCAGCGGATGTTCGTCGGGCCGCGCGTGCGGTCGTTGAACAGCATCGCGCCGAACAGCGCCGCGCGGCTGATGTGCTCGGGGTGGGTGTTCGTCCAGGGGTTGAGCGCCGGGTCGGTCGGCGACGCGTGATCGCGGCGGAAGCGGTCCCACGGCGAGTCGTCGGAGACCAGCGTGGACTCGTACATCATGATCGCGAGGCCGAAGAACAGCGCGAAGTTGTAGTGCATCACCGGCAGCTCACGCGTCTGCGGGTTGTTGTCGGCGTTGGAGACGAACCGGATCGAGCCATCGGGCATGATCTGGACCAGCTTGTTCGAGCTCCACCACTCGGGGCGGAACGCCGCGCGGACCATCTGGTTGTAGGTCGCGATCTTGAGGCCCTTGCCCGCGCTGCGGCTGAGCGGGCCGAGGACGCTGTCGTCCTGGTCCACCTGCTGCTTCGCGAGCGGGCGGAGCTCGAGGATCTGCCCGGCCACGTCCCACATCGTCCGGTTCTGGACCGACATCTCCATCTCGGAGAGGACCGGCACGATCGCCTGCGAGGCGAGGCTCGCGTTGACGAGCTCGACGCGGACCAGGCTCGGCGTGCCGTTGGTGGCGGTGCGCACCACGCGCGCGTTCGGATCGCGCTTGCCGAGGTGGTTGACGCCGTTGAAGACGTTCTCGGCGCGGCCGTCCCAGAACTGGCGGTGGCTGAAGACCGAGTTGATGACGCTCGGCGTGTTGCGCGGCTCGACGCGGCGCGTGTTGGTGTCGCCGATGATGAAGCCCATCGGGTCGACGCCCGAGCTGCCCGAGTAGTGCACGCCCTGCGACGACACGACGTCGTTGTTGTCGCGCGCGGAGTCGAGCGCGCCGCGGACGCCCGGCGTCGCGAGCTGCGTCAGCGGGAAGTCGGCCGGGGTGAGCTGGTAGTTCGGGGCGCCGCGCGTGAAGCTCGTGTCCGCCTGCGGGACGTGCTTGAGGCCCGGGCTGACCGAGTTCTTCGAGCGCGGATCCGCGCCCGCGCGGAAGTGGCAGCTCGCGCAGGCCTGGACGCCGTCGCTGCCGACCTGCATGTCCCAGAACAGCGCCTTGCCCAGCGCGATGGCCGCGTCGGTGTCGGCGATGAAGTCGCCGAGGTTCGGCGGCAGGGGGACGGAGACCGCGCTCAGGTCGCCCGGCAGGTTGCGCAGGTCGCTCTGGAGCGGCGGATCGGAAACGCGCGGGATCGTGATCTTGCGGGCAGCCCCCTCGATCTCGCTCTCCTGAACCTCGTCCAGGGCACAGCCGACGACCAGCGCCTGCAGTGCCAGCATCCCGAGGAGCGCGTTCTTCATGGGCGCCCTGTTGTGCAGCCACGGTGCCAGGGAGGAAATGTTCTGTCAGCGGTGCTCCGCCGACAGCGGGCCGAGCCATCGCGGAGCCCAGTAGTGCAATGATTTAGCTCGCGATTTTAATAGCCAGGGATGAATCGAAGGACCGTGGCCCTTCTTGATCCTCCCTTGATCCTCCCTGGACCTCAGATCGTCCAGTCCTGGACTGCAGAAGTATCCGCACCGGCAGGGAGATCTCCCCATGGTTTCCGTGCCCGCGCTGAGATCTGAGTGAGGCTCATGCCGGCGATTCATCGCCTGTGCTGAGGAATGAGTGCGGCTCGCGCTCGGGCGCGGGGCGCGGGGCGCGGGGGCGGCGTCCGGCTCGGCGGGCGGGCGGGGGCTGGTCCCGCTAGCGCGTGGGCGACGGCTCGCGGCCCGGCTTCTTGTCGGGCAGCGGCGGCGGTAAGAAGATCGGGACCTTCGACGATCCGGTCGAGGGGGCGGTGCTGGAGCCCGACGACGTCGGCTGGTCGGGCGGCGTCGGCGGCGTCGGCGGCGTCGTCGGATGGTTGAGATCGAGCGTCTCGGTCAACGGCACGTCCGAGCTCGACGGCTCGCCGCTGCGGTTCTTCCGGCGCGGGGGCTGGCCATGCACGAGCGCGGCGATCAGGCTCGCGACCAGGCCGAGGACGAGCCCGGCGACCAGCGACGCGATCAGCACCCGTTGGTGCCGCCGCCACCACGGCTTCCCCTCGCGTAGCCGCAGCGTCGGCCGACCCTGCCGCGTCCGCGTTCGCGGCAGGAGATCGTTCGACTCCATCGAGGAGCCGCGGCGCGTCTCGAGCGCGATGATCTCCTCGGGATCGGTGTCGAGCGCGTCCTCGTTCGGCTCGACGACCTCCGGCTTCACCGCGGCGAGGTGATCGCCCAGGGACACGCCCGCGTCGCGCGCCTTCTCCCAGGCCGCCAACTCATCCGGGTACACCGTCGACATCAGCTTGCCGACGTGCGACGGCCCCGGCCGGAACTTCCAGCTCCGGGCGAGCTCGTCGAGCGCGGCGCGCAGCTCGCCGGCGGTCGCCCAGCGGTTCTCCCGCGGCCGCTCGAGCGTCTTCATGACGATCTTCTCGAGGTCCTTGGGATAGTCGGGCCTCACCGTCGAGGGCTTGGGCGCGTCGAACTCGACGACCGCCTTGAGCGTCTCGAGCTCCGACTTGCGGCGGTAGAGCCAGCGGCCGGTGGTCAGCTCCCAGAGCAGGATGCCCATGCTGAACACGTCGGTGCGCCGGTCGAGCGCCTCGCCCAGCGCTTGCTCGGGAGACATGTAGGCAGCCTTGCCCTTGAGGACGCCGGTGCGCGTCCGCCCGACCACGCTGTTCGCCTTGGCGATCCCGAAGTCGACGACCTTGACCTCGCCCCTGAAGGTGAGGAACACGTTGTGGGGCGAGACATCGCGGTGGATGATCTGGAACAGGTTCCCGTCGTCGTCGACGCGCTCGTGGGCGTAGTGCAGGCCGGCCGCGACGTCGCGCACGATCGTGATCGCCTGCTGGAACATCAGCGGCACGCGCTGGTGCCGCATCCGCCGCAGCGTTCGGCTGAGGTCGTGGCCATGGAGGTGCTCCATGGCGATGTAGTGCTCTTCGCCGGCCAGCCCCAGCTCGTAGACCTCGACGAGGTTGGGGTGCTGCAGCTTCGAGGCGATCACGGCCTCGTCGCGGAACATCTGGACGTGCTCGCTCTCGATCGAAAGGCGCGGGTGCAGCTTCTTCAGCACCACCAGCCGGTTGCTCTCACGCGTGCGCGCGAGGAAAATCTCCGCCATCCCGCCGGACGCGAGTGAGCGAAGCACCTCGTACTTCGTTGGAGAGATCTCGGCGGCGCGAGATGCGTCGCGCATCGAGCAATCATAACCATCGCCGCGCTGACTTAGGAACACCTTGGGCTATCATCCACAGCGCTGATGCTGTCGCGCCGGGCCGGGCCGGGCCGGGGCGGGCGGGAGTGCCAGAGGTCTGAAGGAGGAACTTGCATGGAAACCCGCGCCCGCGCCCTCCAGCTCTTCATCCGCCGCGCAACGCTGCACATCGCGGGGAAGCCGTCCCGTGAGATCGACGTCGAGCCCATCGTGATCGGCCGTAACGAGGGGGCCGACGTGGTGCTGGAAGACAATGAGGTGAGTGGTGTTCACTGCGAGCTGCGGGCCGTCAGTGAGGGGATCCAGGTGCGCGATCTCGGGAGCACGAACGGTACGTTCTGCGGCCCGGTCCGGATCCGGGAGGCGATCATCGCCGACCGAGCCGAGCTCACGGTGGGCACCTCGCGGCTCGTGCTGGAGCCGGCGGGCAAGAAGCGGGTCGATCTCGGCTACTCGGACCGCTTCGGCTCGATCGTGGGCGCGACGCCGAACATGCGCCGCGTGTTCTCGACGCTCGAGAAGATCTCGGCCACCGAGCTGAGCGTGCTCGTGCTCGGCGAGACGGGCACCGGCAAGGAGGGCGTGGCGCGCTCGATCCACGACGCGAGCCTGCGCAAGCAGGGCCCGTTCATGGTCGTCGACTGCGCGTCGATCCCGCCGACGCTCGCCGAGAGCATCCTGTTCGGCCACGAGAAGGGCGCGTTCACCGGCGCGAACGAGCGGCGCGACGGCGCCTTGTCGGAGGCCAACAGCGGGACGCTGTTCCTCGACGAGCTCGGCGAGCTGCCGATCGATCTGCAGCCCAAGCTCCTGCGCGCGCTCGCCGAGCGGCAGGTCAAGCGCGTCGGCGGCACGAGCTTCGAGCCGATCGACGTCCGGCTCGTCGCGGCGACGCGGCGCGATCTGTCCTCGGAGATGAACGCCGGGCGGTTCCGCTCCGACCTCTACTTCCGCATCGCGCAGGTGCGCCTCGAGATCCCGGCGCTGCGCGAGCGGCTCGCGGACCTGCCGCTGCTCGTCGAGGAGATCTGCCGCCGCATGGGCCGGCCGAAGGCGGCATCGGTCGTCCACGACTGGATCGAGCGCCGGATGTCGGCGCACGACTGGCCGGGCAACGTGCGCGAGCTGGTCAACGTGGTCTCGGTCGCCGCGACGCTCGCCGACACGCCCGAGGCGATCGATGACGTGCTGCTCCTGCGCCAGGACGCCGAGCCCGAGCAGTCGACGCAGCTCGCGACGGCGTTCTCCGAGGCCAAGCGCCGCGCGCTGACGGCGTTCGAGCGCAACTACTTCATCGATCTGAACAAGCGCGCGAAGGGCAACGTCAGCGAGATGGCGCGGCGGAGCGGCATGGAGCGCCACCACGTGCGCGCGTACCTGCGCAAGTACGGCCTCGACAAGGGCTCGGTCTAGGGCGCAGGCACGCTGCCGCCGGCGGCGGCATGCGACAGCTGCGACGAGGCGCGGGTGTGCTGGGACAGCCGCGACCGCAGGGGATGCGGCGACGGCGGCGCGGTGATCTGCGAGGGGGGCTGCTGTGAGCCGTTGTTGTCGCGCCGCTGGCATTTTCGCCGCACGAGATTCGATAGTGCGCAGCCATGAGATCGTCTTCGTCCTTCGTTGGCCTCGGCGTCGTCGCCGCCGCCGTCCTCGCCGCCGCCGCCACCACCGCGCACGCGCAGCGCCTGACCATGCCGGAGGAGAGCCCGGCCGCGCGCGTGGAGCAGACGGTCGGGCTCACCCAGATCGCGGTGACCTACCACCGCCCGGCGGTCAACGGCCGCGCGGTCTGGGGCCAGCTCGTGCCCTACGGCGAGGTCTGGCGCAGCGGCGCGAACGAGAACACGCTGGTCTCGTTCTCGAGCGACGTGAAGATCGGCGGCAAGCCGCTGCGCGCCGGGACGTACGGCCTGCACACGATCCCGACGGCGAAGGAGTGGACGGTCATCTTCAGCACCGTGACGACGGCGTGGGGGAGCTTCTCCTATGATCAGAAGGAGGACGCGCTGCGCGTGACGGTGACGCCGCGCCCGCTGCCCGGGTTCGAGGAGCGGCTGGCGTTCCGGTTCGACGAGCCGAGCACCACGAAGGTCACGCTGACGCTCGCGTGGGAGAAGCTGGCGGTGCCGATCGCGATCGAGGTCGACACGCCGAAGGTCGTGATGGCGAGCATGCGCGCCGAGCTGCGCGGCTCGGCCGGGTTCAACCCGGACAGCTTCGTGCAGGCGGCGTCGTACTGGGTGCGCAACGGCGGCCCGCTCGACGAGGCGCTGAAGCTGGTCGATCGCTCGGTCTCGGCCAAGCCGACCTACGCCGGCCTGATGGCGCGCGCGGAGATCCTCGAGAAGCAGGGCAACGCCGCGGGTGCGAAGGAGGCGCGGGCAAAGGCGCAGCCGCTCGCGACGGAGAATGACCTGAACCTGGTGGGCTACGGGCTGCTCCGCGAGAAGAAGGTCGACGCGGCGATCGCCGTGTTCCGCGACGTCGTGCAGCGCTACCCGCAGTCGTGGAACGCGCAGGACAGCCTCGGCGAGGCGCTCGCGATCAAGGGCGACAAGGCCGGCGCGATCGCCGCGTACGAGAAGGCGCGCGCGATGGCCGCCGATCCGACGCAGAAGAAGCGCATCGAGCAGGAGATCGCGCGGCTGAAGAAGTAGCGGCCGGGGCGGGCAGGGCGAGGCGGCGTCGGCGTCGGCGGCGGCGTGGCCGAAATGGCTGCTTGCTCCTTTATTTCAGGCGCCTGCGTCGGGCCGCCGATCGGGATCGAGGGTGTCTTCGGCGGCAGACGGTGTGGCGCCCGCGCGACGGCGCGTGCCGGAGATGGCAGCGGGTTGCCACTTCTCGCCGGGATCTCGGGGGCGCAGGGAGGGCACCTGCGTTGCAGCCCTCTCGCGGCATGGATGACCTCCAATATGGGCTGTACGCGCTGGTCGGCGTCGGCAGCTTCTGCGGCCTGCAGGCAGCGCGGCGCCTCGGCACCCTGACGTACCGGGTCGCGCAGCTGGAGCAGCGGCTGGGGATCTCGCAGCAGGCACCGGCTCCGTCCGGCTTGCCGCTCGGCGCGGCCCGCGAGGCGCCGCACGCGCTCGATGCGGGCATCGCGCCGGTGGCGCGCTCCGTCGAGCCGAGCTTCGCGTCGGCGCGGCCCGCCTCCGAGCCGAGCTTCGCGCCGGCGCGGCCCGCCGCCGAGCCGCGGCTCACGCCGGCGGTGTCCGCGCCATTGGCGGTGGAGCCCGCCGCGATCGCGCCGGTCGCATCGCCGCTGGTGCCGGTGGCATCGCCGGCAGCGGTTGCGTCGCCCGCTTTGGCCGTCTCGCCGGCGGTGGCCGCTTCGACCGTCTCGGCCGTCTCGGCCGCCGCGGCTCGCGCCTCGGCGGCGGCGCGCGCGGCCGCCGCGGCACGATCGTCCGAGGCTGACTGGTGGCACCGCTTCGAGCTGCAAGCCGGCACGCGCTGGGTCACCTGGCTCGGCGCGGGCGCGCTCGTGATCGCGGCCGCGCTGTTCGTGAAGCTCGCGATCGATCGCGGCTGGCTCGGGCCCGAGGCCCGGCTCGCGCTCGGCGCCGCGGGCGGCATCGGCCTCCTGCTCGCCGGCCGGCGCGCCCATCGCGCGGAGATGCGGCCGCTCTCGCAGGGGCTGTTCGGCGCCGGGCTCGGCGTGCTCTACGTGTCCACCTACGTCGCGTTCGCCTCGTACGGGCTGATCGCGCGCGAGCTCGTCTTCGCCGCGATGATCGGCGTGACCGTCACCGGCTGCGCGATCGCGCTGCGCCACGACGCGCAGCCCGTGGCGGTGCTCGCGCTGCTCGGCGGCCTGCTCACGCCGGTCGCCGTCTCGTCGGGCGGCGGCTCCCTCGCGGCGCTGTGCTCGTACCTGCTCGTCCTCGACGCCGGCGCGCTCGCGATCGCGCTCGCCCGGCGGTGGGCCGCGCTCGAGCTCCTGGCGCTGGCCGGTACGTGGGCGCTGTTCGGCGGCTGGCTCGCCCGCGCGCACGACGCCGCGGCGCGGCCCGCCGAGCTCGCGTGGCTCGCGGTGCTCCACCTCATGTTCGTGGCGGTGCCGCTCGGTGACCGCCTGCGCCGCCGGGTCGCGCTCGCGCCCGGCCGCGCTCCCGGCCGCGCGCTCCTCACCGCCGCGAACGCGGGCACAGCGCTCGTCGCCGCGGCGGCGATCTGCGACGGCGACCGCCGCACGCTCGGCATCGTCGTGCTCGCCATGGCCGCGCTGTACACCGCGCTCGAGGCCCTCTCGCGGTGGCGGTCCGCCTCCGCGCGCGGCGAGCTCGAGCTCGTGGGCCTCGCGGCGGCGCTCGCGACGCTCGCGGTGCCGCTGCTCCTCCGCGATCGGGCCGTCACGCTCGCGTGGTCGCTCGAGGCGCCAGCGCTGCTCGCGCTCGGCTTCCGCGATCGACTGCGCGCGCTGCGGGTCGGGGCGTCCGGCGTCCTCGCGCTCGCGCTGCTCCACGGCCTTGCCACCGGCTGGCCGCTGCTCGCCGCCGGCTCCCGGGCGTTCGCGAACCCCGCATTCGCGAGCGCGCTGATCGCGCCGCTCGCGGCGCTCCTCTTCGCGGCGGTCCACCACGCGCGGCGCGACCGCGGCGACGAGGGTGATCGCTGGTACGCGGCCGCCGCGCTCCTCGCCGGCATCGCGGCGATCCTCGCGCTCGTGCACCACGAGCTCGCGCGGTACTTCGCGCTCGCCGGCCGGCGCGATCTCGGCGACGCCGCCGTGCCGCTCGTCTGGGCCATCGGCTCGCTGCTCGGGCTCGCCGCGTGCGCGCGGCGCTCGCCGGCGCCCGCCGGGCTCGACAAGGCCAGCGCGCTCGCCGCGCTGATCGCGGCGGGGCTGTGCGTCATCGCGTACCGCGCGCCCGGCCACCCCGACGCGCTGCTCGCGCTCAACCTGCGGTTCGTCGCGGCGGCCGTCACCGCGGCCGCCGCCGCGGCGAGCGCCGCTATGATCGGCCGCCGCGATCCCGAGCAGGGCCGCCTGGCGTGGATCACCGCGATCGTCGGCTTCGGCCTCGCGATCGGCGCCGAGGCGTACCTGCACTACGCCGCCGTCGATCCGTTCGCGCACGCCGGCCGGCGCGCGCACACCGCGCTGTCGATCGCGTGGTCCGGCTACGCCGCCGTGCTGCTCGCGATCGGCTTTGTGCGCCGCCGCCGCGCGTTCCGGCTCGCAGGGCTCGCTCTGCTCGGCCTGGTCGCCGTGAAGCTCCTCCTGATCGATCTCGCGGGCGCGGCCCAGGCCTACCGCGTGCTGTCGTTCCTCGTTGTCGGCGCGCTGATGATCGCCGTGTCCTACGCGTACCACCGCCTCGAGCGGCGCCCCGGCCCGCCGGAGGCGTGAGCGCGGGCGCGGGCGCGCCGCGGGGCGCGGGGCGGGGCGCGCGGCGTCAGTCCAGCGCCGAGAAGATGCCGGCGATCATGTCGACCACCGCCTCGGCGACGACGCCCACGCCGTCGATGATCACCTCGAAGACGCCGCCGCCGGTCTCGACGACCTCGCTCGCGAGCGCGAGATCGGCGACGTCGACCGCCAGCTCGATGCCTTCGCCCGCGACATCGAGCGCGCTCGATGTCTGGGCCTGCTCCTGCGCCTGGTGGGTGGAGACCTGCACGGCCGCCGCCGTCATCGCCACGGCCGCGGCCGGAGACAGGACGTGCGCGAGCTCGTTGGCGTCGAACCAGATCCCGTGCTGCACGCAGCGATCGACCGGCGTGTCGCGCACGACGATCGTCTCCATCGGCTGGCCGCAGATCGCGCACATGAGCGTGGCGCGCGCCTCCTTGTGCCAGGTCAGATCAGGCGGCCCGCCCTGGACCGCCGCGGCGCGCTCGTGCAGCGTCTCCTCGGCGATCCACGATCCCTTGCAGCGGCTGCAGTGACGGATCAGCGGCTCATCGCCCAGATCGATCTGGCAACGCGGGCACCTCGCGGGCGGCGCTGGCTCCATGGCCCGCTACGGTGCCATGAATGGCGCCCGCGCGTGACACCCGGGTGTCGGTGACCCGGGTACTCAGGTGATCGGCCGCCGTGATGAGCTGCATCTTTTCTTGTCGTTGCGTCCTGGGGGCCGTCGCCGAAGGGTTGCGTGACGCTGGAGCTATCACTCGCGGGTCGTCGACGAGCGCGACGCGGCCGTCCTCGGCGCGCTCCCATCCTGCGGGACGTCGTTCCGGACATCGAGCCGGAGCGACGGGCGATCGCGGCAGCGGGCGCGGGGCAGTTGCACGTGGCGGTGATCGGGATCGATCGCTACCGCGAGTGGCCCCGGCTCCACAACGCGGTGTCCGACGCACGCGGCGCGTGCGAGGCGTTCTCGAAGCTCGGGTTTCGCCAGGTCGGCGAACCGCTCCTCGACGAGGCGGCGACGTACGCGGCGCTCCACCGCCTCGTGACCGACGATCTATGCCGGCTCGGCAAGGAGGACAGCCTCGTGCTGTTCTTCGCCGGCCACGGTCACACCCTCACCTCGGAGTACGCCGACGGCGAGACCTCGAAGCGGGGCTACATCTTGCCCGTCGACGCCGAGCACCAGAGTCGCGACACGTGGCTGCGCCTCGACAGCTGGCTGAGCGAGGTCGCGCACCTCCCGCCGAAGCACATCCTGGTCATCCTGGACGCGTGCTACAGCGGCATCGCCCTCGATCCGCGGGTGGTCACCCGCTACCGCGATGGGGGGGCGCCGCTCGATGCGCAGCTCGAGAGCCTGCGCGCGCGGAAGAGCCGCCGCATCATCACGTCCGCCCTCGATGACCAGCGCGCGATGGACAGCGGTCCTCGACCGGGCCATTCGCTGTTCACGGGCTGCCTGATCGAAGCGCTCACGGGTGGGCTCGCCACCGAGCAGCGGCGGCCCTTGGCGACTGGCTCGGAGATCGGTGGGTATGTCCGGCGGCGGGTCTCCGAGTATCCGCGGTCGCAGCAGACGCCTGACTTCGGCACGCTCGAGCTCGACAATCGCGGCGAGCTGATCATCCGCTTGCCCGGCTTCGAAGAGCCCGGGCCGAAGCGCAAACCCAAGGGGCCGAAAAAGCACTCTCGCGCGAGGCGCGTGGGCAAGCAGAAGCGGACCCGGCCGCGGCGGCGCCGTCCGGACGTGATCGCCCGGCCGACGCTGCCCATCGACGACGTCCCCGACCTCGGCGTCGACCTCGACTCGGCGCCCGATCCAGACCCGGTCCAGGACACCGACCGCGCCGCGCTGGATCCGGCGTTCGTCGCGGCGCTCGATCGCCACGCGGCGGAGCGCAGCCGCGGCGCCAGGGTCCTCTCGGTGATCGCCGGCGAGACGACGGTGACGCTCGCCGGCTGGGCGGAGTGGGCGGCCCGCCACGGCTACCTGACGCTCGCCACGCACGGCGCCGGCCCGGGCGAGACGATCGCGGACCTGCTCGCGCAGATCCCGTGGCTGCGGTGCGTTGCCGCGGCGCGCGCGAGCCTGGCCACGGCGGCTGGCCTCGATGTCGACGCCGTCGACGCTTCGCTCGACGCGCGATCGGGCCGCGAGCGCGCTGCGTGGATCCACGACGTCGCCGCGCTTGATCGTCACGCGCAGGTGAGCGGCTGGCTCCTCTCCACGCTCCGCGAGCCGCGGGCGAGCGTGCCGGATCTGACGACGGCGCCGGTGCAGGGCGGCGAGCTCCTGGCGATCCTGTGCAAGCTCGCCGCGCCGATCGCGGTGCTCGTCCATCATCCGGAGCCGACGGCGTCCTGGCTCGAGCGCGCGATCGTCACGGCGGCCGCGCTGGTCACACACTTGCCCGAGCACGCCGTCGCCGTGGGCGCGCCGGCCGACCTCGTGACGGGCGTGCTCGGCAGCGATCGGCAGTCCGCGGCGCTGTCGATGGCCCGGCAAGGCGTCGTGTCGATCGCGGCGCGCGCCCAGGGCTCCGCCGTCCGCACGCGGAGCCGCGCGGCGCGCGTTCTCCATGAGGCGCTCGCGCGCGACGCGCGCACGGCGGGCCGGTTCGCGCTGGATGTGGAGGTGCCGATCCGCGTCGGCGGGCCGTCGATCGAGGTGGATCTGGTGGCCAGGTCGGCGCGCCTCGCGGTCGAGATCGACAGCTGGTACCACTTCCGCGATCCGCAGGGCTATCGCGCCGCGCGCGTCACCGACGTGCGGCTCCAGCGCGCCGGCTACTTCGTCCTGCGGTTCCTCGCCGAGGACGTCGGCGAGCGGCTCCCGCGCATCGTCGACGAGATCGCCGTCGCCCTCCGCGGCCGGCGTGGATCGAGAGCACCCGATGGAGAATCCCTATGACCAGCACTCGTGATGATCATTCGCTGTCTCGACTCGAGCTCGTCGTGCTCGCCCGGCTGTCGGCCCCAAAGCCGCCGAGCGAGAAGGTGCTCGGCGCCGCCGTCCTCGAGCTCGCGCTGCCGGACACGTCCGCGGCGCGCGCGCGGGCGGTCGCGGTCGACACGCTCGCGGCGCTGCGCGCGCGCGGCCTGGTGAGTGAGCAGGGGCGGACCCTGACCGACGAAGGCAAGCGCGTGCTCCGCGGCGCGCTCGGGCTCTCGCGCGTGCCGACGTGGACCGAGGCCCGCACCGCACACTTTCCGGCCCGCGCGCTCGGGCTCGCGCCAGGCTCGGACCAGGCCGCCAAGGCGGTCCGCACCAAGGACGCGCTCTGCGCCGCCGTGCTCCGGGGAGAGCTCGGGGTCCGCGAGGCGCCGACGCTGCAAGATCTCTGCGACGCCCTGATCGCGGAGGCGCTGGGCCTGCCGGCCGGTCCGCTGAACCTGAGCGACCTCCGGACGTATGTCTTCGCGCGCCGTGCCGGCGTGGAGCCAGCGGGCAAGCCGAAAGAGCTGGCGGCGCGCTTCGCGGCGAAGTCCGTGGGCGCAAAGGACGCCGGACGAAGCTCGCTGGTGCAGGCGCTCGTCCGCCGCTGGGTGCAGGAGGGCGCTGCACCGGCCGAGCGGCCGGCGCAGCCCGCGAGCCCGGAGGCGCTCCTGGATGTGGTCCGCGAGGCCATCCCGCGGGTTGGCACCGACGGGCGCTACGGCGCCGAGAAGGTGTTCGTCTCCGCCATCTGGCACAGCATCGAGCGCGATCGCCGCCTCGACGATCTCTCGCTCGACCGGTTCAAGCGCTGGCTCGTCGGCGCGAATCGCGATGGCTGGCTTGTCCTCGCCCGCGCCGATCTGGTCGGCGCGATGGACGCCAAGCTCGTGGCGGAGTCGGAGATCCAGGATCAGGGCGCGACCTTCCACTTCGTGCTCGACCAGCGGGCCGGAGCGCACGCGACGGAGCGGGGGAACCATGCTCGATAACACGCGCCTGCGGGCCGAGCTCACGCACATCCAACGGACGCTGAGCGTCGTGGCTGCCAACGTGCGGGGGAAGGACCTCGTCGATGAGCTCCGGCGCACCGTCGGGGGCACGACCGCCGCGCTCTTGTGGCAGTCCCTGTTCGCCGACTGTCTTCGCGTGGCGCACTGCGCCGTGGCCGCCGACGACGTGATCGGCGATCACGAGATCGAGGCGCTGTACGAGTTCCTGTTCTCCGCGGCGCGGCACTACGCCAGCGTGATGCCCACTTCCTATGGCGAGTTCGCCGCGGTCGACGAGGAGTCGGCGCGCACGTTCCTCGAGCGGTACGCCGCCGACCGCGGCCCGTTCGGGAACAGCGCCGCGCTGCGCTGGCCTGGGCTCGCGCTGTGCCGCCACGCGGCCGAGCTCGGCGAGCCCGAGGCGCTCGCGCGGTACGAGCGCATGATGATGTGGCTGATCGACGAGACGTGCCGGATCGGCGGGGTGACCGAGGCAGATCCGCGGTGGCGGGGCCGCGTCGACGAGCTCACTGAGCTGCGGCGGACGCTCGCGGGCGACGCCGTGGTCACGCTGTCCGACGTGGACCTCCGCGCGCAGGCATTCCTCGCTCCGAGCCGCGTGTTCGCCGCCGTCCAGCAGGCCTCGTCGGTGTTCGACGCCGATCCGTTCGACGTCGAGACGATTCACGCTGCTGCGCGCGAGACCTTCGAGCAGCTGGTGGAGCGCGCCACCACGCCCGCGCAGCACTCCGACCTCGGCCGGATGATGCTCGTGCTCGGTGACTCCGGCGCCGGCAAGACGCACCTCCTCCGCGGCTTCCGGCGCTACGTGCACGAGTACGGCCGCGGGTTCGTCGTGTACGCCCAGCTCCACTCCAGCTCAGACGACTACGCGCGGTACCTCCTCCAGCACGTGGTCGACTCGCTCGCCAGGCCGTACGCCGGACCGTCCGGCGAGCGGACAGGTCTGCACGAGCTCGCGAGCGGCTTACCGCGGCTCGTCGGCGAGCCGCTGAGCTCACGGATCGAGCGCCTCGTCGACGACACGTGGGATAGCCCCGAGAGCCTTGCCGGCTATGTCAACAGCCTGGTCGACGAGCTCCTCAAGCAGGCCGACCTGGCGGCGTTCGATCCCGATCTGCTCCGGGTCATGCTGTACGCGCTCCACCCGGATCAGCGAACGACCTCGCGGGTCTACAAGTACCTGCGCTGCGAGGACATGAACACTCATGATCGACGCTGGATCGGCGACGTCGTGCCTCGCACCGGCAAGGACGAGCCCCACCGGATGATCCGCGATCTCGCACGGCTGGCGTTCGTGACGCAGCACGCGGCGCTCGTGCTCATGATCGATCAGGCCGAACTCTCCGGATTCGAGGCCGGGGCCGTGTCGGGAACCGTGTTCCGGCGCGCCATCGATGCCCTGCAGAAGATCGTCAGCGAGGTACCGTCGGTCATCGCCGTCGTTGCATGTCTGTCCGATCTCTACCGGCACGTCCGCGGCGAGCTCAACAGGCCAGCGATCGACCGGCTCGAGAAGGATCCGCCCGTCGTGGAGCTGCAGATCAACCGCTCCTATGCCGAGATCGAAGCGATCGTGGCGCGGCGGCTGTCCTGGCTCTTCGCCGAGGCCGGCGCGGTGCACCGCATCGAGGAGCCGGTCTATCCGATCCCCGAGCAGCTGCTGCGCAACCTAGCCAATCGTCGGACGCGAGACGTGCTCGAGTGGTGCCATCAGTTTCAGGCGCGCTGCGCTGCTGCCGGCAAGATCATCGACACGGGCGAGGCCGAGGCGGCTGTCCCGCTGAAGCCAGCAACGCCGAGCGACGCGGATCTCGCCCAGATCGCGGCCGCCTGGAACGACGCGATGCACGCGCCCGGCATCGAGGTGCCGGACGACGAGGACGAGATCCTCGCGGTCGTCGGCGCGGCCGCGAAGGCGTGCGCCGAGGAGACCGGCCTGTCGCTGACGACGGCGCCGCGGAAGGACAGCGTGCTGCGCCTCCAGTTCGCTGGCGCGACGCAGCGCGCGGAGCTCGCGATCGTGGTCACGAACCACAGCTACCGCGGAGGCGGCTTCGCCACGCAGATCGAGGTGCTCCGCCGGGGCGCGGGCAAGGCTACCCCGATCGCGGTGCGAACCCTGGAGTTTCCGCGCGGTCCAGCTTCGGACAAGGTAGTGTCGCAGCTGCTCAAGGCTGGCGGCCGGAAGGCGTACATCGATGCGTCGACGCTGAGGGCGCTCGTCGCATTTCAGCGGTTCCAGCCGGAGGTTCCGTCGAGCCGAGTGATGGCATGGCGGCGCCGTGAGCGGCCGGTCTACAGCCTTCCAGGTATGGCGGACATGTTCGATCTCGATCGGCTCGTCCCGGTCCAGGTCACCGCGGCCACCGCGCCGGCAGCCGAGGCGCCGCCCGCCGGCGCGCCCGGCGCGAAGCCCGCGCCGTCTCGGGGCGTCGGGCGGGGCACTCCGCCAGCCGGCACCCCGAAGCTGAAGGCCACCGCCGCCGCTGCCACCACCGCCGCCTCGCCGGCACCGGACGCGTCACCGTCGCGCTTGCACATCGGGACCAGCACGAGCTTCCAGGCCGAGCCGCGCACGATCGAGCTCGACTCGCTGTTTCGCCACACCGCCATCTTCGGCAGCCCGGAGAGCGGCAAGACCACGCTCGCGCTCGGCCTGATCGAGCAGGCCCTCGAGCGCGACGTGGCCGCTGTCCTCGTCGACCGCAAGGGCGATCTCGCCGGCTACGCAAAGCCCGACTGGTGGCAGCACACGGCGAACCCCGAACGCGCGCGCCGCCTCGCCGAGCGGATCGACGTCCGGCTGTTCACGCCGGGAGCGCACCGCGGTCGGCCGCTGTCGCTGACGGTGGTCCCCTCGCTCGCGCAGGTGCCGGCGCCCGAGCACGAGCGGATGGTGCAGCACGCAGCGCACGCGCTCGCCGCGATGATGCGGCTCGGCGACTCGACCGCCGGCGTCGCGCGGCGCACGATCCTGACGCAGGCGATCGCGGTGCTCGCGGCGCGCAAGACCACCGGCGGGCTCGCCGAGCTGATCGCGCTGCTCGAGGATCGGGACGACGAGCTCGTCGCGCGCGTCCATCGCTATGACGAGCGGATGTTCAAGCGCCTCGTGCAGGACCTCGAGTCCCTCCGCGGAGACGAGGTGCTGTTCGATCCCGCCGTGGAGACCTTGACCGCCGAGGCGCTCGTCGGGCGCGCGCCCGGTGGCAAGCTGCCGCTCGCGATCGCGAGCACCCGCTTCCTGGGCGAGGTCGAGCGGATCCAGGCGTGGGTCGCGCACCTGATCGCGTGCCTGGGCCGCCACGCCGCGAAGGCGCCGGGCGCCGGGCCGCGCACGCTCCTCTTGATCGAGGACGCGGACCTGTTCATGCCCGCGGGCGCGGCGAAGTCGCCATCGAAGGAGCCGCTGCAGGATCTGCTCAAGCGCGGCCCAGCCTCGGGCGTCGGCGTCGTGCTCGCGTCGCAGAGCCCCGCGGACTTTGACTACCGCAGCCGGGACCAGATCCACACCTGGTTCCTCGGCCGGGTCGCCGACCGCCGATCGCTCGACAAGATGAAGCAGCTCTTCGAGAGCCGCCCCGCCGTCCGTGGCAAGCTAGGCACGCTGGAGGCGGGGCGCTTCGTGATCTTGCAGGGGGACAGCGTCACCGACCTGCAGCGCACGCCCTCGCTCCTGCGCATCGAGCAGATCCCGGAGGCCGAGCTGATGTCGCTCGCCGCGCGTACGCGGCCGCGCGGCTAGATCACGTCCGCGCACGCCGCGTACGCCTGCGCGGGCACGCGCGGGGGGCGCGCGGCGCTCACACGTGGTCGTCGTCGTCGATCGAGTCGTCGTCGTCCGGCTCGTCGAGCTCGCCGCCCGCCTCCTCGTCGCAGTCGTCGACGTCGTCGACGCCGTCGTCGTCATCGTCGTCGTCGAGCTCGTCGGGGACGCCGTCGTCATCGTCGTCGTCGTCGTTGCCGCTGGGCCGGCCGAGGAGACCGCTCGTGCCGTCATCGTCGTCGGCCTCGGTGGCGTCGTCGTCCGGATCGTCGTCCCCATTCTCGTCGCGGTCGATGCACTTGTTCGGATCGTTCGTCTCGGTCTCGGTCGTCGGGTGGCAGCTCGAGATCGCGCCGTTCGCACCGACGCTGCATTCGATCAGCTGGCCCTTGGACGACAGGTTCTCCGTGCACCCTGGCGCGAGTGCGATCGGAAGCGAGAACGCGAGAAGCATCGAGATACGGCGCAGGTAAGCCATCTGGTCCCTCCTGCCAGGCAGCATCTGCGACCGACGTACCAGCGCCGGTTACCGTGTTGTCGAGGACTTCGCCGCCGAGCCCGTGCACGCTGCGCGTACACTGCGCAACGATCCGGCAACGCACGTCGAAGCTCACACGGCGGCGTCCTCCTCCCGCGCATCCTCCCGCGTGCGCCCTCCGCAGATCTTGCGCGAGCGCCGCGCCATCCGCGATCGCGCGCGGGCAGATCGATAGACTGCGGCCCCATGCCTGCCATCGTCTTGCACCAGTGGTCGATCTCGCCGTTCTGCGGCAAGGTCCGCCGGATCCTCGAGCACAAGGGCCTGCCGTACGAGATCGTCAACTACAACGGCCTGCTCTCGCGCAAGGCGGCGGGGCTGTCGAAGGCCGGCAAGCTGCCGGTGCTCGACTACGACGGCGAGCGGATCCAGGACTCGAGCGACATCGCCGCGTTCCTCGAGGCCAAGCACCCCGAGCGGCCGATCTTCCCCGCCGATCCGGACCTGCGCGCGCAAGCGCAGATCTGGGAGGACTGGGCCGACGAGTCGCTGTTCTGGTTCGAGGCTCACCAGCGGTTCATGTATCCCGAGGCGCGCGAGAGGGCCGCAGCGGCGCTCACCGAGGGGCGCCCCGCCTTCGAGCGCGTGCTGATGAAGGGCGCGGTCAAGCGCATCTACGGCAAGCGGCTCAAGGCGCAGGGACTCGGCCGCCTGGGCACCGAGCGCGTCGAGCAGCGGCTGCTCGGCCACGTCGACACGCTCGAGACGCTGCTCGGCCGGCGCACGTGGCTCGTCGGCGACGCGCGCTCGATCGCGGACATCGCGGTCGCGAGCCAGCTCGCGGAGATCGTGAGCGGCAGCCACCTCGCGCCTCAGATCGCGCGGCGCGAGAAGGTCATGGCGTGGCTCGCGCGCAACTGACGCTCGATCACGGCGGCGCGGGCGGCGGCGCGGGCGCCGGCAAGGACAGCGGCAGCTGCGCCGCGAGCGGATCGAGGCTGCCCACCACCGCGGCGCCGTGGTGCGCGGCGTGCACGGCCGCCTCGAGCGCGCTCATCCCGGCGGCCAGGTAATACGTCAGGGCGCCCGCGAAGCTGTCGCCAGCGCCGTAGGTGCCGCCGGTCACGTCGGCGCGCGGGCTCGCGAAGCGCGCGACGCCGCCGGCCGTCTCTACCGCGCCGCCGAGCGGGCCCTCGGTCATGACGAGCGCTGCGGGCGGGACCGCGTAGTCGGCGCGCGCGGCGCGCTCGCGCGGATCGGCGCGGCTGCCGACGATCGCGTCGAGCTCGATCCCGGCGGCGGCGATGCACTCGCGGCGGCGCGCCGCGGCGACGAGCACGCGCGCGTGCCGCGCCCGGGCGAGCAGCGCCGGATCCTGCGCGGTGAAGTACACCGCGTCGAGCTCGTCGATGATCTCCCACGGCAGCGGGTCGTCCGCGCGCGGGTGCAGCGGCTCGCCGACGACGAGGATCGTGCGCTCGCCGTCCGGGCCGATCATCACGACGTCGCGCGTGTGCGGCTGCGCGCGGCGGACCGCGTGGACGCGCGCCGGCGCCGCCGCGATCGCGCGCTCGACGAAGCCCGCGGCATCATCGTCGCCGAGCGCGGTGAACAGGTGCAGCTCCACGGGGCCGCGCGCGAGCTGGAAGAACGCGATGCCGCCGCCGCCGCCCGCGAGCACGCGCGGCTCCTGCACGTGCACGATGTCGCCGGCGCGCGGCAGCGCCGCGACGCGCCCGAGCGTGATGTGCTCGACGTGGCCGATCACGCCGATCCGCAGCGGGCCTGGCATCGTCATGGCGCGATCCTAACAAGGATCGAAGACGGGCCGCTTCCACGCGCTGTCGCCGCGCACGGCGGGGCTATGCTCCGCGCGTGGCAGACGCAGTAGACGCGATCGAGGTGATCGAGGTGGCACCCGGCTGGCTCGCGTCGGTGCGCCGGCGCGTCGCGTGGGTCGACGTGCCGCGGACCGCGGCGGCGCTCCTCGCCGAGGTGCGCGCGTGGCTCGAGCAGGGCGGCGCGGGCGCGCCCGTCGGCCGCGAGGTCGTCGTGTATCACCAGCCGGCGGAGGGCGACGTCGAGATCGAGTGCGGCGTCCAGATCGCCGAGCCGCGCGCGGGCGCGCCGGCGCCGATCCGGATCGCGCGGGCGCCGTCGGGCCGCGCGGCGCGCGCGATCCACCGCGGCGGCGGGGCGGCGGCGGCAGCTGGGACGGCGGAGGCGGATGTCCGCGGCGCGCACGAGGCGCTCGCCGCGGCGTGCCGCGCGCGCGGGTACCCGGCGGGCTTCGCGTGGGAGGTCCGCGGCGCGCCGGAGGGTGAGCCTGCGGCGCGGCCCGGGATCGAGTGCTACGTGTCGATCGATCCCAACGCGGCGCAGGTCGCGTACTGGAATGGGCCCACCGGCGATCGCTGGGCGGCGATATGGGAGCTGATCGATCGCGCCGAGGTGGCGATCACCGCCGGGGTCTTCGCGCTCGCCGCGCCGGCCGCCGGGGAGCGCGTGCTCGACGTCGGGTGCGGCAATGGCTCGACGACGCTCGCCCTGCGCGAGCGCGTGGGCGCGGGCGGCGCGGCGACCGGGGTCGACATCTCGGCGCCGATGCTCGCCGTCGCGCGGGCGCGCGCGCGGGACGCCGGGACGGGCGTCGCGTTCATCGAGGCCGACGCGGCCACGCACCCGTTTCGGCCGGAGCATGACCTCGTGTTCTCGCGGTTCGGCGTCATGTTCTTCGCCGAGCCGGAGGCCGCGTTCGGAAACCTCCTGCGCGCCGCCGCGCCGGGCGGCCGCCTCGCGTTCGTCTGCTGGCGGACCTCCGACGAGAACGCGTGGGTCACCGTGCCGATGCAGGCGGCGCGCGAGCTCGTGCCGGGCGCCGCGCCGCCCCCGCCGCACGTGCCTGGCCCGTTCGCGTTCGTCGATCGCGATCGGCTGCACGGCATCCTCGCGCGCGCGGGCTGGCGCGAGATCCAGATCCAGCGCCACGACTCGAGCATGCTCCTCGGCGAGACGGTCGAGCAGGCGGCCCGCACCTCGCTGATGATCGGTCCCCTGTCGCGGAGCATCGCCGAGGTCAGCGAGGACGTGCGCCGCCGCATCGGCGAGCGGCTGATCGAGGCGCTCGCGCCGTTCGCCGCGCCGGGCGGCGTCGCGCTCCCTGCGTCGACGTGGCTGGTGTCGGCGCGCGCTTGAGCGCGAGCGCACGCCGCGCGCCGGAGTCGCAGGCGTCGCAGCGTGCCGCGGGCGGGATCGGGCGCCGGCGCGCTTGCCACGCTGCGGCGGGGTGGTAGCTAATCGTTCACAAACGAACGATTTGGTGAGGCAACGATGCCCGTCCTCAGATCCGCACGCCGCTCGCGCGGCCAGGCCGCCCCCGCCGCCGACCGCATCGGGTGCCAGCTCATGCGCGTCGCGCGGCGCTGGCGGCAGGCGGTCGACACCGAGCTCGAGTCGTACGGGCTCTCGCACGCGACCTGGCGGCCGCTGCTCAAGCTCGCCGGCGCGGCCGAGCCGCTGCGCCAGCACGAGCTCGCCGCCCTGCTCCAGATCGGCCACCCCGAGCTGGTCCGCCTGATCGACAGCCTCGAGCAGAAGCGCCTGGTCGTCCGCCACGACGACGGCGACGATCGCCGGGTCAAGCGGATCGCGCTGACGCCCGGCGGCCGCCGGCTCGCCGAGGAGGTGGCGGCGAGCATCGAGGCGTTCGAGCGCCGCGTGCTCCAGGGCATCTCCACGGCCGACCGCGCGCGCTGCCGCGACGTCTTCGCGCGTATCGAGGAGCGGCTCGACAGCTTCGAACCTACTACCAGACCGCGGAAGCACCCGAGGACCCCGTGAAGCTCACGCTCGCCACGCTCACACGCATGCTCATGCTCGCCGCGGCGCTCGCCGCGTGCGGCAAGGCCAAGGACCAGCCGGCCGCGCCGCCGCCGGGCGCGCAGGGTCCGGTCCAGGTCGGCGTCGTCACGATCGCCGCCCAGTCGGTGACGCTCACCAAGGAGCTGCCCGGCCGGACGTCCGCGCTGCGCGTCGCCGAGGTCCGCGCGCGGGTGAACGGCATCGTCCAGAAGCGGCAGTTCACCGAGGGCGCCGACGTCAAGCAGGGCCAGGTCCTGTTCGTCATCGATCCGGCGCCGTACCAGGCCACGCTCGAGAGCGCGCAGGCGCAGCTCGCCCGCGCGGAGGCGTCCGTGGGGGCGGCGAAGTCGCTCGCCGATCGCTACGCGACGCTGATCCAGACGAACGCGATCAGCCGCCAGGAGTACGAGGACGCCACCTCGCGGCAGAAGATCGCGGAGGCCGACGTCGCGGGCGCGCGCGCGGCCGTCAAGACGGCGCAGATCAACCTCGGCTACACGAACGTCACCTCGCCGATCGCGGGGCGGATCGGCCGCGCCGAGGTCACCGAGGGCGCGTACGTCCAGCAGGCGGCCGCGACCCTGATGGCCACCGTGCAGCAGCTCGACCGGATCTACGTCGACGTGACCGTGTCGAGCGCCGAGCACGCGCGGATGCGGCGCGCGCTCGAGACCGGCCAGCTGCAGACCACGGAGGGGCAGGCCAAGGTCGCGCTCGCGCTCGAGGACGGCCGCGCGTACGCCGAGCCGGGCGCGCTGCAGTTCGCCGACGTGAGCGTCGATCCGACGACCGGCTCGATCGCCTTGCGCGCGATCTTCCCGAACCCGCGCGGCGAGCTGCTCCCCGGCATGTTCGTGCGCGCGAAGATCGAGGAGGGCACGGACCCCAAGGCGATCCTGCTCGTGCAGAAGGCGGTGTCGCGCGATCAGGCCGGCCGGCCGACCGCGCTCGTCGTCGGCAAGGACCGCAAGGCCGAGCTGCGCCAGCTCGTCACCGATCGCGCGATCGGTGACTCGTGGCTCGTCACCTCCGGGCTCGCGGTCGGCGATCAGGTGATCGTCGAGGGGCTGCAGAAGGTGCGGCCGGGCGTCCCGGTGAGCCCCGCCCCGGCGGCGCCGCAGCCCCAGCAAGCGGTGCGCTGATGGCTCGCTTCTTCATCGACCGGCCCATCTTCGCGTGGGTCATCGCGATCATCATCATGCTCGCGGGCGGGCTGTCGATCTTCCGGCTGCCCGTCTCGCAGTACCCCGCGATCGCGCCGCCCGCGATCAGCATCGGCACCACGTACCCCGGCGCGTCGGCGCGCACGGCCGAGGAGACGGTCACCCAGGTGATCGAGCAGCGGATGACGGGGCTCGACGGCCTGCGCTACATCACGTCGTCGAGCGACGCGAGCGGCACGGCGAGCCTGGAGCTCACGTTCGAGCCGGGGACGAACCCCGATATCGCGCAGGTCCAGGTCCAGAACAAGCTCGCGCTCGCGATGCCGCAGCTGCCGCAGGAGGTGCAGCGCCAGGGCGTGCGCGTCGCGAAGTCGAACCGCAACTTCCTCATGATCGCGGTGTTCGTGTCCGAGGACAACAGCCTGACGCGCAACGACATCTCGGACTACGTGTTCTCGGTGCTGCAGGATCCGATCAGCCGCGTCCCCGGCGTCGGCGAGGTCCAGGTGTTCGGCGCGCAGTACGCGATGCGCATCTGGCTCAATCCCGACAAGCTCGAGGCGTTCCGGCTGACCCCGCTCGACGTCTCCGCCGCGATCCAGGCGCAGAACGCGCAGGTGTCCGCGGGCCAGTTCGGCGGCACGCCGGCCGTCCCCGGCCAGCAGCTCAACGCGACGATCACGGCGCAGACGCGGCTCCAGACGCCGGAGCAGTTCGGCGCGATCCTTTTGCGGGTCAACCCGAACGGCAGCCAGGTCCGGCTGCGCGACGTCGCGCGCGTCGAGCTGACGGGCGAGAGCTTCGACGTCGAGAGCTTCTACAACGGCAAGCCGACCTCGGGCCTGGGCATCCGGCTCGCGGCTGGTGCCAACGCGCTCGCGACGGCCGAGGCGGTGCGCGCGCGGATCACCGACCTGTCGCTGACGTTCCCGCCGGGCCTCACGGTCAAGTACCCGGTCGACTCGGTGCCGTTCGTGCGGATCTCGATCGAGGAGGTCGTGAAGACGCTGCTCGAGGCGATCGGCCTCGTGTTCCTCGTGATGCTCCTGTTCCTGCAGAGCTTCCGCGCCACGCTGATCCCGACGCTCGCCGTGCCGGTCGTCCTGCTCGGCACGTTCGGCGTCCTCGCCGCGGCCGGGTACAGCATCAACACGCTGACCCTGTTCGGCCTCGTGCTCGCGATCGGCCTCCTCGTCGACGACGCGATCGTCGTCGTCGAGAACGTCGAGCGTGTGATGCACGACGAGGGGCTGCCACCGAAAGAGGCGACGCGCCGATCGATGCAGCAGATCACCGGCGCGCTCGTCGGCATCGCGATGGTGCTCGCCGCCGTGTTCGTGCCGATGGCGTTCTTCGGCGGCTCGGTCGGCGTCATCTACCGCCAGTTCGCGATCACGCTGGTGTCGGCGATGGCGCTGTCCGTCGTCGTCGCGCTGACCCTGACGCCCGCGTTGTGCGCGACGATCCTCCGGCCGGGCCACGGCGCGAAGACGCGCGGGTTCTTCGGCCTGTTCAACCGCGGCTACGAGCGGACGAGCCGGGGCTACCAGCACACGGTCCGGTTCCTGGTCCGGCGCAAGCTCCTCGCGATGGTCGCCTACGGCGCGATCGCCGCGGCGCTCGCGCTCCTGTTCGGGCGCGTGCCGTCCGGGTTCTTGCCGCAGGAGGACCAGGGGCAGCTCACCGTCCAGGTGATGCTGCCGCCGGGCAGCACGCAGGAGCAGACGCGCGCGGTGATGGAGAAGGTGAACGAGTACCTGATGACGAAGGAGCAGGCATCCGTCGAGTCGGCGCTCGTCATCAGCGGCTTCTCGTTCGTCGGCCGTGGCCAGAACTCGGGCCTCGTGTTCGTCAAGCTCAGGCACTGGGACGAGCGCGCGGCTCCCGAGCGCAAGGCGGACGCGGTGGCCAAGCGGATGACGGGCGCGTTCTCGCAGATCAAGGAGGCGCAGGTCTTCGCGTTCGCGCCGCCGGCGATCGCCGAGCTGGGCAGCGCGACGGGGTTCCAGATGCAGCTCGTGGATCGCGCCGGCCTCGGCCACGACGCCTTGCTCGCAGCGCGCAACCAGCTGCTCGGCCTGGCGGCGAAGAACCCTGCCGTCGCGAAGGTGCGGCCGGGCGGCCTCGAGGACCGGCCGGAGTACAAGATCGACGTCGATCACGAGAAGGCCGCGGCGCTCGGCGTGTCGCT
>DATMCI010000131.1:0-13051 GCA_035558535.1 Kofleriaceae bacterium
GGACAAGGACAAGGACAAGGACAAGGACAAGGACGGCAAGGACGGCAAGGACGGCAAGAAGGACAAGGACATCATCGGCAAGGACGGCAAGCGTTACGTGCCTGACCCGTACAACGAGGGCAAGGTGCTCGCGGTCGACGACGGCGCGATTCCATCGGACGCGACCGGCGCGACGCCGAACTTGAAGGACGGCTCAGACACCTGGTTATACGCGCGCACGAACCACAAGGACCACTTCGCCGAGCACTACACGAAGGCAATCAACGCGCCGGAGAAGCTCGCGAAGGATCTGATTGACGCGCCGGCGAAGCGCGTCATCGATCGCACGACCGCGCGTGATGTCGTGGCGACCCGTCTTGCGACCGCGCGGGCGAAGTCGCCGTCCGATCCCAAGGAGATTGTCGAGCTGCAGACGAGCCTTAAGAACGAGCAAGATCAACTCGACGACGCGATCCGTGACCAGAAGGCGCAGAAGAGACAGTATGACATCATGCGAAAGGACATCTTCCACGCCGACAAGGCCACCAGCGCGGCTGCGAATCGGCTCAGGAAGAAGGGCGTTGATGCTACAAAGATCAAGGAATTCCGGGATCGTGCAGCGCGCGCGCAGACGCCGCAGCAGGTCGATCTGATCGCGTCCGAATACTGAGCAGTGTACGATACCTCATGCTCTGTTCGGCCATCGCGATGCTCGCGTGCGGCGTCGATGCGAGCCCGCAGCAGAAACCGGTCACGCAACCCGAAGCTACACGAATGCTACCGACCGAAGTCAACAGGGTGTAACCGCAGACCGCCGGCCCGAAGCTCGTCGTCGCTGGCACGCGTGTCGGTTGGTTCCGCGGCGGCTACCTGGAGATCTTGGGACTTGCCGCGCCACGCGAAGGTCGCGTCGAGCGACATCCCGGATCGCTCGGTCATGCTCGGTGTACGCGGCACGACGATTGTCGCGGTCGCGAACGATCTCGGTAAGCGACGCGCGCGGCTGCTCGAGATCGCGGCCGACGCGTCGACCGCGCGTGAGGTCCAGACCGCGTACGCGTCGTCATTCAACGACGCGCAACGGCTCGTCACAACGCCGGAGCTGCTCTACGTCGCGTCGCCGGTCGCGGTGGGCGTGTACAAGGTGGGCGCGAAGATCGAGCTTAGAGGCATGATCACCATGCGCGCGGCCGAGACACTGGTCGACGGCCCGGTGTTCCTCGAGAGCGGCGCGTTCGTGCGCCTTAGTCCCGGTGATGCGAAGACGACGTTCGTGACAGATCTGTCGCCGATCCACCTCGTGTTTGGCCCGCGTGCTGACACGGTGTGGGCGACGGGCCCGACGATCTGGTGCTCGTCGAGTTCAGGGGCGGCAAGGCGACCGTGGCCGCGCGCGCGAAGCGCTATGACTCGCTCTATGCTCTGGCGAGCATCGGCGCGGCCACCGCGGTCGTGACCGTCGAGGCGAAGGCAGGCGCGTGGCGGTTAGTGACGCTCGGCATGTACGGTCTCGACGGGCACACGCGGTGGTCGGCGCGGATTCCGATGCCGAAATCAGTCGTCGGCTGGGTGGCAGGCTCGGCGAGCAACGTCGCAGTCGCGTTCGGCGACAAGCTTCACGCGTGGTCCGCCGACGGCAAGTCGCTGTGGTGATGCGCTGGCGAGTCGCTGGCCCGGCCAGCGGCTCAGCGATGCCCGAAGGCTACTTGAACAGGCGGGCGGCGGCGCGCCGCGCGCGGTCGCGGACGCGGCCGACGTCGAGCGTGCCGAGGCGGCGGTCGCGCACGACGAGGCGGCCGTCGACGGCGACGTGGCGGACGTCGGAGGCGCGCGCCGCGTAGGCGATCGCGGACCACGGGGCGGTCGCGGGCACCGTGTGCAGGGCGGCGAGGTCGACGGCGATCAGGTCGGCGCGCTTACCGACCTCGAGCGAGCCGATCTGGTCGGCGAGGCCCAGGGCGGCGGCGCCGCCGAGCGTCGCCATGCGCACGGCCTCGGGCGCGGGCAGGGCGCGCGGGCCGGCGCGGTGGGTGTGCAGGAGCGCCGCGAGGCGCAGCTCGGCGAAGCCGTCGAGGTTGCCGCTCGCCGGGGCGCCGCCCGCGCCGAGCGCCACCGAGACGCCGGCAGCGATGAGCTCGGGCACGGGCGCGATGCCGGCGGCGAGCTTGGCGTCCGCCGTCGGGCAGTGGCAGACGTGCGCGCGGCGCGCCGCGAGCAGGCGCCGCTCGGCGTCGGAGGCGACGGTCGCGTGCGCGATGGTCGTGTGCGCGCCGAGGAGGCCGAGCGCGTCGAGCGCAGCGATGCCCTCGGCACCGAAGCGGCGGCGCGCGAGCTGCGCCTCGGCCTCGCCCTCGGCGGCGGGCAGGTGGACGCGGACGCCGCGGGCGGGCGCCGAGGCGGCGACCTCGCGCAGGAGCTCGTCGGTGCACGCCCACGCGGCGCGCGGCGCGTACGCGTAGCGGAGGCGCCCCTCGGCGGCACCGTGCCAGCGCGCGACGAGCTTCGCGGACTCGGCGAGCGCCGCGCCCGCGGGCTCGCGCAGCTTCGGCGGCAGCGGCGCGTCGGGCGCGTCGGCGAGGCCCTTGCCGATCGTCGCCCGGATGCCGGACTGGCCGGCGGCCTCGAAGACGGCCGAGGTGTGGCGGACCGGGCCGGCGTCGAGGATGGCCGTGGTGCCGCCGAGCAGGAGCTCGGCGCACGCGAGCTCGGCGGCGACGCGCGTGGCGTCCTCGTCGAGCGCGGCCTCGTACGGCCCGAGCACGTCGCGGAGCGCGTCCATGCGCGAGAGGCCGTCGGCGCGCCCGCGCGCGAGCGTCTGCCAGGTCTCCACGTGCGCCAGGACGAGCCCGGGCATCACGATGCAGCCGCTGCAGTCGACGATCTCGTAGTCGCGCGACCGCGGCGTGTAGGAGCCGCCGACGTGGACGATCGCGCCGCCCTGCGCGCTGACGTCGCCGGCGAGCACGCGGTGCTGCGGATCGATCGTCAGGATCGTCCCGCCCTGGAAGACGACCTCGCTCATGATGGCCCGCCTGCGGCCGCGGCGCTCACGGCAGCTCGCGGCCGGAGAAGCCGTGCGGGATCAGCTCGGCGAGCATCCACGTGCGGCGCTCGCCCTGCGGATTTACCGCCGTGATCGTGACGGCGGCCGGATCGGCCGCGAACTCGAGCAAGACCTGGCGGCAGCCGCCGCACGGCGCCGACGGCGGCGACGCGTTGCTGCACACGACGACCGCCTCGAGCCGCCGCGCGCCGTCGCGCACGGCCGCGCCGATCGCGTTGCGCTCGGCGCACACGGTGAGCGGGAACGACGCGCTCTCGACGTTCACGCCCTCGTACGTCTTGCCGCCCATGCGCACGGCCGCGCCGACGGGGAACCGCGAGTACGGCGCGTAGGCGAGGGGCTGCGCGGCGACAGCGCGCTCCTCGAGCTCGCGATCGATCGCGCGCTCACCGGCACCGGCACCGGCACCGGCACCGGCGCCACCTTCGCGCTCGCTCACCCGAGCTCCTGCGACGCGGCGAGGCGCGCCAGGATCGCGTCGAGCAGCGACTCGAACGTGGCCCGCACGCGGGTCGCCGTCTCGGTGACCTCCTCGTGCGAGAGCTCCTGCCCGGTGATGCCGGCGGCCTGGTTCGTGATGCACGAGATGCCGATCACCCGCGCGCCCATGTGGCGGGCGACCACGACCTCGGGGACGGTCGACATCCCGGTGGCGTCGGCGCCGAGGCCCCGCAGCATGCGAACCTCCGCGGGCGTCTCGTACACGGGGCCGGGCATCGCGACGTACACGCCCTCCTCGAGGTGGATGCCGGCCCCCGCGGCGGCCTCGCGCGCGAGCGCGCGCAGCTCCGGCGCGTACGCCTTCGTCATGTCCGGGAAGCGCGGGCCGAGGCGATCGTCGTTGGGGCCGCGCAGCGGGTGATCGCGAAGCAGATCGATGTGATCGCGGATCAGCATCAGCGTGCCGGGCTGCCAGGCGGCGTTGAGGCCGCCCGCGGCGTTTGTGATGATGAGGACCTTCGCGCCGAGCGCGATGAGCACGCGCGCGGGGAACGCGACGGCCGCGGCCGAGTGGCCCTCGTACATGTGCACGCGGCCCTGCATCGCGATGCAGGCGACGCCCGCGCGCACGCCGACGACGAGCCGGCCGCGGTGGCCGGGCACGTGCGACGCGGGGAAGCCGGGCAGCTCGCCGTACGGAAACGCGCGCGGCGGCCCGAAGCCGGGCAGCTCGCCGAGCTTGTCGGCGTAGCCGCCGAGGCCGGAGCCGAGGATCAGGCCGACCTGCGGGCGCAGCTCGCCGAGGCCGCGCTCGCGGATGGCGCGCGCGGCGTCCTGGATCTGATCGTAGAGCCCGGGCCCGGGCGCGGGCGCCGTCACAGCGCGCCCTCCCGCAGGACCTCGATCACGCGCGAGGCGCGGACGGGCGGGGCGGGCCGATCAGCGGGCTCGATCGTGAAGGCGCGCTCGATCATCTCGCGGGCCTGGGCGAGCCGCGCGTCGCCGGCGGGCAGGCTGTGGTGGAGCATGAGCTGCGGCGCGGCGCCGGGCTCGATCACCTCGCCGAGGTAGGCGTCGACGACGAGGCCGGCGGCGGGATCGATCGCGTCCTCCTTCGTGCGCCGGCCGGCGCCGAGCAGCACGGCCGCGATGCCGAGCGCCTCGGAGTCGATCGCCGTGACGCGGCCGGGCGGCAGCGCCAGCTCGTCGCGGTGCTGGGCCTTCGGCAGCACGCTGCCGGGCGAGTCGCACACGCGCGGGTCGCCGCCCTGCGCCGCGACCACCTTGCGGAACACCTCGAGCGCCGAGCCGTCCTCGAGCGCGCGCCGGATCTTTGCGGCGCCCTCCTCGGGGGTGGCCGCGACGCCGCCGAGCACGAGCATCTCGGCGCCCAGGGCGTGCACGAGCTCGCGCGTGTCGGCGGGACCGCCGCCGCGCAGGACCTCGATCGACTCGCGGATCTCGAGCGCGTTGCCGATCGTGCGGCCGATCGGCGCCTCCATGTCGGTCAAGAAGCACGTCACGCGCTTGCCGGCGCGGTGGCCGATGTCGCGGATGAGCCCGCACAGCGCGCGCGCGTCCTCGATCGTCTTCATGAACGCGCCGCGCCCGACCTTGCAGTCGAGGACGAGCCCGTCGATCCCCTCGGCGAGCTTCTTCGACATGATCGAGGAGGCGATGAGCGGCAGGCACTCGACGGTCGCCGTCACGTCGCGCAGCGCGTACAGCCGCTTGTCGGCGGGCGCGATCCGCGCCGTCTGGCCGATCAGGCACACGCCGATCGAGTCGACGAGCGAGACGAACTTGTCGACGGGCAGATCGACGCGGAACCCGGGGATCGACTCGAGCTTGTCGAGCGTGCCGCCGCTATGGCCGAGCCCGCGGCCCGACACCATCGGCACCGCGATGCCGCACGCGGCCACGGCCGGCGCGAGCGGGACCGAGATCTTGTCGCCGACGCCGCCGGTCGAGTGCTTGTCGATCTTGGGGCGCGCGATCGACGACAGGTCGATCACGTCGCCCGAGCGCGTCATCGCGTCGGCCCACGCGGCGAGCTCGCGCTCGTCGAGGCCGCGGAAGAAGATCGCCATCAGCATGGCGGCGACCTGGTAGTCGGGGATCGAGCCGTCGGTGACACCGGCGATGAACGCGCGGAGCTCGGCGTCGTCGAGCGCGCGGCCATCGCGCTTCTTGCGAATGAGCTGGACGGGCAGCACGGCGACATCTTCGCACGCGCCGCGGGCGGGCGCCTCACTCGTTGACGCTGGTGTAGCGGCCGGCCTTGGAGCGGGCGGGCGTGCGGGCCGGCGACACGGGGCTCTCGTCGACGGGCAGCCCGGACGCGAGCAGGCGGGCGCGCGCGGCGGGCCGGAGGCACGACTCGGTGATCTTCAGCGCGCGGAGGTGGGCGAGGGCGTCCCGCCCGCCGACGAGGATGTCCGCGCCGGCGTCCCCGAGCGAGCCGAGCGACAGATCGAGCACCTCGAGCGCGCGCACGCGCGACGAGGTGAGGAGCCGCGGGCACAGCTCGTCGATGAACGGCGCGTTCATGATGCGCAGCGCGCGCAGCTTCGGGAAGCCGTCCGCGCCGAGCAGCGGCAGGGCGTCGTCGAGCGTGCACTCGGCGCCGTAGTGCCACGCGGTGTCGCCGAACCACAGCTCCAGCTCGACGAGCTCGGGCCACGGGGCGCGGAGGATCGCGCCGAGCGTGCGCCGCGTCAGCGTACTCGTGCGGAGCGCGAAGCGGCGGGCGCGCGTCAGCGCGAGCCCGCCGAGCTCCACGTCGCCGCGGCCCTTCAGGACCACGTCCTCGAGTAGCGGGTAGATCTCGCCGAGGCCGGACAGATCGCCGAGCGGGCAGCGCGAGATGTCGATCCCGTCGTACTGGGAGTCGTCGAAGTCGGCGAGGTGCAGCTTGCGCAGCGGCGGCGCAGGCGTCGGCGATGCGTAGAGCAGGACCTCGGCCATCTTCCGGTTGTCCTGATCGCCGCCCTGGTGGCAGCCGATCACGAGCTCGCGGAGCAGCCGCGCCGAGCGGTGGTGGAGGAGCATGTCGACGACGGGCTCGGCGTCGCCGAGGCCGTCCCGGTTCACCCGGGCGGCGGTGATGAAGCCGTGCTCCCAGGTGAGCTCGAGCCCGTAGGCGTCGAGCTGGACCTCGTAGAGGTGGGCGCCGAGCGTCCCGAGCAGGACGTCGGCGTGGTGCTCGAACAGGCGCGCCTCCTCGGCGGCGAGCTCGTCGGTGGTCGCCTCGGCAGCCGCCTCGGCAGCCGGCCGCGCCCGCCGCGCGTGCTGGACGACGATCAGCGGGGCGCGCGGGTGCCCGTGGCGCGCGAGCCAGTCGGCGTAGACGAGCGCGGTCTCCGCGTCGAGCCGCTCGCGCAGCGCGGCCTCGAAGGCGGGCTCGGTCGGCTCGTCGAACGCGAGCGGCTCGCGCCGCCAGCCCTGCCGGCGGTACCACTCGCAGGCGGAGCTGTACTCGTCCTCGGGGTGGGGGCCGACCAGCGGCACGATCTCGCCCTGCCGCTCGGAGCTGCCGAGGAAGCCGGTGCGCCGGTGCAAGACCGGCGGCTCGCCGCGGCGCGGCGCGAGCCACAGCTCGACGAGCTGGCCGCCGCGGACGAAGCGCGCCAGCTCAGTAGCCCTTGGCCTTGCCGTCGGTGCCGCCGCCCGTGACGATCGCGACCGACGCCGAGGCGCCGAGCCGGTTCGCGCCGGCCTGCGCCATCTTCACGGCGTCCTCGGCGGTGCGCACGCCGCCCGACGCCTTCACGCCGACGTCCGTGCCGACGATCCGCCGCATCAGCGCGACGTCCTCGACGGTCGCGCCGCCCTTGCCGAAGCCGG
This sequence comes from Kofleriaceae bacterium, assembly GCA_035558535.1. Taxonomy (GTDB): domain Bacteria; phylum Myxococcota_A; class Polyangia; order Haliangiales; family Haliangiaceae; genus JABFXX01. The sequence continues at coordinate 7,331 of DATMCI010000131.1, forward strand.
TCGATGTCTTGACGAACGCCGCGCCGGCGAGCTTGGAGAGCGCGCAGCCGATGATCTTCTCCTCGGTGCCGAGCGCCGACGTCTCGAGGATCACCTTCACGCCCGCGGGCGAGGCCGACTTGACGACGCGGCAGATGTCCTCGAACACGGTCTCGTAGTCGCGCGACTTGAGCGCGCCGATGTTGATGACCATGTCGATCTCGCGCGCGCCCTGGCGCATCGCCTCACGGGCCTCGTACGCCTTCGCCGTGGGCGTCATCGCGCCGAGCGGGAAGCCGACGACGGCGCACACCATGACGTCGGTCCCCGAGAGCAGCGAGCGGCACAGCGGGACCCAGGTCGTGTTGACGCACACCGAGGCGAAGCGGTGCCGCTTGGCCTCCTCGCACAGCTTCACGATCTCCTCGCGCGTGGCCTCGGGCTTGAGCAGCGTGTGATCGATCAGCCGCGCGAGATCGGCGGGCACCGCGCCGACGCCGAGCGCCGCGCCGACGCGCATCGCGCCCGCGTCCTCGGCCGCGCGCACCGACCACGGCCGCCGCACGACGCACGCGCCGCAGCTCGCGCAGTCCTCGCCGGGCGCCGAGTCGTCGACGCAGTCGCCGCGGTCGCGCGGCGCGAGCGCGAGCTTGGCGGCGCCCGGGGCGGGCCCTCCGGCCAGGCGCTCCTGCACGCGTTGCGTGATGAGCTCGACGAGACGATCCACCTCGGACATGAGGCCGCGGACTATACATCGTTCTGCGGTAGGTGCCTCTCTTGTCCCGCTCCTCGGAGGACGCCATGATCGGGACCATGACTCGCCTCGCAGCCACCTTCGTTTTGGCCGCCGCCGCGGTCGCTGGCGCCGGCACCGGCGCCCCCGCGCTCGCCGACGGCCCCGACACCGTCTTCGATCCGCTCACGATGGATCGCCACACGCCGGAGTCCAAGCTCGACGTCGACTTCGCCTTCGTCAAGTACGACGAGCCGACGGCCACCGATCTCACGGCCATCGGGTTCGCGATCAGCGGCCAGTACGTGACCCCGACGGGCCTCGGCGGCTACCTCTCGCTGCCGCTCTCGTACATGTCCGTCGAGATCCCGCTGATCATCGACGACAGCGCGCTCGCGCTCGGCAACGTCGAGCTCGGCGGCCTCTACGCGCAGTACTTCTCCCGCAACGCGGCGATCGTGCTGCACGGCGGGGTGGCGCTGCCCACCGCGTCCGATGACGACGCCGCGTCGTTCCAGCCGCTCGCGTCCTCGCCGCGCTACGGTGACTTCGTCCAGCGCGTCACGAACTCGACGTGGGTCCGCCTCGGCGTGTCGCCGATGGGGCGCTCGGGGCGGCTGTTCTGGCGCGCCGACGTCGGGCTCGACCTCGCGCTCGACGAGCAGGAGAACGCGCCGCAGTACTCGCCGATCTTCCGGATCAACGTCGGCGGCGGGCTCGATCTCGGGTCCGCGCACCTGCTCGCCGAGCTCGTCACGAGCGTCGTCAACGACGACGACGTGCAGGACGAGAGCGGGACCACGCTCGCGCTCGGCGCGCGCTTCCACTCGGGCAACGTGAGCCCGGGCGTCGGGCTGATCCTCCCGGTCGAGCTCAACGGCCTGGGCTTTGACCCCGAGTTCGCGATCGTCGTGTCGCTGGCGGCGCGGCTGTAACAGCGCACCGGCGCAGCGGCGCTACGGCCGCGGCGCGGGCGGACGCGGCGCGGGCGGACGCTCGCGCGCCATGCGGAACGTCACGTCGGCGTGCTTGGTGTCGGCGCGGACCTGGTTCACGCCGCCGCGCCGGCGGGTCGACTTCATGTCCCCGGGCGAGTCGATCCACTCGAAGGCGTCGTCGCTGACGAAGCCCGGAGTCTTCGCGGCGGCGTCCCACTCCTCGGCCGTGGGCAGCCGGCCGCCGCGGGTCAGCGCGAACGAGCGCGCCTCGTCGTACGAGACGTTCTTGGCCGGCTCGTCGGCCTTCGCCGCCGGATCGTACTTCGCGAACACCTCGCGGAAGGCGGCCGCGGTGACGGGCCTGGCATCGACGTAGAGCTGCGTGCCATCGGGCCGGGTGCCGGCGAGCAGCGCGCCGGCCGGGACCGCGGGCGCCGCCGCGGCGCCGCTGGCCGCGCCGCTGCCGCCCGGAGCCGGAGCCGGAGCCGGAGCCGGAGCCGGAGCCGGAGCCGGGGCGGGCGCCGGGGCCGCGGGCTCGGGCCGCCGCAGGTACACGACGAGCCCCGCCGCGAACAGGGCGAGCGCGCCGAGCGTCACCGCGACGAGCCAGACGGGGAACGCGCGCGGCTGCGGCTGCAGCTGCAGCCGGCCCGCGTCGGCCTCGCTGAACGTCGGCTGATCCTCGAACGCGGACGGAGGCGGCGCCCGGCCCGGACCGAGGCTGTTCGGCAGCGTGTTCGGCCGCGAGCGGTCGCGCGCGGCGATCAGCGCGGGGGCCGCGCTCGGATCGATGCGCGCGAGGATCTGGGTGAGCCGCGCGATCAGCTCGTCGTACGACGGCCGCTCGGCGGGCTTCTTCGACATCATCTGGCGCGCGAGCTCGGCGAGCTCCCGGTCGCTGCCGGGGTTGGCGACCGTGGCGTCGGGCGGCGGGTTGCGCAGGTGGCGCGCGACGACCTTCAGGTACTTGTCCTCGGCGGGCTTGCCGGTGCGGAACGGCGGCATCCCGGTGAGCAGGAAGTACAGCGTGCCGCCGAGCGCGTAGATGTCGACGCGCTCGTCGATCGCCTCGCCGCGCGCCTGCTCCGGCGCGATGTAGTCGGGCGTCCCGACGACGACGCCCATCGCGGTCAGCGCGGGCTCGGAGCCGGGATCCATCGGCTTGGCGAGGCCGAAGTCGGTCACCTTCACGCGGCCGTCGGCCAGCCGCACGAGGTTCGACGGCTTGACGTCGCGGTGGATGAGGCCGGCCTTCGAGGCGGCCGCGAGCCCCTGCGCGGCATCGATGATCGCGTGCGCGGCCGTCAGCGAGTCGAGCGGGCCGCGCTTCTCGATCCCCGAGCCGAGATCGGTGCCGTCGAGCAGCTCCATCGCGATGTAGGGCCGCTCGTCGAAGCTGCCGGTCGCGAACACCTGGACGACGTTCGGGTGGCTGATCGCGGCGACGGCGCGGCCCTCGCGGACGAACCGCGCGCGCAGCTCGGGGCTGTCGCGGTGCTTCTCGCTCAGGATCTTGATCGCGACGCGCCGGTTGAGGCCGGTGTCGACGCCGCGGAACACCTCGCCCATCGAGCCCGAGCCGATCGATGTCTCGACGCGGTACGAGCCCACGAGCGTCCCCGGCTGCGGGTTTGGCACGGGCGGCATCTTAGCACCGTCGGCTCACCGGGCCGGGGGCAGCGCCCGCCCGTCCAGCTCCAGCGCGGCGAGCGTCGCGCCGGCCGCGCCCACGCCGAGCGCCACCAGGTTGACCCCCGGGATCAGCAGTAACCCTGCGACCCCGGCGCCCAGCCCCAGCGTGCGCCCGCGGTGTCGCGCGAGGTACGCGAGCTTGCCCTCGTACGGCAGGTCGCGCCGCGACAGCACGGCGTCGTAGCAGTCGTAGGCCGCCGCCCGGGCGGCGAACCAGCCCCCGAGCGCCACCGCCGCGATCGTCCCGACGACCGGCACGAGCCCGATCGCGAACAGGACCACCACCCCGGCCAGGGACGCGAGGAGCCGCCGGACGCCGTGGGCGAGCCCGGTCACCACGCTGCGCAGGAACGCCCCCAGCGAGAACGGCGGCCCCGGCTGCCCGGTCACCTGCTCCTCGATCGCCTCGGAGAGCAGCTCACAGAACGGGCCGGCCACCATCCCGGCCACGGCCACGAACACGAGCAGCGCGCCGAGCGAGAGCCCGGCCACCACGAGGATCCAGATGACGCCGCTCCCCACGCCGGCGAGGAAGTCCGGCAGCCAGCCGGTCACCTTCGCGACGAGCGAGCTGGCGAGCCGCGCGACGAGCACGACCGCGCCGGCGAGGAGCAGGAGCGTCACGAGCGACGGCGCCACGACCCACTTCCAGAGCGACGGGCGCGCGCCCAAGAACCGGAGCCCGCGCCCCAGATCGCCGATGCCTCGCGAGATCTCGCTCATCTCCGCGCCTCTTCGTCCTCAGTAGCCCGGCGGCGGGCCGTCGCCCCGCTGCGACAGGTTCTCGAACCGCGTGTACCGCCCCTCGAAGTGGGTCTCCACCGTGCCGGTGGCGCCGTGGCGGTTCTTGCCGATGATGATCTCGGCGATGTGCGGGTTCTCGGCTTCCTTGTTGTAGACGACGTCGCGGTAGATGAAGAGGATCACGTCGGCGTCCTGCTCGATCGCGCCGGACTCGCGCAGATCGCTCAGCTGGGGGCGCTTGTCGGTGCGCTGCTCGAGGCTGCGGTTCAGCTGCGAGAGGGCGAGGACCGGGCAGTCGAGCTCCTTCGCGAGGCTCTTGAGGCCGCGCGAGATCTCGCTGATCTCCTGCTCGCGGCTGGCCTTGGCGGCCTGCGGGGAGCCGCGCATGAGCTGGAGGTAGTCGATGAGGATGAGGCCCGTCTTCTTGCCGCCGAACAGCTCCTTGTTCGAGCGGAAGCGGCGGGCGCGCGCGCGGAGCTCGCGCAGCGAGAGGGCGGGCGTGTCGTCGATGAGGATCGGCGCCTTGGCGAGCGTGGCGGCCGCGTACGTCAGGTTCGTCATGTCCTGGCGCTGGAGCTGGCCGCGGCGGAGCGCCGAGGAGTCGACGCGCGCCTCGGAGCAGAGCATGCGCTCGGCGAGCTGCGTCGACGACATCTCGAGCGAGAACACGAGGCACGGCCAGCCGGCGGAGGTGGCCGCGTTCTGCGCGAGCGACATCGCGAACGACGTCTTGCCCATCGCGGGGCGCGCCGCGAGGATGATGAGCTCGGTCGGCTGCAGGCCGGCCGTGCGCGAGTCGAGATCGGCGAAGCCGGTGGGGACGCCGGTGATGCCGCCCTCGGCCTTGAAGCGCTCGTCGAGCGAGCTGAAGACCTTCTTGACGAGGCTCTTCAGGATCTCGGGGCCGCTCTTGTCGCGGCGCTGCGTGACCTCGAAGATCTTGGCCTCGGCCTCGTCGAGGTAGTCGCGGACCTCGAGGTTGTCCTCGTAGCCCTTCTCGGCGATCTCGCTCGAGGCGAGCATCAGCTTGCGGGCCTGGTGCTTGTCCGAGACGATCTCGGCGTACGCGACGACGTTGTCGGCCGTCGGCACGCGCAGCGCGAGCTCGCCGAGGAACGCGATGCCGCCGATCGCGTCCAGCTTGCCCTGCTTCTCGATCTCGTTCTCGACCGTGACGACGTCGATCGGCTTGGCGGCCGACTCGAGCGCCCGGATCGCCCCGAAGACGATCTTGTGGCGCATGTCGTAGAAGTCGTCGACCTCGAGCGTGTCGAGCTGGGTCAGCACCTCGTTGCGGAGGAGAATGCCGCCCAGGATCGACGCCTCCGCGTCGAGGTTGTGCGGCAGGACCCGCCGGTCACGCGCCATCGGCTCACTCTACAGGACAGGCTCGGTCCGGCCGAGCGCGAGCGACTACTTGTCCTTGCTGACGACCCAGAACTTGAGCGTCGCGATCACTCCCGCGGAGAGGCGCACGGAGGTCTCGTACTTGCCGAGCGCCTTGACCGGCGCGTCGAGCTGCACCCAGCGGTGATCGATCTCGATGCCGGCCTTCTTCAGCTGATCGCCGATGTCGCGGTTCGTGACCGAGCCGAACAGCTTCTCGTCCTCGCCGACGATGCGCTCGAACTGCAG
>DATMCI010000132.1:0-47219 GCA_035558535.1 Kofleriaceae bacterium
GCGGCTGGCGAGCGGGCCGTTGCCGCTGCGCGAGGCGCTGCGCTACGCGCGCGCGGTGACCGAGGCGATCGCCGAGGCGCACCGTCGCGGGCTGGTGCACGCGGATCTCAAGCCGGAGAACGTGGTGATCCCGCGCGACGGCCGCGTGCGTGTGGTGGACTTCGGCGTAGCGAAGCTGGTGGGCGGGTCGCCGAACGCGGCGTCGGGGACGCCGGCGTACATGGCGCCGGAGCGGTGGCACGGGGTGCCGCCGACGGGCGCGATCGACGTGTGGGCGATCGGGGTGATGCTGCATCGAACGCCGAGCGGCGTTTCCTCGTGTGGGTCACGCGGTTCTCGATGATGAGTTGATCGGCCCCGTCCTCGAGAACGAGCGTGATGAACGTGGCCCGCATGTCGTAGTGGCGCCGGTGCCGCCATCCGAGCGTCGGGAGATCCGCCCGTCGCCACCGGTCGCCCGAGATCGCGATCCCGCCGCTCCGCGAGCGCCCCAACGAGATCGACGCGCTGATAGAGGCGTACGGGCGAGACGCGGTGGACGAGCTTGGAGCACCGGCTCTCGGGTTCCGTCCCCGCGATGTGGAGTGGGCCCGCTCGAACTCGAGTTGGATCGCGACCCTCGACGAGATCGAGGATGCCGCTCGCCGCCTCGTCGCGATGCGAAACTTCGGTGTGACTGCCGGAGCCGAGCGGCTCGGGATCACGCACGGCGCGCTGTCACGTTTACTCTCCTACTGCGTGAAGCGCCCGATGCCGGCAACCTGCCATCCATTGTCCACCGGAGCGATCGAGTACCCCGGAGCATTGGCATCTGGCCAGATCACATTGTCGCCGTTGGTACTGCGCCACAGGATGTCGCTCTTCCAATTTCCATCGAAGTCGCCGATCCCGGCAACCTGCCATCCATTGTCCACCGAAGCGATCCAGTACCCGGGGGGATTGGCATCTGGCCAGATCACATTGCCGCCGTTGATATTGCGCCACAGGATGTCGCTCTTTCCATTTTCATCAAAATCACCGATCCCGGCAAACTGCCACTCATTGCCCACCGGAGCGATCGGGTACCCAGGAGCATTGCCATTTGACCAGATCACGTTGCTGCCGTTAATACTGCGCCATAAGATGTCGCTCTTGTCATCTCCATCGAGGTCGCCGATCCCGACAACCCGCCATCCATTGTCCGCCGAAGCGATCCCGTACCCGGGGAAATTGGCATCTGGCCAAATCACATTATCGCCACTGTGGCTGCGCCACAGAATATCGGGCACTTCATCCTTCTTCGCATACAGAGCTCTCAGTGCAACAACGTCGCTGTCGGCGAACTCACCTGTCTCGCTGGCGCGAAAGCAGCTGTTCATGAGCGAGCCGCCGACCGTCGCACCGGTGGGCGTCCCCGGGATGTGGATCGCGCCGATTCCGGCATCACCCTCGTCGCCGCCGCTGCCGCAGCTGATGCTGCGATTGAAAAAGTCCGAGTGCCGGAGTCCGATCGTATGACCAATCTCGTGGGTGATGACGTGCTCGATCGTGTCGATGCTGTACGTGCTAAGCCCGCTACCAATATTGATCGTTGCGAACGGAAATCCGTTTGATGGGAATCCAGAAGATCCTCCAACAACTCCAGGCTGGAGCACTGCATTGATGGTGAAGCTACAGCCGCTGCTCGGCGTCCGAGCCATGGCAAAGGTCAGCGGCTGTTCATCATAGTTCTGAATCGCGCGGTCGAGTGCTACGCTAAACACGCCGGTGAATGTCGAACCATCGATGCAGATCTTCGTTAGAATGGGCATAACGGTGTTAGTCGTACGATATTGCTCCTGACTAGAGTCGCTAGCCTGGAGCATCTCGCGAGACGCGGTCAGGGATACCTCGGCGTCTGCGCCGACGTAGACGACGCCAGCTACGACTGTGATGTCATCGGCCGGGAATCCCGCTTCCACCAAGTTGTCAATAATCTCCTGCGTTTCCGACTGCTGCTCGGCGCATGCAAATGCCAATGCTCCACAGCTCATCGCGAATACTATCCCTCTCGTAGTCATGTAGCCTCTTTCTTCTGTCTTGTCTTTGCTGGATTTGCAATAGTTTCGTCATGGACAATCACTGATGATGTTATCCATGTTGATAGAGCTTGCAGAGATCGATGACGGCGCCCGCAGCCAGGAGGAAGTCCAGGCCGAGGATACCGTCGCCGTGGGAGCGGCTGGCGTTCGCCCCGGCGTCAGCGCCCGGGCGTGCCGGTGACGGTCAGGACGACGGGCGTGTTGTCGGCGCTCCAGTCGCCGAGCGAGCCCACCCACAGCTCGATGGTGTCGCCGGAGGCGAGGTCCGTGGCAGGTAGATCGTAGCTCGTGGGGGTGTTGGCGCTGTGCCGGGCGACCCCGCGGACCCGCACGCTCGCGCTGGTGGCGCCGACATCGCCCTCCAGGGCCTCGACGTGCGCGGTGAAGGTGCCGGTGAAGGGCGCCGTGTAGCGGATGATCGCGAGCTCGCCGGTGGCGCCGGGGTGGGCCGAGATCTGCCCCGGCGCGACGCCGAAGCGGGGCGCGCTGGTCGCGTTCTTCCAGATGATCCCGTGGACGCCGCCCATGTACGGGCTCTCGTCCGTCCAGGTCGGCGTGTCAGGCCCGTTCACGAGGTGCGAGAACGGCGTCAGCACCGCCTCGGCGGTCGCCGCGAAGCCGAGTGTCCACACCCCGTTCGGGTTCTGCGTGCCGGAGAGCGCGTCGACGACGCTCGAGGTCACGGGGTCGATGGCGGGCGGGGCGTCGATGGCGGGCGGGGCGTCGATGGCGGGCTGCGGATCGACGACCTTACGGCAACCGCAGCCCAGGAGCATGAGCACGAGCAGATAGGCATGGGATCGCGTCATGCCCGCCCAGGCGCAGGCCGGCCGCCGGATCCACCATCACCCCGCCTCGGCCATGTGGCGCTTTAGCCAGGCCTGGGCGAAGCGGAGGTCGCGCGCCACCGTGTTGGCATGGATCTCGAGCGCTTGCGCGATCTCGGCCTGGGTGAGGCCGGCGAAGTAATGGAGCTCGACCACCCGCGCCTTGCGCTCGTCCTCGCCGGCCAGGGCGGTCAACGCCTCGTCGAGCTGCAGGAGATCCTCGGGGCGATCGGGCCCCACCACCTGATCGTCGAGGCTCACGGGGCGCTGGCCGGAGCCGCGCTTGCCGGCGGTGCGCCGGCGCGCGTGATCGACCAGCACCTGGCGCATGGCCCGCGCCGCGAGGGCGAAGAAGTGGACACGATCGTTCCATTGCTCGGGCTGCGCGCTACCGAGGCGCAGGTACGCCTCGGAGACCAGATCGGTCGGTGAGAACGTGTGCCCCGGCCGCTCCCCGCGCAGGAAGGTGCCGGCCAGGCGGTGCAGCTCCTCGTAGACCTTCGGGATCAGCTCGTCGAACGCGCCGCGATCGCCGGCGCGCCACGCCTTCAGGAGCAAGGTCACGGTCCCGGCGGGGTCGCTCACCGGGTGAGCGTAGCCCATACGCCGCGCCGCTCGGGCGTCCGGTCAGCGCGCGCGGATGAGGTGCGTCTCGACCAGGCGCCACGGGCTCAGCCGGGTGGACGCGGCGAAGATCTCCGCCACCGAGCGACGCTCGCGCCGGACCGCCCACGTGCGGAGGCCCCGGTCGTGGTTGACGGTGAGCACCCGCTCGCCATCGCGGCTCCACGAGACCTGCATGTGACCGCCGGGCTGGCCGAGGATCGCGAGCGCGCGGCCGGTGCGTGGATCCCAGATCCGGCTGGTGCTGTCGTCTCCCGAGGTGGCGAGGAGCTCACCGTCGGGCGACCACTCGACCATGGTCGCCGGCCCGGTGTGGCCCTCGAGCGACCGGATCCGCTCGCCGGTGTCGGTCCGCCACAGCGTCACCTCGCCGTCGTGGCCCGTCGACGCGATGGTGCGGCCGTCACGGGACAGCGAGGCGGACAGGAACTGCGTGGTGCCGCCGGTGATCTCGCGGATGATCTCGCCCTTGCCCACGTCCCACAGCCGCAGCGTGCGATCCCAGCCGGCGGTGACGACGCGCGCGCCGTCGGCGCTCCACGTCGCCGACAGCACGCGCGCCGGGTGGCGCAGGGTCTGGAGCGGCGCGCCGGTCGTCGGGTCGCGGATGACGACCCGGCCGTCGTTGCCGGAGGTGACCAGCCGGGTCCCGTCCGGGCTGTAGCTCGCGCCGCTGACGGTGCCGGCGTGATCGGTGAAGCGATGCTCGAGCGCACCGTCGGCCGCGTAGATCGCCGCGAACCCGCCCCCGCCGACGACGACGAGGTGACGACCGTCCGGGCTCCAGGTGACGTCGAGGAGCCGCGACGCGTCGGAGGTGAGCGTGGTGACGATCGCGCCGGTGTGCGAGTCGAAGATGATGGCGCCCAGGCCGACCACTGCGACCCGGCGCTGGTCGGGCGACCAGCGCGCGCCCCAGAGCGGGAACGGCCGGGCCAGCTCGGCGAGGACGGGATCGCGGGTCAGGCGCCACAGCTTGAGCTCGGTCCCGGACACGGTGAGCAGCCGGGTACCGTCGGGCGAGAAGTGGGCGGCGAGCGAGCCGCCCACGGCGCCGGGGGCGTCGCCCGCCGCCGCGAACGACTCGATCAGCATCTCGAGCGCGCCGGTGCGCGCGTCCGACACGCGGAAGGTGTTGTCGCCGCCGGTGGTGGCCACCCGCGCGCCGTCGGGGCTGATGGCCACGGCGCGCACGCCGTAGCCATGGGTCGACAAGGTGGCGATCAGGCGACCGACGGCGAGGTCCCAGACCTGGGTGATGCCGGCCGCGTCGCCCGTCGCGAGGAGCCGGCCCGCGCGATCGATCGCCATCGCCCGGAGCTCCGTGCCGTGCCCCGTGAAGGTCGCGAGCGGGCGCAAGGTCGCGCCGTTCCAGACCCGCACCGTGCCGTCGCCGTGGCCGGTGACGACGCGGCCGTCGTCGGTGGTGACCAGGCGCACCACCGGGCTCGATCCGGGTGCGCTCCGCGCCGCGTCGTCGCGATCCAGCGCGTGGCGCTCGATGGCGCCGTCGGCGCGGCCGGCGAACAGGCGCTCGCCGCTGCCGAGCACCGCGCCGACCACGCCTGGGAGGTTGCGATCGAACCGGATCTCCCCGGTCGCGCCATCCCAGACCCGCACGTCGCCCGCGCTGGTGCTCACCGCGACGTGGCGACCGCGCGCGGCAAACACCGACAGCGCGCCGGCCGCGAGGTACGACGCGCTGGGAGGCGCCGCGGTGCCGTCGAGCGGGCGCGCGCCGAACACGCTGCCGTTCCACACGAAGTACCGGCGGCCGTCATCGGCGATCGCGAGGTAATTACTCGACTCGACGACGTGGGCGAGCTCGCGGAGCTCTCGGTCGAGCACACGGGTGCCGTCGTACGCGGTGGCCACGACGCGCGCGCCGTCCGGGGTCCACCTGGCCTCGATGATGCCCGGGGCGATCACGGCGGCGCCGCCGACCTGTTGCTCGAGCGGGCCCAGGGCGCGGGCGACGAGCAGGCGGATGGCGGGGGTGTCCTCGCCCTGGCGCAGGACCTCGGCGAAGTAGGGCAGCGCCCGGCTGGCGCGGCCGGCGTCGAGCTCGCGCACCCCGAGCTCGACGAGCAAGCTGCGGGTCTGCTCGTCGGCGACCCGGGTCTGGGCCTCGGCGACGAGCGCGTGCGCGCGCGCCCGGCCGGCCTGGACGACCGACACCACCGTGGCCGTGGCCAGGGCGGCGACGACGAGGGCGGCCAGCGCGAGCTTGCCGCGATGGCGGCGGACGAACTTGCCGGCGCGGTAGGCGAAGGTCGTGGCCCGCGCGGTGACCGGCCGGCCGTCGAGGTAGCGGTCGAGATCGTCGGCGAACGCGGCGGCCGACGGGTAACGGGCGGCCGGCGCCTTCTGCAGCGCCTTGAGGACGATGTTGTCGAGGTCGCCGGCGAGCTCGCGGCGGACCTCGGGCGGGGCGGCGAGGCTCGGGCGCACGGGCTCGACCTCGCAGATCGTGCGCAGCGTCTCCAGCATGCTGTCGGCGGCGCGCTGCGGCGGCGCGCCGACCAGGAGCTCGTAGAGGACCGCGCCCAGGGCGTAGACGTCGGTGGCGACCGTCACCGGCTTGCCCCGCGCCTGCTCGGGGCTGGCGTACTCGACGGTGAGGAGGGCCGCGCCGGTGCGGGTCCGGGCCTCACGCCCGGCGCCGTCGTCGAGGAGCTTGGCGATGCCGAAGTCGAGCAGCTTGGGCGTGCCGGCGGCGTCGACCAGCACGTTGGCCGGCTTGATGTCGCGGTGAACGACGAGCTGCTGGTGGGCGTGCTGGATCGCGGCGCAGATCGTCCGCACCAGCGCGACCCTTGCGCGCACCGACAGGCCGCGGGCGCGCGTGACCAGCGGCCCGCCATCGACGTGCTCCATCACCAGGTACGGCAGGCCCTGCGTGGTGGTGCCGCCGTCGAGGAGGCGGACGATCGACGGGTGATCGAGCTGGGCGAGGATCTGCCGCTCGTCGCGGAACCGCGCCACCGCCTCGGCCGAGCCCAGCCCGTTGCGTAGCACCTTGATCGCGACCCGCCGGCGGTACTCGTCGTCGTCGCGCTCGGCGAGGAACACGGTGCCCATCCCGCCCTCGCCAAGGCGCTCTATCAGGCGATACGGGCCGATCCGGCCGCCGACGGTCGTGGGCGGCGCCGCGACGAGCGCGCCGGCCGCGGCCGCCACCGGCTCGCGCAGCCGCGTGTCCCCGCCGGCGTGCGCGAGGAGCGCCGCGACCTCGGCGCGCAGCGCGTCGTCGCCAGCGCATTCGCGCGCGAGCAGCTCGTCGCGGCTCGCCGCCGGCAGGTCGACCGCCAGCGCGAACAGCTCCTCGACCCGGCTCGCGCGCACGTCCCGCAGGCGAGCAAGGATAGCGCGAGCTATGCGCGTCTCGGCGCCGCGCTGGAGCTGGTCGCCGAAGCTCACCCAGAGCGCGCCCACGCCCGAGCGCGCCGCGATCCAGGCGACGCGCGCCCGATCGAGCGTCTCCGCGACCGGATCCGCGAGCGCAACCGCCTGTAACGAGCCGTTACAGCGATTTGCTATTCGCCCTGGCGCTGCGCGCGGTCGCGAAGGGCCGCGCCATGGCGATCGCGCTGGGCCGCGCCGACGCGACGGGCAAGCTGCCCGAGGCCGACGTGATCGAGCGCGCCGCGCGGCTGCTCGCGCATGCCCCCGGCGCTGGCGCGGAGCCCGCTGCGGAGCCGGCGCCGATCGCGCTGGACGAGATGAGCGCTGGCCTGCTTGACGCGCGGTTCGACGTGATCGAGCGCGAGGCGGGGCTGCTCCTGCGCGGCGAGCGCGCGCTGATGCAGGGCGCGAGGACGCTGCTGGGTCGGCCGACGTCGTGCGTGGGGCGCGACTGGGAGCTGGGCGCGCTGTCGGGGCTCCTCGACGAGTGCATCGACGAGCGGACGGCGCGCGTCGTGGTGGTGACGGCCGCGGCGGGGATGGGCAAGTCGCGCCTCGGCGCCGAGCTGGTGAGCCGGGTGCGCGAGCGCGACGACGCGGTGGCGATCTGGATCGGGCGCGGCGCCGCGGCGCGGGGCGCGCTCGCCGCGGCGCGGGACCGGCTCGTCGCGATCGCGGGCCGGATCGCGGATCCGGCGTACCGGCAGAGCTTCCTCGAGGCGGTCCCGGAGAACGCCCGCACGCTCGCGTTCGCGCACGCGTGGCTCGGCGATGCGGCGCCGAGCACGTAGCGCGCCGCACCGCGGCGCGATCGCGATGCTTGACTCGCGCGCGGTCCCTCGGCTCATCATCGATGCGTGTGGGACCCCGAGGACGGAGGTGATCCGCTGCTCGTCGATGGGACGCGCGTCGGCGACTTCCTGATCCGTGGGTTCCTCGGCGAAGGCGCGATGGGCCAGGTCTACGTGGCGCAGGACGTGACGCTGCACCGGCAGGTGGCGCTGAAGTTCATCAAGCGGGCGATGCTGCGTGGCGATGGGGCGGAGCGATTCCTCGACGAGGCGCGGGCGACGGCGAGCTTCAATCACCCGCACATCGTGACGTTGCACGCGGTCGGGGAGCACGAGGGACGGCCGTACCTCGCGCTCGAGTACCTCGACGGCGATTCGCTGCGCGGGCGGCTGGCGAGCGGGCCGGCTGCCGCTGCGCGAGGCGCTGCGCTACGCGCGCGCGGTGACCGAGGCGATCGCCGAGGCGCACCGTCGCGGGCTGGTGCACGCGGATCTCAAGCCGGAGAACGTGGTGATCCCGCGCGACGGGCGCGTGCGTGTGGTGGACTTCGGCGTGGCGAAGCTGGTGGGCGGGTCGGCGCAAGCCGCGTCGGGGACGCCTGCGTACATGGCGCCGGAGCGGTGGCACGGGGTGCCGCCGACGGGCGCGATCGACGTGTGGGCGATCGGCGTGATGCTGCACGAGCTGATCACGGGTCGGCACCCGATCGGGGACGCGATGCTGCTGCACCTTGCGTTCGCGGTGGACACGCTGGAGCTGCCGGCGCTGCCTGCGGAGCCATGGGCGCGGCTGGTGCGCGACTGCCTCGCGCTCGATCCGGCGGCGCGGCCGACGGCCGAGGCGCTGCTGCGGCGGCTGGATCGGCTGCTCGCGCCGCGCTCGACCAACGACGACCATGACGTGCCTGAGCTGGGCGCGGGCCCGACGCCCGAGCAGCACCTCACGTCGATCGTCACGCAGCCTGCGCCGGACGAGGCGCGGCTGTTGCGCGGTCTCCTGCTCGCGCTGGCCGGGCCCGGAGCCCGCCGGCCGCGCCTCCGCGGCGCGCTGCTCGCCGGGGCGCCGACCGGCTCGCGCGAGGCGATCGCGCGGCTGATCGATCGGCTTGTCGAGCGCGGGGTCCTCGTCGCGACGCCCGCTGCCGAGGGCGGCGACGTCGCGCTCGCGATCGATCACGCGGCGCTCGCCACGGCGTGGCCGCAGCTCGCGAGCTGGCTCGAGGAGAGCTACCCACTCAACCCCCGGGCGGCGGCCTCGATGGACGGCGCGGATCCGGCGAGCGACGCCTGGACCGCGCCGCGGTTCGATCGGATCGCGGCGTCACGCGGCAGCGAGGGCGCCTCCACGGCGATCACCGGCAGCGAGCGGCGGTTTCTATCCGTGGTGCTGCTGGAGGCGGCCGGGGCGGGCCAGCTGACCATCGCCGCGGAAGCGCTGTGGCGCGCGATCAAGCCGTACGGCGGCCGCGTGTCCGAGCTCGCGGACGGGACGACGATCGTGGTGCTCGAGACGGAGCGGCAGGTGGCGACGGATCAGGCGGCGCAGGCAGCGCGCTGCGCGCTGGCGCTGCGCGCGGTCGCGAAGGATCGTGCGCTGGCGATCGCGATGGGCCGTGTCGAGGTGACGGGCAAGCTGCCCGAAGGCGACGTGATCGAGCGCGCCGCGCGGCTGCTCGCGCAGGTCGCGATGCCCCCTGCGGCCGCCGCGGCACCCGCTGCGGAGCCGCCGCCGATCGCGCTGGACGAGATGAGCGCTGGCCTCTTGGACGCGCGGTTCGACGTGGTGGAGCGCGAGGCGGGGCTCCTCCTGCGCGGCGAGCGTGCGGTGATGCAGGGCGCGCGGACGCTGCTCGGCCGGCCGACCGCGTGCGTGGGTCGCGACTGGGAGCTGGGGGCGCTGGCGTCGCTCCTCGACGAGTGCATCGAGGAGCGGGAGGTGCGGGTGGTGGTGGTGACGGCCGCGGCGGGGATGGGCAAGTCGCGCCTCGGCGCCGAGCTGGTGAGCCGCGTGCGCGAGCGCGACGACGAGGTGGCGATCTGGATCGGCCGCGGCGACTCGGAGCGCGCGGGATCGACGCTGGATCTGCTCGCGCAGGCGCTGCGCGGCGCGCTCGGGATCGACCGCAGCGAGCCGCTCGACGAGCGGCGGGCCAAGCTCCGGGCGCGGGTGGGCGAGCGCGTGCGCGGCGCGGATCAGCAGCGCGTGACGGAGTTCCTCGGCGAGCTCATCGCTGCGCCGTTCCCCGACGAAGACAGCGCGCAGCTCCGTGCCGCGCGGCAAGACGTGCAGCTCATGAACGAGCAGATGCACAAGGCGTGGCTGGACTTCCTCCAGGTGGAGACCGCCGTGCATCCCGTGCTGATCATCCTCGAAGATCTGCACTGGGGCGACTTCGGCACCGTCCGGTTCATCGACACGGCGCTGCGCGAGCGCAGCAAGCTACCGTGGATGGTGCTCGCGTTCGCGCGGCCCGAGGTCTACGAGATCTTCCCGCGGATGTGGTCCGAGCGGAACGTGCAGGAGATCCGGCTCAAGTCGCTCGGGCGCAAGGCGGGCGAGCGGCTGGTGCGCCAGGTGCTGGGCGACAGCGTCGAGCCTGAGATGATCGAGCGGCTGGTCAAGCAGGCGGACGGCAACGCGTTCTACCTCGAAGAGCTGATCCGCGCCGTCGCCGAGGGCAAGGAGAGCGCGCTACCCGAGACGGTGCTGGCGATGGTGGAGACGCGGCTGGGGCGGCTGCCGCTCGAGGCGCGGCGCGTGCTGCGCGCGGCGAGCATCTTCGGCGAGGTGTGCTGGGCGAGCGGCGTGACGCTCCTCCTCGGCCGTGCGATGGGGGCGACGGCGGTGAACGACTGGCTGGGCAAGCTCGTCGAGCAGGAGGTGCTCGTGGGGCGGGCGGGCAGCCGGTACGCCGGGGAGCACGAGCTCTCGTTCCGGCACGGGCTCTTGCGCGAGGGCGCTTACGCGACGCTCACCGACGAGGATCGGCGGTTCGGCCACCGCCTCGCGGGCCAGTGGCTCGAGCGGCACGGCGAGGCCGATCCGATGGTGCTCGCCGGCCACTTCGAGCGCGGCGGCGACGGCGCGCGCGCGTCGAGCTTCTACCTGCGCGCGTCGGAGCAGTCGCTGCTCGTCCTCGATCTCGACGCCACGATGGCGCGCGCCGCGCTCGGCCTCGGCTGCGCGCCGCCCGACGACATCCGGCTCGCCCTGCTCGGCATGCGCTGCGCGGCATCCACGCAGGGCCTGCACCTGATCGACGCCACGATGGCAGACGCCGAGGAGCTGGTGCGCACGGCGCCGCGCGGCTCGATCCCGTGGGCGCAGGCGATGCAGGCGTACTACACGGGCCTGCTCCTCGCCGGCCGGATCCCCGATCTGCTGGCGTCGATCGCGCTGCTCCACGAGGTCGATCCGGCTCCCGAGGCGCTGGGGCGGATGGCGCTCGTCCTGCTCAGCGGCATCTTCACGCTCGACAGCCTGGGCCAGGTCCAGGGCGGGAACGCGCTCGAGGAGCGGTTCTTCGCGGTCATCCGCCCGACGGGCGATCGGGAGCCGCTCGCGCGGTTCTGGTGGCACATCGCGATCGGCACGCGCGCGGCCTACGCGCACGACGATCCGTGGCAGGCGCTCCAGCACAGCGACGCGATCCAGCCGATCTTCGACGAGACCGGCTACGAGCTCGTGTCCCTGAACCTGCAGCTCTATCGCGGGAAGAACCTCTGGTACCTCGGCGCGCTCGAGCCGGCCGAGCGCCTGCTCGAGGGGATCACGCAGGCCGACGAGGCGCTCGGCGTGGTGAGCTCGATCCGGCGCTTCGCCCTGTCCTGGATGCGCGCCGATCGCGGCGCGCTCGAGGCGGCGCAGGGGCTCGCGGCACAGCTGTGCGATCACGGCCAGGCGCGCGGCAACCTGCTCGAGGAGAGTCGCGGCCGCTGGGTGCTCGGCGAGGTGCTCCGCCGCCTGGGCGATCTCGACGCAGCCGAGCGCTCGCTCGCTCGCTCGCTCGAGCTCGTCGTCCCCCTCGATCGTCCGGGCGTCCTGGGGTCGCTCGCGATGCTCCGGCTGGCGCAGGGCCGCGCGGCGGAGGCGCTCGCGGCCGCCGAGGACGCGGTGGCGCGCAGCGAGGCGATGGGCGGGTGCGGCATGTTCCGCGGCGCGTTCGTGCGGCTGGTCCACTGCGAGGCGCTGCACGCGACCGGCGCGCACGCGGCGGCGCGGCGCGCGATCGCCGCGGCGCGGGACCGGCTGTTTGCCATCGCGGGCCGGATCGGGGATCCAGCGTACCGGCAGAGCTTCCTCGAGGAGGTGCCTGAGAACGCCCGGACGCTCAAGCTTGCGGGCGCGTGGCTCAGCGAAGCGGCGCCGAGCACGTAGCGCGCTGCGCCGCGATCGCGGTGCTTGACTCGCGCGCGGTCCCTCGGCTCATCATCGGCGCGTGGGGGACCCCGAGGACGGAGGCGATCCGCTGCTCGTCGATGGGACGCGCGTCGGCGATTTCCTGATCCGTGGGTTCCTCGGCGAAGGCGCGATGGGGCAGGTCTACGTGGCGCAGGACGTGACGCTGCAGCGGCGGGTGGCGCTCAAGTTCATCAAGCGGGCGATGCTGCGGGGCGATGGGGCGGAGCGGTTCCTTGACGAGGCGCGCGCGACGGCGAGCTTCAACCACCCGCACATCGTGACGCTATACGCGGTGGGCGAGCACGAGGGCCGTCCGTACCTGGCGCTCGAGTGCCTCGACGGCGATTCGCTGCGCGCGCGGCTTGCGACCGGCCCGCTGCCGCTGCGCGAGGCGCTGCGTTACGCGCGCGCGGTGGCCGAAGCGATCGCCGAGGCGCACCGTCGCGGGCTGGTGCACGCGGATCTCAAGCCGGAGAACGTGGTGATCCCGCGCGACGGCCGCGTGCGGGTGGTGGACTTCGGCGTAGCGAAGCTGGTGGGCGGGTCGCCGAACGCGGCGTCGGGGACGCCGGCGTACATGGCGCCGGAGCGGTGGCACGGAGTGCCGCCGACGGGGGCGATCGACGTGTGGGCGATCGGCGTGATACTGCACGAGCTGATCACGGGTCGGCATCCGATCGGGGACGCGATGCTGCTGCACCTGGCGTTCGCGGTGGACACGCTGGAGCTGCCGGACTTGCCGGCGGAGCCGTGGGCGCGGCTGGTGCGCGACTGCCTGGCGCTCGATCCGGCGGCGCGGCCGACGGCCGAGGCGGTGATCCGCCGGCTGGATCGATTGCTCGCGCCGCGCTCGACGAACGACGACGAGGACGTGCCGGAGCTGAGCGCAGGTCAGGCGCCCGAGCAGCACCTCGTGACGCAGCCGGCGCCGGACGAGGCGCGGCTGTTGCGCGGCATCCTGCTCGCGGTGGCCACGTCTGGCGCCCACCGACCGCACTTCCGCGGCACGCTGCTCCAGAGTGTGCCAACCGGCGCGCGCGAGGCGGTCGAGCGGCTGGTCGATCACCTCGTCGAGCGCGGGGTCCTCGTGGGGGCGCTCGACGCGTCGCGTGGCGACGTCGCGCTCGAGATCGATCACGCGGCGCTCGCCGAGGCGTGGCCGCAGCTCGCGAGCTGGCTCGACGAGAGCTATCCGCTCCACCTCCGCTCGGCGTCTTCGATGGATGGCGCAGAGCCGCCGAGCGATGTCTGGACCGCCCCCCAGCTCGATCGGCTCGCGGCACCGCGCGGCAGCGTGGTGACGTCCACGGCGATCACCGGCAGCGAGCGGCGCTTCTTGTCCGTGGTGCTGTTGCATTCGATCGCGGAGGGCAGCGAGCCGGCAGTGGATGCCGAGGCGCTGTGGCGCGCGATCAAGCCGTACGGCGGCCGCATGTCCGAGCTCGCTGACAGGACGACGATCGTGGTGCTCGAGGCGGAGCGGCAGGTGGCGACGGATCAGGCGGCGCTGGCGGCGCGCTGCGCGCTCGCCATACGCGCGGTCGCACAGGGCCGGGCCATGGCGATCGCGATGGGCCGAGCCGACGCGGCGGGCAAGCTGCCCGAGGGCGACGTGATCGAGCGCGCCGCGCGGCTGCTCGCGCAGGTCGCGGTGGCCGCGGCAGAGCCCGCGGCAGAGCCGTCGTTGATCGCGCTGGACGAGATGAGCGCCGGCCTGCTCGACGCGCGGTTCGACGTGGTGGAGCGGGAGGCCGGGCTCCTCCTGCGCGGTGAGCGTGCGCTGATGCAGGGCGCGCGGACGCTGCTGGGCCGGCCGACGTCGTGCGTGGGTCGCGACTGGGAGCTGGGCTCGCTGTCGGGGCTCCTCGACGAGTGCATCGACGAACGGGAGGCGCGGGGCGTGGTGGTGACGGCCGCGGCGGGGATGGGCAAGTCGCGCCTCGGCGTCGAGCTGGTGAGCCGCGTGCGCGAGCGCGACGACGAGGTGGCGATCTGGATCGGGCGCGGCGACTCGGAGCGCGCGGGATCGACGCTGGATCTGCTCGCGCAGGCGCTGCGCGGGGCGCTCGGGATCGACCGCAGCGAGCCGCTCGACGAGCGGCGGGCCAAGCTCCGGGCGCGGGTGGGCGAGCGCGTGCGCGCCGCGGATCAGCAGCGCGTGACGGAGTTCCTCGGCGAGCTCGTCGGCGCGCTGTTCCCCGACGAAGGCAGCGCGCAGCTGCGGACGGCGCGGCAAGACGCGCAGCTCATGAACGAGCAGATGCGCAAGGCGTGGCTGGACTTCCTCCAGGTGGAAACCGCCGTGCATCCTGTGCTGATCATCCTCGAGGATCTGCACTGGGGCGACTTCGGCACCGTCCGGTTCATCGACACCGCGCTGCGCGAGCGCAACAAGCAGCCGTGGATGGTGCTGGCGTTCGCGCGGCCCGAGGTCTACGAGGTGTTCCCGCGG
The DNA here is from genome assembly GCA_035558535.1 of Kofleriaceae bacterium. Lineage (GTDB taxonomy): Bacteria > Myxococcota_A > Polyangia > Haliangiales > Haliangiaceae > JABFXX01. The sequence goes on from DATMCI010000132.1 coordinate 14,562, forward strand.
CTGTGGGCCGAGCGGAATGTCCAGGAGATCCGCTTGAAGACGCTCGGCCGCAAGGCGGGCGAGCGGCTGGTGCGTCAGGTGCTCGGCGACAGCGTCGAGCCCGAGACGATCGAGCGGCTGGTCAAGCAGGCGGACGGCAACGCGTTCTACCTCGAGGAGCTGATCCGTGCCGTCGCCGAGGGGAAGGAGGGCGCGCTGCCCGGGACGGTGCTGGCGATGGTGGAGACGCGGCTTGGGCGGCTGCCGCTCGAGGCGCGGCGTGTGCTGCGCGCGGCGAGCATCTTCGGCGAGGTGTGCTGGGCGAGCGGCGTGACGCTCCTCCTCGGCCGTGCGATGAGCGCGACGGCGGTGAACAACTGGCTGGGCCGGCTCGTCGAGCAGGAGGTGCTGGCGGCGCGGCCGCAGAGCCGGTACCCCGGGGATCACGAGCTCGCGTTCCGGCACGCGCTCTTGCGCGAGGGCGCGTACGCGATGCTGACCGAGGAAGATCGGCGGCTCGGCCACCGCCTCGCCGGGCAGTGGCTCGAGCGGCACGGCGAGGCGGATCCGATGGTGCTCGCCGGTCACTTCGAGCGAGGTGGGGAGGGCGCGCGGGCGGCGAGCTTCTATCTGCGCGCGTCGGAGCAGGCATTTCATGTCCTCGACCTCGATGCCACCGTGGCCCGCGCCAGCCTCGGTCTCCGCTGCGAGCCCCCGCAAGAGATCCGGATCGCGCTCCTCGGCATGCGCTGCGAAGCCTCCATCCAGGGCGTGCACCTGGTCAGCGTCACGATGGCCGACGCCGAGGAGCTGATGCGCTCGGCGCCACCGGGCTCCATCCCCTGGGCGCAGGCGGTGAATGCGTATAACGCGGGCACGCTGCTGGCCGGCAGGACCTCCGATCTCCCGGCGTCGATCGCGGTGCTGCGGGAGGTGACGCCTGCCCCCGAGGCCGTGGGGAAGATGGCGCTCACCTTCGTCAACGGGATTTACATTCTCGATTTCCTCGGACTCGTCGTCGAGGGGACCGCGCTGGAAGAGCGGTTCTGCGCGATCATCCATTCGACGGAGGATCGGGAGCCGCTCGCCCGGTTCTGGTGGAACACCCTCGTCGGGCTGAGAGCGCCCTATGCGCGCGAGGACCCGTGGCGCGCCCTTCAGCACAGCGACGCGATCCAACCGATCTTCGATCTGATCGGCGGCGAGCAGATCTTCCTGAACATGCAGCTGTTCCGGGGGTTGAACCTCTGGTACCTCGGGGCATTCACGGCCGCGGAGCAGCTCCTGGACGAGATCGTGGCGGTGGACGAGGCGCTCGGAGTGGCGAGCTCGCTGCGCCGCTTCGGTCTGGCGTGGCTGCGCGCCGATCGCGGCGCGCTCGACGAGGCGCGCGCGCTCGCGACGCAGCTCGCCGAGTACGGGCGGGCGCGTCGCTCTCCGCTCGAGGAGAGCCGCGGACACTGGGTGCTGGCCGAGGTGCTCCGCCGCATGGGGGACCTCGAGGGCGCCGAGCGCGAGATCGAGCTCGCGCATCCGATGGCAGTGCCGCTCGAGCATCCGGGGATCCTGGCGACGCGCTCGGCGATCTGGCTCGCCCAGGGGCGCACCGCCGAGGCGCTCGCCGCGGCCGAGGACGCGGTGGCGCGCAGCGAGGCGATGGGCGGGTGCGGCATGTTCCGCGGCGCGTTCGTGCGGCTCGCCCACTGCGAGGCGCTGCACGCGACCGGCGCACACGAGGCAGCGCGGCGCGCGATCGCCGAGGCGCGGGACCGGCTGTTTGCCATCGCGGGCCGGATCGCAGATCCGGCGTACCGGCAGAGCTTCCTCGAGACGGTGCCCGAGAACGCCCGGACGCTCGAGCTTGCGCGCGCGTGGCTCGGCGAGGCGGCGCCGAGCACATAGCGCGCTGCGCCGCGATCGCGGTGCTTGACTCGCGCGCGGTCCCTCGGCTCATCATCGATGCGTGGGGGACCCCGAGGACGGAGGCGATCCACTGCTCGTCGAGGGGACGCGCGTCGGCGACTTCCTGATCCGCGGATTCCTCGGCGAGGGGGCGATGGGGCAGGTCTACGTGGCGCAGGATGTGACGCTGCAGCGGCGGGTGGCGCTGAAGTTCATCAAGCGGGCGATGCTGCGGGGCGATGGGGCGACGCGGTTCCTCGACGAGGCGCGGGCGACGGCGAGCTTCAGCCACCCGCACATCGTGACGTTGCACGCGGTCGGGGAGCACGAGGGGCGGCCGTACCTGGCGCTCGAGTACCTCGACGGCGAGTCGCTGCGCGGGCGTCTAGCGAGCGGGCCGCTGCCGCTGCGCGAGGCGCTGCGCTACGCGCGCGCGGTGGCCGAAGCGATCGCCGAGGCGCACCGTCGCGGGCTGGTGCACGCGGATCTCAAGCCGGAGAACGTGGTGATCCCGCGCGACGGCCGCGTGCGGGTGGTGGACTTCGGGGTGGCGAAGCTGGTGGGCGGATCGCCGAACGCGGCGTCGGGGACGCCTGCGTACATGGCGCCGGAGCGGTGGCACGGGGTGCCGCCGACGGGTGCGATCGACGTGTGGGCGATGGGCGTGATGCTGCACGAGCTGATCACGGGTCGGCACCCGATCGGGGACGCGATGCTGCTGCACCTGGCGTTCGCGGTGGACACGCTGGAGCTGCCGGCGCTGCCCGCGGAGCCGTGGGCGCAGCTGGTGCGTGACTGCCTGGCGCTCGATCCTGCGGCGCGGCCGACAGCCGAGGCGGTGATCCGCCGGCTGGATCGATTGCTCGCGCCGCGGTCGGCGAACGACGACGAGGTGCCTGAGCTGGGCGCGGGCCGGGCGCCCGCGCCGCACCTGATGACGCAGCCCGCGCCGGACGAGGCGCGGCTGGTGCGTGGGATCCTGCTCGCGCTGACCGCGTCCGGTGCGCGCCGGCCGCGCCTTCGTGGCACGCTGCTCGCCGGCGCGCCGACCGGCTCCCGCGAGGCGATCGAACGGCTGATCGATCGGCTCGTCGAGCGCGGGGTCCTCGTCGGGACGTCCGCTGCCGAACGCAGCGACGTCGAGCTCGCGATCGATCGCGAGGCGCTCGCCCTCGCGTGGCCGCAGCTCGCGAGCTGGCTCGAGGAGAGCTATCCGCAGAACCTCCGAGCGGCGTCCTCGATGGACGGCGCCGAGCCGGCGAGTGACGCCTGGACCGCGCCGCGGTTCGATCGGATCGTGGCATCACGCGGCAGCGAGGGAGCATCCACGGCGATCACCGGCAGCGAGCGGCGGTTTCTGTTCGTGGTGCTGCTGGAGGCGGCCGGGGAGGGCCAGCTGACCATCGACGCGGAAGCGCTGTGGCGCGCGATCAAGCCGCACGGCGGCCGCATGTCCGAGCTTGCCGGTGGGACGACGATCGTGGTGCTCGAGACCGAGCGGCAGGTGGCGACGGATCAGGCGGCGCAGGCGGCGCGCTGCGCGCTCGCGCTGCGCGTGGTCACCAAGGACCGTGCGCTGGCGATCGCGATGGGCCGTGCCGACGTGACGGGCAAGCTGCCCGAGGCCGACGTGCTCGAGCGCGCCGCGCGGCTGCTCGCACAGGTCGCGGCAGGTGCAGTGAATCTGGCCGTGGAGCCTGCGCCGATCGCGCTGGACGAGATGAGCGCCGGCCTGCTGGATGCGCGATTCGATGTGATCGAGCGCGAGGCCGGGCTCCTCTTGCGTGGCGAGCGTGTGCTGATGCAGGGCGCGCGGACGCTGCTGGGCCGGCCGACGTCGTGCGTGGGTCGCGACTGGGAGCTGGGCGCGCTGGCGGGGCTCCTCGACGAGTGCATCGACGAGCGAGAGGTGCGGGTGGTGGTGGTGACGGCCGCGGCGGGGATGGGCAAGTCGCGTCTCGGCGCCGAGCTGGTGAGCCGCATGCGCGAGCGCGACGACGAGGTGGCGATCTGGATCGGCCGCGGCGCGGCGGAGAGTGCGGGCTCGACGCTGGATCTGCTCGCGCAGGCGCTGCGTGGGGCGCTCGGGATCGACCGCAGCGAGCCGCTCGACGCGCGGCGGGCCAAGCTCCGAGCGCGGGTGGGCGAGCGCGTGCGTGCCGCGGATCAGCAGCGCGTGACGGAGTTCCTCGGCGAGCTCATCGGTGCGCCGTTCCCCGACGAGGGCAGCGCGCAGCTCCGCGCCGCGCGGCAAGACGCGCAGCTCATGAGCGAGCAGATGCACAAGGCGTGGCTGGACTTCCTCCAGGTCGAGACCGCCGTCCATCCCGTGCTGATCATCCTCGAGGATCTGCACTGGGGTGACTTCGGCACGGTGCGGTTCATCGACACCGCGCTGCGCGAGCGCAGCAAGCAGCCGTGGATGGTGCTCGCGTTCGCGCGGCCCGAGGTCTACGAGATCTTCCCGCGGCTGTGGTCCGAGCGGAACGTGCAAGAGATCCGGCTCAAGTCGCTCGGGCGTAAGGTCGGCGAGCGGCTGGTGCGCCAGGTGCTGGGCGACAGCGTCGAGCCCGAGATGATCGAGCGGCTGGTCAAGCAGGCGGACGGCAACGCGTTCTATCTCGAGGAGCTGATCCGCGCGGTCGCCGAGGGCAAGGAGAGCGCGCTACCCGAGACGGTGCTGGCGATGGTGGAGACGCGGCTTGGTCGGCTGCCGCTCGAGGCGCGGCGTGTGCTGCGCGCGGCGAGCATCTTCGGCGAGGTGTGCTGGGCGAGCGGCGTGACGCTGCTCCTCGGCCGTGCGATGAATGCGACGGCGGTGGACGGCTGGCTGGGCCGGCTCGTCGAGCAGGAGGTGCTCGTGGCGCGGCCACAGAGCCGGTACGCCGGGGAGCACGAGCTCGCGTTCCGGCACGCGCTCCTTCGCGAAGGCGCCTACGCCATGCTCACCGAAGAAGATCGGCGGCTCGGCCACTGCCTCGCGGGCGAGTGGCTCGAGCGGCATGGCGAGGCCGATCCCCTGATGCTCGCCGGCCACTTCGAGCGGGGCGGCGAGGGCGTGCGGGCGTCGAGCTTCTACCTGGGCGCGTCGGAGCAGGCCTTCCATGTCTGCGACCTGAAGTCGACGCTGGCCCGTGTCGACCTCGGCATGCGCTGCGAGCCGCCGCTGGAGATCCGGTTCGCCTTGCTCGGTATGCGCTGCGAGGTGTTCGTCCAGGACATGCAGGACTCGGGCGCCGTCATGGCTGCCGCCGAGGAGCTGATCCGCGCGGCGCCGCGCGGCTCGATCCCGTGGGCGCAGGCGCTGGGCGCGTTCTACATGGGCGCGGGGATGACCGGCCGGATCTCCGATCTCTTGGACGCGGTCGAGCTGCTCCGGGACGTCGAGCCGGCCTCCGAGGCGGTCGGGCGTGTAGCGTTCACTTGCGTCCTCGCGGCCGGTATCCTTGATCTCGTCGGGCTCGTCGCGGAGGCGATCGAGCTGGAGGCGCTGTTCTTCACGACCGTTCGCCCGACGCGCGGTGGTGACCCGCTCGCGCGCTACTGGTGGAACGTCACGCTCGCCCACCGGAGCAGCCACGCGCACGACGACCCATGGCTCGCGCTCCAGTGCGCCGACGAGAACCTGGCGATCTTCGACGTGATCGGCGGCGAGCGGACCTTCCTGGTCGCGCACCTGTTCCGGGGCGTGAACCTCTCGTACCTCGGGGCGTTCGAGCCGGCCGCGGACGCGCTCGAGCGGGTCGCGCCGGGCGACGCGATGCTCGGCCTGGGCGGCTCGCAGCGGCAGTTCACCCTCGCCTGGCTGCGCGCCGACATCGGTACGCTCGCCGCGCTCGACGCGGCGCGCGCGATCGCGCAGGCGCTGCGCGACCATGGGCGCGCGTACCAGGTCGCCATCGAGGAGGGCCGCGGTCGCTGGGTGCTCGCCGAGGTGCTTCGCCGGATGGGAGACCTCGACGCGGCCGAGCGCGAGATCGCGCCCGCGCTCGGTATACTCCCCCCCATCGACCAGCCGGGCGCCCGAGCGACGCTCGCCGCGATCCACCTCGCGCAGGGCCGCGCCGTAGAGGCGCTCGCCGCCGCCGAGATCGCGGTCGCCCGCAATGCCGCCATGGGCGGGTGCGGCATGTTCCGCGGCGCGTTCGTGCGGCTCGCGCACGCCGAGGCGCTGCACGCGACCGGCGCGCACGAGGCGGCGCGGCGCGCGATCGCCGCGGCGCGGGACCGGCTGTTTGCCATCGCCGGCCGGATCGCCGATCCGGCGTACCGGCAGAGCTTCCTCGAGGAGGTGCCTGAGAACGCCCGTACGCTCGAGCTTGCGCGCGCGTGGCTCGACGATCCAACGCCGAGCCCATAGCAGCCATAGCGGCGGCTCAAATCACGGACGGCCCGGCGCCGCGAGCCGGGCCCACAGCGCGCCGGTCACCGGGCCCGCGGGCTCGTCGCGGCGGCGGATCGCGAACAGCTCCATCGCGCGCACCTCGAACTCGCGCACCTCGAGCGCGGTGAGCGCGCCCGCCGCGAGCCGCGGGGCGACGACGTGCTCGGGCAGCCCGCCCCAGCCGAGGCCGGCTTCGATGATCTCGAGCTTCGCGGCGACGTCGGTCACCGTCCACTGCAGCCCCGCGTCGAGCACGTTCAGCGTCTGCGTGAGGTCGCCGCGCGCGCTGTCGGTCAGCACCACCTGCGCGTGCCGCCGTAGCTCCGCCGCCGGGACCGGCCCCGCGATCGCGGCGAGCGGGTGATCGGCGCGCGCGACCGGGACGATGCGCACCTCGGTGAACGGCTGCGCGATCATCGCGCGCGCGTCGACGCCGTGCCCGCCCGCGATCGCCAGGTCCGCGCTGCCGTCGCGGAGCGCCTCGAGCACGCCGCTCAGCCGCTCCGTGCGGAGCTCGAAGCGCACCGCGGGGAACCGCGCCCAGACGTCGCGGAGCGCCTCGAGCACGCGCGGCAGCGGCGTCACCGCCTCGAGCACGAGCCGCACGACCAGCTCGGCGGCGCCGCCGAGCGCGAGCCCGAACCGGCGCAGCGCGTCCGCGTCCGCGAGCAGGCCCTCGGTCCGCGCGAGGAACAGCCGGCCCGCGTCGGTGAGCGTCGCGCGGTAGGCCGCGCGATCGAACAGCACGATCCCCAAGGCCGCCTCGAGGCTCTGCACGAGCTTCGTGATCGCGGGCTGCGACTTGTGGAGGTGCTGCGCCGCCGCCGAGAACCCGCCGCGCGTCGCGACGGCATGGAAGGCGACGAGCTGATCGAAGGTCACGCCCGACCCTACCAGACCAGACCATGACCATAGCCAAAAGCTATGGACTCGATGAGAACATACGATTTTCTCCTGAGAGGCCGGCGCCCTAGATTGCTTCTCCATAACCCACCAGGGAGAGCGACATGACAGACCCTCGGATCGATCGCGTCATCGTCACCGGCGCGAGCAGCGGCATCGGCTTTCACATCGCGCGGCGGTTCCTCGAGGCCGGCGCGCGCGTCGTCATCAACGCGCGGGACCCGGCCCGGCTCGCGCGCGCCCGCGAGGAGCTCGGCGCGCCGGCCGACCGGATCGTCCCGGTCGCCGGGGCCATCGGCGAGCCCGACACCGCGCGGCGGATCGCCGAGGCGGCGCGCGCCCACCTGGGCGGCGCGGACGTCCTGGTCAACAGCGCCGGCATCTTCGCCGTGCGGCCGTTCCTCGAGACCTCGGCGGCGGACCTCGATGCCTTCTACACGACGAACGTCCGGGGCACGTTCCTCGTCACGCAGGCGATCGTCCCGCTCCTGATCGAGGCCGGCGGCGGCAGCGTGATCAACATCGGCACCGTGATGGTCGATCAGCCCACGACCGAGCTGCCGTCCTCCGCGGCGATGGCGAGCAAGGGCGGCGTGCACGCGCTCACGCGGTCGCTGTCCGTCGAGCTGGCGCCGCACCGGATCCGCGTCAACGCGATCGCGCCCGGCATCATCCGCACGCCGCTGATCGGCGCCGGCGCGGACGCGCTCGCGCGCCTGGCGCTGCTCCGGCGCGTCGGCGAGCCGACCGAGACCGCCGAGGCGGCGCTCTACCTCGCGCGCGCGGGGTTCGTCACCGGCGCGGTGCTCGACGTCGATGGCGGGTACGCCCACGGCCGCTGAGCGCATGCGCCGCGTGCGCGTGCGCGAGCGGCATCAGTACGGCGAGACGTAGAGGAACGCCAGGCACATCTCGTCGTCGGTGCCCTCGCCCCACGTGATCGGCTGATCCTCCATCGTCGTGTTGTGCGTGCACGTGATCCGCACCGTGTCGCCGCCGCCGGCGATGCGCGGCGCGCCGTCGTAGAAGTAGCCCTGCTGCCAGTTGAAGTCCCAGCGCGGCACGTCGGTGATGCACTGGTTCTGGCCGGCGTGATCGACCTCGACGCGCAGCGAGCGGCCGCGCGTGTGCATGTGCGGGAACACGCCCCAGACGTTGTACTGGCCGAGGAATCCGGGCAGCTGGTACTGGTTCGTCGTGACGATCTCGGGCTTGCCGGGCGGCAGGTAGAGGTTCGGCGCGGCGAGCAGGTAGAGGAACGACGGCTCGGCGACGGTCGGCTCGATCATGAGATCGATAGCCGTCTTGTCGGCCAGCGGCGCGCCGTGATTGTGATAGTGAATCTGCACTACCATCTTGCGCCCGCCCTTGACGGGCAGTCCGGTGCCTTCCGGGTAACGCGAGGCGCGCACGCCGGGCGCCCACACGCCGACGAGGCTCGAGGCCGCGGAGCCGACGCCGCCGAAGCAGGTGTAGCCGGGGCCCGGGCTCTGCGCGTCGAGCTGCGCCGCCGCGGCCTCCGCCTCCGCCGTCTGGAGCTGGAACAGGAGCATGTGGTGCACGACGCTCGGCTCGCCGGGCCGGACCTCGAAGCCGGTGAGGAACGCGTCCTGCGCGATGGCCGGATCGACGATGAAGCAGCGGTAGTCGTCGCCGAGCCGCGTGTCCGCCGTGTACGGCTCGGGCATCGCCGCCGTCTTGTCGACGCGCGGCAGGCCGGGCAGCGGATCGGGCAGCCGCGGCGCCGCGGCGGGATCGCCCTTCTGGCGATCGCCCTCGGCCCACGCCGCGATCGTGGCGATCTCGTCGTCCGTCAGCCAGCGCGCGTCCTGGTACGTGTTGCAGGCGCCCGAGTTGTCGGTGCCCCACGGCGGCATCTGCCGCGTGCGCACCGCCGAGGGCATCGCGGCCGCGAAGCCGATCGCGTCCTCGTACGTGATGAGCGAGAACGGCGCGACGCCGCCCTCCTGGTGGCAGCTCACGCAGCTCTTCGCGAGGATCGGCGCCACGTCCTCGTAGAAGCGCGGGCCGGTCGCATCATCGGAGTCATCGGGCTCGGCGTCGGTGCCGCACGCCGCGAGCAGGAAGAACAGCGCGAAGGTTCTGCGAAGCATGCCGCGCCTTCGTGCAGCGGCCGTGCCCGCGTAAGCTCGCGATCCGCCGTGGCCTCGCCGTCGCCGGAGCGTGGCGAACCTCGACGTGAACGGCCGGCTTCACCGCGCCAACCGCCAGCTGCACTGCGCATCCGGCCGTGTTACGGCGCCGGCAGCTCCGCCCGCGGGTGCGCGCTACTCGGCGGCAGGCGCGTCGCCCGCGGCGGGCGCGTGGGTCGCGGCTTCGACGGCAGCCTCGAGCGGGGAGGGCGCGTCCACCTCGTCGACCATGGCCTGGTTCGTCGACTCGAGCTGCTTGGCGTAGAACTCGCCGATGAGCTGGTCGTCGTACTGATCGGCGAAGCGGCCGACGGCGGCGACCATCGTCGCGAGCTCGGCGCCGTCGAGGCCCTTCACGGCGCGGCCGGCGTGCAAGACGACCCAGCCGTCAGGCTGGATCGCGAACGAGGCGATGCCGCCCATGTGCGCGTTGTGCTCGAGGAGCTTGCGATAGAACGCGTCCGTGTTCTCCGCGGGCACGGCGCGGAACAGGGGCGCGATGGCCACGATCGCGGAGCCGGAGATCCCGACGACGACGAACGCGGAGCCCCACTGCAAGCGGGCCAGGCGATCGTCGATGCGGGCGACCTTGTCGGCCAAGCCCGCCTCCGCGAGCAGCGCGTGGAGCTCGGGCGCGCTCATCAGAACAGCTTCCCGAGCTTGTCGCCGACGCCGCCGGGGAGCTTGTCGAGGACGTCCGACTTCTTGATGAACGCCAGGGCCTCGTCGGCGTGCTCCTGCAAGAAGTCGATGACCTTCTTCGCGGTGTCCTGATCGATGCCGACCTTCTCCGCCATCTTCGCGACGAACTCTTCCATGTTCCGCTCCTTCTTGGCCGCGCATGGTACGACGTCCGCGTGAGCGACGCGATACGGGAGCGCAGCATCTGGGCGTGGGGGTGGCGCGATCGATGGCCCGACGACGCTGCGCGTGATGGGCTCGCGACGATGGCCCGCGCGCTCCTGCCGGCGGCTCAGCCGGTCGCGCGGCCGCTGCCGCCGGACGAGCCGGACGTGCCCGACCCCGCGGTCCGGATCCCGGACTCGTTCGCCGCGTTCACGACGGCGGCGCCCCGCGCGCGCGCGCTGCACACCCGCGGTCGCGCGTTCCCCGATCTGGTCGCGGGGTTCGACGGCGACTACACCGGCGCGCCGGACCTCGTGGCGCGCCCGCGCGACGCAGACGAGGTCGCGCGCGTCCTCGATCTCTGCGACCAGCGCGACTGGGCGTGCGTGCCGTTCGGCGGCGGGACGTCGGTCGTCGGCGGCGTCGACGCGGGGCTCGCGCGGCCGGGCCGCGGCGCGGTCGTCTGCCTCGATCTGGGCGCCCTGGCGGGCGTCCACGAGGTGGACGAGACGAGCCGGCTCGCGCGGATCGGCGCGGGCACGCTCGGCCCGGCGCTCGAGGAGGCGCTCGGCCGCCGCGGGCTGACCCTGCGCCACTTCCCGCAGTCGTTCGAGTTCTCGACGCTGGGCGGCTGGCTCGCCACGCGCGCGGGCGGCCACTACGCGACAGGCCCGACGCGGATCGACGAGCTCGCGCACGCGATCACGATGATCACGCCGCGCGGCACGCTCGAGACGCACCGCCACCCGAGCTCGGGCGCCGGCCCGGAGGCCGCGCGGCTCGTCCTCGGCTCGGAGGGCACACTCGGCGTCATCACCGAGGCGTGGATGCGCGTCGTGCCGCGGCCGCGGTTCCGCGCGACGGCGAGCGTCGCGTACCGCGACTTTGGGGCCGCGGTCGCCGCGGCGCGCGCGCTCGCGCAGTCGGGCCTTTGGCCGAGCAACGCGCGCCTGCTCGACGCGACCGAGGCGCGCCTCCACCGCGTGCGGTTCGACGGGGCGAGCGTCCTCCTCATCGGCTTCGAGTCCGCGGATCACCCGCTCGGCCCCTGGCTCGCGCGCGCGCTCGAGCTCGCGCGCGATCACGGCGGCGAGGTGGTGTCCGGCCCGACGGAGACCCAGACGGAGGCGGGCGCGCGCACCGGCGAGGCGGGCGCGTGGCGGCAGGCGTTCTTCGACGCGCCCTACCTGCAGTCGTCGCTGCTCTCCGTCGGGGTGCTCAGCGACACGTTCGAGACGGCGTGCACGTGGACGCAGTTCCCCGAGCTGCACGCCCGCGTCACGGCCGCCGTCGGGCGCGCGCTCGAAGAGGAGTGCGGCGGTGGCCTCGTCGCGTGCCGCTTCACGCACGTCTACCCCGACGGGCCAGCGCCGTACTACACGTTCATCGGCGGGCTCAGGCTCGGCGCCGAGCTCGCGCAGTGGCGCGCCGTGAAGGCCGCGGCCTCCGAGGCGCTCGTCGCGGCGGGCGGCACGATCACGCACCACCACGCCGTCGGGCGCACGCACCGGCCCTGGTACGATCGCGAGCGGCCGCCGCTGTTCGCCGAGGCGCTGCGCGCGGTGAAGCGCGAGCTCGATCCGCACGGCATCCTGAACCCCGGCGTGCTGGTCGACGCGTAAGGGCGGCGTAAGCGCCGCCACGCATCGGCGCGCGACCGTGTTTCGCGGCGCCAGCGTGAGCAAGATCTTTGCGGCGGATGCGATCTCGGCCCCTGGTACGAGCGTGCTGCGACGCGGGGATGAGCCCTCGCGATGTCGCGTGTGTCGCGCCGAAGATCTTCGACGAGTTGCGCGCGACGCGATCGAAGCGCGAGGTTCACAACGCGCAAACAACTGGTGATGTAGCTGACGTGCTTCTTCGAAGTGGAACTGTGGTGCACAACGTCGCCAATTTCCCCCACTATTCGTCGAGATCGAGGCCCTCTAGGATTAACTCGTGCCCAACGTGACCCCGGCTCTGGCCTCTTCGATCACCAAGCTCGGAATGGTGCGTTTCGCCATTTCGCAGCAGTCGACGGTCTCCGGCGGGAAGGCTGGTGTGTGGTGGAACGTCGAGCTGCCGGCATTCATGCATGACGTGCGTCCGTCCGAGGTGGCGGCGCCGCTGCCGCCGCCTGGCCGCCGCTCGACGCCTGCGTTCGCGCCGATGCCGGCACCGGTGCCGAGCCCGCGCGCGTTCGCTCCGCGCGAGAAGCCGGCAGCGACGCCGCCGCGCGCGTACGCTCCTCGTGAGAAGCCGGCGGCGACGCCGGCGCCGCGCATCCGGCCCCCGAGCCTGCTCGGGATGCCGTGGCGCTGGCTCTGAGCGCCGCGGGGATCGCGCTCGTCGGGTTCGTTGCGCGCAGCTAGGCTGCGCGCGCCTCGGGCAAGCTCACGGGCCGGGTGGCTCGCAGCGGCTCGCAGCTGGGGCCAGCAGGGGGCCAGCAGGCGGCCAGCAGGCGGCCAGCAGGCGGAGTGGTGCGCTGCGACGGCCCTGAGGGCGCCTCGCGCCACGGTGAGCCCGATCTCCGTCGATGCGAGGTGATCGCGCTGAGGCGTGCTCGGGTGTGCGGCGCACGCGGCGCGCGTCGGAGATCCGCGGATCCATATGTTCAAGAGCTTCGCAGAGTTGGCGCTCCGTGAGAGCTGCGTGAGATGAGCTGTGCGTGCACGCTCGTGTGGCGGCTAACGAGCATTTCGAGGTGGATACAGCAGGATACACAACACCGCTCATTCCCTCCCTGGTTCTCGAGCGCCAGGCAAAGCAGAGTAGCTTTCGTGCCTCGCGAGCCTCAAGAGACCGCACCTCCAACCTCGCCGATCACCAAGCTCGGGTTCGTGCGGTTCAGTCTGCCTCAGGATCCAGCCCTCGTCCGCGATACGCAGCGGATCCGGATCACCGAGCTACCGTCGTTCTCGATCGAGGAGAGCGAGCGTCCCCGCGTGCAGATGGAGCCGCTGATCGGCCGGCGGCGCGCGTGGACGGAGAACGGCCGCGACGTCGAGCAGGCGTCCGACGCGGGGGCCAGACCGCGGCGCCCGCGGTCCCCGACGCTGGTCGGCGTGGAGCCGTTCCCGGGGCGGCCGCGCGGCTCGAGCCCGATCGCCGTCGTCACGGGCGAGATCACGAGCGATGCGGAGCCGGCGCCGGCCGCGCGCGACGGTGCGCCGACGGCCGTGGACCTGGCGCCGCTCGGGCTCGGCGGGGCGCTGGCGGGCGTCGCGCGCGCGTCGGCACCCGCGCCCGCGGCGGATCCGCTCGTGCTCCTGCAGCGGCTCCGGACGATCTCGACGCCGCCCGCGTCCCAGGTGGAGCGCGCGGCCCTGCGGCGGCTCCGGCCCTTGACGCAGCCGCGGGGGTCCGGCTCAGCGGTGTTCGACACGATCGGGGACGGCGCCGAGATCGTCGTCGGCATGCACCCGGCGGGCGCGCGGTGGCGCGTGGCGGTCGTGGGCGCGGTGGTGGTCGTGGTGGGCGCCGCGGCCGGGCTCGCGGTCGGGCTCGCCGCGCTGCTCTGAGCCCCGCGCCGCGTCACGCCGCGGCGGACGGCTTGGCCTCGAGCCGCCGCGGCGGCAGCGGGCGCGTGCGGCCGAGCTCGACCTGGCCGGCGAGGATCCCCGCCTGGATCGCCAGCCGCAAGAGCGCCACGCCCTGGCGCACGAAGAACAGCGTGACCGCGCCCTCGGCGCCGTACATCGGGTGGCCCTGCGCGAGGTACGCGTACGCGGCCGTGACGATCAGGAACAGGAGCCAGCCGAGGGCGGCGTGGATCAGCGTGAGCGGCCGCCGGAACACGTACGCGAGCGAGTGGAGGTACGTGCGCACGACGCCCGGATCGTGCGTGTCGTGGCGCAGCGCCAGCTCGACGCGCGCGTAGGCGGACACCGTCCACAGGTAGTGGAGCAAGAGGATCGCCGGCAGCGCCGCGAGGGCGAGCGGGCCCAGGAGCTGCGGCAGCGTGAGCGCGTGCTCGACGCGCGGCGCCGCGATGCCGAGCCCCGTGAGGAGCAAGAACAGCACGAGGAGGTACCCCGGTAGCGAGCACAGCGCGAGCCGCGCGTACGGCAGGTACGTCGCCGCGCCGCTCGCGCCGAAGCAGCGCGCCGTGTCGCCGCGGCCGTCGGGGCGCTGCGCGAAGACGCCGCACAGCCCGCCGACGAGGAACCACGACGCGAGTCCCCACAGGAGCACGGCGCCGATGACGAGGCTCCCGACCGCGAGGAAGGCGGAGCGCCCGTGCCGCACGCACCACAGGGCGGCGACGAGCGAACCGTCGACGGCGTCGTCGAACATCGGCAGGTGCGCGAACGTCTGGGCCAGGACGAGCGCGACGGCGAACATGCAGCCCACCGCGACGAGGCTCTGCACCACGAACACCGCGAGCAGCGTGCCGGTGTACCGCGAGAGCGCGCGCGGGCCGGCCCCGAGCAGATCGCCGAGCCCCAGGTGCCGCGCGGTCGCCACTAGAGGCCCCCGAGCTGCATGAGGGTGTGCGCCATCGAGCCGAACCACGCGCCGGCGCGCAGCGCGGCCGCGCCGGCGCCGTCCAGCCGGTAGTGGTACGAGATCGGCGCGCCGAGCGCGATCTTGCCGTCGGGATCGAGGATCACCTCGTCGAGCGGCGAGCTGCGCTCGAAGACGAAGCGCTTCCAGTGGCCGCTCTCGCCGCGATCGTCCCAGCGCTCGTCCTTCTCCGAGCCATCCGCGAACCGGAGCTTGATGTCGACCGGCACGTGCCACGCGCCGGTGCTGGTGATGACGACCTCGCAGCGGTAGCCGCTGGTCTCGGGCGCCTCGCTCGCGGTCACCTTGCGCTTGCCGCTGGCGCTGCCGGCGCTGCCGCCGCGCAGCTCGACGTCGACGCCGCGCGTCCGGTGCACGCGCTCGCAGCTCGCGGTGCGGACGCCGAGCCGCAGGCTGCCCACCTGCTGGAACACCGGCGCGAAGAACCAGGTGAGGTCCTGGCCGAGCTCCCGCGACAGGACGTCGAACAGGTCGCGCCCCGTCGGGTGGCGGAACGCCCACGTCCGCGCGTACACCTTCATCGCCGCCTCGAAGCGCTTGGCCCCGACCGTCTGCTCGAGCGTGCGCAGCGCGTTCATCGTGGTGGTGTACGTCTGCTCGCCGTACGCCTTGTTGTCGACGAACGCGTAGGCCGCCGCCGCGATCGGCGACGGCAGCGAGCCGGGATCCGACGCGACCGCGTGGCGGAGCTTGGCGAGCTCGGCCTGCCAGCCCATCCAGTCGAGCCCGCTCGTCCGCTCGCCGTACAGCTCGTTCATGGCCCGCGCCGTGGCCCACTCGTTCACGCCCTCGTCGAGCCACGCCTCGAGCGCCTCGTTGGAGGCGAGCATGCCCTGGAACCAGTTGTGGCCGACCTCGTGGATCGTGACCATCTCCGGGAACCGCAGGCCGGGGCGGGAGAGCGCCGAGTCCGCGGCGGCCGTGACGAGCGTCGGGTACTCCATGCCGCCGGCGCCGAACATCGCCTCGGGCGGCGGGTCGACGATCGTCATGATCGGCCACGGGTAGGGCAGGTAGGCCGCGCTGTACTTCTCGATCGCGCCGATGCCGGCCTGGAGGTGGCGGCGCGCGAACGCCTTCTGCTCCGGCCGGTGGACCACGCGCACCTCGACGGTGCCGTCCTCGACCTTCGCCTGGCCCGACAGGACCTCCATGTACGGATCGGCCATCCAGGCGAAGTCGTGGACGTCCTGCGCCTGGTACTTGAACGTGCGCGTGCCGCCCGCCGCCTCGGTCGCCGCGACGAGCACGCCGGTCGCCGCGACGGCGTACGTGCTCGGCACGGTGAGCGAGACGTCGTAGACGCCGAAGTCGGCGAAGAACTCGGTGTTCTGGTGCAGCGGCTGGCACTCCCAGCGCTCGGCGCCTGGCGGGCCCACGCGCACGCCGATCTTGGGGAACCACTGCGCGACCAGGTGGAACTCGCCCTTGTAGCCGGTGCGCGCGAACACCTCGGGGAGCTGCGCCGTGAACTGGAACTGGACGTCGATCTGGCCGCCCGCCGGCACGGGCTCGGCGAGCGGCAGCTCCACGACCGTCTCGTCGCGGGTCTGGTCCGGATCGCCGGGCGTCGGCGGCGGGTACTCCTCGGCGATGTCCGCGGGGAGCTCGACGACCCGCAGCTTGCTCGCGAGCTCGGTGCCGCCGATCTTGACCGACTCGACGCGGATAAAGCCCCACCCGGTGTCGCTCGCCTTGGCCCCGCGCATCAGGCCGCCCGTGCTGCGCATGAACAGCGAGCGCTCGTTCTTGAACGCGTTGAGGTAGAGGTGGAACGGCAGCGTGTCGACGGGGCTCTCGCCGGGGTTCGTCCAGTGGAGCGTCTGCGTCGCCGTGATCTGGTGGCTCGTCGGATCGAGCGTGGCGGCGATCGTGTAGCTCGCGGTGCGCGGCGAGCGGGCCGCGCCGCCGCCCCGCAGGGCCGGGCTGCCGTCGGGCTTGGGCAGCGGCCGCACGCGCGGAGGGCCCGGATCGCGGCCGCAGGCGGACGTCGAGGGCGCGAGTGCGAGCGCGAGCGCGAGCGCGACGACGGCGGGGCGCTTCACGGCCTTCATATACCATCCGGATCGCGGTCAACGTCCGCGGCCGGGTGCTAGGTTCGCGGCCATGGACGAGGCCATGGACGCGGCCGTCGGTGATCGCGTGCGCAGTGGCGGTGGCGGTGGTGACGGCGGTGACGGCGGTGACGGCGGCGGCGCGATCGTCCTGGCGGATGCCGAGGCGACGGCGCGCGCTGGCGCCGCGCTGGCGCCGCTGCTCGCGGGTGGCGACGCGATCGCGCTCATCGGCGACCTGGGCGCCGGCAAGACCACGCTGGTCGCCGGACTCGCGCGCGCGCTCGGGGCCGCGAGCGCGTCCAGCCCGACGTTCGCGCTCGTCAACGAGTACCCCGGCGGCCGGCTCGTCGTGTGGCACGTCGATCTGTACCGGATCGAGCGCGAGGCGGAGCTGGCCGAGCTCGGCCTCGAGGAGCTCCTCGGCGAGCCGCGCGGCGTGTGCCTGATCGAGTGGGCCGACCGGTTCGCGGTGATGCCGCCGGATCATTTGCGGCTCGAGCTTGGGCACGCGGGCGGCGCCGGCGACGAGCACCGCACGCTCGTCGCGGCGGGCACCGGGCCGCGCGGCCAGGCGCTCGCTCGCGGCCTTCGGGCCGCTCTGCTAGCTTGGCCGGAATGAAGGAAGCCATGCGCCGGGGTGGTGCCCGGCCCGAGGCCGCGCTCGTGCTGCTCGCGCTGGCCGGGGGCCTCGCCGCGCCGGCCGCGCGCGCCGACCGGCTGACGTTCGATCCGGCCGCGATCTACCGCGCGCCGCGCGGCGCCTCGCCCGCCGAGGGGCCGGCGGGCGCGCCGATCACGATCGTCTCGTGGAGCGACCACGCGTGCGGCTTCTGCTACCGCGCGCAGCACACGCTCGATCTGCTGGAGCGGCTCTACCCCGGACAGATCCGGTTCGTGCACCGGTGGCTGCCGCTCGATCCGGACAACACGATCGCGGCCGAGGCGGCGCTCGCCGCCGCGGCGCAGGGCCGGTTCCGCCCGATGAACGACCGGATCTTCGCCGTCGCGGGGCGCGTCGATCGCGCCGCCGTCGAGCTCTACGCGCGCGAGCTCGGGCTCGACATGGTGCGCTTCCGCGCCGAGCTCGACTCGCGCCGCCACCGCCCGCAGATCGATGCCGACGCCCGGGACGCGGTCGCGCTCGGCCTCTCCGGCACGCCGGCGTTCTTCGTCAACGGGCGCGCGCTGCCCGGGGACCGGCCGCTCAAGGCGTTCGCCGATCTCGTCGACGAGGAGCTGGTCCGCGCGGCGCAGCAGGGCGGTGGCTACGACGCGCTCGTCGCGGCCGGGCGGCCGGCGGCGGACGTGCCGCGGACCGAGCGCGAGCCGGGCCGGCTCGACGCGGACCAGGTCTACAAGGTCGGCCTCGGCCTGCCGGGCCACCAGCGCGGGCCCGACGACGCGCTCGTGACGATCGTCGTGTGGGGCGACTTCGAGTGCCCGTTCTGCACGAAGATGGCGCCGGTCCTCGAGCACGTGCGCCAGCGGTACGGCGCGGACGTGCGGATCGTGTACCGCCACCTCGCGATGCCCGCGCACCGCCAGGCGCCGCTCGCCGCCGAGGCCGGCGTCGAGGCGGCGGCGCAGGGCAAGTTCTGGGCGTTCCACGACCTCCTGTTCGCGCACCCCGGCCAGCTCGCGCGCGCCGACCTCGAGCAGCTCGGCGAGGCCGCCGGCCTCGATCTGCCGCGGCTGCGCGCCGCGCTCGACGACCGCCGCCACCGCGATGCCGTGGCCGCCGAGGGCGCCGCCGCGATGGCGCTCGGCGTCGACGGCACGCCCACGCTGTTCGTGAACGGTCACCCCGTGGTCGGCTCGCGCGATCGCGCCGGCATGGAAAAGATCATGGACGCGCACCTCGCGCGCTCACAGGCGATCGCGGCGCGCGGTCTGCCGGCGCGGGATCTCTACGCCGTCCTCATGAGCGGCGCCGTCGGCGAGGAGCGCGCCGACCCAGCCAGCATCCCCGAGATCGCCGGAATGCGCGTCACCCTGCGCGCGGACGACCGGGCGCGCGCCGTGGCGGCTGCATGTCGGAGAAGGGAGCCAAAACGTGTGGCGACACTGTCGGCAGGCCTGACAGGAGATGCGCGCCGCCGTGCGTCGCTCGTCTGCGCCGCAAGTGGGATTGACCTGCCCTGATCCCCCCGTGCTGTGGCGTCAATGCGTCAGTTAGTGTCTCAGTTTTTCAGCACATAACTCGCTCACGGTAGTTGGTCAGACCACGTGATTTTCTCATGTTGGCTTGATGTGTTGCCTTCATTACTACCATCTCTGCGGATGGCATCGGCACTGCACCCCGACGCGCTCATGCTCGGCCCCGAGGAAGGAATGGTTGGCGGATCGGCCGGCGACAGGGTCATCATCCTGCCGCGCTCGCGACGGAACCGCCCCTCCATGGGGCGCTTCGGCGAGTATGACGTGATGTCGCCGATTGCGCGCGGAGGTATGGCGACCGTTTACCTCGCTGCACACAAGATCACCGGCGAGCGCGTCGCGTTGAAGGTCCTCCACGATCACCTCGTGAAGAACGCCGACTTCGCGAGCCGGCTGTACGCCGAGCACAGGTACGCGTCGATGGTGCGCCACCCGGGCCTGCTTCGGATCAGCGACGCGCGGACGTCGTCGGACGGCCTGCCGTACCTCGTGATGGAGCACCTCACCGGCGCCCCGCTCGGCGACATCGTGGAGCAGCGGCGCGTGTCGCTCGGCGAGATCATCGTCGTCAGCGCGCAGGTCGCCGCGGCGCTCGCCGCGATGCACGCCTCCGGCGTCGTGCACTGCGACGTCAAGGACGACAACGTGTTCGTGCTCGAAGACCGCGTCGGCGGCTGGCCGCGGATCAAGGTGATCGACTTCGGTGTCTCGCGTCGCGCCGAGGACTACTCCGATGACACCGCGATCGCCGGCACGCCGTGGTGCATGGCGCCCGAGCAGTGGCAGGGCCGCCCGCAGGCCGCGTCCGACGTCTACGCGCTCGGCTGCATGCTCTACAACCTGATCACCGGCGTCGAGCCGTTCGACGGCACGCTGCCCGAGCTCATGACGGCGCACCTCGAGCGCCGGCCGGTGCGCCCGACGCGGCTCGCGCCGATCCCGCTCGCGCTCGATCGCCTGATCCTACGGGCGCTCGCGAAGCAGGCCAGCAGCCGCCCGACGATGGCCGACATGGCCCGCGAGCTCGACGCGCTCGCCGCTGGCTACCTCGTCTCTCCCGCCGCCGCCACGCTGCGCGTCGTGAGCTGAGCGTCAGCTGGCGGAGGCCATCGCCTCGACGATGCGGACGCGGCCCGCGCCCGCGAGCTCGAGGCCGGGCAGCTCGAACGCGAGGTCGCGCGGATCGAGGAGCACGCCGGTGAGGCCGGCCGCCGCGAGCGCGTCCTCCGCCTCGCCGGCCGAGTCGAAGTGCCTGTGGACGCGGCCGCGCACGAACGCGGAGAGGAGCCACTGGAAGCCGACGACGAGCGCGCTGTGGTTGTCCTCGCGCAGGATCAGGTCCGAGAGGTAGAGGTTGCGCGGGAAGCGGCGCAGCGCCCCGGCGAAGCGGCGCCACACGTCCATCATCGTCGGCGTGTCGAAGTAGTTGACGAGCCCCTCGGTGAGGATCGCCGTGCCGCGCCGCGGATCGAGCGAGGCGCAGATCGCGTCGATCGAGGTTTCGCCGCTCGCCGCGAGCGCGTTGACCTCCATGGTGCGGTGGTGCGGCGTCTCGCCGCCGAGCCGCGCGAGGATGCGCCGCTTGTTCTCGAGCATGCCGGGCAGGTCGGCCTCGATGTACGTGATGCGATCGCCGTAGCGCGTGCGGAAGCGCCAGCCGCGCGGCGAGAGTCCGGCGGCGACCTCGACGATCTGATCGATCTCGCCGGCATCGATCGCCTGCGCGAGGCGCAGATCGATCACGCGGTGCCGCGCGAGCAGCATGCCGTCGAGCGTGGGGAGGTGGACCTTGTGCGCGAGCAGGTTCGGTCCGCGCAGCGCCTGGTAGAACAGGCGGCCGGTGCGCGTCGCGAACGCCTCGTGGGACAGGCCGTTCGCCAGCCAGACGTAGCCGGTGTAGTGCGCCGTTGGCGAGATCGACTCCGGTCGGGACCGCGGGGACCGCAACATGGCGAGACTATAGAGCAATTTTTAGTGATTCCGAACGGTTAGCTGGAGATCTTCTGCGCTACTGAACGCCTGAACCTCAACTGAACATCAGACCAGTGCGGTACACCTAGGGCATGCGAATCGCTTGCGTTCACGTCCCGCAATTCGCCCTTCAGTGCGTCACCCGGATCGATCCTTCGCTCCGCGGCGCGGCAGTCGCCGTCGTCGGGGCGGGGCTGGATCCGGGAGCCGGCGCGACGACGCGCGCGGCGCTGCACAGCCCGGTGGTGATGGCGTGCTCGCGCGCGGCGTGGGGGCTCGGCGTCCGCGTCGGCATGACGGCGCCGGCGGCGCGCAACGCGTCGCCCGAGGTGCGGGTCGTGTCGGCGGACGCGCAGCTCGAGCGGGACACGGTGCGCGCGATCGCCGACACGCTGCTCGGCGCTTCGCCGGTCGTCGATCTCGGCGGGCGCCTCGGGCCAGGCGGGGCGCACCTGGCGCTGTACTGCGAGGTCCCGGCGCGGACGCGCGGCGGCGTGTTCGGCGAGCGGCTGCTCGATCGGCTCTCGGCGATGGGCGTCGCGTGCCGGATCGGCATCGCCGACGATCGCTTCACGGCGTGGGTCGCCGCGTCGTCGCCGGTCGACGCGCGGGACGGGCGCCCCGAGGACGGCGCCGTCGTGGTGGTGCCGCGCGGCGGCTCGGCGGCGTTCCTCGCGCCGCGCCCGCTGTCCCTGCTCGCGATCAGCCCGGAGGTCCAGCACATGCTCGAGGCGCTCGGCGTGCGCACGCTCGGCGAGTTCGCGGCGCTGCCCGCGCCGTCGGTGGCGCGCCCCGTCGAGGCCGATTACCAGGCGCTCGCGCGCGGTGACAGCGGCAACGTGCTGCGGCCGTACGCGCCAGACCTGGCGATCCGCGAGCAAGCGACGATCATGTCCCCGTCTCGCTCTAGCTCGTCGGGTCAGATCGTCTCCCCGTCTCGCGATAGCTCGTCGGGTCAGATCGTATCCCCGTCTCTCGTCTCCCCGTCGCGCGCTGGCTCGTCGGGCGGCGCGCTCAGCGGCCCGGCGGCGATCGCGATGCTCGCGCATCGCATCGAGCTGCGGCTCACGGGGCGTGGGCGCGGCGCGGCGCGCCTCGAGGTCACCATCGGCGGCGAGTCCGGTGAGCGGACGATCACGATCGCGCCGGGCCACGAGGGCCGCGTGCTCGAGACGGCGGAGGATCTCGCCGAAGCGATCGAGGGTGCCACTGGCGGCGACCTCGGCTCGGCGTGGCGGCTGCGCGTGGTCGTGGTCGGCGAGGCGCTGGCGTCGGCGGCCGCGGCAACGGCCCCGGCGCCAGCGGCCGAGGCGGGTGAGGCGGCGGCCCAGATGGGCGAGGCGGCGGTCCAGGTGGGCGCGGCGGCGGCCCAGGCGGGCGCGACGGCGGCCGCGGCGAAGCCGGCCGGTGCCGTCGTCGAGGTGGTCGACTTCGACGAGTCGGGCGGCATCCGCACGGACGAGAGCGCCGACGAGAGCCTCACGCTGCCGCTGCTCCAGGCGGAGCGGCGCGAGGGGCACCGCCGCACGCGCCACGGCAAGCGCCGCACGCGGGTGCGGGCCGGCGAGACCGCGGCCGACTCGCTGCTCCAGCCGAAGCTGTTCAAGAACCAGTGATCGAGCGATCGGCCGCGCGATCGGCCGCGCGATCGACCGCGCGATCGGCCGCGCGATCAGCCGCGCGATCGGCCGCGCGATCAATCACTCCCGTTCGCCACGAGGCGAGGGGAGGACGCGACCGGGCGATGTCGGGCGGGGCAGAGCGGCGGGCGCCGTGGTAGATGGTGCCCATGTCGACCAACCTCGAAGGCCAGCTGCGCGAGCAGCTGACGGCGGCGATCAAGGCCAAGGATCTGAAGACCGCGAACCTGATCCGCATGATCAACACGAAGATCATGGAGCGGCGCACCGCGAAGGGGTTCAGCGGCACGGTCGACGACGCGCTGATCCTCGACGTGATCTCCGCGTACAAGAAGGCGATGGAGAAGGCGCGCGGGGACTACGTGAACGCCGGTGACCGCGGCAAGGAGCAGCTCGCGGAGCTCGACTTCGAGATCGCGTGGTGCGGCAAGTTCCTGCCGGCGCAGCTCACGGAGGCCGAGCTCCGCGAGGCGGTCGCCAAGGCGGTGGCCGAGCTCCCGCAAAAGGATCCGAAACAGGCGGGGCGCGTGGTCGGCGCGATCAAGAAGCAATTCGGCGAGCGCGCGGACGCGGGGCTCGCGAAGCGGCTCGCCGACGAGCTCCTGGCCGGCGGCTGAGCGCGATCTCGCGCGACGCGACGCGCGGCGGGGTGAATGGCCGGCAGTGCCTGGCCAGCGGGGGCGGGAAGGCCCCCGTTCGCTCAATCGCTCGCGCGCTCGCGCGCTCAATCGCGCGCTCGCTCAGATCGCGTCGTCGCCGGATGCCGGCGCGAGCGGCGGGATCGTCGCGACGGCGCGATCGGGCGACGGCTCGCGCTCCTCGTCGATCAGCCGCGCGCCCTCCATCAGGAGGTGCGTGGTCGAGACGTTGACGCGATCAGTCCCCTCGACGAGGCACGAGGTGAACTCGAACTCGCCGGCCGTCCACGTCAGGAGGTAGTAGACGCACTCGGCGTCGACTGGCTCGTCCTGTTTGTCGAGGCGCGCGTGGACGACCCGCCCGTCGCGGACGAGGATCTGCGCCGTCGGGCCCTCGGACGGCGCGCGGAGCTGGAGCAGCCCGGTCTTGCGCTCCATCTCGATCAGGATGAGCAGCGACGACAGCCCGACCTGCGAGAGATCGCCGCGCAGGCCGGAGCCGCCGAGCTGGGCGCGCGTCTCCTGCATCATCGCCTGCGTGCGGCGCAGCGTCTTGGCGACGCGCAGATCGAGCTCCTCGAAGCGGAACGGCTTGGCCACGTAATCGTCGGCGCCGAGCCGAAAGCCGCGGATGCGATCCTCCTCCGACGACAGCGCGGTCAGGAAGATGACCGGGAGCATCGCGAGCTGCGGGTGCGAGCGGAGCCTGCGGACCAGCGACCAGCCGTCCATCTTCGGCATCATCACGTCGGTGATCAGCAGGTCCGGCACGCGCGCCATCGCGCGCTCGAGCGCCTCCTCGCCGTCGACCGCCGTCTCGACGCTGAACCCTCGCTTCTCGAGCACAGTGGCGACCATCCGCAAGATCCATGCGTCATCGTCCGCGACGAGTACGTGCGGGGCCATCTGCGTCGCTCAAGGTACCTGGGGCCCTCCCGTGAGGCAACCCATACCCCGGCTCGTCAGAGACGGGCCTTCCCCCCGGATGCGACGAGCGGCGCCTCCAGGATGAGCCGGCGATCGGCGCGGCCTAGCGCGACGCGGCGGGCGGCGCGCCGGGACGCGGCGGTGGGAGCGCCTCGCCGACGGAGACGGTGGTCCACGCGCCGCCGTCGCGCACCGCGATCCGGCCGTCGCGGAACGCGACCACAACCCGGCCGGCGCGGTCGGCCGCGACGCCGACCGGCACGCCGCCGCCGACCGCGTCCATCGGCGCGCGCTCGAGCTTGCCGGCGCGCACGGCGAGCAGCTCGAGCTTGCCGGTGATGCGCGCGATCACGATCAGTCGATCGTCGGGCCCCACGGCCGCGGCCTCGACCGTCGTGCCGCCGGGCCACGCCGTCGTCTTGCCGGTGCGCAGCTCCGCGGCGCCGCCGTCGACGATCGCCCACTGATCGCCGACGAGCTGCCGCGCGCGGCGCGGCGCGGCGATCGGCGTGAGCGCCTGGCCCGTGAGCCGGAACAGCCCGCGATCCGTCGCGATCACGATCGACTTGCCCGCGCCGACTTGCAGGATCGGGCCCGGCACGGTGCCGAGCTTCGCCGGCTCGCCGCCCGCCAGCCGATCGAGCGCGAGCAGCTGGCGGCCCACCGCGGCGACCGCGGCCGCGCCCCCGGCCAGCTTCGCCTTGTCCTTCTGCGCCAGGCGGATCGCGCTCCAGCCGTTCGGCGCGAGCCGGTAGACGACGCCCTCGCCGAGCGCGACGACCGCGTCGCCCGCCCGCGCCGCGGCGGAGATCGCGCTCGCCGTCGTGATCCGCTGCCGTCGCACCCACGCGCCCTTGCCGTCCGGCTCGTAGACCTCGCCCGCCGCGCCGATCGCGACGGCGCGTCGCGCGTCGTCGCCGGGCCCCGGCGGCCCCGGCGCGGGAGCCAGCGCGACGAGCTGCGGGACGCCCCGCGGCGTGTCCTGCGCGTCTTGCGCGGCCGCAGGCGCTGCGCGTGTTGCGCCTGCCGCTGCTGCGAGCGCGAGCGCCGCGAGGCACCAGCGCCTGCGCTGGCGGCGTGCCGTGTCGATCTGGGCGCCGAGCCGGCGCGGCACGATGGCGCCGATCTGCGCGCTCGGCCGGCGCGACACTACGGCGCCGAGCCGGCGCTCGATCCTGTCGCCGATCCGGCCGGTCCCCCGGCCGATCCCGCAGTCGCGCCCGCGCCCGCGCCGGAGCCGTCGGCCGCGCCCTGCTTCTTCTCCGGCACCTTGAAGAACTCGCACGCCTTGAGCTGCTCGAGCGACGTCGCGTTCTTCGCGCACTCGACGTTCTGCTTCTTCGAGCCGCCCTTGCAGCGGCGGATGTCGCCTTCCAGATCGCCAGGCGTGTCCTGCGTGCCCAGCAACGTGCGCACGTTCGAGATCGCCTTGCGGCAGTCTTCCTCGGCGGGCTTGTCACACGCACCGGAGAGCACCACGAGCCCGAGCACCACGGCGAAGCGTTTCATGGCCATTCCTCGGTGGACGACTCTACCAGGTGCCGCGCGCGCTCGAGGTCCTGGCCGGTATCGATCTCGCGCCACTGCCCGTCGATCAGGATCGGATCGAGCTGGATGCCCGTGTCGATCAGGAGCTGCCACAGATCGGTGAGGTACGCGTTGCGGTAGCTCGCCGCGCGCTGGAACGGCGCCTCTTCGCGGCCTGCGAAGTCGTGCGCGAGCCGATCGAGCGTCCGCGCCACCGTCGCCACTCCGCGCTCGCCGAGGCGCGAGAGGCCGATGTACTCGCCGATCGCGTCGGCCGGCGGCAGCGCCTTCTTGCCGACGCGCGCGACCGAGCCGTCGGGCATGAGGTCGGCGACCTCGCCCTCCTCGAGCGGGTGCTCGGTGCGCCCCTCGTAGATCTCGCGGAACCGGCGATCGATCACGAGCCCGAGCTCCGCCTCCGACGCCACCGCGGCGCGCGCGACCGCCGGCGTGAAGATGATGTCGCTGTACGAGAGCAGGCACGGCTGATCGAGGAACCGCCGCGCACAGGCCAGGGACAGGAGGATGTTGTTCGTCTGCCACGCGGTGTTGTCGACGAAGTGCGCGCGCGGCACGAGCCCGCGCACGAACGCCTCGAGGACGTCGCCGCGGTACCCGCGGATCACGACGAGCTCGCGGATCCCCGCCGCCTCGAACGCCTGCCACACCCAGCCGAGGATCGGGCGGCGCCCGACCTGCACCATGCACTTGGGGATCTCCTCGGTGTGCGAGCCCAGCCGCTTGCCGCGCCCCGCCGCGATGAGGATCGCGCGCTCGATCTTCGTCGGCGCCGTCGCCGTCATGGTTGCTCGCTCGCCGCGGGGCCGCGCGAGAACCGCCCGAGCCGGAACAGGATGGATGCCATGGCCTTCCCCAGGTAGAGCACGTTCACGCCGGTGTACGCCCAGAAGTAGACGTCGATCCGGTCCGCGAGCGCGCAGATCCAGATGTACTGCGGATAGTGGACCACGACGCGCGCGGCGTGCTCGAGCGCGCTCACGGCGAGCCCGATCGGCCCGCGGCGCCCGCCCACCTCCGCCGGCTGCCCGTCCTCCGTCGGCGGCTTGGCGCCGTACTCCGGGCGCCGCATGAACGACGTCAAGGACAGCCCTGCCGCGAGGCAGAACAGCCCGCCGAGCCCGACGAGCAGGAGGCGCTCGTCGCCGGTCTCGCGCCACAGCCGGACCGCGACGCAGCCGAACACGAACATCGCCTTCAGCTCGTCCATGAGGAAGTCGAGGAGGTGCCCGAGCGGCGACGCGATCTTGCGCAGCCGCGCGAGCATGCCGTCGGCGCAGTCGAGGACGAACGAGAATTCGAACACCAGCGCCGCGGCCACGAGCCAGCCGTACCCCGGCCCCACCGCGAACATCGCCGCCGCGCCCGCGGCCACCACCGCCGACAGGAACGTCACCTGGTTCGGCGTGATCGGCGTCCGCCGCAGCGCGTACACGACGACGGCCGCGGGCGGGCGCGCGATCCACTCGGTGAACCAGTTGATGTCGCGCTTCTTCTTCGACGCCCGATAGATGGCGGCGATCTCGGAGGGCATGCCGCCGGGAACGTACCCGATCCTGCGCTCCCGCCGCATGCCCCAGCCCCCCGGCTGCTCGTTCGCCCGTCGATCGTGAGGCGAGAGTCTGGGGCGTTGACGCGGCGTGAGGTTCCTGCGTTCACTCTTCGCCAGTCCAAGAAAGCTGGAGAGGGATTATGTCTGAACGGTCACTGAGTGGCATTTGGTATAGCTCCGCTGGCTCCAGGCTGGAGCTCGAGGAGCAGGGGAGCGTCTTGAGCGGGAAGTTCGACAGCGCGCAGTCCCCCGAGGGGTTCGTCGCGATTCATGGCAGCGTCGATCCGGACCCGACGCTGTCGCACCGCGCGCTATCGTTTTCGGCGAGCTGGGCCGCCGCTGGCACGCCGGCTGGCCAGCGCAGCGTCACGAGCTACTCCGGGCAATATCGAGTCTCCAGCGACGGCTCCGAGGAGATCGAAGTCATCTTCTTGCTGGTCGACGATACGAAGTCCAGCGCGCTGTGGAAATCGACCCATATCTCCACGGACGTGTTCAAGCGCACGTCTCCCAAATAGCGCGATATCTGGCTATAGCTCTACGGCCCTGGCCCGGCGATCTCGGTGACAGGGGGCGGGCGGGGGCATCCATGGGCCCGAGCATGGCCGCGCCCACGTGGGACGAGGGCGGACCCGCCCACGCGGGACGAGGGCGGCCGCGCCCACGTGGGACGAGGGCGGCCGCGCCCACGTGGGACGAGCATGGCCGCGCCCACGTGGGACGAGCACGGCCCCGCTCACGTGGGACGAGCACGACCCCGCTGGATCCACCGCCCACGTGGGACGAGCACGGCCGCGCCCACGTGGGACGAGCACGGCCGCGGCCACGTAGGACGAGCGCGGACCGCGCCCACGTGGGACGAGCACGACCGCGCCCACGTGGGACGAGCCCGACCCCGCCGGGTCCACCGCCCACGTGGGACGAGCCCGGCCGCGCCCACGTGGGACGAGCCCGACCCCGCCCACGTGGGACGAGCCCGGCCCCGCCGGGTCCACCGCCCACGTGGGACGAGCACGGCCGCGGCCACGTGGGACGAGCACGGCCGCGCCACGTGGGACGAGCATGGCCGCGCCACGTGGGACGAGCACGGCCGCGGCCACGTGGGACGAGCACGGCCGCGCCACGTGGGACGAACCCGGCCGCGCCCACGTGGGACGAGCCCGACCCCGCCGGGTCCACCGCCCACGTGGGACGAGCACGGCCGCGCCCACGTGGGACAAGCACGACCGCGCCCACGTGGGACGAGCCCGACCCCGCCGGGTCCACCGCCACGTGGGACGAGCACGGCCGCGCCACGTGGGACGAGCACGGCCGCGCCACGTGGGACGAGCACGGCCGCGCCCACGTGGGACGAGCCCGGCCGCGCCACGTGGGACGAGCACGGCCGCGCCCACGTGGGACGAGCACGGCCGCGCCCACGTGGGACGAGCACGACCCCGCCGGGTCCACCGCCCACGTGGGACGAGCCCGGCCGCGCCCACGTGGGACGAGCCCGGCCGCGCCCACGTGGGACGAACCCGGCCGCGCCCACGTGGGACGAGCCCGACCCCGCCGGTTCCACCGCCCACGTGGGACGAGCCCGGCCGCGCCCACGTGGGACGAGCCCGGCCGCGCCCACGTGGGACGAGCCCGGCCGCGCCCACGTGGGACGAGCCCGACCCCGCCCACGTGGGACGAGCCCGACCCCCGCGGGGTCCACCGCCCACGTGGGACGAGCGCGAATCGCTCCCACGTGCATCAGGTCCGATTTTGATACAGCTCTTCAGTTCAATTCAGTTCAGCTCAGAGCTTCCCCGCCATCGCGCGGCGGAGGCGCTCCACGAACGCCAGCCGATGCTTTCCTTCGGGGAGGAGCTCCGCGAGACCGACGTGGGTTGCCGATTCGCGCGGATCCTGCAGCGCTCGCAGCAGGGGGGCGATGAGCTTCTCATCGAGGAACCCGTTGAACGAGTCATCGGGCAGTCGCCGGAGGAGGCGTGCGAGCCGATCGACCACCTGCGCGATCTCGCTCTGGAGGGACGGCTCGGGGCTGGTGGCGACCACCGATGCCGCTTGCTCCGCCGCCCCCGACAGTGCTGCGGGTCGCTCGATGGCAATCATCGTCGTGGCTGGCGCGGCGCTCGCGGCGCTCGCGGCGCTCGCGGCGCTCGCGGCGCTCGCGGCGCTCGCGGCGCTCGCGGTCCCCGCGGCGAGCGGGAGCTCGTTCTGGCGGGCGGCGTCTGCCGCCTCGAACGGCAGCGCCAGGAGCGCGCTCAGCTCGTCCGCGCTGTGCGGGTTCGGCCAGGGGACCGCGCCGGCTCGCTCTAGCGCCTGCAGCCCCTCGCCGATGTCTCCCGTCGAGCGCACGTACACGCGGACGCAGCGAAGCTTCTCGAGTTGCTCCGTCGCGCCAGCCCAGGTCCCTCCCTTGTCGACGTCCGAGCTCACCACCAGCGCCGCGTCCGCGAGCGCGTAGATCAGCTTGTTGCGCTGCATCGCGTTGCCGACGTTGAACCCCGCGAGCGGATCGTACGGCGACACGAGCGTGAGCCGCCGGTCCAGCAGCATGTTGCGGTTATCGCGGCTCATCGTCGCCTTCTCGAGGCTGTCCGCGAGCACCCCCACCGCGGCGCCGCCACTTCCGAGCGCGCCGCGCATGGCCGCCTGATCGATGCCCCGGGCGCCGCCGGAGACCACGGCGTGCCGCGCCTCGGCGACCCGCCGGCCGATGTCCTCCGCATACACGACCAGCGCGTCGGGAACGTCCCGGGAGCCCACGACCGCCAACCCGCCCGCGCCGAGGAGCTCGAGGTCACCGCAGCCGTACAGCACCGGGGGCGCCAGATCCTTGAGCCGGCTCTTGAGGCGGCGAGGGTACGCGGCGTCCGCGCGGCTCAGCACCCAGATCGCGCGGTTGCTCCAGCGCTCGATCGCCCGGCTCAGGCGCAGCCCTCGCTCGAGCAAGCGGCGAGCGCGCGCCTCGTCGACGATCGCGCGACACGCCCGGAGCGCCTCCTCCGCGCCTTGCCCGAGGAGGTCTGCCGGCTGGCGCTGCAGGTTGCGCAGCTCTGCGGCCAGCCGATTGTACTCCTTGACCGTCAGCGGCGGCTCTGCGCTCGCGGCGCGATCCGAGTGGCGATCGACGAGCAGGGGCGCTGTGAGGAGGAGGATCGCCTGCGTGTTGGCCGACAAGGCGCTCATTCGCCGCCCCCCATCTTCGCCAGCGCGAGCGGCCAGACGTCTCCGCTGCCCGCGCGGCGTAGCAGCCAGGCGGCGACCGTGAGGGTCCACCCCGAGTCGACCATGTCATCGACGAGGAGCACCGGCCCCACAGGGAGGTGCGCCCGGGCGAGGGCGAGCGAGCCGTCGACGTTGCGAGCCTGCTGGGTGCTGTTCGCCATGGTCTTCTGCTCGGGTCGCGGCTCCGTCTTGATCAGCACCGGATCGAACGGCAGCGATAGCGCCGTTGCCAATCGCTGCGCGAAGTCGCTCACGAGTGTCGGCCGTCGCTGGGACGGGATGCAAGTGACCCAGGTTGGGACAGGCTGCGGACTCCACTCGCGAATGAGCGCGGCACAGGCGCTCACCAAGGCGTCGTCGAACCGGTCGGTCGGGTGCTTCCCTTCGCGCACGAGGGCACCCCACCCAGCATCTCCCCATACGCACAAGGCCCTGCCGGTTTGCGCGCGGTGCTCGGCCGGGATCCGCCCTCCGCTCACGCCATATCGAGGGAGCCCCCCAGGTGGCCACTGCTTGCGCTCTTCGATCGGGAGGCTGCTCCGCTTGAGGAAGGCGATCGCGTCGCGCACCAGGGCTGGGTCGGTGGCAGCGGGGAGCGGCGGCAGGCGCCCGGGATCGATGCCAGACGGATCGCCATCCAGGGCACGGACGAGGAACTCCATGTGCCCCGAAGCGAGCGCGACGTAGTCCTGCATCTCTTGCTGCTCTTCGCGGCGGAGCGCGGTCAGCCTCTCCGCGCGCTGCCAGAGAGACTCGCCCAGGCGCGCGGCGGTGAGGTTCCACCGCGGGCCGTCCTTGGCAATCGGCGCCGGTGACTCGAGCGACAGGAGCGCGATCGTCTTCTCGATCCGGCCCTTGCTCAGGTTGACGCGGCTCATCAGATCGGGGACGGAGAGCCCCTCTGGCGCCGCTTCCAGCGCATTCAGTACGAGCGCGACCTCCTCGCGCGTCGGAAACGCGCTCTCCACGAAGAAGTCGTTGATCGCGGCCTCCTCGGCGCCGCTCAGGAGGACGCCGTAAGCGGGGCATGCGCGGCCCGCGCGTCCGACCTGCTGGTAATAGGCGACGACCGAGCCGGGCGTCTGGAAGTGGATGACGAACGCGAGATCCGGCTTGTCGAAGCCCATACCGAGCGCCGTCGTGGCCACGAGCGCCTTCACACGGTTGTCGAGCAGCGCGCGCTCCAGCTCCTCGCGCGCTTCAGCCCGCGCCGTATAGGCCTCGACGGAGATGCCGCGGGACTGTAGCCACGCGGTCACCAGCTGGGCATCCCTGATCGTGAGCGTGTAGATGATGCCGCTGCCGGCGAGCGCCGGGACCTGGCGAGCCAGCCACGCGAGGCGCTCGGCCTGATCCGGAAGCCGGATCGTCTGCAGTGTCAGCGACGGCCGATCGAGAGCCCCGCTCGAGACAGACAGCCCTGGCCCCAGGACCGCCTGCAGATCAGCCATCACGCGCTGGTTGGCCGTGGCCGTCGTGGCGAGGAGCGGGAGGTTGGGCGGTAGCGCTCGCGCCAGCCGCTCCAGGAGCCGATAGTGCGGGCGAAAATCATGGCCCCAGTCCGAGATGCAGTGAGCCTCGTCGATCACGAGCATCCCGATCCTCGTCCGATCCAGGACCTGCGCGATGAACCGCTCGTTCACGAGCCGCTCCGGCGAGATCAGCAGGATATCGATCTCGCCGTGGCCGAGGCGCTCCTCGATGTCGCTCCACTCCGCCAGGTTCTCCGAATGGATCGTCGCGGCGCGCACTCCCATGCGGCCCGCGGCGGCCAGCTGGTTGCGCATGAGGGAGAGCAGCGGCGAGACGAGCAGCGTCGGTCCGGCACCGGCATCGCGCAACAGCTTCGTCGCGATGAAGTAGACGAAGCTCTTGCCCCAGCCGGTTCGTTGCACGACCAGGAGCCGGCCGCGTCGCCAGGCGACATGGGCGATCGCGGCCTCTTGCCCATCGCGAAACGTGGCATCCGCGATCCCCGCGCCGAGGCGGAGCAGCGCGAGCGCGCGATCGGGGTCGTACGTCACGTGGATGGCTCGTGTGCTCGCTCCTCGGCGATCTCGCTGACCGAGATGCGGCCGGGATCCTCCTTCGGCCCGAGCAGCAGGTAGACGGACAGCTGGCCCTTGCCCTTGACCTCGATCGGCCCGCGCTCCTCGAACTCGAACAGGTCGCGGAGCAGCGCGTAGGTCGCCTCGGTCACCTGGATGCGGCCGGGCAGGCCCGTGGACTCCATGCGGCTCGCCAGGTTCACGGTGTCGCCCCACAGGTCGTAGGCGAAC
>DATMCI010000133.1:0-75782 GCA_035558535.1 Kofleriaceae bacterium
CTCCGCGTCGGCGTCCGAGTACACGGCGACCGTGGCGATCCCCATCCGCCGGCACGTCCGCATCACCCGCAGCGCGATCTCGCCCCGGTTCGCGATCAAGACCTTGTCGATGGCGCGCACGCCGGCAAGCTACCGCAATCGGGCGCGACCCGCGTTATCCTCGCGGCGCGGCTCGCGTTATCCTCGCGCCGCGGCATGCCGACACCGACCAAACGCGGCTTCGGGACCGAGACGATCGTCGACGGTGACCCGGAGACCGCGGCCACCGTCAATGCCCGGCCCGGGCCCGGCCGCGGCGCGCCGGACACCGAGCCGACGGGCGCGCACGAGGCTGCGCCCGTCCGCGGCGGCACGATCGGCCGGTTCGTGCTCCTCGGCGAGCTCGGCTCCGGCGGCATGGGCCACGTGTACTCGGCCTACGATCCGCACCTCGATCGCAAGGTCGCGCTCAAGCTCCTGCGCGCCTCGATGATGCGGGGGGCCACGGACGGGCAGGCGCGCCTCCTGCGCGAGGCGCAGGCGATGGCCAAGATCAATCACCCGAGCGTCGTCCGGGTCCACGAGGTCGGCACGCACGACGGGCAGGTGTACCTGGCGATGGAGTTCGTCGAGGGCGGCACCCTGCGGGCGTACCTCGAGACGCGGCACCCCCAGCGCGAGATCATCGACGTGCTCGTGCAGGCCGGCCGCGGGCTCGCCGCCGCGCACGCCGTCGGGCTCGTTCACCGCGACTTCAAGCCCGACAACGTGCTGATGGACAAAGATGGCAGCCCGCGCGTGACCGACTTCGGGATCGTCGGCGTGGCGGCGCCGTCTGAGGCCGCGCCGCCTCCGGCCGCGCCCGCGGCGCCGCCGAGCGCGGCGCTCGACCTCGCGGTGACGCTGGATCTCCCGGATCGTCCGTCGTCGCCGAACACGCCGCTGGGGCAGAGCCTGACCCGCACCGGCGCGGTCATGGGCACGCCGCAGTACATGGCGCCGGAGCAGTTCACCGGCACGCCCGCGACGGCGCGCACCGATCAGTTCTCGTTCTGCGTCGTGCTCTACGAGGCGCTCTACGGCCAGCGCCCGTTCCCGGGCGAGAGCTTCCAGGAGCTCGCGTCGACCGTGCTCGTCGGCGAGGTGCCGCCCCCGCCCCGGGGCGCGCGCGTGCCCGGGTGGCTGCGGCGCGTCCTGCTCCGCGGCCTCGCCGTGGACCCGAGCGCGCGCCACGCGTCGATGGAGGCGCTCCTGTCCGAGCTCCTGCGCGATCGGGTGCGGCAGCGCCGGCGGATCCTCACGTGGACGGCGGGCGCGGCCGTCCCGCTCGCGGCCGCGCTCGCGCTCGCGCTCCGCACCGGCGACGGCGCGGTCTGCGACGCCGGCGACGGCCGCGTGGCCCGCGTGTGGAGCCCGGCGCGCCGCGAAGCGCTCCGCGCCGCGTTCCTCGCGTCGGGGCGCCCGCACGCCGCCGCGTCGTTCGACAAGCTGGCCCCGATGCTCGACGCGTGGAGCCGCGCGTGGGGGCAAGGGTACCGCGACGCGTGCGAGGACACGCGGGTCCGCCTCGAGCAGTCCGAGCACCTGCTCGATCTGCGCATGCAGTGCCTCACCCGCCGGCTCGACGAGGCCGACGCGACGATCGCGCTCCTCGGCGCCGGCGGCGGCGAGACGGTGGACCACGCGCTCGACGCGGCGCAGAAGCTCCCGCTGCTCGCGCCGTGCAGCGACGCCGCGGCGCTGACGGCGGCGGTCGCGCCGCCGGAGACTGAGCTCGGCCGGGCGCAGGTCCAGGCGGTGCGCGGCCAGCTCGACGCGGCGCGCGGCCTCGAGCGGCTCGGGCGCTACGCCGCGGCGCTCACGGCGGCGCGCGCCGCGCTGGCAGCGGCCCGGGCAACGGACTATCGCCCGGTCACCGCAGAAGCCCTGCTCGTCGTCGGGCAGAGCCAGCTCGAGCTGGCCGATCCCGCCGGGGTCCCCGCGCTGCGCGAGTCGATGCACACGGCCGCCGCGGCGGGCGACGCCGCCGGGATGATCGCCGCCGCCGCCCCGCTGGTCTCGGCGCTCGCCGCGCAGGGCGACCGCTACGAGATCGCGCGCGAGATCGCCGCGCTCGCCGAGGCGATCGCGCAGAACGCCCGGCCGGGCCCCGAGCTCTCCGTGCGCCTCCAGATCAGCATCGGCCGCCTCGATCATGGGCGCACCCGGCTCGCGGACGCCCGCGCGCGCTACACGGCGGCGCTGGCGCTCGCCGAGCAGGCGCTCGGTCCGGATCACCCGGCCACGCTCGACACGCTCAAGCAGCTCGGCGACCTGACCCTGCTGGAGGGCAAGTTCGCCGAGGCGCGCGGGCTGTTCGAGCGCGTCCTCGCCTCGCGCGAGCGGGTGTTCGGCAAGGAGCATCCGGACATCGCGCGGGCCCTGAACGACCTCGGCCACGTCTACCAGACCGAGGGCAAGTTCGACGACGCCAGGCGGGTCTACGATCGCGCGCTCGCGATCAGCATCGCCGCGCTCGGGCCGGAGCACCCCGCGGTCGGCAGCGCGTACAACAGCATCGGCGGGCTCCACGCGAGCCGCGAGGAGCACGCCGCCGCCGAGGGCTACTTCGTGAAGGCGCTGGCGCTCTGGGAGAATGCCTACGGCCCCAGCGATATCCGGATCGCGAGCGCCCTGACGAACCTCGCCACGTCGCTGAGCGGGCAAGGCAAGCGCGAGCAGGCGGTCGCGTTGTTCGAGCGCGTGATCGCGCTCCGCGAAGCCGCGCACGGCCCCGAGCACCTGGAGCTCGCCGCGTCGCTCATGAACCTCGGCATCGCGCGGCAACGGCAAGGCAGGCTCGACGACGCGCTCGCCCTGTACCGGCGCACGGCGAAGATCCTCGAAGCGGCCTACGGCCCCGAGCACCCCGACCTCGCCGACGCGCTGGGGAACATCGCCACCGTGCTCCAGGAGCAGCACAAGCTCGACGAGGCGCGCGCGATGACGCTGCGCGTGCTGCGCCTCTTCGAGCAGGCGTACGGCGCCGAGCACCCGCGCGTGGGGATGGGCTACTTCAACCTCGGGAGCGTGCAGCTCGAGGAGCGCGATCACGCCGGCGCGCTCGCGTCGTTCCAGAAGAGCGCCGCGATCTTCGAGGCGAAGCTCGGCCGAGACCACGCCTTGCTCGCCTACGCGCTGCGCGGCATCGGCAGCTGCCTCGTGACGCTCCATCGGACGGACGAGGCCCTGCCGCACCTCGCGCGCGCGTCGCAGATCCGCAGGGCCGGGGGCGCGCCGCCGGTCACGATCGACGAGCTGCGCTCGCCCCTGCCCGAGCCGCTCGTCAAGGACCCGCGCACGCGCGCGCGCGAGCTCGCCGAGATCAAGGCCGCGGCCGCCGCGTACGAGCAGGCGGGCGACGCCGCCAACGCGGCCGAGGCGCGGCGCTGGCTCGCCGCGCACGGCGGCGGCTGAGCCCCTGCCCGGTCGGCGGGCCGCGCGGACGAGCCGCCGGCCGCGAGGCTACAAGCGATGCAGCGGAGGTAGTACGCTCGCGGCGTGAAAGCCCTCGTCGACCGCCTCGTCTCGTTCGCGGAGCACCACCGCGACAAGCGCAACATCGCGACGCACTTCGTCGGCATCCCGATGATCCTCGTCGGGACACAGGCGGCGCTCGCGAAGATCGGCATCGGGCCGGTCAACGCCGCGGCCGGCGCCACGGCGCTCGCGACGCGGTACTACCGCAAGCTCGATCCGACCTACGGCAACGCGATGGGCGCCGTGCTCGGCGCCTCGTACGCGCTCGGCACAGCCATCGCGGCCATGCCGCTGCCGCTGTGGGCCGGCGCCACCGGGAGTTTGCTCGTCGGCGGCTGGGCGCTCCAGCTCCTCGGGCACGCCTTCGAGGGCAAGAAGCCCGCGTTCCTGGACGATGTGCGCGGCCTGCTCGACGGCCCGCTGTTCCTCGTCGCCCAGGTCGCGTTCGCCGTCGGGCTCTCGCCGGAGCTGCGGGACGAGGTCGAGCGGCGCGCCGGACCGACGCGCTGGGGCAAGGTCGAGTCGACCGAGCTCGCCGCCACGGCCTGAGAGGGGCTAAAGAGGGGCTAAAGAGCCGCGCGACTT
Organism: Kofleriaceae bacterium; assembly: GCA_035558535.1. Taxonomy (GTDB): domain Bacteria; phylum Myxococcota_A; class Polyangia; order Haliangiales; family Haliangiaceae; genus JABFXX01. The sequence continues at coordinate 4,084 of DATMCI010000133.1, forward strand.
CGGCTGGCACCAGACGCAGTGCCGTGTGCGGCGAGACGCGGTGGTCCGTAGGCTGGCGTAACCAGGCCGATCCTTGCTGGTCTCGCGGTTGCACGAGAGACCGGCCATGCGGCTCTCGCCCTCGTATCTCGCGCTCGCTGGTTGCGCTGTCGTTGGTGGCTATCTGCTGATCGGCGGCGACGAAGCTCCCGCGCAGCCGGAGCGCGCGGCCCCCCCGCGCTCGGCCGCGATCCCGGCGCTGTCCCCTCGCCTGCAAAGCGTGGACGGCGCGCCGGAGCCCGAGGCCGAGATCGACGAGGAGATCGAGGAAGAGGAGATGCGCGGCCTCGCGCCGCTCGAGGATCTGGCCGAGTTCGCGTTCGTGTTCTCCCTCGACGGCGAGTCGTACGTGCGGCTCTCCAGCGAGGAGCGCGCGCTGGCTCGCGGCACCGCGCGCTTGATCGAGGAGGACGGTGTGTACGCGGTGGTCGCGCCGGTGACGACGGCGGCGCTGCCCGCCGAGCTGCGCGCGTGGGCGGGCCGGACCGTGCTCGTCGATGGCGTGTGCCGCGCGCGCGTCGTCGGCTTCGCGGAGGTGTCGCGGATCTCCGGCGAGCCGCCCGAGCCGGATCGCGATGACACCGACGAAGCCGACGCGGGCGAGGACGACGCGCCTGCCACCTGGACGATCGAGTCGGTCACCGACGCCAACGTGGTGCTCGCCGCGCGGCTCGACGACTGCACGGGGACGTGGGCGCGGTCGACCGACTACTCGCCGGCCGCGGTCGCGGCGAAGCTCGACGCGCCGGAGCTCGAGGCGACCGCGCGCAAGGAGCTGCTCGCACGCAGCGACTTCGATCCGACCCAGGAGGCGTGGGCCAAGGAGGGCGGCGAAGGTGACTGGCGCGACGCGGCCGAGGTCGTCACGCACGTCTATCAGCACCCGCTGACCGGCGAGCGCTGGGTGTTCGCCCAGGCGCGGCACCCCGGAGGCTGCGGCGAGCCGGGCTTCGGCATGATGGCGGCGTACCGCGCGAGCGCCGACGGGACGGTCCGGCGCGTCGCCGATCTGGAGTTCGGGTACGACGACATCGCGGAGGTCGTGGATGTCGACGGGGACGGCCAGCCCGAGCTCGTGCTCGGCGGGGGCAACAGCGCCGAGCTCGTCGACCTCGCCAACAAACATTACGACTCGATCAGCGTGGAGCACCGCTACTACGGCTGCGGCTGCTAGCTCACCCGCTGAGCGGTCGCCAAGACACTCGACGAGATGCCGCGCAATGCGGTCCTGGCTCAGGCGATAGACACCCAGGCGGCTCGCAGGCATCGTGACGTGGATGACGACCGAGATGACGACCGACGCCGGCCCCGCCACGCTGAACATCCTCGACCCCGCGTTCCGCGTCCATTCGCCACAGACGGCAGAGGCGGCCCGGCAGCACTGGTGTGCCCAGACGCCGCTCGGGCTCGCCGTCCTTCGCTACGAGGACTGCGTGGCCATGCTGAAGGACCGGCGGCTGCGCCAGGTGGGCGTGGACCACCTCATCGCCCAGGGCGTCACCAGCGGCCCGCTGTTCGAGATGTGGCGGCGCGTCGTCCTCAACGTAGAGGGTGCCGACCACAGCCGGCTGCGACGCCTCCTCGGTCCGGCGTTCAGCAGCGCCGCCGTCAAGCGCCTGCGGCCCAAGATGCAGGAGATCGTCCACGGCCTCGTCGATCGGTTCGCCGCCGACGGAGCGTGCGAGTTCATGTCGGCCTTCGCCGATCACTACCCGCCGCTCGTGATGGCCGATCTGCTCGGCCTCCCCGAGGCGGAGCACGAGCGGTTCGTGGCCTGGGGCAAGGCGATCGCCGCCGTCCTCAGCTACGAGATCCCGCAGCGGCTCGCCGAGATCGAGACGGCCCTGGCAGACCTCTACGCGACGGTCGACCGCATCGCCGACGAGCGCCGCCAGGGGCCGCGGCAAGATCTGATCACCGCGCTCGTCCACGCCTCGGACGGCGACAGCGATCGCCTCACCCCCGACGAGCTGCGGGCCAACGTGGCCGCCCTCGTCCTCGCCGGGCAGGACAGCACGCGAGGCCAGCTCGGCCTCGCCCTCGAGACCTTCGCCCGGCATCCCGAGCAGTGGGCGCGGCTCGCCGCCGAGCCCCAGCTGGCCGAAGCCGCCACCGAGGAGGTCATGCGCGCGAGCAGCGTGGTGCCGGTCATCTGGCGGGTGGCCGCCGAGGACCTCGAGTACCACGGGACCCCGATCGCCGCCGGCACCCGACTGTGGCTGATGGTGGCCGCCGCTCACCATGAGCCCGCCGCGTTCGGCGACACGCGGTTCAACATCCAGGCCGAGCGGCCGGCGCAGCTGAGCTTCGGCCTCGGTCCGCACTTCTGCCTCGGCGCCCAGCTGGCCCGGATCGAGCTCCAGGAGGCCCTGCCTATCCTCGCCCAGCGCCTCCCCGGCCTGGCGCTGGCCGGCGAGCCCACGCACCGCCCGCAGCTGGCGGGCTTCGTCGGGCCCGACACGCTCCCCATCCGGTTCACGCCGGCTACGTGAACAGGCGGCGGAACGCGGCGGTCGCGCGGGCGAGCGCGCCGCCGGTTTTCGGGGGCACGATCGAGACGTCCAGATAGCCGGGGTTGCCGGCGCGCTCCTCGTCGAACATGTTCCGCACGCACACCGCGAACCGCTGCGCGCCGGTCTCGCCGTGCCGATCGAGCGTCAGCGCCGTGGCCGCGAGCGGGATCGTGACCTCGGACTTGCCGGCCGGATCGACGGAGAAGCGCTTGATCTGCCCGCCGCCGGTCACGCGCGACAGCGCGTCGGGCAGCGCGACCCACACGAGATCGCCCGTCTCGTAGCCGCCGTCGAGGCGCACGACGAGATCGAGCGGGTCGCCGATCGTCGCGCGCGTCGTCGCGCGGCCCTTGTTCGTGAGCGTGACCGTGACCGGCACCGCGCTCGCGAACTTCGCCCAGTCCTCCTCGATGATGCGCGTGACCTCGACCGCGATCGTCGCGCTCTCGGCGCTGATCTCGCCGACCTCGCCGAGCGCGGCCGCGTCCCCGAGCGCGGTGCGCTTGCCGTCGATCAGGGCGTGGCCGCCGCCGATGATCTTCGCCGCCTGCAGCTCGGCCATGAGGGCGATCGCGGCGACCGAGTCGACCGTCGAGTACAGCCGCCCCTCGGCGCCGAGATCGCCGATCACGCGGTTCGCGAGGCGCAGCGCCAGCGGCACCGCGGCATCGCCGCCGCCACACAGGAGCGCCGCGGCCGCGTAGGCCGCGTCGGCGCGGAACGCGACCGCGTTGCGCGGCGCCTGATCGAGCGTCGCGACGGCGCGCTCGGCCCAGCCGACCATGCGGTCGGCCGCCTGCGGGCGCTGCTTCGGCTCGCCGAACCGGGCCGCGCCGTAGGCCTCCTCGGGTCGATCGCTCGGCGCGGGCGGCCACGCCAGGCGGTACGCCTGCGTCGCGTCGCGCGCCATCTCGAGCGCCTCGTCGATCGCCGTCACCAGCGCGCGGCTCGGGTCGGCGCCGCGCAGGAGATCGAGGTTCCACAGGTAGCGCGCCGTCTTCGGCCCGTAATAGGTATTCACCTCATTGCCGCTCTCCGGGTACATGCGGAATCCGCGGCCCTTCATCCACATCTTGTGCTCGCGCCGCACGCCGGCGAGGATGATCTCCTCGGCGCGGCCGCGCCGCCGCGGGTCGTCGACGGCGAACAGGTACATCGAGCACGCGGCGAGGATCTTCGCGGCGGTCTGCTCGCAGCACGCGTGACCATAATCGGCGGTCGCGTCGCACAGGAGCTTGAACGGCTTGTCGAGCCCGGGCAGCGCGCGCAGCGTGACGATCGAGGGATCGTCGGCGAGCGCGACCCGCTCCCCGCGCCGCAAGAACCGCACGGTGCGCGTCAGCCGGCGCAGCGCCCCCGGCGGATCGACGCGCTGCTTCGCGGCGATCGCCTCGCCGCTGGCGAGATCCGTCACGGTCGCGACGTGATCGCCGGGGCCGGTGAGGAACGTGATCTCCGTGCGCGGTCCCGCGATCGGCGTCCCGGCCGCGACGGGCTGGCCGTTGGCGAGGATGGCGACCGGCGCGCCGTCGCGCGTGACCGCGATCGTCATGCCGGCGGCGCCGCAACCTGCCGTGAGGCGGCCGACGGCCGTATCGCTCGGGTGCACGAACGCCGGCAGCTCGAGCGCGGCGAAGTGGACGAGCTCGGCGCGCACGCGCGCCTCCGCCGTCGCCCACTCGGTACCGTCGACGGCGAACGCCTCGATCACGTAGTCGGCGAACGCCTCGGGCAGCGCGACGGTCACCGCGCCCCGGCCGTTCACGATCGGGACGAGCCCGGCGAACAGGAGCTCGGGCGCCTCCTCGATCGCGCGCGCGGGGCCTGGGCCCGCGCCCTCGGGCGCGCCGGCCACCTCTGCGTTGACCACGCCTGCCGCCGCGCCGACCCGGCCCGTGTCCACGTCCCGCGCCAGCATCATCGGCGCCGCCGCCGGCGCCGGCGCACTCCTCGGCGCCATCGGTGGCGGCATCGGCGCCGACTGGCTCGGGCTCGGGGGCCGCATCGCGGACATCGCCATCCCCGGGCGCGGGGGGCCGGCAGCCGGCATCGGCGGCGCCGACCGGGCCGCCATCGTCGGCATCGCCGCGCCGGCCGGCATCGGCGGCGGTCCGCCTATCATCTGCGGCATCCCGCCCGACATCGCTGGCGGCCCACCAGGCGACTGATAGTTCTTCGAGCGCGCGTAGTAGCGCATCGCCTCGTTGATCAGGTAGTCGACCGAGCAATCGAAGTCGTTCGCCATCCCCTGGAACGTCTCCCAGAGCTCCGTCCGGTAATGCACGGGCGGGATGCCCCCACCCGGCATCCCCGGCGGCGGCAGCGGCATCCGCGCCCCCGACAGGAGCGCGGCGAGCTTCGCCGTCGGCTTGCCCTTGCCGAGCAGGGAGCCGGCCGTGGTCGCGAACGCCTTCATGCGGCTGGCGAGCATGCTCGTCGGTGTATCGGTCGACAGCAGGCGGGCGTCCTTCACGATCACGTAGACGGCCGCGGCCGCGTTCGTCGTGACGGCGACCGTCATGTCGCTGCCCGGCCGCGGTGACGGCGGCGCTTCGACCTCGAGCGTGAGCCGGGTCGGCGCGACGATCGTCGCGTGGCCCTCCCACGGCACGCCGCCCGCGTACGCACCGATCGCGAGCAGCGCGAGCGGCGACGGCACGTCGAGCTCGAGCACCTGATCGGCGGCGAGCGAGGCTTCGATCACGCGCACGCCGCCGCTGACGATCGACGCGAACACCGGATCCCCGCGCAGCGCGGCGAGATCCTCGTCGGCCGCCAGGTGCGCGATGTCCTTCCAGCCGTCGCGGAGCGCCGCGCGCAGCGCCTCGCGCGCGGCCGCGATGTCGCCCAGGCGGGCGTGGCAGCACGCGATGAAGTAGGCGTAGTTCGGGTGCGGCGACGGCAAGAGGCGCTCGCGCGCGGCGATGAACGTCTCGCAGGACTCGGCGATCTGACCGGCGAGGAACTGCTGCTCGGCCTGCGCGTACTGCGGATCGATCTGCGCCGGGTGCGGCGCGGCCAGGGCGTCGACGGCGTCCTTGCGCGCGGCCGGCACGCACGGATCGCAGATCACGACGCAGAGGCGCTCGATCGCGGTCAGCGCTCGCAGGCGCGGCCTCCGCGTGTCGGCGCGATCGAGGGCGATCGGCGACGAGCTGGTGCCGCCGCGCCGCAGCCACAGGCCGCGGACTGAGTCCGCGTCGTCCGAGGGCAAGAGTGAGCCGAGGATCTCGGGGCCGACCGTCGAGAACACCGTGTCCTCGCGATCCGCCGCGCGGCTGCCGACGATGGGGATCGACGCCGTGCGCCCCGGATCGGCGACCAGCTGCACGTTGACGACGTGCGGCCCTTCGCCCGTCAGCTTGAACGCGGCGCGCGCCTTGCCGTCGCTCGCGGTGACGCGGTCGCGCGCGACGCGGTCGCCGTCATCCTGGAGCTCGACGTCGACCTCCCCCTCGACGGGCGCGCCGAACGTGGTCAGGCGCAGGTCGAGCACGAGCCGATCGCCATCGAGCGACTTGCGATCGAGCGCCGCGACCAGCGGGGACAGCCGGTAGGTCGCGACGGTGAACGTGCAAGGCGTCGCGTCTTCGGGCGCGCCCTGCACCGAGATCTCGTAGCTACCGGCCGGCAGGTCGCCGAGCGCCGCCGTCGCGGCCCCGCGCGAGAGCCGCAGCGGGCGCGAGGTGAGCAGCGTGCCGTCGAGCCGGACCTCGAGCACCACCTCGCGATCGCCGCCGAGCGGGTCGACGACGAGCAGGTTCACGGTGTCGGTGCCCTCGCGGTAGAGCGCGCGGTCGGAGGTCACGCTCGTCGCGGCGAAGCGCGGCGGCGCCAGCGGCGAGACCCGCACGCCCGGCAGATCGATCGGCGCGGCGCCGATCAGCGGGACGATCGCGCTCTGGATCGCGCTCGGATCGACGAACGGCCGGAGCCACTGGAGCGACGGCTGATCGAGCAGATCGCGGCCGATGAACGCGAACGACTTGCCGATCGTGACCGCGGCGCCGGCCGATGCCGCGATCATCGGATCGGTGATCGTGACCGCGAAGGACGGCGGCGCCTCCTCGACGGTGAGGACGAGCTTGCCGAGGTGCAGCTCGTCGCCGGCGCGCAGCACGTGGCGGCTCACCTTGTGCCCGGCGAGCAGGACGCCGTGCGACGAGCCAAGATCCTCGATGACCCACTGGCCGGCGGCGCGCCGCAGCACGGCGTGCTTGCGCGAGACCGTCGCATCGTCGGTGCGAATCTGACTGTTCTTCGCGCGACCGATGGTGACCTCGTTCATGCCGTCGAGCGAAAGCACTCCCGTGGCCGATCCCGAATAGCGAATCCGCATCGCGCGAGCTTACTCTGGCTCGCGGGCGGAGCGCCGGGTTAGCTTGGGCGTATGGCCACGGATGCGGTCACGCGGGCGATGGCTCGCCGCCCGAAGCTCCCCCCGGTCGAGGAGCCGCTGCGCGCGCCGCCACCGCGGACGAACGTCGTCGCGCACCAACCCTACTGGGAGCCGTCGGTGCGCGACGGCGTCGCGGTGAAGGGCTGGGTGTTCAACGCGACCGTCGACGAGTCCGATCCGCACGGGCACGACTACTTCTACGAGGTCGCCTATGAGCTCGACGGCCAGGTGCACGTGTTCTCGCGCGAGAAGGGCATCGATCCGTGGGACTGGAGGTTCACCGGGCCCTACGGCGACTGGTTCCGCGAGACCGTGATGGGCTGCCGCGCGGCGACCGTCCTCATCCACCCCGCGCGCGAACCGGTGCTCTTCGGCGACACCGAGCCATTCGAGATCGTCCACCTCGGCGCGCAGGTCGCGCGCGCGCGGGCCGCCCCGGCCGCTCGACGCGCGAAGGAGACCGAGTACGCGATCGAGGTCCTCCAGGAGGCATCGTCCGCGGATCGGCGCGCGGTCGCGGCGCTGCTCGCGCCGTTCGCCTCGGCGTACACCGAACGCGCGCACGACGACTTCTATATCGTCGCCGACCTCTATGCCCACGCGCGCAAGGGCGGCGACGTCCTCGCCATCCTCGAGCGCATCGCGCCGAAGGTCCTCGCTGCACGCAAGGAGTACTGGGCGGCAGAGTAGGCGATCGCCCGATCAGCGGCGGGCGACGCACGCCCGCGGCAACTCGGTGGCTGCCAGCACAGCGGGCGGCCGCTCCGGCCACGCGCACGAGACGAAGCCGGCAGTCGCCGCCATCAGCATCAGCCACGCACAGTCGGCGAACAGGTGGATCCCTTGGAGCTGGTACGGCAGCGAGGCAAGCCTCAACGGGATCATCCAGCAGACGCTGGCGCAGCCAGACAGCATCGCGAGCAGGAAGCACAGCCACCCGGTGCTGCCGCGGACGATCCGCAAGAGCACCGCCGCCGCGAGCGCCTCGATCGCGAACACCCCGACCCACGTCACGACCTCGTAGGTCGGATAGGCCCACTCCATCGCCCTGTCGACAGCTCGGAACCGGTAACCGCCGTAGTCGGGCGATCTGGCGCCATCGATCAGCTGCCAGCTCCGCCACAGCGTGTTGACCGCGATCCCGGCGATTGCTATCCAGCGCAGCCCCGAGTCGAAGCCCGACAGCTTCGGCGAGGCGGCAGCCGCTGTCTCTTCTACCGCCGCTGTCCATCCGGCGCGCCCCGCGCGGCCGACGATTCCGAGGAGCACCGCCATGCCGAACAGCCAGACGCAGGCCCAGAACAGGAAGGGGCCCTGGACGTCCAGCAGCAACCCGACGTCGGGTCCGAGCTCCAGCTCCTCGTACTCCGGCCGCACAAAACGCTCTTCCTCGAGGAAGGCAACCGCGCCCCCGAAACCGCACAGGGCCGAGGGCGCCAGATACCCCCACAGGATGCTCTTCGCGCGCTGGAGGCTCAGCGACAGGGCGAGCACCTCGATCGCGAGCACGGCGATCCACCCCGCGATCAGCTCGGGCGAAGTCAGCTGTTTGACCGGGTACCCGCGGGGCTCGAACAGCTCCCCGCACTGTCTGCCGGCCAGGATCACGAGACCGGCGATCGCGAGCCAGCGCAGGGCCGAGTATGTGTGCGAGTGGGATGACTTCATGATCGGGACGCGCGAGCACCCGCGCTCGCGATCCGAGACACCGCTCGAAGCGCTCCGTTGCGTTGCGTCGTCACCGCCCGCCAGAGCGCCGCCTCGTAACCCTCGCGCCGCCGGTCACGGGCGGACCGGGCTCGACTTCGGCGGCACGACGACCGGCCGCACCTGATCGCAGCGCGTCGCCGCGTCGAGCTTGTGCTCAGCCGCGGCACCTCACGCTGACCTCCGGGGCCATGCCGGTCCTTGCTGGAGGTGGGATGTTAGCATCGTCGTATGCGGGTGATCGTCGTCGCGATCGTGATCGCGTGCACCGGCTGCGAGACGCAGATCCATCGCAGCACGCTGCCGCCCTACGTCCGGGAGCTGCGCGCGGCGCCGGGCGGCATCGAGATGACCCAGTGCGAGGTGGTCTACACCAAGAAGGAGGAGTGGGAGTACCGGTTCTGGGGCGGTGGATGGGGCAAGGAGACCGAGACGCGCCTCGACCACGGCGCGTGCTGGCGCACGCTCGTGTCGACGGAGGTGGCGCCGTGAAGGCCGCGCTCGGAATCGCGATCGCGCTGCTGGGAGGCTGCGCCACGAGCAGCCAGATCGGGCCGTACGTCAAGCACGTCGCCCGCAACGGCGACTGGCTGGTCGTGCACAAGTGCATGATCATGCTCGAGGGCGACGAGCTGACCGAGACCGCCTGCACCGTCGAGCAGCTGCCGCTGCGGTCGATCCCGCAGGGGCCGCCGCCCGTCGGGCCGGCGATGGCGCCGCCGCCGGCCGGCATGCCGACCGCGCCGCCGGCCACGCCGATGGCTCCGCCGGCCGCGCGGCGCTGAGCGCCCCGTGGAGCGCGATCAAGGCGGCGATCGTACGCCTCGCGCGGAGGATGGAGCGATGCCCTATGAGAGGGTACGGAGATGGACCTCATCGTCGCGCCGAACGGGGTGGCGCTCTCCGAGGAAGCCCAGCAGCAGGCGCAGAACCCGCCGCTCCTGTGGACGCTCGCCGGAGTGGCAGGCGCGCTCATCCGGGCGACGCGGGATCCCGGCCAGACGGTCGAGCTCGGCGTTCACGTGGCGCGCTCCGATGACGTCGCGATCGTGTGGCTCATCGAGCGGTGGGTGCTCCACGCGAGCGATCTGCGCGCGGGCACGCTGAGCATGTTCTGCGAGATCGTTCGCAGGTCGCGCGCGAAGAGCGCGCTGGCCAACCAGCTGGGGATGTCGCGCGGCCAGGTCACGGTGCCGCGCTACATGATGAGCTTGCTCGCGCGCGACGAGGGCATCCCGGTAGGGATCATCGTGCAGACGACGGACGATCCGGCACCGCTGCCGATGGCCGACCTTCGATTGCCAGGCGACGTACAGTCGATGTGGCTCGCGAGCGCGTACTGCAACATCGTCGCGCGGCTCGGCGAGCCGGCCCTGCAGGCCGCGCTCGCGGCGGTCGCCGAGCTCCGCGCGGCCCACCAAGACTCCGACGCGTTTCACGACCGCGCGGCGGACGCGCTGGCGCAGCTCTACATCACCAGCGACGAGGCCATCGCCTGCCTGGTGCTCGAGGAGTGGCACCGCGAGCGTGGCGCCGCGGAGCTGGCGGCGCTGCGCGCAATGATCGCGCCGTGACTGCGGCGGGAGCAGGCGAGCCGACCGGGCGCGCGGCGGTCCCCCGGTGCATGATGGCGGGACGGAGGGCCGCGCATGAGCTCGGAGAGCAACGATTACATGGAGCAGGTGATGGCGAACCAGCAGCAGGTCGCCGTCGACCTCCGCGCCAAGAAGGCGCGGATGATGATGCCGCAGCACCAGGCGCTGCCGATGGAGCAGCGGGCCGCCGAAGACACCGGCCAGTTCCGTGCGAGGCGCCCGAGTGCCGCGCCGACGGAGGCAGCCGGGACCGGAGGCGTCGAGGTGAGGATCACCGGATGGTGGCGGTGGAGGACCGTGATCGTGCCGCCCAACGCCCACGTGGTGCACACGCGGCGCGGGCACGCCGAGCCGCTGCACATCGGGCTCGGCGTGTCGTTCGCGTTCAACCCGGCCAAGGACTCGTTCCTCGTGGTGCCGGGCACGATGCAGACGATCCTCATCAATGCGCACTGCATCTGCCGCGAGCTGCAGGGGCTGCTCGTGCAGGGCTATGTGCAATGGATCGTCGCGGACTTCGCCACCGCGTACAAGAAGCTCGACTTCAGCGACGTCGACGATCCGATGCGCGTGGTCAACGTGCAGCTCCGCGAGCAGGCCGAGGCCGCGATCAAGGACAAGGTCGCCACGATGGGGATCGACGAGGTCCTGTCCGACAAGCAGCCGATCATCGAGGAGCTGACCGCCCGGCTACGCGGCGTCGCCGAGGGCGAGGGCACCGATCAGGGCCTGGGGCTGCGCATCGTCACCGTGCAGATCAAGGAGGCGGTGGTCAGCTCGCGCCGCGTCTGGGAGAACCTCCAGAAGCCGTTCCGCGCCGAGCGCGCCCGCGTGGCCCGGCTCGCCGAGCTCGAGGCCGAGACGGTGATCGCCGCGCGAGAGCGGGTGGCCGAGCGCGAGCGCGAGACGGCTCAGCTCGGGGCCGACGCCGAGATCGCCCGGCTGCGGGCCACGCACGACGCCGAGTCGTTCGACCGCGAGCAGGCCGAGTCCGCGCGCCGCCTCGAGCGCGAGCAGGAGGCCGCCCGCGCCGCCGCCGCGCAGCGCCACGAGACGGCGCTCCACACGGCCGAGCTCGAGAAGGTGCGGATCACCCGCGAGGCCGAGGTGGCCCGCGCCCGCGCCGCGGAGCAGGCCGCGGCGCAGGGGCACGCCTCCGAGGCGGCGATCGCGCTCGAGGAGCAGCGCCGCGCCGCCGCCAACCGCCAGGCCGAGGTGGAGCTGAAGCTGCACGAGGCGCGGCAGCGAATCGCCAACGAGGCCACCGCTGCGAACCTGCAGGCGCGGGTGATCGACGCGCTGCCGCAGATCGCCGACAAGCTGCCCAAGCCCACCGAGCTGCGCGCGATCTCGATCGGCGGCGCCGCTGGCGGCCCCGACGCCAGCCCGCTCGCCCAGCTCGCGGCGCAGGTGCTCGCCGTCCTACAGCTTCCGCGGCGGCAGCGGCGAGCCGAAGCCGCGGGGCTGATCGACGCGTGGATCCCGGCGCGTCAGCTCGCGGTGGAGCTTCACGGCGAGCCGCTGCCGCTGCGGCTGCCGCTGCGCGTGCGCCAGAGGGCGAACACCGGGATCCCCAGCAGGATGAGGCCAGCCGCCAAGAGGGAGTTCTTCGGGCTCGTGCCGAGGGCGCTCACCACGACATAGAGCGCAGCGAGACAGAACAGGAGCGGCGGCCACGGATAGAGCGGCGACAAAAAGCTCGGTCGCGCCGCATCAGCTCCCGCCCGGGCGTCGCGGCGGCGGAATACGAAGAGGGTCGCCGCGGTGGCGCCAAAGAAGATCCAGTCGCCGAAGGTGACGTAATTGACCAGCTCGTCGTAGCTGCCAGTCAAGAGCACGCCGATCGCCCACACCGCCTGGAGCAGCAGCGCCACCGTCGGCGTGCGATGGCGCGGATGCACCCGCGCCACGCTCGCGAAGAACAGGCCATCGGCGGCCATCGTCTGGTATACGCGCGGCGCGGTCAGGATGACCAGGCTGAGAAAGCCGAAGGTCGAGATCATGATCCCGGCTGCGATGATGGACCCGCCGATCGGCCCCAGCCCGGCGCGCATCACCGCCGACGCCGAGGCCCCGCTGGTGGCGAGCCCGGCGACGCCGAGCACGCGCAGATAGGCGATGTTGGCGAGCACGTAGACCAGCACGACGATGCCGACGCCGAGGAGGAGCGCGCGCGGCAGCTTCTTCTGGGCGTCGCGGATCTCGCCGGCGATGAAGTTGGTGTTCTGCCAGCCGCCGTACGAGAAGAGGACCGGGATCAGCGCGGCACCGAGCGCGGCGAAGATCGCTTGCGGCGTGAGTGGCGCGGCCGGTGCCCCGGCGGCCGGCGCGGCCGGGGCCGCCACCGGCGCGATGAGCCCGACGATGATGACCAGGGCCAGCGCCAAAAGCTTCAGCACGGTGAGGACGTTCTGGGTGGCAGCGCCGAGGCGGACGCCGAGGAAGTTCACCGCCGAGAGCAGCGCGATCGCCGCGACCGCCATCGGCTTCTGCGCGGCAGGCCCGAGCCCGAACAGATCGGCGCAGTAGGTAGCGAACGTCATCGCGACCCACGCGATCGCGCCGGTGTTGATGACCAGGAGCAGGGTCCAGCCGTACAGGAACGCCGGCAGCGGTCCGAACGCATCGCGCAGGTAGACGTAGCCACCCCCGGCCTGGGGGCGGCGGGCGCCGAGCTCGGCGAAGCAGAAGGCGCCGGCGAGCGCGACCCCACCGCCGATGATCCAGGCCGCGAGCACCAGCGCCCCCGTACCGACTCGCGCCGCGACCTCACCCGGATTGCGAAAGATGCCGGCGCCGATGATGCCGCCGACCACGGCCATCGCAGCGTCGAAGGATCCGAGACGGGCTGTGTACGGCGTCTGTCGCTCGGGCAAGTCTGCACCTCGCTGGACGCGCGGACTTTATCAGAGGCCGATCGCCTGCGAGGCGAGGCGAGGCGAGGCGAGGCGAGGCGAAGCAAGGCGAAGCGGGGCGATTCGCCCAGGCAACGGCGGTACGATGGCGGGGCTGACCATGACCATGAAGATGTGTGGACGCTGGTCCTCGCTCGTGCTCGCTGCCCTCGGCGGAGCGGGCGCTGCGTGCGGCGGCGGCGGCGGCGAGGAGCGCTGCGACCCGGATGCACCCGGGACGATCTGCACGATCGCAGGATCCGGCGAGCAGGCATTCGGCGGGGATGGCGGGCCCGCGACGGAGGCGGCGCTGTATATCCCGTACGACACGGCGGTGTCGCCGGAGGGCGAGCTGTGGCTGCTCGACTTCAACAACTTCCGGGTGCGGGCGATCGACGGCAAGGGCGTCATCCGGACGGTCGTCGGGAGCGGGGACATCGGGGATAGCCCGCCGGAGGGCGTGGCGCAGATACCGGCGCTCGAGGCGAGCTTCAGCCACCTGAGCAATCTGCTCTTCCACGGCGACTATCTGTATCTGGCGGCGTGGCACAACTCGCGGATCAAGCGAGTGCGGCTGGCGGACATGATGCTCGAGAACTACGCGGGCCGGGGGCGCCGCACGTACTACGACGGCGACGGAGGCCCGGCGCGCGCGGCCTCGCTCGATCTGCCGGCGAGCATCACGTTCGATCCGGCGGGCAACCTCGTGCTCCTGGATCAGGGCAACCAGGTGCTCCGCAGCATCGACGGCAGCGGCACGATCCGGACGCTCGCCGGCAAGTGTGTGGCCAACCCCGAGGAGTGCGGCCCGGGGGTGGCGCCGGCCGCGTGCTCCGGCTCGGTCATGTACGCCGGTTCGCACAAGCTTGCTTGCGGCGACCTCGAGATGAAGTGCGGATACCCGTGCTACCCGGACTACGCCGGTGATGGTGGACCGGCGCTCGAGATGAGGATGGCGCAGCCGTTCGGCGCGGCCATACCGCCCGGCGGCGGCATTGCCTACGACCGCGCAGGAGATCTCCTGTTCGTGGACACTGACAACCAGCGCATCCGCAAGATCGATCGCGCGGGGATTGTCACCACGATCGCGGGCACCGGCGTCCGGGGCTATGCGGGCGATGGCGGGCCGGCGACCCAGGCACAGCTCAGCTGGCCGAGCGACATCGAGATCGGCCCCGATGACGCGATCTACTTCGCGGACACGGGGAACAGCTGCATTCGCAAGATCGATCCGGACGGGATCATCTCTGCGGTGGCGGGGCAGTGCAGCAGCGACCCCAACGCGCGCGGGTTCGCGGGCGATGGCGGCCCGCCGCTCGCGGCGAAGCTGGACCGGCCGCAAGGCATCGACCTCGAGGGGACGAAGCTCTACGTGACCGACTCGTTCAACAACCGGATCCGCGTCGTGAACCTGCGGTAGCGGCGCCGGCGCCGACGCCGACGCGCGCGCGCGGCAGCTCGGCGGCCCTCTTCTCAGCTGGCAGCACCCTGCCGTAGCGGCGCGCGAGCGTGAGCGTGAGCGCAGACAGGCTGAAGGTAGGATGACGCGCCGCGTCTCTCCTTTATATGGCTGCGGGCCGGCGCGCGCCGGGCACCAGCTGGAGCAGCTCGCCGTCGTCCTCGTCGGTGAGCACGTACAGCGCGCCGTCGGGGCCGACGCGGACGTCGCGCACGCGGGCGCGATCGGCGAGCAGGCGCTCCTCGCCGGTGACGCGATCGCCGTCGAGCGCGAGGCGCGCGACGTGCTTGCCGGCGAGCGCGCCCACGAGCAGGTTGCCCCGCCACGCCGGGAACAGCGCGCCGTCGTAGAACGCCATCCCCGACGGCGCGATCACGGGATCCCAGTAGTAGCGCGGCTGCTCCATACCGGCGCGCGCGGTGATGCCCTCACCGATCTTGTCGCCCGCGTACTCGATGCCGTACGTGATCGTCGGCCAGCCGTAGTCCTTGCCGCGCTCGACGGCGTTGATCTCGTCGCCGCCGCGCGCGCCGTGCTCGACGATCCAGAGCTGGCCGGTGCGCGGATGCAGGGCAGCCGCCTGGATGTTGCGATGTCCGTATGACCAGATGGACGTCCTCGAGGCGGTCGCCGGCGAGCCGCGCGCGCGCGACCGCAGTGCCGTTGCCGCCGTCGCGCGGCTCGGCGTAGCTCAGGAAGATGACCCCGTTGTCAGAGAACGCGGGGTCGAGGGCGACGTCGAGGAGCCCGCCCTGATCGCGGGCGTCGACGCGCGGCACGCCCTCGAGCGGCGGCGACAGCGTGCCGTCGCGCCGCACGATCCGCAGGCGGCCCGGCCGCTCGGTCACGAGGAATCGATCCTCCGGCAGGAACGCGACGCTCCAGGGATGCTCGAGGCCCTTCGCGATCACGCGCGTCTCGAACGCGACGTCCTCGGTCCGGTACGGCGCGCGCGTCTGCCCGGGGAACGCCGGCTTCTGATCCGGCGCATTCGCAGCCCTCGTCTCCAGCGACTTGCCCTCCTCGCGGCGTCCGGGCCCCGACGCCGGCTTGCCGCAACCGCTCAACAAACCGACGAGCACGACGGCGATCGAGATGTCTCGCATGCCTCGATCTTATCCACGCCGCGTGCCGGCCTGTGGCTGCTGCCAGCGAGTCACGACCCGCGATCCCGAGTAGACTGCCGTGCGCATGGTTCGCAAGACGAAGCCGAAGGCCAAGGACATGTCGCGCGGCAAGAAGCAACGGGCGTCGGCCACCAAGTCCAAGTCCGCTCCCAAGCCAGGTGCGATGGCCAAGACGGGTGCGGCCAGCAAGAAGGTCGTCCTCCTCTCGGGCGGCAACCCGCAGATAGCGAAGGCGGACGGCGACGCCCCTGTGCGGGCGTACATCGCCGCAATGCCGGGCTGGAAGCGCGAGGTCGGCAGGCGACTCGACGCGCTCATCGCCCGCAACGCACCTGACGTGCGCAAAGCCGTGAAATGGAACTCGCCGTTCTACGGGATCGAGGGCCAAGGCTGGTTTCTGTCGTTCCACGTCTTCACCCACTACGTGAAGGTGACCTTCTTCCAAGGCACCTCCCTGCGACCGCTCCCGCCAGGCGTCAGCAAGCACAAGGACGTGCGCTACGTCGACATCCACGAGGACGATCTCGACGAAGCGCAAATGGCAGTCTGGGTGAAGCAAGCTGCCATGTTGCCCGGCTGGGTTCCGTAGCGCCCCCTCGAACGTGAGGCGCGCGACGCGCTTGCTGGCGAGCGCGCCCACGAACAGGTAGCCCTACCACGCCGGGGAACAGCGCGTTGTAGCCCTTGCCGAGCAAGGTAGCGTTGATCTCGTCGCCGCTACGCGCTGTGGTCGACGACCAGAGCTGGCCAGTGCGTGGGTACAGCGCCGCCTCCACACGAGTAGCGGTGCGACGCACGCTGCGCCCCCAAGCATTCAGCGGACCGAGAGCACGATGTTCGCGATCGGATCGATTCGCACGCCGTCGGCCTCGTACACCGGGCTACTCGTCCACATGATGAGCAGCGCGAACGTCTGGTCGCCGACGCCGCGCACGAACGCATCGAGGTGCGCGGTCCCGCCGTAGTCGCCGTACCACCGCGCGTAAGACAGACCGACGTGCGCGAAGCCGGGGAGCTCCACGCGCGGCTCCCACTTCGACGGCACGGGCTTGTCTCGGATGCGCGCCTCGCTGGTGAGCCGGCGGGCCACGACGCCGCCACGCTCGCCGATCGCGCGGACCACGGCTTCGGGCCGCGCGTCGATCACGTACGCGCGCACGTGCATGTCGATGTACAAGTGCCCATCGCAGAACGCCTCGGAGCCGACGTGCACCGCGAGGCGATCGAACGGCAGCGCCGCGTTCGCGACCTCGGCGAACTCGCGGTCCCACTCACCGGTGCACTCGCGCACCGCCGCGAGCTTCGCGCCCGTATACGACACCCCCGCGTTGGAGCTCGAGACCTCGAACACGATGCCCGGCGGCGTCACCGTGATCCGCTCGGCTGTGCCGGTTGACTCGATCGTCGCCGAAAGCGGCGCCGCGGCCACCGCGGTTGCCGCGGTCGCCGAGATCGGCGCACGCGCCGGGGTCGAGCACGCCGCGACCATCGTGAACGCGGCGCGCTTCATCATTCGCCCAGCTCCGATAGAAATCGGACACGCCGCTGTGTAGGGTCGAGACATCTTGACCAGCTTGACCAGGACTCTGGATCACCAACGATCACAGGAGCGGCTTCCATGACGAACCCCCCCAAGACGCTCGGCAACAGCACCCTCGAGGTCGGCCGCATCGGTCTCGGATGCATGGGCATGTCGGAATTCTACGGCGGAACGCGCGACGAAGCGGCTCACATCAAGACCCTGCACGCAGCCATCGAGCTCGGCATCCAGCTCTTCGACACCGCCGACATGTACGGCGCGGGACACAACGAAGAGCTGCTCGGCAAGGCCTTCGCGGATCGTCGGGACAAGGTTACGGTGGCGACGAAGTTCGGCGTACGGCGGGGAGCCAATGGTGAGTGGCTGGGGATCAGCGGCCGACCGGAGTACGTCAAGCAGGCCTGCGAGAAGAGCCTCGAGCGCCTCGGCGTCGAGACCATCGACCTCTACTATCAGCACCGTCCGGACCCGAACGTGCCGGTGGAAGAGAGCGTCGGCGCCATGAAGGAGTTGGTGGAGGCAGGGAAGGTGCGATTCATCGGCGTGAGCGAGTTCTCTGCCGAGCAGCTCCGTGCGGCCCATGCCGTTCATCCCATCACCGCGCTACAGACCGAATACTCGCTCTGGACCCGCAACGTGGAACACGACGGGACCCTACAGACGTGCCGCGAGCTGGGCATCGCCTTCGTCGCCTACTCGCCGCTGGGCCGAGGCTTTCTCACCGGCGCGATTCCTAGCAGGGAGGCGCTCGACCCAAACGACTGGCGGCGCCAAAACCCACGCTTCAGCGCCGAGGCGCTCGCAGAGAACGCTCGCTTCGTGGAGCTCATCCGAGACATCGCCCAAAGGAAGGGCGCGACGGCAGCTCAGGTGGCGCTCGCCTGGGTGTTGGCGCAGGGCGAAGACATCTTCGTGATCCCCGGCACGCGTAGCATCGAACGACTGAAAGAGAATCTCGGCGCATGGACCGTCGAGCTCACTGGGGAGGAGCTTCTGGAGGTCCGAAGCCGCTTGCCGAAAGAGACCGCCGGAGCGCGCTACTGACGGGCTGCCGCCCCCGCCGACTTTGACAGCGATCCGGCCGGTAGCCGAGGGTCTGCCGCACGCTGGCGAGCAGCTGCCCGCGGAACTAGCTAATCATGACCTCAGTCACCCTCGTCATCGTCGAACAGCACACCGACGCGTAGCTCGATCGCGTCGAACGGCTCCGCACGCACGGTCTCACCGGCGGCCGCGCGCTGAACGACGGTGTAGCCATCGGGCGACCAGCGGTGGACGAGCAGGATCTTCTCGTCGGGATCGACGATCCAGTAGTGCGGGACCTCGGCGCGATGCAGCACGCGCGGCTTGACGACAACATCGTTTCGCTCGTGCTTCGGTGACAGGATCTCGCAGACCCAGTCGGGCCGGATCCGGACCGGCCACTCCGTCGGCCGTTCCGGCACTCGCTCGCGCCGCCACCCTGCGCCATCGTGGCAGTAGATCTCACCGCCCGGATAGCCGATGTGGCTCTCGGTGAAGATCCACCAGCCGCCGGGGCCACGGCTGCCTGGACGGCGGTTGAACGGGTCGACGGCCACCCCGAGCTTGATCTCCGCGAAGCTGTGCCCTGGGGAAGGTAGGGCCTTCTCGACGATCTCTCCGCCGATGATCTCGAGCCGATCGGGATCGGCGCGCGCGAGGAGATCCTCGAACGTCGCGGGTCTGCCCATGGCGCCAGTCTAGCGCCCTCGCGGCGGGGGCGGGATGCCGATGCGCAGCGGCTACTGGCCCCCCTCGAGCGGGTGCTCGACCGCGTGTTCGCCGCGGCAGATCCGCAGCCGCGCGGGCGGGGCGACGGCGTCGGTCTCGAACCGGTCGAGTCCGTCGGTGAGCTCGGCCGCGACGCGGCCGCGAGCGGTCTCGACGACGACTGCACGGCGCTCGCACGACGCTGGACTGCTCGGACTCCGTTGCCGTAACATGACCAAAACGTTAACTTCCTGCAATGAGGTACCTGGCGCTACTCGAGCGCGCCGCCGACCTCCCGGTCATCGATACGAAGACCTTGCGAATGTGGGGCGGCAATGAGCGCTCGCTGTCCGTGCAGCTCAGTCGCTGGGCCCGGCAGGGCAAGCTCGTCCCCCTGCGCCGGGGGCTCTACCTCCTGTGCCCTGCGCCGCGCCCGGGCACCACTCGAGTACATCGCGAATCTGCTGGCCGTACCGTCGTACGTGAGCCTCGAGCGCGCGCTGGCGCTGCATGGCCTGATCCCCGAGGTCGTTCCGGTCGTCCAGTCGGTCACGCGTGCGCGGCCGATGGTGTTCGAGACCCCGGCCGGTACGTTTCAGTATCGGCACGTGAAGCAGAGCTGGTTCTTCGGGTACCGCGAGACCGAGCTCGCCTCCGGATCCGCGCTGATCGCGGTCCCCGAGAAAGCCCTGCTCGATGTCGTGTATTTGTCGCGGGGGGCATTCACGCCGGACCGCATCGCCGAGCTGCGGCTCCAGGAGCTCGATCGTCTGAACCTCGCCGCGCTGACCCGGATGGCGTCGGGCCACGGTGAGCGCGCAGCGGGCGATGTCGATCGCGCACTGGAGACGCCGCCTCGAGCCAAATATATTCCACATCAATATCCAACTCACTGTCGATCTCGGCATAGCCAGGCAGACCGCTCGGGCACATGGACGTCCGGCGATCTCGTGTCACCCTCCGGGAACCCATGCCTAATCGATTCGATCAATTCGGCAAGGATATGGTGAGCACCGCGCTCGAGACCTGTGGTCCAGTCGTGACCGATGCCGAGGTCCCCGCCGATCCTCGCAAGGTCGATCTCTGGTTCATGCCTGACTCGACCCGAGAGCCGGTGCCTGCGTACCTCGGTCTGCTCGCGCGTCTGCTCGCCGGTCCGAGCGCGCTCGAGTTCTTTCACAACACACCGAATGGCAACGAGCTCGCCGGCTGCGTGATTAAGCACGGTATGTTCCGCCACCGCCTCTCGCTGCGCAAGGAGCCTCCACCGATCCCGATCCAGTGGGTGATCTCCGCGGGTCGCCCCAAAGATGGCATTGAGGGCTTGTGGCTCCGCGCCATGAACGTGAACGACGGCTGGTCCCTCGGATTCTACGAAGGCCCACCCTTGTTGTGGACGCGGCTGGTGGTGGTGAGCGAGTTGCCGCCTGGACGAGACACACTGCTCCTGCGCCTGCTCGGCGCCGACCGGGTGCTGAACCAGGCGATCGCCGAGCTCAAGGCGCTGGAGGCTGATGCTCCTGAGCGCACCCTAGCGCTGCCGATTCTGCTACGCTTGCGGCTGGAGATCTCGACGGACCCGACGCAGCAGACCAGCGACGATCAGGAATTCCTCATGCATACCCAAGACATCGTGGAGACCTGGCGCCAGCAGGCGGTCCGGGAGGGCATCGAGCAGGGCATCGAGCAGGGCATCGTTCGCTCGCTGATCGATGTCTACGAAGCCCGCTTCGGCGTGATGCCCGAGGAGCTTCGTGCGGTGATCGAAGATACCCACGACGAACCCACCCTCCGCGCATGGCTCAAGCTCGCTGGCACCCGCGGGGCGAACGAGATTGCCGCGGCCATTCGCGTGTTCCGCGCCAGCTGACCCGCTGCGCAGGAAGGCAGGAACCGCGCGCCGCGCCACCCTCGCCTTCAGTCTGTCGCGCGCAGCCATCCGGGCATCACGCCGCGCAGTCGCCCGGCGCCATCCTGAGCTGGACGAACAGGGCGTGCTGCTGCGCTGGGCCGAGCTGCACTCCGGCGAGGAGCTCGACGGACGCGTCCAGCTCCTGCACGGCTTCCGTCAGTAGTCGCCGGGACCGGCTCAGGTCTAGTGCCGGAATACGCCCCAGCTGATCGTGCCGCAGAGCGGACGTCTCCCTCCGAGGTTGATTCGCTCGGACGCCCAAGCGGAAAAACAAGCCACGGCACGATCAATTTATGTTTATGTCCAGCGGACGAAAGTAATGCTAGGAGCATCGAATGCGCCACTCGTTCATCATCGCGCCGTTCGTGTTACTCGCGGGCCTCGCGTGCGCGCCCGGGTCTTCGCCGGAACGCGTATCTTCACCGGGCGCACCTGTCGCGGTGCCGCTCGAACCGGCCGTGCAGAAAGCGTTCGGCGAGCAGGTCGCGGCCGCCTTCGCGGACGCCTGGAACCGCCACGACATGAACGCGCTCGCGGCGCTGATGGCCGAGGACGCCGATTTCGTGAACATCTTCGGCACGTGGATGCACGGGCGAGAAGAGATCCGGCAGCGCCATGTCCAGATCCACGAGACGGCATTCCGGAACAGCACAATAACGGCCACACAAGTCCAGACGCGCTTCGTCGCCCCCAACGTCGCCATTGTCCGGTGGGCATGGCAGGTGACCTCGGTCCTGACCCGCGACGGGCAACCCGCGCCGGACCTCCAGGGCATTCTCACTCACGTCGTACACCGGCAAGGGGATCGCTTTATGCTCCTGAGCACGCAGAACACGCGAACTGTCCCCGAGCCCTTCTGAAGCCGATGCTCCCAAGCTGACCTCGCAAGCGTGCGCTCCTGCCTCGGTGCTGCGCGAGCGCTTCGAGCCGGAGGACGAGTGATGCCGATCCGGAAGTTTCACAGAGGCGGTCGACTGCCGAGCTTGTGCGAAGCGGTCACGAGCGACAGGCGAGGTCAGTGACGGAATACGCCCCAGCTCGTCGTGCCGCGGAACGGGGCGGAGTAGGCGGCGGAGAGCGCGATCGCGACGACGGTGCGCGTGTCGCGCGGGTCGATGATGCCGTCGTCCCACAGGCGCGCGGTCGCGAAGTATGGCTCGCTCTCCTTGTCGATCTGCGCCTCGACCATGGCCTTGCCGAAGGCGAGCTTCTGCTCGTCGACGGTCTCGCCGCGCTTCTGCGCGGCCTCGCGCTGGATGATGTCGAGCACGCCGGCGAGCTGCTTGCCGCCCATCACCGCGATGCGGTGGTTCGGCCACGTGAAGAGGAAGCGCGGCTGGTAGGCCCGGCCACACATGGCGTAGTTGCCGGCGCCGTAGCTGGCGCCGGTCATGATCGTGATCGCGGGGACGGTCGAGTTCGAGACGGCGTTGATGAGCTTGGCGCCGTGCTTGATGATGCCCTCCTGCTCCACCTTCTTGCCGACCATGAAGCCGGTGATGTTCTGCAGGAACAGGAGCGGGATGTCCGACTGGTTGCACAGCTCGATGAACTGCGCGCCCTTCTGTGACGACTCGGAGAAGAGGACGCCGTTGTTGGCGAGGATGCCGACGGGAAAGCCGTGGAGGTGCGCCCAGCCGCACACGAGCGTCTGGCCGTAGAGGGGCTTGAACTCGGAGAAGCGTGAGCCGTCGACGATGCGCGCGATCACCTCGCGCGGATCGAACGGCACCTTGATGTCGGGTGAGGCGATGCCGAGCAGCTCCTCCGGATCGAAGCGCGGCGGCTCGATGGCGCGCGGCGTGGGAGTGGCGCCTTTTTGCCAGCCGAGGTGCGCCACGATCTCGCGGCCGATCCGGATCGCGTCGCGCTCGTCGCGCGCGAGGTAATCCGAGACGCCGGAGATCCGCGAGTGCATCTCGGCGCCGCCGAGCTCCTCGTGCTCGGTGTCCTCGCCGATGGCCATCTTCACGAGCGGCGGGCCGGCGAGGTAGACCTGCGCCTGCTTCTGCACCATGACGACGTAGTCGCTCATGCCGGGGATGTAGGCGCCGCCGGCGGTCGAGCTGCCGAACACGAGGCAGATGGTCGGGATGCGCGCGGCGCTGCGGCGCGTGAGGTCGCGGAAGCCGCGCCCGCCGGGCACGAAGATCTTCGACTGGTTCGGTAGATCCGCGCCCGCGGACTCGATCATCGAGATCGACGGCAGCCGGTTGTGCTCGGCGACGTCCGACAGCCGGCCGGACTTCCACGCGCCCATCTCGTTGATCGCCCCGCCCTTCACGGTCGACTCGCTGGCCGTGATCAGGCACTCGACGCCGGAGACGCGGCCGATGCCGCCGACGATGCTGGCGCCGGGCATGTGGCCGGGCACGTCCTTGCCGGCGAGCGGGCACAGCTCGAGGAAGTACGAGTCCTGATCGAGCAGGAGCTCGATGCGCTCGCGGGGGAGGAGCTTTCCGGCAGCCTTGTGGCGGCTGGTGTACTTCTCGCCGCCGCCGACGGTGGCCTCGGCGAGCGCGGCGGCGAGCTTCTCGACGGCGGCCCGGTTGGCCTCGGCGTTCTTGCGGAACTCGTCCCCGCGCGGATCGATCCGACTGACCATCACCGGATAGGGCTGCTCGGCAGGGGTGGGCGTCACGGCACAGAATGTAAATCGAATATAGGCCGGGGTGGCGAAGCGGCGGGGCACGCTTCGTGGCCGCGCGGAGAGGCGCGCGCCGCGGCGAGGTGTATTGTCGCCGCCGCCATGGCGAACGTGATCGAGGAAGCGAAGTCGGGCCGTGCGAGCTGCCGGACGTGCAAGAAGACCATCGGCAAGGGCGAGCTGCGGCTCGGCGTCGAGGTGAAGACGCAGTTCAGCGATACGCCGAGCATGCAGTGGCACCACACGCTGTGCGCGGCGAGCAAGCTCCCGGCGGAGCTGAAAGAGGCGCTGGCCGCATACGACGGCGACGTGCCGAACCGCGAGGAGCTCGAGAAGACGATGGAGGCGGCGGCCAAGAAGGGCGGCGCGAAGCCGGGCGGCTTCCCGTACGCGGATCGCGCGCCGACGGGCCGCGCGAAGTGCATGCAGTGCAGCGAGGCGATCGCGAAGGACTCGTTCCGCGTCGCGGTCGAGCGCGAGGTCGACACGGGGAGCTTCGCCACGCGCAGCGCGGGGTATTTGCACCCGAAGTGCGTCGCCGAGAACCTCGAGAACGTGGGCGGCTCGATCGAGGACATGCTCGAGGGGCTGCGCCAGAACTCGCGGATCACGCCGGAGGATCTGGAGGCGGTGGTGGCCGAGGTCGAAGGCGGCGGCGAAGGCGGCGGCGGCGGCGACGAGGCGTAGGCCGCGGGTACGGGCGCCGCGGAGATCGGCCCCGAGCGGGGCCACGGGCAAAAACTGGGAGCCGGCTCGCTGGCGCGGGATCATTTTCGGCGTGCGTACGCCATGCGTGCTCGTGCTCGTGCTCGCCGGAACAGGCGCCGCGGAGGCGGGGCGCCACGTCGTGGCCCGCGGCGAGACGCTCGAGCGAGTCGCCGCGTACTACGGCTGCAGCACCGACGCGGTGCTGCGCGCGAACGGGCTGACGACGACGATCGTGCCGCCGGGCACCGTCGTGCAGATCCCGCCGTGCCCGCGGCGAGCCCGCGCGAGCGGGAAGCCGAAGGCGCCCGCCGCAGACCGTGAGCCGGCGCGCCGCGATCGAGGGAGCGCTGCGGGCTCGAGCGAACGCGGCAGCGGCGGAGACGGCAACCAGAGCGGCAGCGACGGCGACGGCGGCGGCGCGGACCACGGCCGCTCCGAGAGCGTGGGCGAGCCGTGGCGCGGCGAGCTGCGCGGCGGCGCGCGCCTGCCCGCGGGAGAGGGCTACCGCCTCCGCCGCCCGGGCCGCGCGTTCGGCGCGCGCCACGTCGTCACGCACGTGCGCGGCGCGATCGCGGCGGTGCGCGCGCTGTACCCGCACGTGCACGAGCTGGCGATCGGCGACCTCTCGGCGCCGGGCGGCGGCAAGCTCGACGAGCACCGCTCGCACCAGTCGGGGCTCGACGTCGACCTCGGCTTCTACTTCCGCGCGCCACCGCCGGGCTACCCGGACGCGTTCGCCCCGGCGGGCGACGACCTCGATCTGGCGGCGACGTGGGCGCTCGTCACCGCGTTCGCGCGGACGACGGAGCTCGAGGACGGCGTCCAGGTCATCTTCCTCGATCGCGGCGTCCAGGCGCGGCTCCACCGCTGGGCGCAGGGCCGGGGCACGCCGGAGGCGCAGCTGGCCGAGCTGCTGCAGTACCCGCGCGAGCCGGACGCACCCGCGGGGCTCGTGCGGCACTGGCCGAGTCACGCCGATCACCTCCACGTCCGGTTCAAGCCGGGCCGCTAGGCTCCGCGGTCTACTCGCGCGCCTCGCCGATCGAGGCGTCCGCCTCCGAGCCGGCGCCGCCGGCCTCCGAGCCGGCGGCGCCCCGCTCCGGGACGGACAGGACGCGCGCGGTCGGGAGCGTGGGCCCCTCGGCGAGCAGCTCGGCGGCCCGCGACCAGAGGCCAGACATCGCGATCAGGCCGGCGATGGAGAGCACGCCGAACAGCGCGATCCGGCCGAACGAGGCGGCACCAGCGCCCGTCGGCACGACCGAGAACGTCGAGAGGATCCCGAACACGATCGTGCGCGACACCGCGCTCTTGTGGAGCCGCCACGCGGCGCGCGCCTCCGCCCACGCCGCGATCGATGACCCGGCCAGCACGAGCCCGAGCGCCGCGACGAGCGGCCCCACGATCGACCACGCCTCGAGGAACTCGGCGCCGAAAGACAGCTCGGAGAACTGCAAAAGCTCGCGGGTATGGACGAGCCGGCCGAGCTCGACCCCGCCCCACCACAGGACGAGCGCGGCACCGAAAGCCAGCCGGTGCGCGGGCAGCCCCTCGATGCGGCTGCCGGCCAGGCGGAGCAGGCCGACCGCGCACACGGCGGCCGTCACCACGCCGAGGAGCGGCGCGGTGTCGAGCAAGATCCGCGGCAGGTCCGGCGCGCGGAGCAGCACGACCACGAACGGTCCGAGCACGAGCGCCAGCACGAGCCGGAGCCACAGCGCCGTCGCCGCGATCCGCGCGCCGCGCGCCGCCAGGGCTGGATCGGCGATCGTGTCCTCGCGACCGCGCACGCCGACGGCGTACAGCCAGATGAGCGCGAGCGTGCCGCATATATCGAGCACCGGCCAGTACAGCGCGCGGGCCGTGGGGTGCGCGTGGAAGAAGCTGGCCATCGCGTCGTCGAGCCCCGGGAGCCAGCCCTGCCCGAGCACGGCGACGATCGACACGATCGCCGCGGCCGGAGCGCGGGTCCAGCCGGAGACGGCGGTCGCGATCAGCGCCGTGCCCGCGGTGACGAGCAGGCCGTGCGGCACGGCCGACCAGCGGTACAGCTCCGAGCGCGTCTGGTCGTCGAGCACGACGAGCGCGTCGCGGCAGACGCGCCACACGAAGAGGACGGCGAAGATCGCGCCGGCCGCGTGGGCACAGCGGCGCGCCGCGCCGGTGAGCCGCCGCGACAGCTCGAACAACCCGGCGGAGGTCAGCGCCGCCTCGGCGAAGATCGCGCCCCACCCGATCATGTAGACGCGGGGCCCCCGCAGCCCGTCGACGAGCCCGCTCGCTGCGAACACGACGCTCCCGACGAGGCCCATGACGATGCCGGCCAGGAGCGCGGGCGGCAGCGCGCGGGCGCGCATCAGTACCCCTCCGTCTTGGCGATCACCTCGTTCATGATCTCGCGCGTCCCGCCGCCGATCGGGTAGAGCCGCGCGTCGCGGTAGAGCCGCTCGACGAGCGTCTCGCGCATGTAGCCGTAGCCGCCGTGGAGCTGCACGGCCTGATCGCACACGAAGCTGCACATGTCCGTCGCGGCGTTCTTCGCCATGGCGGCGAGCCCGCTGGCCGCGATGTCGCCGCCGGGGGCGAGCACGCGCGTCACGGCCTCGCTGACGAGCGCGCGCGCGGCCGCGATGCGGGTCACCATGTCGGCGAGCTTGTGCCGCGTGACCTGGAAGCCGGTCAGCGGCTTGCCGAACGCGTTGCGCCCGCGCGCGTACGTGATGGCCTCGCGGTACGCGAGCTCGGCGATCGAGACGCACTGCGCGGCGAGCATCAGCCGCTCGCCGGCGAAGTTCTTCATGATCATGGGGAACGCGCCATGCTCGAGACCGATGCGGTTCTCGACGGGGACGCGGCAGCCGTCGAAGTGGAGCTCGGCGGTGTCGCTCGCCCACCAGCCGGTCTTGCGCAGCTTGCGCCCGACGGAGAACCCGGGCGTGCCGCGCTCGATGACGAGGAGCGAGATCCCGCTGTGGCCAGAGCCGCCGGTGCGCACGGCGCAGGTCAAGAAGTCGGCGCGCGCCCCCGACGTGATGAACGTCTTGGCGCCGGTCACGACGTAATGGTCGCCGTCGAGCTCGGCGCGCGTGGTGAGCGACGCGACGTCGCTGCCGCCGCCGGGCTCGGTCACGGCGAGCGCCGCGATCTTGCCCTCGGTCAGGCAGGGCGTGACGAACCGCCGCTGCTGCTCGGGAGTGCCGAACCGGACGATCGGCGGCAGCGCGATGCCGTGGCTGCCGAGCCCGACGGCGGTGCCGACGCTCCTGCCGGCCTGGATCAGCTCGTCGGCCGCGATCAGGACGTGCGAGAGATCGCCGCCCTGCCCGCCCACGTCCTCGGGGTACCCGATCCCGGTGACGCCCGCGCTCGCAGCCGCGCGGTACAGCTCCACCGGGAACTCCTCGTCCTCCTCCCACGCGGCCCCGAACGGGGCGATGTGGGCCTCCGCGAACCGCCGCGTGCTGGCGCGAATGGCTGCATGATCCTCGGTCTCGAACAGGTAGGCCATCGAGCACGAGCATATGCCGCGCCGGACCTGCGGACGGCCACCGCAAAGTGTTACGAAGGAGACATGGCGTCTGAACCGGTCCTACCGGCTCGTCTGCGGCGGTCCCAGCACCTGTCGTGGTTCACACACCTGGGGGCGGTGTACCTGTTCCACGATCTGTACGGCTACCTGATGGAGATGAGCTCGGACATCGCCGACATGATCCAGTCGTTCGACACGGGCGTCGATACGGCCGAGACGATCGAGTACTACCGCGGCAGGCTCGGCGACGCCGATCCGAGGCAGTTCGTCGACGTGCTCGCGGCGCACGCGGTGCTCGTCGATCCGTCCGAGGACGAGATCGAGGGGCTGTGGGCATTCGTCCCGATCAAGGCGAAGTGGAACGTGTGGCAGCGGCGCGACGATCGCCTGACGCTCTGGACGGCGTGGGGCGAGCGGCCGGTCTCGCAGCTGTTCCTCGATCCCGAGGAGACGAAGCTCTGGGACGCGTTCGACGGGACGAAGCGCCTGATCGAGATGCGCCACCACCACGACAACGCCAAGCTGATCGCGCTGGTGCGGCGCCTCGTCCACAGCGACGTGCAGGCGCTGAAGCTCTCGATGATGCCGGCGGCGGTGTACGCCAAGCGCCCGGCGATGGCGCCCGCGTACCTGACGTCGACGATGCCGTACGCGCGGTGGACGCCGGGGACGCCCGTGCCGGCGGCGCCGATGCTCAGCGCGGGCGCGGGCGACGCAGGCGCGGGGACGGCGGCGGAGCCGGATCAGCACGAGACGACGCTGTCTCACCTATTGCGCGTGCCGCACCCTGCCCTCCGCGGCCGCACGTACGGCGAGGCGCTCGCCGACGTGTTGCTCGCGCGCGGCGCGGTCCCCGAGGGCCGCGTGCGCGTGCTCGAGATCGGCCCGGGCCAAGGCTACGTCGCGCGCGACGTGATCGCGCGGCTCGGCGCGGCGGGGCGCGAGGTGGCGTACACGATCGTCGAGGTGTCGCCGACGCTGGCGGCGGCGCAGCGCGAGCGGCTCGGCGACACGGCGACGTGGATCGAGGGTGACGTGCTCGGCGAGGGCGTGCGCGCGCGCCTGGTCGACGGCCTGTACGATCTGGTGATCGCGAACGAGGTGGTGGGCGATCTGCCGGCGCAGCAGGTGACGCGCGCGGACCTGGGCCTGGGCCCGGAGGATGGCACGGTCGATCGCGCGAAGCTGCGCGCGCTCGGGCCGGGCGCCGCGCTGGCCGCGGATCTGGGCGTCTCGCTCGACGACGCGACCGAGCCGGCCTACCTCCAGACGGGCGCGTGGCAGCTGATGGCGCAGATCGCGCGCTGGCTCGCGCCGGGCGGCACGGCGGTGGTCACCGACTTCGGCGACGCCGCGGGCTGGCCGAAGCTCGTGACGAACCTCGACGTCCCCGAGCTGTCGACGCACTTCGGGCAGCTCCTGCAGCTGGCGCGCGGCGCGGGCCTCGTGGGCGATGTCCAGTTCGTGATCGATCTGCTCGACTTCGACCGCGCGCAGCAGGGCCTGGCCACCACGCGGAGTCACTTCCGCGCGCTGCGCGCGCTGGCGGCCGACGCGGGCGTCGAGCTGGCGAAGATCGGCTACACGCCCGAGCTGCTCGCCGCGGCGGTGGGCGACAAGCTGGATCTCGGAGCGATCGGCGAGCTGCGCTGGGACAAGATCGAAGATCGCCTGATGGGCATCGTGCCGCACGAGCTCCGGGCGCTCGTCGTCTCTCGCACGGCCTGAGCGCGCGCGCGGCGCACGCGCACGAGCGCGCTGCGGCGTCGCATGTGGGAGCCGTGCATCATGGCGAAGCCGACGCGCCCGGGCTTGGTCCGGCCCTTGCTCTACCTGGGATCCATACGGAGGTAGATATGTCGCTTCGGACTGGATCCACTGCTCTCTTCGCGGGGCTCTTGCTCGCGGCTCCCATGGCGGCGTCGGCCGCGCCCACGCGCCCGACCGCGGCGCACGTCGAGAAGGCAGCCGCCCCCGCGCCCGCCCCGGCGCCGCGCGATCAGGCTGCGAGCTACGCTGATCGCGAGGCCAAGAGCGGACAGGTCGCGGACTACGAGGGCGGTAACGTCGTCGTCGTGCTGTCGGGCGGCGCGCTCGTCGTGATCTTGCTCGTCCTCTTGCTCGTGACCTAGGGCGATGCACCCCGGACCTCGCATCCCGGGGCGCGCGCCGGTCGCGCAGGCGGTGCGCTGCGCGGTGCTCGCGCTCTGCGCGCTGTCCGCGGCGGCGGGCTGCAGCGTCCGGCTCTCGTACACCGGCGGCGCCCGCGCGGTGCAGCCGGCGGCGCTCGACGCGGGCTGGCTGCGGGCGGCGCCGACGCCGGTCGTGCGCCAGCGATCGCAGAACGACTGCGGCCTCGCCGCGCTCGCGATGATCGCGGGCGCGTGGGGCCAGACGTGGACGCTCGACGAGCTGGTGCGCGAGGCGCGCGCGACGGAGCGCGGCGTCAAGCTGGGCGCGCTCCGCGATCTGGCGCGCGCGCGCGGCTTCGAGGCGTACGCGATCGCTGGCGCGCACGATGATCTGCGGCGCGAGCTGGCGGCGGGGCGCCCGGTGCTCGTGGGCCTCGTCTTGCCGCTCGAGCTGAAGCGCGGCGTCCACCACTACGAGGTGGCGATCGCCCTCGATCCGCGGGATGGGAGCGTGATCACGCTCGATCCGGCGTCCGGGCGGCACCTCCGCCGGACGCGGCAAGTGCTCGACGCTGAGTGGGAGGCGGCCGGCCGCGCGACGCTGGTCGTCGTCGGCCCATCGACGGCCCATGCGGGCGCCGGGGCGTGATAGTTTCCCGGGCCGATGGCCAAGCCCCTCGAGTACAACGCGACGCTGATCGAGCGCATCGACATGACGGACGCGCTCACGATGTTCCGGATCCAGCCGGACAAGATGCCGGAGCAGAAGCCGTGGTTCGTGCCGGGGCAATACTGCGTGCTCGGCATGAACAACATGGAGAAGCCGGAGCTGGGCTCGGTGCGGCGTTCGATGTCGATCGCCTCGGCGCCCGAGGACGAGGGGCCGATCGAGTTCTACATCCGCTGGGTCGCCAAGCCGGAGTCGAACAACCCGCTCACGCACCTCCTGTGGAAGCTGAAGAACGGCGAGCGCATGTACATGCGCGCCGTGGCCGCGGGCGTGTTCACGGTCAAGGACACGGTCGGCGTGGACGATCCGCGGCTGCGCGTGATGGTGGCCGCGGGCACGGGCTCGGCGCCGTTCGTCAGCATGGTGCGCAGCGAGCTGCGGCGGAACCCGAGCGCGGATCTCTCGAAGTGGGTGCTCCTGCACGGCGCGTCGTACCCGGCGGACCTCGGCCACCGCGACGAGCTCCAGCGGATGGTGGAGGTCAACGGGCTCCGCTACTGGGGTACGGTGAGCCGCCCCAAGGAGGCGCCGGACTGGCGCGGTGACACGGGCCGCGTCGAGGCGTTCTTCGAGGAGGCGCGCCTCTCTGACTTCGAGCAGCGGCTGGGTCTGCCGCCGGGCGGCTTCAACCCCAAGAACGTCGTCATCTACATCTGCGGCCTCACCGGCACGATCACGGGGACGATCATCCCGCTGATCGATCGCGGCTTCGTGCCCGACTTCAAGCGGATCCGCGAGGCGCTCAGCGTCCCGGAGACCGTCAAGGACAGCGTCTTCTACGAGCAGTACGACACCGAGCCGGTGATCAACATCAAGGACGAGTCTGTGGTGGCGCCGCTGCGCGAGCGCATGCAGGCGGCGCTCGCCAAGCAGTCGTGACAGCGTTCGTCCTCGGGGCGACGGGGTTCGTCGGCCGCGAGGTGGTCCGCCAGCTGTGCGCGCGCGGCGCGCGGGCGATCGCTCACGTGCGGCCCGACTCGCCGCGGCTCGAGGAGTGGCGCGGCCGGCTCGCCGAGCTGGGCGCCGAGGTCGACGCGACGCCGTGGGACGCGGCGCGGCTCGGAGCGCGCCTCGCCGAGCTCGAACGGACGCAGCTGCAGCTCTACCTCCTGATGGGGACGACGCGCCGACGGGCGAAGGCGGACCGTGTCGAGGGCGACATCTACGAGACGGTGGACCTCGGGCTGACGAGGATCGCGGTGGAGGCGGCCCGGGCGGCCGCGGCCCCGGCCCCGGCTCCGGCCCCGGGCGGCGGGGCCGGGCCGCGCCTCGTGTACCTGTCGAGCATCGGCGCCGATCCGGGCGCGCGCTCGCCGTACCTGCGGGCGCGCGGCAAGGCCGAGGCGGTCGTCACCGGCGCGGGGCTGCCGTACGTGATCGCGCGGCCGTCATTCATCGTCGGCGACCGCGACGAGGGCCGCCCGGGCGAGCGCGCGGCAAGCTTCGTCGGCGATGGATTGCTCGCGCTCGCCGGCGCGCTCGGCGCCCGCGGCACGCGCGACCGCTACCGCTCGACGACGCCGGACGTGCTCGCGTCCGCGCTGATCCGGCTCGCCGAGGCGCCGGAGCGCGATCGCATCGTCGACGGCGCTGACCTGCGCTGATCGCGGGGATCTGGCGTTTTTTGGGGGGTGGCCGGGGCTGGCGGGTGAATATAATGTGGTACATTTTCTCGCGTGGCGGTGCGATTCGAGTGGGATCCGACGAAGGCGCAGGAGAACTCGCGCAAGCATGACGTGACGTTCGAGGAGGCTTCGGAGTGCTTCGCCGATGAGCACGCGCTCGATCTCGAGGACCCGATGCACCCCGAGCGGCTGATCCTGATCGGCCTCTCGGGATCGGCCCGGCTCCTGTTCACCGTCTACGCCGTGCGCGAGCACGGCGACATCATCCGGATCATCAGCGCCCGAAAGGCGACGCGTCACGAAAGGAGTACCTATGAAGAAGGCAGCTTCTAGGAGGCGCAAGGAGCCGAGCCCGGCCTCGCTCGCGGAGATGCCCGAGGTCGACTTCGCGCGCTACCGGGTGCGCAAGAACCGGTTCGCGGCGCGGATCGCCGCCGAGGGCAGCGCGCTCGTGCACGACGGGCCGAGCCCGGCGTCGGTCGCGGAGATCCCGGAGGTCGATCTCCGATCCGCGAAGTACCGGAAGAACCCGTGGGCGAAGTACCTCAACGAGTCGGCGCTCGCGATGCACACCCGGCGCGGCCGGCCGGCGCGAGGCGAGGAGACCGGGCCGACGGTCACGCGATCGATCCGGCTCCCCGTCGCGCTCGACAAGGCGCTCGCGGCGCTCGCGCGCGCCGAGGACATCACCGTGCACGCGCTGATGCGGAACGTGCTCGCGAGCCGCGTGCGCGCAGAGCTGGCGAGCCTCCGCTCCCCGTTCGTGGCGCGCGAGGGCCGACCGGCGGCTCGCCCCGCGCCGCGCAAGGCGGCGGGCGCGGCCGCGCGCAAGAAGGCGACGCGCTGGCGCGCTCGGCGTTGACGCCCAGCGCGGCGCGGCTGCCCTGCGCGCGCGCCGCCGTCAGGGCAGCCGCGGCCAGGGCGGGACCTCGACGACGACGGCCTCGGCGTCGGCGGGGATCGGCGTGCAGCGGACCTCGATCTTCGAGAGGTTCGCGTCGATCTTGCTGTTGAGGTCGGGGTCCGAGAGATCGGCGGGCAGGCCGATCGCGCACGCGGTGGCGGCGCCCTCGGGCACCTCGTGCATCGTCGCGAACATGTCGCCCGCCCGCGCGCGCGCGACGACCGGCAGCGGCGCCTGCTCGCCCTCGATCTGGCGCGCGTCGTGCTCGTTCGCCGTGCGCACATCGCGGAGCATCTCGAGCGCGCTCGTCGACGCGCGGTGGCCCGGGAACACGTAGACCACGGCGTTGGGGACAGGCTCCGCGACGGTGCTGCGCACGATCACGTGGACGGCGCGCCGCGAGCGCGCGACCGCGATCGCGACGCCGCGCAGGGCGGGCCCGCGCACGTCGACGGTCGCCGACGCGTAGCTGCGGGTCCGCGGGTTGCGCAGCTCGGCGAACACGCGCACCTGCGCGCGCGGCACCCCCTCGACGGCGAAGCTGCCGTCGGGCCCGACCGGCGCGAGGATCTCGTACGGCGTCGAGAGCGGCAGCCGCAGGTCCAGCACGGAGACCATGACGCGCGACGGCGGCTCGCCGCGCAGGTCGATCCGCCCCTCGATCCGGCTCGTCGGCTCGAGCGCGAGCGTCAGCGTGTCGGCGAGCGCGACCGGCCGCGAGCGCGCGGCGCCGAGCTGGGCGATCGCGGCGCCCTCGGGCGGCGCGTCGGGGATCTCGAACTCGCCGGTCTTGCCCGTCGTCGCGACGCGCTGCTCGGCGGCGATCTTGGGGAACGGCACGGCGGCGCTGATCGCGTCGCCGATCAGGTACCGGCCGACGGTGACGGTGGCTCCCCCGACGGGGCGCCCGCGCCAGTCGACGACGCGCCCGTGGACGCGGCGCGCGCGCTCGCCGGGGATCGGCCGCCACAGCCGGGCGAGCTGCGCGTGGCCGCCCTCGACGTCGCCGTGCATGAACATGCGCATCGCGAGCTCGACCTCGATCTTGCGGACCATCGGGTGCTGCTCGCCGAGCTCCCGCACCGCGAGCGCGCGCCACTCGTCGTACCGCCGCGGCACGGAGGCCAGGTCGTCGGCGCGGGCGCGCAGGTCGAGCAGATCGAGCAGATCGAGCCCGACCGCGAGCAGGGCCGCGGTTCGCCCGCGCGCCTGGTAGCCCGCCACGGCGTCCTCGCCGCGGGCGATCGCGTCGTCGAGGTCGTCCGCCCGCCGCGCGATCTCGAGCCGGAGCGCGTGGACGTCGGCCACGAGATCGCGCTGCTTCACGCGCTCGACGGCGACGGCGGCGGACTTGACCTTCGCGGTGATCGTGGTGCCGAGCGTGCCGCCGGTCAGCGCGCGGCGCGCCACGGCGATCGCGACCTCGGCGCGCACGCGGTCGTCATTGCAGCGCTCGGCGTCCTGCTCCGCCTCGGCCATCTGGCGGTCGCGCTCGCTCGTCAGCGGCGTCGCCCCGGCGAGCAGGAGCCGCGCCGGCGCCGCCGCGCACGGGTCGGCGGCCACGCGCTGGACGAGCTCGGTCGCCGCGTCGCGCAGGAGCGGCGCCTCGACCACGGCCTGGCGCAGCGCCGTCGCGACGACCTCGCGGAGCTGCAGCGACGCCGCCGGGATGAGCCGCGGCGGCCGCGCCGCCTCGCAGATCGCCGGATCGATCGAGAACGCGCCGGGATCGACAGTCGGCACGTCGGGCGCGAGCGCCGCGACGGCGCGCGCGATGACGTCGAACCGCACCAGCACCGCGTCGAGGCACGCCTGCTGCGGGGTGTGCGCCGCCACGTCCGTGGCGCACACCCGGGCGCGCGCGCCCTGCCACGCCGCGAAGTCGACGTCGAGCACGCGCGCCTCGACGCCGCGCTGGCCGGCGAGCGCCTGGCGCCGGGCGTCGGACCACACGACGTCGGGATCGAGCGGCGGCGCCGGGCACACCACAGGCGCGGGCGCGGGCGCAGGCTCGGCCCGGCCGAACGCGTGGAACGCGACCGCGCCGACCACGAGCGCGAGGGCCGCCGCCGCCACCGCCAGGAGCGGCCGGCGATCGGCCCGCCCGATCGCCGCGAGCAGCGCGTCCATCGACGGCCAGCGGCGCGCCGGATCCGGATCGAGGCCGCGCCGCAGCACGCGGCGCAGCCGGCGCGGGATCTTTCGGTCGTCGAGCGCGCCCGGGCCGCGCAGGATCTCCTCGCGCAGCGCCTCGACGGTCGGGCCGCGGAACGGCCGCTCGCCAGCGAGCGCCTCCCACAGCGCGACGCAGAACCCGAACTGATCGGTGGCCGGCGTGACCGCGCTCCCGTGCCACTGCTCCGGCGCCATGTACGCCGGCGTGCCGAGGAACGAGCCGGTCACCGTGAGGCCAGCGAGCGGCGTGCTACCGGTCGCTTCGGGGAGCGGCGTCAGCCGATCGGTCGGCCACGCGGGATCGCCGCCCTCCGCGGCCGCGTCCTCCGCCTCGCGCGCGAGCCCGAAGTCGGTGACGACGATGCGGCCGCCGCGGCTGCGCAGCACGTTGTGCGGCTTGAAGTCGCGGTGGACGATCCCGGCGGCGTGCGCGGCGGCGAGCCCGCGCCCGGCGCCGACGAACGCGTCGAGGATCGCGCGCACGGGCCGCCGCTTCGCGCGCAGCCACTCGGCGAGCGTCTCGCCCTCGACGAGCTCCATCGCGATGTAGTCGCGCCCGGCGGCCGAGCCGACCTCGTGCACCATGACGACGTTCGGGTGGACGAGCCGCGCCATCGCGCGCGCCTCGCGCAGGAGGCGCCGCTCGGCGGTCCCGCCGCCGCCGCCCGCGCGGAGCACCTTCACCGCGACGCGGCGCTCGAGATCCGGATCGAACGCGGCGTGGACGGCGCCCATCCCGCCGCTGCCGATCTCGCGCTCGAGCCGGTAGCGGCCGATGACCTCGCCGACCGGCGGGAGCTCGCGCGCCGGATCGCTGGACGACGGGAGCGCGGTGGCGGTCCGCGCCAGCTCGTCGTCCCGATTGCCTGCCACGGGCGGAGGATAGCTCACGTGCGTCGCCTCAGATGATCCGCGCCGCCCGGCGGGTTGCGGGGAGACGCGCGGAGGAGAGCCGTCCGTAAGCCCGAACGAGGGCGCGTCAACCCCCCCGAATGCCCCGCCGAATGCCCGGTCAGAGGCCGAAGGGTTCGACGACGCGCCGGCGCGGGGCAGATTGCCTCGAGCCGGTCGGATCTGGTCGGGGCTGGCCGGGGCTGGCCGGGCCTGGCCGAGGCCGGTCAGGACTGGTCGGGGCTGGCGGCGATCGCGTCGCTCAGGTACCGCGCGTAGCCGGGGGCGAGCTTGTCGAGGTTCTGTGTGAACCGCGGGTCATTGACGTACATGGCCCCGAGGTTCTTGTGCATCGCGACGGAGCACGGATAGAACCAGCGGTCGATCAGGAGGCGGTGATCCTCGACGGCGGCCTGCACCACCGCGTCGTTCGGCGGCACCCCCGCGCGCATGCGCTCCACGATGCGCTCGCCGATCGCCTGCGCCTCGCGCTTGTACCGATCCCAGTCCTCCTTGCTGTACTGCTTCGCGCGGCGGGTGGACTCCTTGTACGCCTCGGTGTGGCCCCAGCGCTGCCGCGCCTCCTCCTCGTACTGGGAGGGATCGAACCCATCGAACAGCGACTTCACTTCTTCGGGCTTCATCGTCATTCCTTTCTCGAAGGCGGTCAGCCGGGCATCCAGCGCCGCGAGCATCGCGTCGAGCCGCGCGCGCTTGGTCACGAGCACCTCGCGGTGGCGGCGCAAGAGCTCCTCCTGGCCCCCCGCCTCGTCGATCGCCGCGGCGATCTCCTCGAGCGGCAGGCCGAGCTCGCGAAACAGGAGCACCTGGTGCAGCCGGAGCACGTCGGCATCGGCGTACAGTCGGTACCCCGCCGTCGTCCGCTGCGACGGGCGCACGAGGCCGATCTCGTCGTAGTGGTGCAGCGCGCGCACCGTCACGCCCGTCAGCTTGGCGAGCTCTCCGACCGTGAATGCCATGGCGTCACCTTCTAGCTATCTCGCCGCAGCGCTGCTGCGGCTGGTCACGAGCTGCACCTTGCGACCTCACGCCGCGTGAGGGTCAAGCGGCTTCTGCAGCCAGATCCTGCGCGATCCGCAGCGATCGGGGGCCGCGCGCGCGGGTGCGGCCGTGGTTCTGCGGAGTTGCGTCGCGGCACGGCCGTTGCGATGAGCCCGGTGCGGAGGTTCTCTCATGATGCTCTCGAAGATGAAGTTGATCGTGACCGCGTCGGCGCTCTGCCTCGCCGCGGCGGGTGGGCTCGCCCTCGCGAAGGGGCACGACCCCGCGAAGAAGGCGGCCATGATGCAGAAGTTCGACGCCAACGGCGACGGCGCGCTCGACGACGCCGAGCGCGGCCAGATGAAGCAGGCGTTCGCCAGCAAGCGCGCCGCGCGCAAGGCGGCGCGGATCGCCCGCTTCGACGCGGACAAGGACGGCGCGCTGTCGCCGGCCGAGCGCGCGGCCATGAAGGATCAGCGCGCGCGCGATCGGTTCGCCAAGCTCGACACGAACGGCGACGGCAAGCTCTCGCTCGACGAGTTCAAGACCGGCCGCGCGTTCGGTCACGGGCGCCACGGCGGCGGGCGCCACGGCGGCGGCGGCGGGGCCGGCCAGCCGTAGAGCAGGTATGCTGCCCGCGATGCCACCGCCCCGCCGCGTCACGCCGCTCGCCGGCTGGTCCGTCGTGGTGGTCTTCCTCTTGATCGGCATCGCGCTGCTCGCCACGGTGTGGTCGACGCGGTCGAGCGTCCTCGATGCGTCCGACGCCGTCGGGACCGGCGAGGCGCTCGCGATCCAGCAGACCGTGCGGGCGAGCCTCGCCGACCTCGAGGGCACGGCCACGTCCGAGGACCTCGCCGCGATCGTGCGCGAGCACGCCGAGGAGGGGCTGCGCTACCTGGCGCTGCTCGACAACCGCGGCGGGATCGTCGCCGCGGCAGGCGATCCGATCGGCACCGGGAGCGGCGAGGTGGTGGTCCGGAACCGCCGGCTGCAGGAGGTCGGCGGCCGGCTCCGCATCCAGGCGCGCTCGCTCCGCAGGATGCGCGACGGCGGGCGCGCCTGGCGCATCGTGATCGAGCTCGAGCCGGTGCAGGCGGGCGAGCTCCGCGAGACGGCGACGCTCACGCTCGGCGTCGGCGCGCTCGCCGCGGCGAGCCTGCTCGGCGTGGCGATCGTCCTGGTCCGGCGCGAGGCGCGGCGCAACGCCGAGGAGCGCAGGCGCGAGCGCGAGCGGCGGCTCGCGAGCCTCGGCGAGATGTCGGCGATCCTCGCGCACGAGATCCGAAACCCGCTCGCGTCGCTCAAGGGCAACGCGCAGCTGCTCGCGGCGCTCTTGCCCGCGGGCGAGAAGCCCCGCGCGAAGGCCGAGCGCGTCGTCGACGAGGCGGTGCGGCTCGAGAAGCTCACGAACGATCTGCTCAAGTTCGTGCGCACCGGCGAGCTACAGCGCACGCCGAGTGATCCGGGGGCGCTCGTGCGCGAGGCCGCGTCGAGCGTCACCGGCGAGATCGAGGTCGATACCGGCGCGGCGCCCGCGGCGTGGTCGCTCGATCCCGGTAGGATGCGCGAGGTGCTCATCAACCTGCTCGACAACGCGGTCGCCGCGGGCCCGCCGGTGCGCGCGGCCGTGCGCGCGGAGCGCGGCCGCCTCGTGATCGAGGTGGCCGATCGCGGCACCGGCGTCCCCGAGGAGGATCGCGATCGGATCTTCGAGCCGTTCCACACGGGCAAGACGCAGGGGACGGGCCTGGGGCTCGCGGTCGTGCGCCGCGTGATCGAGCAGCACGGCGGGACGATCGCCGTGCTCGGCAATCCCGGGGGCGGCGCGCTGTTCCGCGCGGAGATTCCGGAGGGATAACGGAGGAATCATGGCACGCATCCTGGTGGCCGACGACGAAGCCGGCCTGCGCGAGTTCATCACCGACTGCCTCGAGCTCGACGACCACACCGTGGTCGCGGCCAAGGACGGCAAGGAGGCCGCCAAGATCCTCGACGAGCGCGGCTTCGATCTCGTGCTGACGGATCTCAAGATGCCGGGCCTCGACGGGATGGCGCTCCTGCGCAAGGTGCGCGCCGAGCAGCCGGAGGTCGAGGTGATCGTGATGACGGCGCACGGCACGGTCGACAACGCGGTCGAGGCGATGAAGCTCGGCGCGTTCGAGTATTTGCAGAAGCCGATCTCGGGGCCCGACGAGCTGCGCCTGCTCGTCTCGCGCGCCGTGGAGCGCCGCGAGCTGCACAACCGCGTCGATGGCGCCGAGCGCCACATCGAGCCGGCGGGGCCGCCGCTCACCTACGGCGATCCGGTGATGCGGCCGGTCGTCGAGGCGATCGAGAAGGTGGCGCGCACGAACGCGACGGTGCTGCTCCTCGGCGAGAGCGGCACCGGCAAGGAGGTCGCCGCGCGGACGATCCACGCGCAGAGCCCGCGCGCGACGCGCCCGTTCATGGCGATCAACTGCGCCGCGCTCTCCGAGCAGCTGCTCGAGAGCGAGCTGTTCGGCCACGAGAAGGGCGCGTTCACCGGCGCGACGGAGCGCAAGCGCGGCCGGATCGAGCTGGCCGACGGCGGCACGTTCTTCCTCGACGAGGTCGGCGAGCTGAAGCCCGAGCTCCAGGCCAAGCTCCTGCGCGTCCTGCAGGAGAAGCGGTTCGAGCGCGTCGGCGGCAGCCGCACGCTCGAGAGCGACGTGCGCTGGGTCGCCGCGACGAACCGCGATCTGCGCGCGATGATCGACGCGGGCACGTTCCGCGAGGACCTCTACCACCGGCTCGCGGTGTTCCCGATCAAGCTGCCGCCGCTGCGCGAGCGCGCGCACGACCTCTTGCCGCTCGCGCGCTATTTGCTCGAGCGAGTCTCGCGGGACCTGAAGCGCGGGCGGCCGCGGCTCACGGCCGCCGCGGAGAAGCGGCTCGCGGCGGCGACGTGGCGCGGCAACGTGCGCGAGCTCGCGAACACGCTCGAGCGCGCCGCGATCCTCGCCGACGGCGACGCGATCGACGCCTCGCACATCTGGCTCGAGGACGGCGGCGAGCGGCCGGCCGCGGCGGCGAGGTCCGACGAGGTGAAGCCGCTCGCGGAGCTCGAGCGCGAGGCGATCCTGCACGCGCTCGAGGTGGTCGGCGGCAACCGGCGGCGCGCCGCCGAGCTGCTCGGGATCGGCGAGCGGACGCTCTACGACAAGCTGAAGAAGTACGGAGTGGACTGATCGAGAGGGGACCTTCCCGTCCCCTCTGGCCCGGCAAGCCGGGCCATTCACCCCCGCCGCGCGTCGCGTTGATCGAGAGGGGACCTTCCCGTCCCCTCTGGCCCGGCAAGCCGGGCCATTCACCCCCGCCGCGCGTCGCGTCGCGCGGGATCCTCGCGCGGAATTTCCACGTGAACGCGCGCGGAAGCGAGCGGTGCGTCGGCGAACGGCGCGGCTGCGGATTCCGCAGCGTG
Organism: Kofleriaceae bacterium; assembly: GCA_035558535.1. Lineage (GTDB taxonomy): Bacteria > Myxococcota_A > Polyangia > Haliangiales > Haliangiaceae > JABFXX01. The sequence goes on from DATMCI010000133.1 coordinate 44,788, forward strand.
GAGCTGCAGCTTCCGCAGCCTCGCCTCTGCAACTGGCCGTTTCCTCGTGCGGATCGCCGTGGCACGCGGCCTGCTCTCTCTCGCTGCATGCGCCGAATCATTGTCTTCACCCTCCTCGCCCTCACCCTCGGCAGCGGAGCTGCCCTCGCCGACCGCGATCACCACCGCCGCGGCGAGTCCCGCTTCGACGCCCGCGGCGGCGTCACCATCCGCAACCCCCGCGATCCCGTCTGGCACCAGCGCGATCGCCGCGTCGAGCGCGACCGCCGCGTCGTGGTTCGCCGGCCGATCTACGTCAGCAACGGCTACTACCAGTTCCACAACGGCCACCGGTACCGCTACTCGCGCCCGGTGATCCGCCAGCGGCACTTCGACGTCCGCGTGCGCCCGCAGATCATCGTCGAGAACTACCAGCCCATGACCGGGTACATCTGGGTCGCCGGCCAGTGGAGCTGGAACGGCTACGAGTGGAGCTGGGTCTCGGGCCACTACGAGGCCGATCCGAGCTACTCGGACTACTACGACGACGGCGTGCGCTACTAGCGCGCAGAGGAAGGCTTCGGACCGGCGCGGATCGGTTCGTCCGTCCCACGCACCGATCGATCCATCTCTGATCTCATCCTCATCGCAATGAACGCCGACCTCGGGCCCCCGCCGAGGTCGGCGTTTCGCTTTTCATCGCGCTTCATCGCGTGCTTCGCGCGCTTTCATCGCGCGGGCCGGTGCTCCGGCGCTCCCGCCGGAGCACTTCGGCTCCGGGCGCTGTTGCCGGAGCTACACGAGTCCCAACCCGAGGTCACACCTTGTGGTTAAGTAGCCGATTTCATTTGCGGCAACACCTGGCACATCGGCTGCTCTAGTATCTGCCCATGCGACGAATCCTCCCGCTCTCTCTCCTGGCGCTCACCCTCCTCGGCGGCGTCGCCTCGGCTGATCGCCACCGCGGCGGCCGGCGCGACAACTACCAGCCTCGCGGGGGCGTCGTCGTCCGCGATCACCGCGAGGCGCGCCCGGTCGTGCGCCGCGAGCGCCGCGCCGTCGTCCGCAACACGGTCTACGTGAGCAACGGCCGCTACGTCTTCAATGGCGGCGTCTCCCGCACGTACGTCCGCCCGGTGATCCGCCACCGCTACTACGACGTCCGCGTGCGGCCCACGATCGTCGTCGAGAACTACGATCCGGTCCCGGGGTACATCTGGATCCAGGGCCGGTGGCAGTGGAACGGGTACGAGTGGCTCTGGGTGTCGGGCCACTACGCGCCGGACACCCGCTACCGCGTCTGGTACGACGACGGCACGTACGAGTAACCGCCAGCGAGATCGCGAGTATCATCCGGCATGACGATCTCGCGCACCGGCTATGACCTCGGCCCCCTGCCGGCCGACCGCATCCAGGCGCTCGCCGCCGAATTCTCCCCGGAAGAGCGCCACGTGATCCTGCACCAGGGCACCGAGCGCCCGTTCTGCGGGCTCTTCCTCGACAACAAGAAGATGGGCGTCTACACGTGCCGGCTCTGCGGCCTCCCGCTCTTCGCGTCGCAGGCGAAGTTCGAGTCCGGCACCGGCTGGCCGAGCTTCTTCCAGCCGTTCGACCGGGACCACGTCGCCGAGATCGCCGATCGCAGCCACGGCATGCTGCGCGTCGAGATCCGCTGCAAGCGATGCGACGCGCACCTCGGCCACGTGTTCGACGACGGCCCGCCGCCGACTGGCCTGCGCTACTGCCTGAACTCGGTCTCGATGCAGTTCGTGGACGAGGGCAAGCCGCTCGAGCTCCGCAGCTAGCGCCGCCGACGCCGTCGCCTCGATCGCCCCGATCGCCTGGGCGAGGATCTGTATCAAATCGGTGTACGGTCGGCGGGTGAAGCTGAACCTGCAGCTCCCGTTTCAGCCGCCGCTCCCGCCGATGCTGGCGAAGCTCTCGCCGGGGCTCCCCGACGGTGACGGCTGGCTGTTCGAGCCCAAGTGGGACGGCTTCCGCGCGATCGTGTGGAAGAGCGGCGATGAGCTCCTGATCCAGAGCCGCGACCTGAAGCCGCTCGGCCGCTACTTCCCCGAGCTCGAGGTCACGCTCCGCGGAAGCCTGCCAGACCGCTGCGTGCTCGACGGCGAGATCGTGATCGCGACCGGGGGCCGCCTCGACTTCGAGGCGCTGCTCCTGCGGATCCACCCGGCGGCGTCGCGCGTCGCGGCGCTCGCGGCGCAGTCGCCGTCGTCGTACGTCGCGTGGGACCTGCTCGCGCTCGGCGACGAGGATCTCCGCGAGCTGCCGCAGATCGCGCGGCGCGAGCGCCTCGTCGCGGCGCTCGCGGGCGCACAGCCGCCGGTGCACGTCACGCCGGCGACGCGCGACCGCGCGGTGGCCACGGACTGGTTCCAGCGCTTCGAGGGCGCGGGGCTCGACGGCGTGATGGCCAAGCCGGAGAGCCTGCCGTACACGCCGGACAAGCGCGTGATGCTGAAGATCAAGCACCAGCGCACGGCCGAGTGCGTCGTCGCCGGGTTCCGCTGGTACAAAGGTGGTAAAGACAAGCTCGTCGGCTCGCTCCTCCTGGGGCTGTACGACGCCGAGGGCAAGCTGCACCACGTGGGCGTGTGCTCGGCGTTCAAGCAGGCCGAGCGGGCCGCGCTCGCCGAGAAGTTCGCGCCGCTCCGCGAGGGCGCGCGCGAGACGCACCCGTGGCGCGAGTGGGCATCGTTCGCCGATCAGGACGTGGAGCAGCGGCTGCCGGGCGGGTCGTCGCGCTGGAACCGCGGCAAGGATCTGTCGTGGGAGCCGCTCCAGCTCGGGCTGGTCGCCGAGGTCTCGTACGATCACATGCAGGGCACGCGGTTCCGCCACGCGACGCACTTCAAGCGCTGGCGGCCCGACAAGCCGTACACCGAGTGCCGCTACGATCAGCTCGACGAGACGCCGCCCGAAGAGATCGTCAAGATCTTCGGGACGGACGTCCGCTGATGCACGTCATGTACGCCATGCACGCCCGATGATGCAGCGAAGGTGCATCGATCATGCATGATGGAGAGACATGCTCGATCACACGCATAGCTCCAGCGGGACCGCGCACGTCGTCGGGTTCGCGCGCGCAGACGAGCTGATCGCGGCGATGCTCGCCGCCGCCGCCGCGGGCCTCGAGGCGGCGATCGCCGAGCGGCTGTGGCGGCAGGAGATCTCGGACCGCGGCGACGCGGCGGCCACGCTGTTCCTCGATGGCCCACGCCTCGCGGCGCTCCTGCGCGGCCCGGCGAGCCCGCCGCCGCCGGAGCTCCTGCAGCTGCGGGCGCAGGCCGAGCGGCGCGACCACGCGCTGCTCCGCCAGCTCGAGGCGACGCCGGATCACGGCCCGCCGCTCGCGCGCGCGGTGCGGCGGTGGCGGCTGTCACCGGAGGCGATCCGCGTCGTCGCGGCGATGCTCGGCACCGAGCTCTCGCCGCGCCTCGCGCGCCTCGCGGCGTTCCTCGGCGGCGACGCGTCGCGGCCGGGCGTGAGCGTCGAGGCGATCGGGGCGCTGCTCGGCGCGGAGGCAAGGCCGGCGGCGGGTGACACGGCCGGCGAGGCGGGCGTCGTGGCGGCGATGCGCGAGCTCTCGCCGGGCGCGCCGCTCCACGAGCTGTCGCTGGTGCTGCTCCGGCTGCCAGACGCGCCGCTCCTGCGGCGCCAGCTGTGGCTCGCGCCGCGCGTCGTCGAGCTGGCGCTGGGCCGCGCCGCGCTGGACGAGGCCGCGGGCGCCGCGGCGATCGCGCCGCCGCCGCCGGGCAGCGTGGCCTCCGCCGACACGCCGACGGGCCTCGCGCTGCGCGAGGCGATCGAGGCGGTGCGGCGCCGGCCGGCGCGCCCGGTGGTCGGCGTGATCCGCGCGGGGCGCGCGGGCGCGATCGCGGCGCTCGCGCGCGTGCTCGACGACCAGGGCGCTCGCCTGCTCGCAGCGGAGCTGTCGTCGCTCGCCGATGACGCGCGGCTCGGCGCGCTCGCGCGCGAGGCGGCGCTGCAGGACGCGGCGATCGCGGTGCGCGTCGACGTCACCGCCCGCGACGCGGCCCGCGCGGCCCGCGCGGTCGATCGGCTGGCCGCGCTCGCGCCGGTGTTCCTCGTCGGCGCCGCCGAGCCGGAGCCAGTGCTGCCGCTCGCGGTGGGCGCGCTGGCGATCGATATCCCGCCGCCGGGCCCCGCGGAGCTCGCGGCGGCGGTGGGCGGCGCGTTCACGGACCTCCTGACGGCGGGCGAGATCGAGCAGGTGGCGGCGCAAGCGCCGCTCGATCCGGGCGCCGCCCCGCGCGCCGCCGCGGCGATCGCCGCGCGGCCGTACCCGGCCGATCGCCCGGCCGCGGTGATCCGCGCGCTCGCCGAGCAGCACGCGCCGCCCGCGGGGCCGGCTGCCCGCGCGCTGCCGATCGCGCCGCCGCCGCCCGCGCCGCAGCTCGCCGCCGCGATCGACACGGCGGCCCGCCGGTGGGCGCAGAGCGCGCCGCCGCGGCGGCTGCGGATCCTCATCGACGGGCGCCCGGGCACCGGGAAGACGACGACGGCGGCGGCGATCGCCGCGCGGCTCGGGCTGCCCGCGTTCGCGATCGATCCGCCGCGGGCGGCGCGGGGCGGCGAGCCGGATCCGGCGCTCGCGAGCGTGCTCGCCGCCGTCGCCGCGAACGCGGCCGCGCTCGTCGTCGAGAACGTGGACCTGCTCGGCGCCCGCCGCGCGCGCGCGACGCCGGAGCCGGCGTTCCAGCTGGGCTGGCTCGCCCGGCTCGACGGCCTCCTGATCCTGACGACGCGCGATCCGATCACGACGATCGAGCTCGGGCTGCGGCGCGAGCTCGATCTGGCGATCACGGTGCCGTTCCCCGACGTCGCCGAGCGGCTGCGGCTGTGGCAGGGGATGCTCGCCCGGCGCGGCGCGCGCGTCGAGCCGGCCGAGCTCGAGGCGCTCGCGCGCGACTTCCCGTTCACCGCCGCCCAGATCGAGCGGGTGGCCGCGCTCGCCGGCGAGGGCGGGCCGGCGCTGCGCCAGGAGGCGGAGCGGCGCTCGGTCCTGATCACGAACCAGCGCTCGGGCGTGGAGGTCGACTGATGGCGGGCGAGCGCGATCCCGCGGATCCGCTGTCGCGCGCCGATCTGGACGACGCGCTGCGCTTCCTCCACGCGATGGCGGGGCAGGGCCGGCTCGAGCTCGATCGGATCGACGCCATCCTCGGCGCGCTGATCAAGGCGCTGCTCGAGAGCGGGCGCCTCGATCCGGCGCGCGTCGAGGCGCTCCTGCCGGAGATCACGGCGAAGCTCGAGGCGCGCGCCCTCGGCGAAGCGACGGTCGACGTCGGGCCGGCGATCGACAAGTACGCGGTGCCGTCGCCGCAGGATCTCGACTGCGCGGCGCTCCTGCCGCTGTGCCAGGGCCGCTGCTGCCGGCTCGTGTTCGCGCTGTCGTTCCAGGACCTCGACGAGGGCCGGGTCCGCTGGGACTACGGCCGCCCGTACCAGATCCGGCAGCGCGAGGACGACGGCTACTGCGTGCACTCGGATCCGGCGACCCGCGGCTGCACGGTGTACGCGCACCGGCCGGCCACCTGCCGCACGTACGACTGCCGCGGCGACAAGCGGATCTGGGAAGACTTCGAGCGGCGGATCCCAGCGCCGCTCGAGAAGCTGTCGATGCTGGTCGAGATCCGCAAGCGCGAGCGCATGGCGCCGCGCGCGCCCGCGGGCGCGCCGCCCGATGGCGCAGCGCCGCCCGATGGCACAGCGCCACCCGATGGCTCGGCGCCGCCCGCGGGCTCAGCGCCGCCCGCCGAGCGGAAGTAGCCCGTCGTCGGGCGGCGCCGGGCGGCGCCGCTCGATCAGGTTCCGCTCGAACGCGGCGACGTCGAGCTGGCCGGCCTCGACGAGCGCGCGCACGACCGCGCGGAGCAGCGCCTCGACGCGCGCGGCCCGGTGCGCCGCCCGCATCGCGCCGTCCGCGACGAAGCGCACCGCGGCCTCGAAGTCCTCGCGCGGGACCTGTGCGTCATCGTCAGCCCCGCCGGTGCCAGCCATCGGCCCATGGTAGCGCGCGGCGGCCCGCGGTAGCGTGCGGCCGTGGATCCGCGCGCGCTCTACGGCGACGCCTACAGCGAGGTGTACCGCGAGCTGTACGTCCGCCACCCGATGTGGCGCGACAAGCACGAGCTGAACCTCCGCATCGTGCGCTCCCTCCTTGCGCCCGGCGGCTCGTGGCTCGACACGTGCTGCGGCCAGGCCTGGCACTTCACGGAGGTCCCCGGCGGCGCCCGGACCGGCATCGACGTGAGCGCCGCGCAGCTCTCCCACGCGCGGCGCGACAACCCCGGCGCCACGTTCCTCGAGGGGGACGTCCTCGACGTCGCGCTCGACGCGCGCTTCGATCTGGTCACCAACTTCTGGGGCGCCTACTCGTACCTCGACGACCACGCGCGGATCGCCGCGTTCGTGCGCCGCGCGATCGCGTGGACGGCCCCGGGCGGCGCGCTCTACCTCGAGCTGATCACGCCGGACACGCTCGCCGCGTTCAACGCCACCGCGTTCGCCGCGGACACGGGCAGCGCCGTGCGGCTGCGCTCCGCCGACGGCGTCGCGTGGAGCTACCGCGATCCGGGCGGCTGGCACGATCTGACGAGCCCGCCCGCCGCGTTCTTCGAGGAGCTGCTCGCGCCCCACTTCCGCAGCGTCGAGCCGCGCGGCGTCGCCGCGACGCTCGTCCAGCTCGTCGCCGCCGACCGTCAGCGCAGCGAGCCGTAGATCGACAGCGCCACCGCCTCGCCAGCGAACCGCAGCCCGATGTGCGTGAGCGACACGAGCCCGCGCGCCTCGGCCGCCGTGAGCATCGGGCCCGCGGCGAGCCCGAGCCGCCGCGCGGCCACGCCGGCGAGCGCGAGCGGCCGCTCGCCGACGTCGATCTTCACCCAGCCGAGCGCGGGCGTCGGATCGAACGAGACGTAGACGTGCTCCTCGCGCGCCGTGGCCAAAAGCTCGGCGGCGACGGCCAGCCAGCGCTCGCGCGCCCGCCCGGGCGGCCGGATCGCGGACAGGAGGAACCCGATCGCCTCGGCGAGCGCCGCGGCCCGCGCGCCGCCCTGGCTGGGGATCGCGAGGTAGATCGCCGCGCCGGCGCGCTCGTCGTCGAGCTCCATGCCGATCATCTCGGCGCTGTGCACCCCGAACAGCGTGAGCGCGTTGGCGACGAGCCGCGTGCTCGCCTCGCACCCGATCGCCGCGAACGCCCGGCCGACCACCTCCGGCTCGTAGTGGCCGCGGAGGTACACCTGCAGCCGGCCGCGGTCTCTGCCGAGCTGGGCGCCCGCGTCGAGCACGCTCGTCCCCGTGGCCCCAAGCCACCGGTCCCACGCGGGGCGGTGATCGGCGTGGCCGCGCTCCGCGGCGTGCGCGGCGCAGCGCCGGACGAACCCGTCGAGCTCCGGGAACCGGGTGCCGTTGTAGCCGACGACCAGATCGCAGCTCCCGTCCTGCCGGAGGTGCGCCTCGGCGGCGTCGGAGCGCTCGGGCAGCCACTCCAGGCGCGGATCGTCCGCCGCGTAGAGGCCGCCCAGCCGGGCGCGCACGAGCTCCGCGAGGCTGAGGCTCATGTGGGCAGCGGCGGCGGCGGCGGCGCCAGGCGCAGCACGCTGACGTACGGCCCCGACGCGATCCCGGGGAAGCCGTCGACGAGTTCGCGCCACGGCCGCTCGGCCAGCCGATCGTGGCGGGCGCGCTCGACGAGCAGGCCGACGTCGGCGACCGCCGGCGGCTCGGTGGCGCGCTCGAGCAGGAACGCGAGCCGGCCGTCCGGCTCGACGTGATCGAGCCGGAGCGTGCGGATCCCGCGCTCGCCCCAGTCGGGGTGCGCCCCCATGAGCTCGGCCTTCAGCACCTCGAGCGCGAGATCTTCGAGCCTCGCCTCCTGCGCCACCACCTTCTCGCGCAGCTCCTCGAGGCCGAAGCACAGCCGCACCTGGAACTTCTCGGTGTCAAACAGCGCGCCGACCGACACCGGGGCCTGCGTCCCGAACGCCAGGTTCCACGCGGCGATCACGTCCTCCGCGAGCGCGCGCTCGGCGGCGCGCTCGCGCTCGGGCGCGGTGCTGTAGAACTGGCGCCGCGCGAGATCGATATACGCCAGCTTCTTCTCGACGGAGAGCGTCTTCCCGCACGCGCCGCACTGGAACTGATGGAGCGTCCGATCGAGCAGCGCCTCGCGCAGGTGCGGGTGCCGGTCCGCGTTGATCGTCAAACAGCACAGCGCCTCGACCCGCGCGCCGCAGTCGCAGTCGATCAGGAACGTCTCGGTGACGGACATCTACCGGTACCGGCGATCCGCTCAGCTCCAGGGGAAGAACAGCGGCTTGTCCGGCCCGTCTGGCGTCGGCCGCGACGGGCGCGTGCCGCCCGTCGCCTGCGCCCCGCCCTGGCCCTGCGCCCCCGCGGCCGTCGCGCCCGCCGGGGCGTTACCGACGCCCGAGCCCGCGCTCGTGGTGCCCGCCGCGCCCGGGTTCGGATCGGTGATCGTCACGCCGCCGGTGCCGCCCGTCGGCACGAACTCCTTCTTGTCGAGGTCCTTGAGGAGGGCGAGCGTGGTCGGATCGATGTTCGGGCCCGTCTTCTCCGTCCGGTAGAAGTGCGTGTACTGCTCGGCGAACCACTCCTTCGGCGAGGACAGGCTGTACCAGGAGACCTTCTGGTCCCACGCCGCCTTCTTGTACTTGGTCCACTCCATGCCGCCGCGCGCCAGGTAGCCGTAGACCCAGTTCGAGCCCGGCGGGATGCGCGCGCCCTCCTCGTCCCAGGCGTAGCTCGAGTCCTTGGCGTGCCCGCGCTCGACGAAGAAGTCCCAGAACTTCTGCAGCGGCACGTCGGCGTAGCGCCACTTGCAGTACGCCGCCATGTCGGCGCGCGTCGGGTTGTTCGTCCACCCCGGGCTGTAGCTGCCCTTGCCGTTCGCGATCTCGGTCTTGAAGAAGTCCTTGGCGTGCGACTCGTCGAGCTTGGCGTTCGCGGAGACGGACGGCTCGGCGCCCGAGCCAGTCGTGCCCGAGACCCACAGCGCGTTGGCGACGTCGTTCAGGCTGATCTTCGTGAAGCCCGGGAAGCTCGACGAGTTCTCCGCGTACGCGTTGCCGCGGCCGCCGTCGAGCTGATCGCCGACGCCGTGGCCGACCTCGTGCAGGATCGTGCCGACCATGTGGCCGATGCCCGCCGGCTGCCCGGTGTGAGCGACGCCGTCGGGGCCGACGTAGTCGGGGCTGACCTGGCGCCCGCCCCGCGGGCCGCCCGGCGCGTCGGTGCGCGCGATGCCGGCGGCCGCGCCGCCCGTCATGTCGTGGCCCATGCCGTCGGCGCTGTCGGGCAGCCACACGCGCTTGGAGCCCGAGTTCCACCAGCCGAAGCCCGCGCCCGTCACGTAGACGAAGCCGCCGGTCACCGTCGATGCCTGGCCGGCGCTCAGGTACTGGGCGAGGACGCCGAACAGCTGCTTGATCCGGGCGAGCGGCCACGCCTGGGCCGTACCCCACGTCGCCGGGGAGCTGTCGTGCAGCGTCGGGTACACCTTGTGGAAGATGTCCTTCGCCTCGTCCTCGTCGGCCGCCTGATCGACCCACGTCTTGAGCTTGCGCGCCTGCGCCTGGTTCACGTGGGTGGTGAGCGGCTCGGCCGTCAGGAACGCCGTCAGGAACCCGGCCGTGCGCAGCTCGGGGAGCCACTCGGGGAAGTCGTCGGCCAGGAGGATCGTGTACGAGTTGTTGTCGTCGGTGATGCGCGCCCCGCCGTCCTTGAACACCTTCACCGAGTCCTTCTTCATCACGAACATCACGCGGAACTTGAACGCGTTGTCCTCGCTCCTGAACTTCGCCTTCGCCTCGGGGGCGAGCGCGCCCCACTTGGTGACGGCGTCCGCGCGCTTGTAGCCGTTGATGCTCGCCTTCCACTCGGCGTACGGATCGGCGGCGGGGGCGGTGCTCGTACCGCCGGTCGCGGGGCCGGTGCCCGTGGTGGCCGGCGTCACGCCCGGCGTCGGATCGCGGTAGATCGTGTTCGCGCTCGCTGCGCCGCTGCCGGAGCCGTCGCGGGCGCCCGCCTCGGCGGCGGAGTCGTCGGACGCCACCGCGAAGTTGCCCGGCTCGGGCGCGGACACGCCGCGCGCCTGCGCGACGTGCGTCAGCTCGTGCTGGATGAGCGCGGAGCCGCCCTGCGAGCCCGGATCGTACTGGCCGGCGCCGAAGTAGACGTCGCTCCCCGCGGTGAACGCGCGCGCGCCGACCGCATCAGCGGCGGCGTGGGACGCCCCGTTGTTGTGGAACACGGCGCCGGATTCATGCGCCGCGCCGCTGCCGCGCTCTGCCAGCGCCGCGCCGACCTTGGCGTCCGCTGCTGCTTTGGGCGAGTCTCCCCCTGCCCCCTCCGACCCCCCGGTGCTCCGGCTGGTGTCGAACGTACTCATGGCCACCTCTTGGGTCCTGTTACCCGCCGATACCCGGCAGGCTTCCTACTCCTGGGTCCAGTTCAGGTGCTCGACCTTCCAGGCCGCGTCCCCCGTTTTCGGGATCACCAGCTTGCATCGCGCGATCTTGCGGTACGGCTTGGGTTTGTAGTTGGGATCCATCCCGCCGACGGTGTCGCCGGACCCGGCCGGACCACCGCGCTCCGGCGTGAGCGGCCCGCTGAGGAAGTACACGAGCGTGATCCGCGCCAGATCGCCGTTCGCGTAGATCCGGGCCGTGATGTCCGAGAGCGCCTTGTCGCCCGGCGCGTTGACATACGAGTCCTTGGGCACCTCGGTGACCGGCGGCATAGCGTCGAGCGCGGCGAGCACGACCAGGACGTCGTCGATCGCCGGGCCCTTCCCCTCGACGATGCCGAGATCGCGCAGGTACGCGCCGGCCGCCTGGGCGCCCTTGTCGCGGACGACCTTGCCCTGGTGAACGAGCACCCACGGCGGATCCTCGGCTTTGAACAGGAACGGCAGCGCGTCGCTGCGCTTCTCGAGCTTGCCCCGACCGGCGGTCGCGGCGACCGCCTGCGCCTGCATCCAGGCCGCGGGGGACTTCGGATCGAGGTCGGTCATCGGGGGGGCCTCTTTCTGCGGCTCCGTCGGCTGATCCTTGCGCGTCGTCGGCTCGGGGGACCGCCCGGTGTCCGAGGGGCCCGTCTTGCACGCCGCGCAGAGCAGCACCAGGAGCGCAATGGGAGCAGCTCGGCGCATGGGGCCCGCAGGGTACCATGGCGGCTGGCCCGGCGCCCGGCGGCCCGGGGCTACCCCGGCTCGCCGTGGCCATCGGGGTCGTCGGCGTCGCCCGGCGCCGCATACTCGGACCGCGGGTCGTAGTCCGGATCCGGCGGCTCGGGTGGCGGCCGCTCAGCCTCCGGCACGTGCTTCAGGTTGATCCGCACCCGATACCACGCCGTGGCGCGGCCGCGGTTCGTGTCGACGATGACGTCCTCGGGCGCGAGCCGGGCGGCCGTGTCCGGGTGGCGCGCCTTCCAGCGCTCGAGGCCCGCGAGCGCGTCGACCTTCCGCTTGGCCTGCGCGATCGTGATCACCGGCAGCTTGACGCGCCCCGTGATCTTCGCGGCCGTCGCGGCCGTCGCGCCCTTGCCGCCCTTCGCACGCGACGGCGCCACGCGCGGCGCCTCGCCCTCCGCCTTGGCGAAGTGCGGCGGCCACGGCGCGTCCGCGGCCCCGTCCGCCTCCTGCCGCTCGGCCAGCGCGAGCAGCGCGTCGAGCTCACCGGCCGCGTCGTCGATCCCGGCGTGGGCGTCGCCGCGCGCCGCGAACATCGCCGGCACCGTGCGGAGCGTGAACTCGCGCGGATCGCAGCGGAGGAAGTCGTCCCACGCGAGCGGCATCGACACGCGCGCGTCCGGCGTCGGCCGCACCGAGTACGCGCTCGCCGTCGTGCGATCGCGCGCGTTCTGGTTGTAGTCGACGAACACGCCGTGCCGCTCCTCCTTCCACCACTTCGCCGTCGCGAGCTCCGGCGCGCGCCGCTCGATCTCGCGGGCGAGCGCGATCGCGGCGCGGCGCACCGTCTGGAACGGCCAGCGCGGCGCGATCCGCACCCACACGTGCACGCCGCGCGACCCGCTCGTCTTCGGCCAGCCGACGAGGCCCACCTCGCCGAGGACGTCCCGCGCGACCCGCGCCACCTCGACGATCTGCGGCCAGCCCACGCCCGGCACCGGATCCAGATCGATGCGCAGCTCGTCGGGCCGATCCATGTCCTCGGCGCGGATCGCGTGCGGGTTCAGATCGACGCAGCCCAGGTTCACGACGTACACGAGCTGCGCGCGGTTGTTGACGACGATCTCCTCGGCGCTGCGGCCCGATGGGAACGAGAACGTCGCCGTCTCGACCCACGGCGGCCGCTTGTCGGCGACCCGCTTCTGGAAGAACGGCTCCGCCTCGACCCCGTTCACGTAGCGCTTGAGGATCATCGGCCGGCGCGCCACGCCGCGCAGCGCGCCCTCGGCCACGGCCAGGTAGTACTGGACCAGCTCGAGCTTCGAGATCCCCGCCTTTGGAAAATAGATCTTCCGCGGATTCGTGACGGGAACTTGATGCCCGTCCAGCTCGAAGATCTCCTGCTCGGGCTTGCCCACGCTCCGATCCTTGCATGACCGGGCGATCCACCGCATGTTCCGCACCCGATGTCTCGCGCCGCGCCGCTCCGCGCGCTGCTCCTCCTCGCGCTGCCGATGGTGCTCGCCCGCGCGACGCAGTCGGTGATGACGTTCGCCGACGCGCTCCTCGTCAAGCACCTCGGCACCGACGCGATCGCCGCCTCGGCGACCGGCGGCTTCAACGTGTACCTGTTCACGATGCTGCCCGTCGGCACCGTGTTCATCGTGCAGAGCTTCGTCGCGCAGCTCGTCGGCCGCGGCGATGCCGACGACGCGCCCCGGTTCGCGTGGTACGGCCTCGGCATCGCCGCCGTCTCCGCCGTCGCCGCGTTCGCGATGATCCCCGGGATCCGTCCGGTGCTCGAGCTCACGCACTACTCGCCCGGGGTGCGCGAGCAGATGGCCGAGTACATGACGCTGCGCATGTACGGCGTCTTCGCGATCATCGCCGTCGAGGTGCTCGGCAACTGGTACGGCGGGCTCGGCAACACGTGGATGTCGCTCGTGGCGAGCCTCGTCTCGATGGCCGTCGATCTGTTCCTCAACTGGGTCCTCATCTTCGGCCACCTCGGCGCGCCAGAGATGGGCGTCAATGGCGCCGCGCTCTCGAGCGCGATCGGCAGCTGGGTCGGCTTTCTGTTCCTCGCCGTCGCGTTCTATCGTCGCTGGGGCGGCGCGCCGCGCGGCCGGGCTGCGCTTGGCCGCGCGCGCGGCCTCTCGCTCCACGAGCTCGGCCGCGTGGTGCGGTTCGGCCTGCCGAACGGCATCAACTGGTTCCTCGAGTTCGCGGCGTTCCAGCTCGTGTTCGTCAACTTCGTCTTCAGCGGCCTCGGCGACGAGCTCGTGGCGGCGCTGAACGTCGTCATCGCGATCAACTCGCTCTCGTTCATGCCCGCGTTCGGCCTCGCCTCGGCCGGCGCGATCCTCGCCGGCCAGGCGATCGGCGGCGGCGACCGCGACGCCGTGTGGCCGCAGGTCCGGGTGACGCTCCTCTGCACGATGACGTGGATGTGCGCGATCGGCGCCGTCTACCTCGTGATCCCGGCGCAGCTCATGGAGCTGTTCGACGAGGGCGGCCGCTCCGTCGCGCTCGTCACCACCGGCGCCACGATGCTCGTGATCAGCGCCGCCTGGCAGCTGTTCGACGCCATCGGCATGACGCTGTCCGAGACGCTGCGCGCCGCCGGTGACACCGCGTGGACGGCCGGCGCGCGCTTCGTGCTCGCGTGGGCCATCTTCGTGCCCGCCGGCTTCTACGTCGTCCGCGAGCTCGACGGCGGCGCCCTCGGCGCCATGGTCTGCATCGTCGGCTACCTCGCCCTCCTCGCCGTCGCCTTCGCCTACCGCTTCCGCTCCGGCGCCTGGCGCAAGATCGAGCTGATCGAGCCGAAGCTCGTCTGACAGAGACTTCGGCCTGCGTGGCCCACACGAAGAAGCAGCGCACGGCGGGCGACCTTCACCATCGTGTGAACCCACGCGGCGCAGGGCTCCGCTTCGAATGGATAGCGGATGCCGAGCGAGTGAGGGTGGAGGGGATCGCCGCGTTGACCAGCCTCCGACATGGGGCTATGCTCAGTGTGTCGCTGCAAACTCTGAATGGTATCGTGCGCTTCCAATTCAACGACGCCAAGACTGCGCAAGCTGCGGCTCACCTGCTTGGGCTGAGCGGCGGGACCATGAGCTACATGGTCCTTATCAAGCTCATGTACCTTGCTGACCGACAGATGCTGCTCGACCATGGGCGGCCGATCACGGGTGACAGGCCGTTCTCGATGAAGCACGGCCCGGTGCTGAGTAACGTCCTCGACTTCATCACGCACGGGCCCACGCGCGAGCCGGATAGCGCATGGTTCACTCTGATCGGGGAACCTCGCGGGTACGACGTCTCGCTGAAAGTGGCCACGCCGCCGACCGACGAGTTGTCGCGCTACGAGCTTCAACTGCTGCAACAGACCTACGAGAAGTACGGGGGCATCGGGAAGGCCAATCGGTGGGATCTGGTCGACTTGCTGCACAAGATCCTCCCCGAGTGGAAGGATCCGGGAGGCAGCGCGTCGCGAATCGAATACGTTGACATTTTGCGCGCCGAGGACTGGAGCGATGAAGACATCGCTCTCCTCAAGAGCCAAGCGGATTCCGCATGGTTTCTGAGTTCGCTTGGATGAAGCTCGGCGACAGCTTTCACATTTCTGGTCATCTGTGGATTGTGGTCTCGATACCTGCCACCGATGGCTCCGTCGCGATGGTCAACCTCACCTCGCACAGGCAGCCGTGCGATGAAACGTGCGTGCTTGACGTCGGAGATCATCCCTTCGTGAGGCACAAGACGATCGTCGCATACGCCTTCGCTCAGATGGTTCCGGTAAGCCACCACGCAAGAGTCCTGCAGCAGCCGCGGGGAGCAGCTGCGGACCGTAAGTTACTGGAGCGCATCTGGCGCGGCGCGAAGGTGTCTCTCGCCACACCGCCGAAGGTGCTGCTTGCGATCGAGGCTACTCTGGCTGCGCAGGCCAAGCCCGCCGGGAAGTGACCCCAAATTCGAGGCGCTGCCTCCAAATTCGCCGCTCTGACGACGTTTAGAGGCAAAGCCGGATGTCGACACGGCGGCATGGGATATCGATCGTGGCGGCATGGGATGTCGCCGTGGCGTGTCGGGCTCACCGGACCGGCGTGTCGAGCATGAACTCGACGCGCCGGTTGGTCGCCCGGCCTGGGGCGGTCGCGTTGTCCGCCTTCGGCTGCTCCTCGCCGAACCCGACCGCCTCGAGCCGGCCCGCCGCGACGCCCTTCTGCGTCAGGTACGCGCGGACCGCCTCGGCGCGGCGCTGCGACAGCCGCTTGTTGTAGACGTCGTCGCCCTGGTCGTCGGTGTGGCCCTCGACCCGGATCTTGGCGATCTCGGGGTGCGCGCTCAGGACGCGCGCCACCTCGTCGAGGATCGCGAACGACTGGGGCTGGATCACCTCGGCGTTGGTCGCGAAGTAGACGATGTCGAGGATCTCGAGCTTGCCGTCGCCGATCTTCACGCGCTGCTCCTGGTTGCAGCCGGCGAGCTCCGGCTTGCCCGGCTCGTCGGGGCAGTTGTCCAGCCGATCGACGACCTTGTCGCCGTCGCGGTCCGGCTCCGGGCAGCCCTGCATCGCCACGACGCCCGCCATATCGCGGCACTTGTCGTCCACGTCGAGCACGGTGTCGCCGTCGTTGTCGGGATCGGGGCAGCCGTTCCCGTCCTGGAATCCGTCCATGTCCTCGGGCTCGTTCGGGCACTGATCCGCCGCGCCCATCAGGCCATCGCGATCCGGATCCGGATCGTCGGGGCAGCCGTCGTCGTCCACAAAGCCGTTCTTCGTCTCGGCCTCCGTCGGGCAGCGGTCCGCCACGTCGAGGATGCCGTCGCCGTCGCGATCCGACGGCGGCAGCGGCCGCGGCGCCCGGCGCGGCTCCTCCTTGCCGCGGCCGAGGCGAACGCCCACGAGGGTGCGCCAGTCCGGCGTGCCGAAGCCCTCGGCGACGCCCAGGCCCGCGGCGCCGAACAGCCGCACCGCCGGGGTCACGTCATAGGAGACGCCGCCGCGGAGCTCGGCGTGGTTGCGGTTGGACGCGCCGAGCATGTCGTCGGCGCCCGTCGCGAAGTCGACCGTCGCGTCCACCTCGAGCGAGCTCGCGAACGCGTAGCCGAGCGCGCCGCGCGCGTACACCTCGTCGTCGACCTCGAGGTTCAGCGCCCGCGCGGACGACCGCGTCCGGTAGCCCGCGTTCGCCGCGAGCCGGAGGCCCCGCGCGCCGCCGTGCGAGACCGCGAGCGACGGCGAGAACGACACGCCGTCGTTGCCGCCGTAGTCATCGAGCGTGCTCGTCGGGAGCCCGAGGCTCGCCATCACCGCGAGCGCCGTGCGGCCGCGGCGGAGCACCGTGACCTTCGGCGAGAGCCGCAGGTCGCCGAGCCCGGCGCCCGAGAGGCTACCGCCCGGCATCCCCGCGTCGAGCTCCGCCGACTGCGCGAAGACGAGCGGCGCGCCCAGCCCGAGCTCGAGCCGGTCCCACAGCCGGACCGCCGCCACCAGATCGCCGCCGAACCGGCTGTGCACCAGCGCGCCGACGCGATCGCCCGTCGCCATGTCGTAGAGGTTGACCGGATCGTTGGCGTAGCCGAGCCACAGGCCGCCGTCGACCGCGAGGTGGCCGCGGACGTCCGCCCACTCGACGCCGAGGATGCCGTCGCGGTGGCCCGTGAGCTCGAACCGCTCGGCGGAGTACTGCGTCGAGATCTGCGCCGCCGCCTCGCGGCCGCCGCCGGCCAAGGCGCCCAGCGCGACGATCCCGCCGAGCGCGGCCGCCCGCCGGCGCCGCCGCAGGAGCAGCGCCGCCGCGCCGAGCACGACGAGCGTCCCCGCGCCGCCGCCGCCCGTCGTCGAGCAGCCGCCGCCGTTCACGCCCAGCCCGTCATCGAAGCCGTCGCCGTCGTCGTCGTCGTCGCAGCCATCGCCGAGGCCGTCGCCGTCGAGATCCGGCTGGTCCGGATCGGCGACCTGCGGGCAGACGTCCAGCACGTCGGGGACGCGGTCGCCGTCGCTGTCGCCGTAGTAGATGGTGACCGTCGTGGTGTCGCAGTCGGGCAGCTGCTCGTCGTCGTCACACGCGTACAGGGTGACGACGTACGTCTCCGGGCGGTTGGGATCGGCCGGGATCAGCTCGATCGTGCCGTCGGGCCGCACGGTGACCGTCGCGCCGCCGGTGACGCTCACCACGCTCACGCTGCTCGGATCGAGCTTGTCGTCGGCGTCCTTGAGCAGCGCCGGCGTGTCGATCGTGACGCTCGGCGTGCCCGGCTTCACGGAGATCTCCGTCGGCTCGAGGGAGGTCACGTTGCAGAACGAGGGCGCGCGCGGCGCGAGGTTGGTGACCTCGACCTGCTCCTGCGACAGCACGTAGAAGCCGAGCGGCCCCGCCGGGAACACGTCGCCGGGAAACTGGCCCGGGAAGTCGGTCGGCCGCAGATCGAGCTCGAGCTTCCCGTCGACGCGGAGCTCGAGCCGGTTGGGCCGATAGGTGAGCTGCAAGAGGTAGGGCGTGTTGTCCGCCCAGCCCGTGGACCCGAGGGTCTTGCCCGTGGCGAGCTGGCGCGCGCACGCGTTCGTCGGGTTCGTGCAGATGCGCTGGGCGATCGGGTGCATCGCGTGCGTGCCGTTGCCGGTGGGCACGCCGCGCACGTGCGCGAGGCGGAGGCCGGGCGGGACGCCGTCCTGGAGCCCCTGCTTCCAGTCGATGACGAGGTAGCTCGCGTTCGGGTTGGTCTGGTCGCCCTGCTTGAAGCCGAGGGCCAGGCCGATGAAGTCGTCGTCGTTCACTTCCTTGACGGCGACGCGCATGGAGAAGGTGCCCTGCATGGCATCCGGGCCGAACAGCGTGATGGACGGCGCCGGCGTGTTGATGACCTGGATCCCCGACATGCCGTCGGGCGAGACGTTCCACATCGCCGTCGAGCCGGGGAAGTTCTCGATGTCGAGATCCGAGAAGCTGACCGGCCGGGCGCAGCTGTACTCGCCCTCGACGTCGCAGGTGGTGCTGCAGCCGTCGCCGTTGACGGTGTTGTTGTCGTCGCATGCCTCGGTCGCGCCGATCTTCCCGTCGGGGCCGCTCCCCACGCAGGCCGCCTCGGCGCGCTCGGCCAGCGTGCCCAGCGCGGCGAGACCACAGAGCAGGTGCATCTTGATCGTCATGCGAGTCTGTCCTCCTCGAGGGCGCGGTCGTCCGAACCCGCCGGAGGCACATCCTCCGGCGGTCCGCGATCCGCACCCGCGGAGGCCACTTCGCAAGGCATGTGCCGCGAGGTAACCCGTTGAACCCGCGATGAATCGGGCCAAGCCGGCCCGGGACTGCGTCTTGTGCGCACTCGCCTGCGTCACAAAATCACGCAGGCATCACCGACCCCGCCGGCTACTTGCCGAGCTGACCCGCCGGCTACCTGCCGAGCTGACCCGCCGGCTACTTGCCGAGCTTACCAGCCGGCTACTTGCCGAACTTACCGGCGAGCGAGAGCGAGGCGACGAACGCGGTGACCTCGTACTTGCCCTTGAACTGCGGCATGTACTCGGCGTCGGACGTCTCCTGCGACGCCGGCAGCACCCAGAGCAGGCCCAGGTGGACGTCCATGTTGCCGATCGAGTAGCTGCCACCCGCCGTGAGATCGTGGCGGTCGGCGTCCGGCAGGCGCGCCGAGACCGTCGTGTTCGGGATCGGCGTCGGATCATAGATGTAGCCGGCGCGGACCGCCGCCCGCTTGCCGATCGCGTACTCGGCACCGACGCGCAGCGTGACCGTGTCCTTGTAGTTCTGCGGCGACACCGTCACGGCGTCGCCCGGCAGCTCGATCCGCAGCTCGTCGAACTTCGACCAGTTGATCCAGTTCGCGTTCACCTCGAGCTGCAGCGCCGGCACGGGGCTGTACGCGATGCCGCCGGCGAACATCTGCGGCAGCCGGATGCTCGTCGCGATGTCGCCGTCAGGCGGCAGCTGCGAGCGGAACGCCGGATCGATGTCGAAGTCGCCCTTGCCCTCGTACGAGAGGTTCACCTGGCTGCGCCACATCGCGCCGATGCGGAGCTGCGGGAGCACCGCCGGCCGGTACTGCACGCCCGCGCGGCCGCCGATGCCGAACGCCGAGCCGCCGAGCACGGCCGTGCCGCGCGTCTCGCCGAAGATGACCGCCTGCTCGAGCTGCACCGTGGACGGCACGAGATCGATGCCGCCGCCGATCGAGAGGCCCGGGACCATCTTGTCCAGGTTGAGCCCGACCGACGGCGTGATGAAGTACGTGCGCAGCGACTGGTCCTGGATCACGTCGGACTGCGCGTGGTTGTCCGGCCACGACACCGCGAGGCCGAACGGCAGGTGGAAGCCGACGCCGACGGCGAACATGTCGTTGATGCGCGAGCGGGCGAAGAAGCTCGGCAGCACCGCGGGATCGCCGTCGGTGTCCGTCCGCGCGTCCATGTTGCTTGCGTCGAAGTAGGAGCCCTTCGCGGCGATCATGGAGGCGGTGAGCGCGATGTCGGTCCCCTCGCCGAGCGCGATGCCGCCCGGGCTGAAGATGATCGAGGAGGCGTCGCCGTTGGACGCGGCGTTCGCGCCGGCGCGGCCGGTGGACTTGGCGTCGTGCTCGTTGATGAAGAAGCCGTTCGCCGAGGCGGTGCCGGCGAGGGCACAGAGGCCCAGCCCGCCGGAGAGCGCAGCGAACAGGGAGGTGCGAAGCGTGTGCATGGAGAAGATCCTTGGAGGCTAACGATGAGCTAGCTAACGATTGAGGACGAGGTAGGTGATCGCGTCGGTCTGCATGCGCGCCGTGCCGAGCGCGCCGTCCGTCGGCGGCGGCGTCCCCGGCGGCAGCGGCGCCAGGGTCGGGCTGAGCAGCGAGGCGTGGTGGAACGTGTTCCCCGGGAAGCCCGTGCCGCCATCCGCGGGGAGCGTCGGGTAGCGCACCCACTTGCTCGACATCGAGTTCGTCGTGATCGCCGCCGACGGCGGCGGCGCCGCCGCGATGGCCGGATCCGCCATCCCCGGCATGGTCTGCCCGCCGAGCATCGCCAGGTTCGCCGTGGCCGTGTTCGGGACCACCGTGTCACCGCCCGCCTCCTGGATCAGGAACCGGCGCGGCGCGAGCTTGCGGTTGAAGTTCGCCGGATCCGCCGGATCCATGATCCACCGCCCGATCACCGCGAACTGGCGGTAGCCCGGCTGCGCCTTCCACACCGCCGGCATGGTGCACAGGCCCGTCGGGGGCATCGCCGCCAGGTTCGACTTGTCGCCCATCAGGATGCCCGCGTCGATCAGGCCGTCGACGAGCTGGCACTGCAGGCGGAGCGTGCTGGTGTTCTCGAGGATGTCCACCCAGCCCGCGCCGGCGACGTTCAAGACGCCCGCCTTGATGTCCGTCGTCAGGCCCAGCGTCAGGCTGCCGAGGATCCCGCCCAGCGACTGGCCGAGGTAGACGATGTGCGTCGGGTCGACCGTGAGCGTGCCGCACGCGGTCGTGCCGCACGCCTTGAGCGCGGCCAGGAGGCGCAGCTGATCGACGACCGTCTGGCGGATGCCGTCGCGCGTCGCGCCGAGGTTCGGCGACAGGAACGGCGCGTAGCACTGCGGGAAGTCCACCGGGGACGGACCGCAGTCCGGGCGCGTGCACGTCGGCGTCGTGTCCGCGCAGCCGATCGCGGCGTTGTTGGTGACCCGCACCGCGCGGCTGTCGTGCCCGACGGCGTCGATCGCGACCACCGCGAAGCCCTGCGAGGCGAGCCGGCCCGCGATCGCGAAGACGGTGGTCTTGCTCTGCCCGAGCGCGTGCTGGAACACGACGACCGGGTACCCGCCGGCCGGCGCGGCCGTCGCGGGGAGCAGCGTCAGGACCGAGATGTTCTCGGTCTTCACCTCGGTCGGATCGGTCGGGTTGCCCCACGCGCCCGGGATCGGCTTGGTGCCCATGCCGGTGTACGGGTTCGTCGTGTCGACCTGGTACTGCTTCGACGGCAGCGCCGAGCCCAGGACGTCGCCGATCTGGTCGCACGCGAGCGCCGCGCACAGCGCGTTGCCGATCGTGTAGTTCCCCTTGCCGAGGGCGATCTTGAGGAAGCACAGCGTGTTGCTGTCACCAGCGACGCACTGGCTGTACGGCAGGTTGCCGCGATCGATCCCCGCCGTCTGCGAGGCGTTGCCGAGCATCGGCGTCGTGGCCACCTCCGACGCCGGCGAGCCGGCGACCGCCGGATCGAGCGGATCCGTCGTGGTCTGCGTCTTGAACTCCCACGCGAGCAGGATCTGGTCGCGCCCCTTGCGCTTGTCCGCCGGCAGGTCGTCGGCGAGGAACTTGAGCGGCGCCGCATGCGCCTTCCACAGGAGGTCGATGCCGAGCAGACGGACCCGGTCCTCGTCGTCCGCCGGATCGAGCGGCGTGCGGTCCGCGATGATGAGGCCGTCCTTCACCGTGACCGGGTTCTCCGCCTCGCGGACCAGGCGCCACGTGCCCGAGGGCTCGAACGTGGCGCCGCTCATCGTCTTGATGCCGCCGAGCAGCGCCACGACGTAGCTCGACCTCTGCTCGAGCGGGACGCGCGGGATGATCACCACCTGCGGGATCATCACCGCCGTCGCGCACGCCGCGTCGAAGCGCGCCGTCTTCGTCAGCTGGGTCACGATCGGAAGCGGCATCGCCACCGCCGGGTCGACCGCCGTCATGCCCGCCGCGCGCTTGTAGATGACGATCTTGTCCGTGAGCGACGCCATGTCGACGTCCTCGGAGAACGTCACCGTCAGCGCCGTCTCGAACGTGCCGAAGCCGTCGAGCTGGTTCAGCACGTTCTCGCGCAGCGCCTTGGCTGTCGCCGTCTCGCCGCACTGCGCGGGGAGGTTGACCTTCCCCGTCGTCGGATCGAGCAGGAGGTTGTTGGGGAACGGCACGATCTTGTTCGACGGATCGAACTCGACCACCGGCGCGCTCGACGTCTCATCGCCGTCCGTCTTGATATCGGGACAGCCGCCCACCGTGAGCAGCAGGACCAGGCAAGCTAACTTCTTCATGGATTCTCCCATTCGTGAGGACCAACCCCACCGCGATCTGACCCCCAGATCGCGGCGAGTATAGGCACGCCCAGATCGCCCGCGCGAGGAGTCGGGCGCACGCGTGCAACCGATCACGCGCGCAGCGCAGATCCGCCCGCGCCCGTCCGTATGGGCGCCCACACCGATTTCTTCGTCGCAGTGCGTCGTCGCCTGTGCGGTCCTACGCGGACCGCGCCGAGCATTACGCAGATCGCCCCGGCCGCGCCGGCTGCGCAGAGTCGTGCGCGGCGTCGGCGAGCATGCGCGCCGCCGGATCGCGATCCTTGCGGAAGTCCGCGAGCACGTCGTTGACCTCGGCGCCGAACAGGATGGCGATGTTCGACAGCCACAGCCACGTCAGAAAGATGATGCCGCCGCCCAGCGCGCCGTACGTCGTCTCGTAGCTGTTGAAGTGATCGAGGTAGAGGCCGAAGCCCGCGCTGATGCCCAGCCAGAGCAAGACGCCCGTGATCGCGCCCGGCGTGAAGATGCGGAACGGCGCGTCCGTGTTCGGCAGGAACTTGTAGAGGACCGCCCAGACGATCATCACGAGCAGGCCGGCGCCCACCCAGCGGCCGATGCCCCACGCCACGTCGAACGCGTCGCCCAGGCCGAACCGATCCGCCATCCAGTGCCCGGCGATCGGGCCGACGAGGAGCAGGCCGAGCGCCAGCACGATCATGACCGCCACGCCGAGCGTCACGCCGATCGCGAGGAGCTGGCGCTTCCACCACGGGCGCGTCTCCTCCTTGCCGAACATGAGGTTCAGCGCGTACGCCAGCGCCACCGCGCCGCGCGAGGCGCCCCACAGCGCGAACGCCGCGCTGCCGACCACGAAGCCGGCGCCCGCGGTGTCGACGAACGCCTGCACGCGCCCCGCGATCATCGCGCGCGTGCTCGGCGGCACCGCCTCCGTCGCCATCGCGACGCCCTGCTGGATCGTGTCCGCGTCGACCACCAGCATCGCGATCGTCAGCACGAACACCAGCATCGGGAACAGCGCGAGGATCGCGTAGTACGCCATCATCGCGCCCACGTCGTCGATCCGATCGTCGAGGAGCTCCTTGCCGAGCCGCTGGAGGAATCCCTTGACCGTGCGACTTTTGCCCGGCACCGCGCGCGCGTCCGTGCGTGGGCGCTCGTCGCGCACGTCACCCAGGAGCCCGCTGCGCTCCGCTCGCGGGCCGGTTTTCGAACCAGAGGATGGCTCCAGCAGCGGCTGCTTGATGGCGTCGGTGCTCACGGCAAAGGGCTGAGCAGACCCCATGCCATGGCCGGCGCGCCCAGCAGGATTCGAACCTGCGACCTGCCGCTTAGAAGGCGGCTGCTCTATCCACCTGAGCTATGGGCGCCTGGGAGGAGGGCTGAACTGTGCCCGACGTTCCCGGCCGGCTCAAGTCCGGCGGCGCGCGCGGCGCGCCCGACGCCCCGCGCGCGCCCACGCGCGATCGTGTTAGATTCCAGGCCCATGCGAGCGATCGCGATCAGTTTGGCAGTGGCCGCCGGGCTCTCCGCCTGCAGCAAGGGCGACGAAGCGCGCGAGGCCGCGCGGAAGGAGGCCGAGGCAGAGGACCGGGCCAAGGCCAAGGCCAGCGGCGGCGCCGCGGAGGTGATCCGCCCGCCCGTGCCAGGGCAGACCAAGCTCAAGTGCAGCCAGGTCATCAACCTGGACGCGTTCCAGCAAGAGCTCGGCGAGAAGGAGCCCCTGACCATCAAGGAGAAGGGCGATCCGGACGCCACCTCGTCCTGCGGGCTGCACCGCGGCGGCAAGCGGCCCGGCGAGGCCGCGCAGAAGGAGATCCTGAAGAAGGAGGGCCGGCTCGGCGTCCTGCCCGGCGACGAGCTCTGCCACGTCTCGCTGTACTGCTCGACCATCGAGACGCTCGAGAAGTTCAAGAAGCGCTGCACCGATCGCAACGACGAGTCGATGGGCTCCTACGCGTGCGTCCAGGTCGTCGCGCAGGGCGCCGACGATGTGCCCGTGTTCAAGTTCTTCGACGAGGACACCAAGTGCATCATCCGCGTCGGCGGCGGCCCCAGCAACGTGAACGGCGACAGCATCCGGTCGTGCGCGAAGGCCGCGCGCAGCACCATCGGCCCCGACCAGATCGCCGTCGGCGCCGGAGGCGACGCCGCGCCCGCGCCCGCCGGCTCCGGCAGCTGACGCCGCGGCCCGGGCCGCGCTACCGGCCGCGGCGCCGCGGCCGCGCGAGGTAGCCGAGCGTCAGCATCGCGAACGCGACCGGCGCCCACGGCACGCCGCCGCCCTGGCGCGTCGTGCTGCAGCAGCCGCCGTCATCCGCGTTGAAGCAGATGCCCACGTTCGGCTCCGTCGGCACGCACGAGTAGTCCGACGGGCAGCTGTCCTCGACGTTCGGGATGCACTCCTGCGTGCAGATCTGCCGCTCCGCGGTGCCGCGGCAGATGCCCGACACGCAGAACTGCGGGTACTCGCACTCATCGCCCAGTTCGCCCGCGGCCGGCTCCCAGAAGCACCGGCCCGCCTCGCACTTCTGGCCCTTCGCGCAGGTGTCCGCGGACTCGCACGGCGCGCCCCGGGTCACCGTCACCGTGGCCGAGTCGGTGGCGTTGCCCAGATCGTCGTACGCGCGGACCATGACATCCACGATGCTGTTCGGCAGCGCCGCCGGCACCGGGATGCCGTACGGCGCCCGCTCCTGGCCGTCCTGGCCGAACCTGGCGCCCTTGACCTCGGCCCACTTGGAGCCGTTGATGTAGAGCTCGACCTTCGCGACGCCGCGCTGGCTGATCGCCTCGGCCACGACCGTCCCGGGGAGCGCCGTGTC
This sequence comes from Kofleriaceae bacterium, assembly GCA_035558535.1. Classification (GTDB taxonomy): domain Bacteria; phylum Myxococcota_A; class Polyangia; order Haliangiales; family Haliangiaceae; genus JABFXX01. Next base: position 69,804 of record DATMCI010000133.1, read on the forward strand.
ACCCGGCTTCGGCGTCGTGATCACCGACGTCGGCGGCGGGATCAGCGACTGGCCGGCGCCGAAGATGCCGAGGAGCTTCACGTGCGAGTTCTGGCTCCCGCCGCAGCGGCACGGCCGCGGCTGGAACTCGCCGCAGGTCGCGCTCGCGTTGCGGAAGAACTTCTGCCCGCCGCAGTCGACGCGGTAGGTCATCGGATCGTTGCAGGCCGAGCGCTTGTCGACGACGAACTCGAACTGGTGATCGAGGCCGAACGCGTGCGCGCTCTCCTGCGCCGCCGTCCAGCACAGGTTGTTGACGCGCGAGGTCGTCTCGGTCTGCGGGTGCGCGTTCGCGAACGAGAACGAGATGACGTTGTCCTGCGGGCTGCAGTCGTTCGCGAGCGGCGCGACGCCCAGGATGTCCGGCCCCAGGTCGATCTCCTGCGGGATGCCGGCGATGATCGCCATGTGATACGAGGCGCCCGTCGGCTTCGCGTCGGTGACCGTGACGCTGAACGGCGAGTAGACCTCTCGCATGCACTTGAGGAGCAGGTTCCACTCGGCGTCTGCCTCCGCCCCCGTCTTGCCCGCGCCGTTCCTGTACTCGGAGATCGGGTGCGCGCCCGCCGTCTGCGGGATCGACGAGGTCATCGCGCGCGCGTCGTTCGGGCCCTGCGTGACCGTGCAGCCGCCCTTGCAGCGCTCGAGGTAGAGCGTGTTCGAGATCTGGGCGTGCGGCACCGTCGTGAACTGATCGAGCGGCGTCGGGACGGCGAGCCGAGGGCCGACCACCGGCGTGACCACGGGGTCGGTGGACCCGTTCGTCTCGGCCAGGGCCGCCGCCGAGGCCAGGGTGACCGCGGCCACGGCGAGCCCGGTCGACACGGAGAGGCGCAGCATGCGCGCCGGATACTACACGACGCATCTCGAGGCGTCCGCAGCATTTCTCACGCCGCCGTCGGCGAGCGCGATCACAGATCGATCGTCGAGCCCCGCCGCCCGACGATGTGGGCCGAGACGGCGGAGGTCTGAGCCTCGGCGTTCCACCGAACATCGACGACGAGATCGAGGTTGTCGTTGCCCTTCTTGAACGGCACGCGCTGAAGCACCAGGCCGACGCACGTGCGCAGCGATGGGCCGAGGCGCTCGTCGTCGGCGGGGACCGCCCACGGCATGGCCTCGCCGCCGACGCCGTTTGCGCCCACCGTCATCTTGAACGAAAGCTCGGCGTTTCCGGACGCGCGCCGGCTCCACTCGCGGAAGCAGCTCCTGAGATCGTCCTGGGCCGAGTTGAACACACCAGGCGGAAACTCCTGCGGCGGTGGCGGCTTCGTCGGCACCGGCGGCGGCTTCGCTGGCAACTTCACTCCCTTGAGCTCGGCCACCTCGAGGACCAGCTGCTGGATCTGCTCGTCACGGGCCGCGATGGCGTTCGTCAGCTGCCGGATCTTCTCGAGGTCCGGTTGGATCCGCGTGAACTTTTCGATGAGCTCCTGCTTCTCGGCCTGCAGCTCGTTGATCTTGGCCAAGAGCACGGGGATCGGGTCCTGCTCCGGCGGGAGCACGACCGCGACCGGTTCGGTCGGCCAGATCGCGGCGACTGTGATACCGGCCACCATGAGCCCGCCGAGCGCGATCGCGGCGTAGCGCGCCGGGCTCCGCTGCTGCGGCGGCACGAGCGCCGAGATCAGCGCGCTCATCGTCGGGAACCGCTTCGCCCGATCGCGCTCGAGGCCCGTCATGATCGCGCGCGCGATCGTCGGCGGGATCCCTTTCACGATCTCCGGCGGCGGCTGCGCCTTCTCGTGCTTCTCGAGCATCGAGACCGCCGTCGAGCCCGGCAGCGGGTGCATGCCGTAGAGCGCCTCGTACAGCGCGACGCTGAAGCTGAACTGGTCCGCGCGGTGATCGATGTCCGGGCCCTTCAGCTGCTCCGGCGCCATGTAGCGCGGCGTGCCGAGGACCGTGCCCGTCGCCGTCAGCTCGACGTTGAGCGCCGACGGCCCCGGGCTGCTCGATGGGCGGCGGAAGCGGCCCGGCACGCGCGCCGCGTCCTCGGGCGTGATCACGGAGCGCGCGAGGCCAAAGTCCGTGACGCGGACGCGACCGTCGCTGCCGACCAGCACGTTGTCTGGCTTGAAGTCGCGGTGGAGCAGGCCCACCGAGTGCGCGGCGAGCAGGCCGCGCGCCGCCTGGAGGTAAATGTCCACGATGTCGCGCCACGTCCGCGGGTACCGCTTGAGCCACGACGTCAGCGTCTCGCCGTCGACGAACTCCATCGCGATGTACAGATCGCCCTCGTCGGTGTTGCCGACGTCGTAGACGCCGACCACGTTCGGGTGCGAGAGCTGGGCGATCGCCTGCGCCTCGCGCCGCAGCCGCGTGCGCGCGTCCTTCGTGTTGTACGTGATGCCCGCGCGCAAGAGCTTCAGCGCGACCTTGCGATCCAGCTGCGGATCGTAGGCCGAGAACACGACGCCCATGCCGCCCGCGCCCAGCGCCGACAGGACGAGGTAGCGCCCGACGCGATCGCCGATCGCGAGCGTGCGCGTCGGCCGCTGCGACGCCTGGGACGACGACGACGACGAATCGAGCTGCTGCGGCAGCGTGTCCGCGTGCGAGTCGGTGCCCGCGTCCATCGCGAGCGCGGCGACCAGCTCGCGGCAGTCGCGGCAGCTCGCGAGGTGCCCCTCGATCCTCGACTGCGCGGCCGGCGTCATGCCGCCCGAGACGAACTCGGCCGCCGCGTTGTCGTCGAGATGCGTGATGTCACTCCGCGGCGCCGACGACACAGGGCTGGACGACACAGGGCTTGACGATAGCAAAGTGACCCTCCCCTCGCCGGTCCCAAGACCGGCACAAAGACGAGACCCGGGCTGTGAAACGAGGTAGCGAACAAAGTGAGGCTCGAAGGCGAGATCGAAGGCGGGATCGATGCCGGGCGCGCTGCCCGCAGCCGCATAGGGAACGAGGTAGGGAACCCGCCGCCGGACCGGCCGGCGAGGCTCCTGGGGGACGCGCGCGAGGTAAGAAACACGTTTCGTTCCGACAGCTCAGGGACGGCTGACCCCGTGGAGACTGTTGTCTTCACGTCGCGCTTGCATTGAAAGCGCTACCAGGGTAGCAATCCCGCGGCCTTATCCGCCCTCGACCTGGGCTCCCAGGGACCTGCTGCAGGAGACGTTCCCTTGCTCACCGACCTGTCCAAAGTTCGCAATATCGGTATCTCGGCTCACATCGACAGCGGCAAGACGACGCTGACCGAGCGAATCCTCTACTACACCGCCCGCATTCACGCGATCCACGAGGTCAAGGGCAAGGACGGCGTCGGCGCGAAGATGGACTCGATGGAGCTCGAGCGCGAGCGCGGCATCACCATCCAGAGCGCCGCGACGTTCTGCCAGTGGCCACCCGGCCCGCAGGCCAAGGGCGTCATGGCCGTCCCCGGCACGCCCGTCAAGGCGCAGCACCACATCAACATCATCGACACCCCAGGCCACGTCGACTTCACGATCGAGGTCGAGCGCTCGCTGCGCGTCCTCGACGGCGCGATCATGGTCCTGTGCGGCGTCGCCGGCGTGCAGTCGCAGAGCTACACCGTCGACCGCCAGATGCGCCGCTACAAGGTGCCGCGCATCGCGTTCGTCAACAAGCTCGACCGCACCGGCGCGAACCCGTACCGCGTGCGCGATCAGCTGCGCGACAAGCTGCGCCTCCACCCCGTCATGATCCAGATGCCGATCGGCCTCGAGGACAAGCTCGAGGGCGTCGTCGATCTGATCGAGATGGTGGCGTTCAAGTTCTACGGCGACAACGGCGAGACCATCGAGCGCGGCCCGATCCCCGCCGAGCTCGCCGAGCAGGCGCAGAAGCTACGCGACGAGATGCTCGACCAGCTCTCGATGGTGAACGACGAGCTCACCGAGGCGATGCTCGAGGAGAAGGTCACGCCGGAGCTGCTCCGCAAGTGCCTGCGCGACTCGACGATCGCGCTCAAGTGCACGCCCGTCATGGTCGGCTCGGCGCTCGGCAACAAGGGCGTCCAGCTCCTGCTCGACGGCGTGTGCTCGTACCTGCCCGAGCCGCGCGACGTCGAGAACATCGCGCTCGATCTGTCCAAGGCGGAGGAGCCCGTCGTCCTCGACTCGAACCCGGCCAAGCCGCTCGTCATGCTCGCGTTCAAGCTCGAGGACGGCCGCTACGGGCAGCTCACGTACGTGCGCGTCTACCAGGGCCAGGTCAGGAAGGACGACTTCATCGTCAACTCGCGCAACGGCAAGAAGGTGAAGGTCGGCCGGCTCGTGCGGATGCACTCCGACGACAAGGAGGACATCACCGAGGCCGGCGCCGGCGACATCTGCGCGCTGTTCGGCATCGACTGCAACTCCGGCGACACGTTCACCGACGGCACGGTGAACTACGCCATGACGTCGATGTTCGTGCCCGCGCCAGTCATCACCGTCGCGATCAAGCCGAAGGACTCCGGCGCCGAGATCAACATGTCCAAGGCGCTCAACCGGTTCACGCGCGAGGACCCCACGTTCAAGTGCTGGGTCGATTCCGAGTCGAACGAGACGCTCATCGCCGGCATGGGCGAGCTGCACCTCGACGTCTACATCGAGCGCATGAAGCGCGAGTACAAGGCCGAGGTGGTGACGTCGCCGCCGCAGGTCGCGTACCGCGAGACGATCGGCGCGCGCACCGAGTTCAACTACACGCACAAGAAGCAGACCGGCGGCTCCGGCCAGTACGGCCGCGTCTCCGGGTTCGCCGAGCCGTACGAGGGCGAGTTCGAGTTCGCCGACGAGATCAAGGGCGGATCGATCCCGCGCGAGTTCATCCCGTCGTGCGAGAAGGGCTTCAAGTCGATGCTGGCCAAGAGCCCGCGGCTCGGCGTGCCCGTCGTCGGCTTGCGGGTCGTCATCAACGACGGCCAGTCGCACGCCGTCGACTCGAGCGACATCGCGTTCCAGGAGGCGGCCCGCGGCGCGTTCCGCGACTTCTTCCCGCGCGCGAAGCCGAGGATCCTCGAGCCGATCATGAAGCTGTCGGTCGAGGGCCCCGCCGAGTTCTCCGGCAACATCCTGTCGACGATCATGCAGCGCCGCGGTGTCGTCGTCGGCTCGACCGAGGAGGACGGCCAGTGCCGCGTCGACGCCGAGGTCCCGCTCGCCGAGATGTTCGGCTACTCCACGCCGCTCCGCAGCTCGACCCAGGGCAAGGCCGAGTTCACGATGGAGTTCGCCAAGTACGCCGACACGCCGAGCAACATCACCGAGGAGCTGCTCGCGAAGGCCGCGAAGGCGAAGGCCGACGCGAAGAAGTAAGTGAGACGCAGGTGACGGTCGGCGCGCCGCCATGACGGCCGGCGCGGCGCGCCGCGCCTCGCGTGGTGCGTGATACCGTCGAGGCGTGTCCCGGGACCGCCCCCGCTCTCCGAAGCGCGCCTCGGCGGAGCTGGAGACCCAGGTCGGCCTCGTGCCCGCGCCGCGCGGGCCCGGCGAGGACACCTCGATCGATCTGCCCGCCGCGCCAGCGCGCAGCATCGGTGACGAGACCGAGATCGTGCGCCCGTCCGGCGCCGACATCGGCGACGTGACCGAGCAGGTGCCCGGGCTGCAGCTCCGCGCGGCCGCCGCGACTCGGGCGCCCGCCACGCCGCGCACGCCGGCCACGCCGCCCTCGCGAACCCGCGCCGCGCAGCCCGCCGCGCCCCGCCGCGGCCGTACCGGCCGGACTCCGGCCGTGCCCGCCCCCGCCGCGCCGCCGCCCGCCGCGCCGCCCGCGCCCCGTCGCGCCGAGCGCGCGCCCACCACGCCGCCGCCGCTGCCCCCACGCGCCGAGCGCGCGCCCACCACGCCGCCGCCGCTGCCCGCGCGTGCCGAGCGCGCGCCCACCACGCCGCCGCCGCTGCCCTCTCGTGCCGAGCGCGCGCCCACCACGCCGCCGCCGCTGCCCTCTCGTGCCGAGCGCGCGCCCACCACGCCGCCGCCGCTGCCC
>DATMCI010000134.1:0-7808 GCA_035558535.1 Kofleriaceae bacterium
CGTGCAGGTGCACCGCCGCGTCGAGCTTGGCGCGCAGGACCGCCCCGAGCCGCGCCGGCGTGAGCGCGCCGACGACGCCGTCGTCGAGCACGCCCGCGGCGTGGATCACCGCGGTCAGCGGGTGCGCAGGCGGGATCGCCGCGAGCACCGCGGCGAGCGCGTCGCGGTCGGCCGCGTCGCACGCTGCGAGCGTGACGTGCGCGCCGGCCGCCTCGAGCTCGCGCGCGAGTGCCTCGGCGCCGGGCGCGGCCGGGCCTCGCCGCGACACCAGCACCAGGTGGGTCACGCCGTGCGCAGCGACCAGGTGTTGCGCCAGCAGCGCCCCCAAAGTCCCCGTCCCGCCCGTGATCAGCACCGTGCCCCCGGCCCGCAGCGGCCGGGGCGCCGCGTCTCCGGCCGCGTCCCGAGGCCGCGGCGGGCGCGCCGCGACGAGCCGGGGCACCAGGCACACGCCGTCGCGCACCGCCAGCTGGGGCTCCGCCGCGTCGAGCCCGGTGAGCCGCACCGCGCGCGACGCGCTGTGATCGTCGCGGTCCACCAGCAGGATCGCACGGTCCGGGTGCTCACTTTGCGCGGACCGGACCAGTCCCCACAGCGGCGCGTGGACCAGGTCCGGCACGCCGTCGTCGGGGCGCGCGGCCACCGCGCCGCGCGTCAGCACGAGCAGCCGCGACGCGGCCAACCGCTCGTCGGCCAGCCAGCCCTGGAGCGCGGCGAGCCCCCGCGCCGCAGCGCCGTGCGCGGCGGCGATCAGGTTGGCCGGCGCCACCGCGGCGCGCCCCGCCAGCACGACCACGTCGGGGGGCGCGGCGCCCTGATCCAGCGCGGCGCGTAGCGCGGCGAGGTCGGCGTGGCGCTCGAGCACGACACCGGCCGGCACCTCCTCGAGCGCTCCCTCGAGCGCTCCCTCGAGCGCCTCCAGGACGGCCCAGCGCTCCGGCCGCTGCGGCGCGGCTGGCGCGCTGGCCAGCTCGGTCCACGCGACCCGCAGCAGCGCATCCTGGTGTGTCCATCGCGCCTCGCGCACCTGTGCCGCCGACGCCGGCCGGCTCGTCAGCGCCTCGATCTGCGCCAGCGGCTCGCCCGCGCCATCGGCCAGCGCGAGCGAGATCTCGCCCGCCGCGGCGCCGTGCACCAAGCGCACGCGGAGAGTCGACGCGCCCACCGCGCGCAGCGAGACGCCGCGGAACACAAACGGCAGCGCCACCTCCGCGCGCTCGCCCAGCCCCTCCGCCGCCAGCGCGTGTAGCGCGGCATCGAGCAGCGCCGGGTGCAGCGCGAACCGCTCCGCGTCCGCGGCGATCACCGCGGGGAGCGCGGCCTCTGCGAACCGCTCGTCGCCGCGCCGCCACACGCCCCGCAGCCCCTGAAACGCCGCGCCGTAGTCGAGCCCCGCCGCGGCCAGCTCCGTGTACAGCCCCTCGATCGCCAGCGGGGTCGCGCCCGGCGGCGGCCACGCGTGTAGATCGAGCGCGGTCGCGCCCCCCGGCGCCGCGGGCGCGAGCGTGCCGCTGGCGTGCCGCGTCCACGCCGCGCCGGGCGGTGCATCCTCCGCGCGCGCGTGGATCGCCAGTGATCGCCGCCCCGTCTCGTCGGGCGCGCCTACCGCGACCTGCACCACCACCGCGCCCTGCGCCGCGACCGCGAGCGACGTCTCCAGCACCAGCTCTTCGACCGCGTCGAGCCCGGTGCGGTGCGCCGCCACGAGCGCCAGCTCGACGAATGCGGCGCCCGGCACGATCACCGTGCCGAACACCACGTGACCGGCCAGCCAGGGGTGCTCGGCCAAGGACAGCCGGCTCGTGAACAGAACCTCATCGCGGTCGGCCACCGCCAGCGCGGCGCCGAGCAGCGGATGGTCGGTCGGCGTCAGGCCCGCGGATGACACATCGGCGCTGCGCGTCCTCGGTGCGTCGAGCCAGAACCGCTGGCGCTGGAACGCGTACGTCGGCAGCTTGATCCGCCGCGGCCGTGCGCCCGAACCGGCGCCGAGCAGATCGAAGCACGCGGCCCAGTCGACGCGCTGGCCGCGGGTGTGCAGCTCGCCGAGCGACCGCACGAACCGCGCGAGGTCGTCGTCGTCGCGCCGCAAGGTCCCGATCACCGCGGTGCGCGGGGCCAAAGCCGGCCGCGGCTCCGCGGGAGCCTCGGCACGCTCCACGATCTCGGCCAGCGCCAGCGCGAGCACCGGGTGCGGGCTGACCTCGACGAAGCACCGGTGACCGTCGGCCAGGAGCCGCGCCGTCGCGTCCGCAAACCGGACGGTCTGGCGCAGGTTGCGATACCAGTACTGCGCGTCCAGCTCGTCCCCCGCCACGGGCGCCCCGGTCACCGTCGAATACAGCGGGATCGCCGCCAGCCGCGGCGTGATCCCGGCCAGCGCGGCTCCCAGCTCGGCCGCGACCGCCTCCACCTGCGCGGTGTGCGAGGCATAGTCCACCCGCACCTGCCGCGCGAAGATCTGCGCTGCCCCCAGCTGTCCGAGCAGGGCCTCGATCGCCGCCGGCTCGCCGGCGACCAAGGTCGCCGTCGGGCTGTTGATCGCCGCCACCGCCAGCCGCGCGCCGAACGGCGCGAGGTGCGGCGCCAGCGCGCCCTCCCCGAGCTCCACCGCCGCCATCGCCCCCTGCCCGGCGAGCCGGGTCAGCGCGCGGCTGCGCAGCGCGACCACCGCCGCCGCATCCTCGAGCGTCAACGCGCCTGCGACGTAGGCTGCCGCGACCTCGCCCTGGCTATGGCCGATCACCGCATCGGGCGTGACGCCCACTGCCCGCCACAGCGCCGCCAGCCCGACCATGACCGCGAACAGCGCCGGCTGCACGACGTCGACGCGGTCGAGCCCGGGCGCGCCCGGCTCGCCGCGTAGCACCGCGAGCAAGGACCAGCTGACGTGGGGCGCGAGCGCGCGCGCGCAGGCATCGATCTGCGCGCGGAACACCGGCGCGGTGTCGAGCAGCGAGCGCGCCATGCCCGGCCATTGCGAGCCCTGGCCCGGGAACACGAACACCAGCTTGCCGCCGCCGGCAGGCGGGCCCACCACCGCCGCCGGCGCCGTCCGGCCCTCCGCGATGGCGTCGAGCCCGTCGAGCAGCGCCTGCCGCTCCCGAGCGACCACCATCGCGCGATGCTCGAGCTGCGACCGCACCGTGGCCAGCGAGTACGCTACGTCGGCCAGCGCCAGCTCGGGGTGCGCCATCACGTGCGCGCGCAGCCGCGCCGCCTGCGCGCGCAGCGCCGCCTCGCTCCGCCCGGAGACCAGCACCGGCCACTCGAGGACGTGGCCAGCGGCACGATCCCCGGACTGGTCCGGGGTCTCGAGCAGCTCCGGCGGCGCCTCCTCGACGATCACGTGGGCGTTGGTGCCGCTGACGCCGAACGACGACACTCCCGCCCGGCGCGGCCGGCCGTTGGTCTGCCACGGCACCGGCTCGTGGAGCAGCTGGACCGCGCCCGCCGCCCAGTCGATATGCGGCGACGGCTGCTCGGCGTGCAGCGTCCGCGGCAGGAGCCCGTGCTGGAGCGCAAGCACCATCTTGATCACCCCGCCCACCCCGGCGGCGGCCTGGGTGTGGCCCAGGTTCGACTTGAGGCTCCCCAGCCACAGCGGCCGGTCCGCGGCGCGGGCCTGGCCGTACGTGGCCAGCAGCGCGTGGGCTTCGATCGGATCGCCCAGCGTCGTTCCGGTCCCGTGCGCTTCCACGGCGTCGATGTCTCCGGGCAGAAGCCGCCCCGAGGCGAGCGCCTGGCCGATCACCCGTTCCTGCGCCGGCCCGTTGGGCGCGGTCAGGCCCTGGCTCCTGCCGTCCTGGTTGACGGCCGAGCCGCGCAAGAGCGCGAGCACTGGGTGCCCGTTGCGCCGCGCATCGGACAGCCGCTCGAGCAGCACCATGCCCGCGCCTTCGCCCCACCCGGCGCCATCGGCCGCCGCCGAGAACGCCTTGCAGCGGCCATCGGGGGCCATCCCCCGCTGGCGGCTGAACGTGATGAACGCGCTCGGGGTCGCCATCACGGTGACGCCGCCGGCGAGCACGAGCGTGCACTCGCCCTGCCGCAGCGCCTGCGCCGCCAGATGAATCGCCACCAGCGACGAGCTGCACGCGGTGTCCACCGTCAGCGTGGGACCGTGCAACCCGAGCGTGTATGCGATCCGCCCCGACGCCACGCTCGGCAAGCTGCCGATGCCGACGTAGCCCTCCAGATCCCCCGGCACGTCCCGCAGCCGCGCCGCGTAGTCGCTGTAGCTCACCCCGACGAACACGCCGGTGTTCGAGCCCTGCAGCGTCGTCGGATCGATCCCCGCGCGCTCGACGGTCTCCCACGCCGTCTCGAGCAAGAGCCGCTGCTGCGGATCGATCGCGAGCGCCTCGCGCGGGCTGATGCCGAAGAACGCGGCGTCGAAGTGATCGGCGTCGTAGAGGAACCCACCCGTGCGCGCGGAGCTCTTGCCAGTGGCCTCGGGGTCCGGATCGTAGAGGTCGACGTTCCAGCCGCGGTTGTCGGGGAAGCTCGAGATCACGTCCCGGCCCTCGGCCAAGAGGTCCCACAGCTCCTCGGGCGCGCGCACGCCGCCGGGGAACCGGCACCCCATCGCCACGATGGCGATCGGGTCGTCGGTGTCGGGCAAGAGGCTGGGCGCCGGCGCAGCCTCGGGGCTTGCGGCGGCATCCCCGAACAGGTGGCGCTCGAGGAACCGGACCAGTGCGGCGGGCGTCGGGTGATCGAACAGCAGCGTGGCGTGCAGGCGGGTCGCGGCGGCGGTGGCGAGCCGGTTGCGCAGCTCGAGCGCCATCAGCGAATCGAGCCCCAGCTCCTGCAGCGGCCGCTCGGGCACCAGCGTGCTCGGGTCGGCGATCCCGAGCACGGCCGCGATCTCGGCGCGCAGCCATGCGAGCAAGGCATGGCTGCGGTCCTGGGCCGACAGCGCGCCGAGGCGGTGCTTGAGCGACGAGGTCGCCGCCGCAGGTGCGGCCAGGGGACGCGCCACCGGGCCCCGGACCAGTCCGCGGAGCAGAGGCGGCAAGCCATGCGGATGCGCGCGCCGCGCGGCGGCATCGAACCGGGCGGGGACCAGCGCGGCGTCCGGCCGCCCCAGCGCAGCATCCAGCAGCGCGAGCCCCTCGTCTGACGACAGGCCGCGCATGCCACCGCGCGCCATCCGGCCCAGGTCGCTGGTCGTCAGGTGCGCGGTCAGTCCGGTCCGGGTCTCCCAGTATCCCCACGCGAGCGCCAGCGCGGGGAGTCCCCGGGCTCGCCGATGGTGGGCGAGGGCGTCGAGGAACGCGTTGGCCGCCGCGTAGCTGGCCTGGCCCGGACTGCCCGTGACCCCCGCGACCGACGAGAACAAGATGAATGCCGACAGATCCAGCGTGCGCGTCAGCTCGTGCAGATGGACGGCGGCGTCGAGCTTGGCGCGGAGGACCGGGTGCAGCCGCTCCGGCGTGAGCGCACCGAGCACGCCATCATCGAGCACGCCGGCGAGATGAATGACCGCGGTGAGCGGGTGCTCGCGCGGAATCTCAGCCAGCAGCGCCGCGAGCGCGGCCCGGTCGGCGGCATCGCACGCGACGATGGTGGCGCGCGCGCCCGAGGCCTCGAGCTCGCGCGCGAGCGCCGCGGCGCCGGGGGCCGCGGGGCCCTGCCGCGACGCGAGTACCAGGTGCAAAACCCCGTGGACGGTGACCAGGTGGCGGGCGAGCAGCGCCCCCAGCGTCCCGGTGCCGCCGGTGATCAGCACCGTGCCGTCCGGTGCCAGCGGTCGCGGCACGGTGAGCACCAGCTTGCCGACGTGACGTGCTTGCGCCAGCGCGCGGAATGCTCGCGGCGCCTCGCGGACGTCGTGCACCGTGACCGGCAACGGCTGCAACGCGCCGCGCTCGAACAGCGCCATCAGCGTGGCCAGCATCTGCTGGATGCGCTCGGGGCCTGCCTCGAGGAGGTCGAACGCGCGATAGACGACGCCAGGATGGTCCTGCGCCACCCGCTCGGGCTCGCGGATATCGGTCTTGCCCATCTCGACGAACCGACCCCCGCGCACGAGCAGCCGCAGCGAGGCATCCACGAGCTCGCCGGCCAGGCTGTCGAGCACGACGTCGACACCGCGCCCGCCGGTGGCGCGCAGGAACTGCGATTCGAACAGGGCCGTGCGCGACGACGCCAGACGATCCGGGTCGAACCCGAGCGCGCGCAGCGTGTCCCACTTGCCAGGGCTGGCGGTGCCGAACACCTCGGCGCCCAGGTGGCGCGCGAGCTGGGTCGCCGCCATGCCCACGCCGCCAGCCGCCGCGTGGATCAGCACCCGCTCGCCGGGCTGGAGCTTCGCGAGGTCGACCAGCCCGTAGTACGCGGTCAAGAACACCACCGGGACGGCCGCCGCGTCGACGAACGACCACTCCGCAGGCATCCGCGCGAGCAGCCGATGATCGGTGACCGCGATGGGACCGAACGCAGCATGCAAGAGGCCCAGCACGCGGTCGCCGGGGGCCACGGTGGATACGCCCGGGCCGACCTCGAGCACGATCCCCGCACCCTCGACGCCTGAGGGGACCTGCTCACCCGGACGCAAGCCCACGCCGGCCAGGGCAATCATGACGTCGCGGAAGTTGAGGCCGGCAGCGTGGACGGCGACGCGCACCTGACCTTCACCGAGCGGTGCGAGTGCTTCGGGATGCGCGACCAAAGTCAGGCTCTCCAGCGTGCCCTGGGTCGGGATCTCCAGCCGCCACGCCCGCGTGGCCGGAGGCACGAGCGTGTCTCGCATGCGCGCCGGCGCGAGCCGCGGAGCCAGGCACGTGCCATCGCGCAGCGCCAGCTGCGTCTCGTCCGGGGCCCACGCGGTGAACCGCACCTCGCGCGAAGCCTCGGTGTCGTCGCTGTCGACCAGCACGATGGACCGATCAGGGTGCTCGCTCTGCGCGGTCCGGACGAGTCCCCACAGCGGCGCATGGACGAGATCGGGCACGCTGTCGCCGGCGCGCGTCGCGACGGCGCCGTAGGTGAGCACGACCAGGCGAGACGATGCCCACCGCTCGTCAGCGAGCCAGGCCTGCAGCAAGCTCAGCACCTGCGCGGTGGCTGCGTGGGCCGCGCCGATCAGATCGGCCGATTCGCTGGCCGCGGGTGAGCGCCACGGCACCACGATCGCGTCGGGGACCGGCGCGCCGCGGCCCTGCGCGGCGGTCAGCGCGGCGAGGTCGGGGTAGCGCTCGATCGCGACACCCGCGGGCCGCAGCACGAGCGCATCCGGGGCGCCGACGAGCGCCCAGCGCTCGGGCTTGGGCGTAGCAGCGACGCTCGGCAGCAGGGTCCACTCGACGCGCAGCAGGGCGTCCTGAGCGGACCCGCGCGCGGTGCGCAGCTGGTCCGCGGAGGCCGGCCGGGCCGTCAGTGCCTCGACGGACGCCAGTGGCTCGCCGGCTCCATCGGCGATCGTGAGCGAGACTGTGTGCTCCGCCGCGCTGCGCGCGAACCGTACGCGGACGGCAGACGCGCCGACCGCGCGCAACGCCACGCCACGCCACGCGAACGGCAGCGCGACTTCGGCGCCGAAGCCGCGGCCATCTGCTACGAGCGCGTGCAGCGTTGCGTCGAGCAGCGCCGGATGCAGGGCGAACCGTGCCGCCTCCTCGGCCGTGGCGTTGGGGAGCGCGGCTTCGGCGAACAGCTCGTCCCCCCGCTGCCAGACGCCGCGCAGGCCCTGGAAGTCCGCCCCGTAGGCGAGCCCCATCTCGGCGAGCCGTTCATACAGCCCATCGAGCGCGAGCGCGGCGGCGCCCGGTGGCGGCCACGCGCGCAGATCGTACGCGGCCTCG
>DATMCI010000135.1:0-12912 GCA_035558535.1 Kofleriaceae bacterium
CGCGCCCTGGGCCGCCAGCTCGAGCATCTCGTCGTGGCTGATCGAGTGCAGGAGCTGCGCCGCGTCGACGACGCGCGGGTCGGCGGTGTAGACGCCGTCGACGTCCGAGCAGATCTCGCAGTAGTCGGCGCGCAGCGCGCCAGCGAGCGCGACGGCGGTGGTGTCCGAGCCGCCGCGGCCGAGCGTGGTGATCTCGCGCTTGTACGACACGCCCTGGAAGCCGGCGACGATCACGACCTTGCCGCGATCGAGCTCGTCCTCGACGCGGAACGGCCGCACCTCGACGATGCGCGCGCCCGAGTGGCGATCGTTGGTGAGGATGCCGGCCTGCGAGCCGGTGAACGAGATCGCCTCGAGCCCCTCCTCGGAGCAGGCCATCGACAGGAGCGCCATCGACTCGCGCTCGCCGCACGTGAGCAGCATGTCGAGCTCGCGGCGCGACGGCGACGCGCTGAGCGACTTGGCCTTCTCGATCAGCTGGTTCGTGGTCTTGCCCATCGCGGACACGACGACCACGACCTTCTTGCCGGCGGCCTTGGTGCGCGCGATGCGCTGCGCCACGAGCTTGATCTTCTCGGCGTCGGCCACCGAGGAGCCACCGTACTTCTGGACGACGATGCCGGTCGGAGTCACGGCGTGCACGATACACGAAAGCCACGGCGCGGAAGCCGCGGGCGCCGCCCGTGGGCGATGGTACGGTGGGCGCGATGGCCGGAGCACGTCACGCAGCGCTAGCGCTCGCGCTCGTCGCCGCCGCGCTCGTCGCCGCCGCGCTCGCCGCCTGCCGCACCCCCGCGCCCGCGCGCCCCATCTGGCCCGACGCGCCCGCGCAGCTCCGCGACGACGATCACCGGGCGGCCGCGATCGATCGCCTGTGGGTCCTGCCGCCGGGCGCCGCGCGCGACGGAGAGCGCGCCGCGATCGCCGCCGCGATCGCGCGCCGGATCGACGACGCGATCGACGACGAGCGGCCGTTCGCCGCCGCGGAGCTCCTCGAGGAGCTCGCCGCGCTGTGGCAGGACGACGCCCCGGCGCTCGGCACAGGGCTCGCGCCGCACACAGAGCTCCTGCGCCGGCTGCGCGCGATGTTCGCCCGGGCCGGCGCGCTCGAGGCCGCGGTGCGCGTGCTGGTCGTGCTCGCCGAGGTCGAGCCCGGCGGCCGCGCCGCGCACACCGCCGAGCTCGACGAGATCCTCGAGTTCGCCGACGGGCTCGCCGTCGCCGAGCACGGGCCCGACGGCAGCCGCGCGCAGCCGATCGCGCTGCTCCAGCCGACCGCCGTCCTCTTGCCGCTGCCGTGGCTCGTCGATCGCTACGTCGGCCTCGTCGTCGAGCGCCAGGTCACCGTCGCCGGCGTGCTCGCCGCCCGCGGCGCCTCGCTCGCGCTCGTGCGCGCGCAGACCGACATCCTGTCGGCGTCGCGCCGGATCGCGATCGTCCTCGCGCGCGCGGGCCGCATCGCCGAGATCCACCGCGCGCTCCTGCGCCTTCGGCCCGGCATCGGCGCCGCCGCCGAGGGGCGCGACCGCGAGCTGCGGATCGCCGCCGAGCGCGTCGCCGAGCACCCGACCGCCGAGGCATTCGCCGCGCTCGCGAGCCGGCTGCGCAGCGACGAGCACGCCCCCTCGCCCGCCGCCGCGCTCGCCGTCGCGCTCGCCGGCCTGGGGCGCCACCCCGGCGACCCCGCGCTGCGCGCCGCCGCGGCCGGCGACGCCCGCGCGCTCGGCCGCATCGATCAGGCGATCGCGCTCTACGAGGGCGCGGCCCGCGGCACGCGCGAGGTCGATGCCGCGCTCGCGCTGCGGCTCGGCCGGCTGTACGGCGATCGCATCGCGCGGCTCGCCAGCATCGGCCAGCCCGCCGCCGCGCAGCGCGCGTGGCGCGCGGCGCTGCAGTTCACCGACGATATCGCCCGCACGCACCAACACACGGTGTGGCGGCAGACCGCGGCGATCGCGGAGTCGGCGCTCGGCAAGGGCCTCGCGAGCCAGGGGCTCATCGAGGACGGCCGCCACGCGCTGACCGAATCGCTCGAGCGCGCGCCGTCGATCGAAGCGCTCGAGACCCTGACGGTGATCGATCTGCAGATCGATCGCACCGCGTCCGCGCTGCGCTGGGCGGGCGCGGGCATGGAGCTCCTCGGTGAGGAGACGTCCGGCGATCGCTACCACCGCGCCAGGCTCACGCGCCACACAGCCGACGCGCACCGCCGCGCAGGCCGGTCGCGCGAGGCCGCGGCCGGCTACCTCGACACGCTGCGCGCGTGGTCGGCGCTCGGCGAGCTCCGGGACCTGCCGCGCGCGATCGCCGCCGAGCGCCTGCTCGAGAGCGGCCGCGCCACGTGGTGGCTCGGCGAGGCCAACCGCGCCGTCGAGTACATGCTCACCGCCGGTGAGATCGATCCCGTGTCGCCCGAGATCGCCACCGGCACCGTCGCGTTCCTGATCGGGGTCGGCCGCTACCGCGACGCGCTCGACGCGTACCACCGCGTCCTCGGCGAGCCCGGCATGCCCCAGCGGTACAAGATCTACACGAGCCTGTGGATCCTCGGCGAGGCGAGCCGCCTCGGCGAGCCCCGCGACCGCCTCGCGCACGAGTACCTCGCGAGCCGACGCGGCGACCTCTGGCCCGAGCTGCTCGCGCGCGCGGCGACCGGCCGCCTGCCGTACGAGGAGCTCAGCATGGCGGCCGTCACCGGGCCGCAGCGCGGCGAGCTGGCGTTCTACGGCGCGGTGCTCGGCCTCGATCCCGCGGCGCGCGCGCCCGAGGGCCGCCGCGCGCTCTTGCAGCTGACCGTCGACGCGCGCGCCGTGCTCGACGTCGAATACGACCTCGCCCGCGCGAACCTGGCGCGGCCGCAGCTGCCCGCGACGCCAGCCCCGCCCGCGCAGCCGTCCGCAACTCCCGCAACCGCGCAGCCCCGCCATGTCGCTCCGGCGCACCGGTGAGCTCCTGCGCGCCGCCGGCCTCGCGCCGCGCGCGCTCGCCGCGTGGGCCGGCACCGATCGGCTCGCCGCCCTGCCGCCGCGGCTGCCCGCGCTCCGCGCCCGCGAGCCCGTGCCCGCGGCCGCCGCGCTCGCGCTGTTCGTCGCCGGCGCCGAGCTCGCGATCGATCGCTGCCGCGCGTTGCCGCTCGACGCGCTCCTCGACGCCGGCCTCCTCGAGCGGAGCGGCGCCGCCGCCGTGCGCGCGCCCGTCGCTGTGCTGCCGCTCGGCCAGGGCCTCCTCGTCTGCGATCGCGCCGACGCGCCCGACGCGGCCGCGCTCGTGTGCTGGCCCGACGACTCGAGCCACCACCTCGCGGGCGCGCTGCCGCCCGGCCGCCGCGCGCGCTGGCTCGATCTCGGGTGCGGCTCCGCGTTCGCGGCGGTCGCGCGCCCCGACGCCGCGGCGCGGCTCGCCGGCATCGATCTGAACCCGCGCGCCGTCCAGCACGCCCGCTGGGGCCTCGCGCTGTCGGGCATCGAGCACGCCGAGGCCCAGGTCGGCGACGCCGCCGCCGATCACGGCGCGGCCGACCTCGTCACGTGCAACGCGCCGATCCCCGGCGATCCGCACGCCGCGATCTGGCGGCGCGCCGACGCCGACTTCCTCGCGCGCCTCGCGGCCGCGATCCCCGCGCGCCTGTCGCCCGGCGGCCTCGCGATCTTGCATACGGCGCGCGAGGCGCTCCCCGCCGAGCTGCCCGGCGAGCGCGTGTTCGTCGCGTACGCCCCCGGCCCGCCCGCGTTCGGCGTCCTGTGGTGGCGCCCCGACGCGCCGGCGCGCGACGTCTTTGCCTACCGCGCGCTCAGCGCCGCGCGCCCGCACCTCGAGGCGCGCGATCACGCCGACGCCCTCGCCGGGTCATGACCACGGCCACAGGCTCCACGTGAAGTAGCCGCCAGCGAGCACGAGCGCCGTGATCGCCCACGCGCCGAACAGGTGCAGCGCCCGCTCCGGCCACGGCCGCGGCCACAGCCGGCACAGGAGTGCGCCGACGAGCGCGCCGCACACGAGCCCGCCCACGCCCCACGCCACGATGCCCAGGTACACCATGCCGATCCCCGGCGCCGCTCTCAGCGTCAGCTCGCCGCGCAGCGGCAGGTACGTGAGCCGCGGCCACGTCCCCCACTCGCACGCCGCGTACGCGAACGCGGCGCCGATGATCGCGCACATCGCGATCACGTACGCGCGCTGATCGCGCGGCATTGGCACCGGCGCTGGCGCTGGCTCCGGCGCTGGCGCTGGCTCCGGCTCCGGCTCCGGCTCCAGCGCCGACTCCGGCGCCGGCTCCGTCACGCGCCCCCCCGCCCCGCCCGCGCGCCGCCGTGGCAGCGCGTGCACGTCGTCCCCGTCAGCTTGAACGCCGCCGCGCCGTCGTGGCAGCCCGCGCAGGTCGCCTTCGCCGGCGTGCGCAGCGTGGCCAGATCCGGCGCCGTGAGATCCGTGTGGCACGCCGTGCAGGTCAACGCGCCGTCCTTGCCCCGGCGGTGCGTCGCGTGATCGAACGCCGCGCGCACCGACCACGGCGCCGCCAGCCGCGCGCGCAGCCGCGCCTCGGCGCGCCCCTCCTGGTGGCACGCCTCGCACGCCGTCATCGCCGGCGCCGGGCCGCCGCTCACCGCGTGGCAGCCCGCGCCCAGGCAAGACCGATGTCCGCGCGGCGGACGGAGCTGCGCCGCCGCCGTCGTCAGCGCGTGGCACGCCGCGCACGCGCCCGGGTGCTTGCCGTGATCGATCGTCGCGCCGAACTCGGTCCGCTCCGCCGGCAGCCGATCCGGCACCAGCTGCCGCCACGGCTCCGTCGCGTTGTGGCACGCGCCGCAGATCGCCGGCCGGCGCTTGCCGAAATCCTCGGCGTGGCACGGCGCGCACGCCGCGTGGCCCGCCACCACCACCTCGCCGCTCTTGCCGAGCGGGTGGCAGCTCGCGCACGGGAGCTGCTTCGGCCGGTGCGTCGCGTGCGAGAACCGCGTCTCGGGGCGCGCCACCTCGAAGCGCCCCTGGGGCACGTCCTTGTGGCACCGCGTGCACGCCGCCGTCGTCGGGAACGCCGCCGCGCCGTCGTGGCAGCCCGCCGTCGCGCAGTCCTTCGCCGCCGGCCGCGGCAGCTGGCGCTCGTTGGTCGTGGCGATCGCGGCGTGGCAGGTCGTGCACTGCCGGCCCGCCCCGCCGCGCGCCGCGTGCCGCTGGTGCGAGAACGCCGAGGTCACGAGGATCTCGATCTGGCTGCTCATCGCGAGCCGCGTCGACTCGGGCACGCCCGACGCCGGCGCGTGGCACCGCGCGCACTCCGTCATCGCGATCCCGTGCCCCGCCGCTGGCGCGCCGTCGTGGCAGCTCGCGCACCGCCGGTGCGGCGGCCCGCGCGTGCCGTCGTGGCACTGCGTGCAGGCGATCGCGCTGTGGGTCTTGTGGCCGATCTCGAGCGCGTGGTCCGGATACGTCCGGTACGGCGGGTAGGCCACCGCGTACGGCGCCGGCCCCGCGTACGGCCTTTGCAGCACCGCCTCGTCGTGGCACGCCACGCACACGCGCGCCCGCTCCGGCGCCAGCACCTGCGTTCCGCCGCGCGCTGGCGGCGTCGGGCGCCCGCCGTGGCAGCGATCGAAGCACGCCGCGTGGCCTGGCTTGCCCGCGAGCGCGTTGGCGCGCCAGGCGTGGCACGACGCGCACGGGATCTCGGCGGCGCCCGTGACCGAGACGCGCGAGCGGTGGATGTTGTGATCGAAGCCCGCCGGCTCCGCGCGCGCCACCGGCGCCGCCAGCACCAGCACCGCCAGCGCCAGCGCCAGCACCGCCGCCGCCGCGATCACCACCGCCGCCCCGCGCGCCCGCATCAGTACACCCCCGTCATGACCAGGCGCAGGCTCTTGTAGCCGTTGATCTCCGGCGCCGTCGCGAGCTCGCTCGACACGTCGTACGACGCGAACAGCCGCAGGCGCTTGCCGATCCACGCGTCGACCGTGAACCGGCCGCCGCCGCGCAGATCGCGCTCCGGCAGCGCCAGGACCGGATCCTCGTACGCGTCCGTGTAGTGCGTGCGCCGGCCGTAGAGCTCCATGAGCGCCGAGAACCGCCGCGCGCCGAGCGTCATCCGCACCGTCGCGCCCGCCTCGAAGAAGACCTCCTCGCCCAGCCTGCCGCTCGGGGGGAGCGGCTGCGACGACCCGGGGGCGTCGACGATCGCCGTCGCTTCGGGCCGATTCGTGTCGCGAGACAAGACGCTCACGCCCACCGAGATCTGGCGGCGGATCCGCCCCTCGAGCGCGCCCGCGAGCTCGAGGTACGGCGCCGCGTAGCTCACGTCCATCGGGTTGTTGCTGCCCAGCTGCGGCGCCGCCGCGACGCGCGCGAACAGATCGAGGTTCTCGGCGATCAGCGTGCCGCCGCGCGCCGAGAACAGGACCTGCGACACCACCGGCCCCAGATCGAGGTAGCGCCGCGCCTCGGTGATCGGCGGCGAGCGCTCGACGAGCGTCGGATCCCAGCGCCAGTCCGACGGCAGGCGGCGCATCACCTCGAACACGACGTTCGTGACGTCCTTGTAGCGCGTGCGCACCTCGAGGTGCTGGCTCGCCAGCTCGCCCGCGAGCCAGCGCTGCTGGGCGATCACCACGAAGTCCTGGCGCGGCCGCCAGTCCACCTGGAGGAGCGCGCTCTCGGTCGCCGGCTGCGACGACGCGTCCGACGCCGTGAGCTTCAGGTACTCGCCCCCGAACGCGAGCGGCACCTTGGTCGTCAGCCCGCGCAGATCGACCTTGAACGACGCGCCGATCGCGATCGGCTGGCTGTCCTCGAGATCGCGCTGGTAGTCCGCGCGGCGCTGCCCGCCGTACGCCGCCATCGTCAAGGTCGGCCCCTCGTACGCGACGTGCAGGCCCGTCAGGTGCACGATCCACGGGCCATAGATGAACTGGTCGCCGCCGCGCACGCGGAGGTTCGCGAGGCCCCACCGCTGCGGCAGGAAGTCCTTCACCTCGGCCCAGCCCGTGCGCAGCTCGAGGCCGCTGCGCTCGAACCACGTCGCGATCGGCGGCGCGCGCGGTTGCTCGGGGAGCGGCGGCTCGCCCGCGGGCTGATCGAGGGGCAGCCGCCGCGCGGCCTGGAACCGCGCCGAGAAGTACGTCGCCAGGCTCGGCACGATGAGGCCGCGTGTGCTGACGAACGCCTCGCCGAAGCCGAAGCCGCGCAGGCTCACGAAATCGGTTTCGGTCGGCGCCAGCGCGCCGAGCGCGTCGCGGCCGCTCCGGCGCGCGCCGTCGACCTGGTAGCCGAGATTGATGCTGAACGAGATCGGCTGCAGGACGTCGCGCAGGCCCTCGAGCCCTTCGATACGCTCGGGGCTCGTCGCCGAGACGTCCGGCGCCGCCGGCATCGGCGTGCGCGGCGCGGCCGGCTGCGCCGGGGCCGCCACCTGCGCCGCGCGCGGGCGGATCCGGAGGTGGCGCGGCGGCGGCTCGCGCACGACCTGGAGAGCCGGCGGCGCGGCCGGCTCCGCGGCAGCCGGGGACGACGCCGACGCGAGCGCGAGGGCGAGCGCGAGCCCGAGCCCGAGCCGGCCCCACGCCCGCGGCGCCGCGCGCCTCATGGCACACCCCGCGGCGCCGCCGAGCCGTGGCACTTCGGATCGCTGCACGCCGGCACCTGGAACATCCCCGGCGCGTCGGCGTTGTGGCACGTCAGGCACGCGCGCACGTTGAGCCGCGCCAGCCGCCCATGCTCGCCTTCGAACGAGCCCACGAAGCCGTGCGAGCGCGGCCGCTGCGCGTGGCACGCCGTGCAGAACTCGACGACGTGGCACGTCGCGCACTTGTTGCGATCCGCGGCCGCCTCCGCACCGTGGTCCAGCTCGCGCCACGTGATGCGGTGGTTCGCCGGCAGCATCGTCTGGTGGCAGTCGTCGCACGACTGCTTCGGGTTGCCCGACATCTGCGTGTGGCACGTCGCGCAGCGCGCGGCGCTCCGCGCCGCCGGCTCGGCGTGATCGCGGCGGAACGCGATCGTGTGATCGAGCGGCCGCTCCGTCGCCGGCAGGTGGCTGATCGGCGCGAGCGACGTGAGCCGGCCCGTGCGCGCGCGGTGGCAGGTCTCGCAGATCCGCATCTTCATCGCGATCGGCGCGCGATCGGCGTCGTCGTGGCACCCCACGCAGCTCTGCACCCGCGGCGGGGCGTGATCGTCGTAGCCCGTCGCCTGCGCGCTGAGCGCGTGGCACGTCTCGCACTTGATCGGCCGGTTCTTGCGATCCGTGCGGTGCCGATCGTGCTCGAAGTGCAGGTCGTCCTTGATGAGGCGCGCGCGCGTGCGCAGCTGAGCCCGCGGCAGGTGACAGCCCCCGCAGCTCCCCATGCGCGTCGCGTTCGGCAGCCCCACCTCCGCCGCGTGGCAGCGCGCGCACACCGCGTGATCCGGCCGCGTGCGCTCGCCGTCGCCGCGCGTGTGGCAGTCGGCGCACGCCACGTGGAAGCCCACGCGCTGCTCCATCAGCCGCGCGTCGAGGTGGCGGCGGTGCGAGAACCGCGGCGGCAGCGCCTGCCACGCGTCGTCGCTCGGGTACGGCTTGAGCGGCGCCGCGAGCCCGCGCTCCGTCGTGACCTGGACGTGGCAGACCTCGCAGAGCCGGCCCGGCGGGCGGAGGAAGTCGATCCGGTGGCACGCGCCGTCGTCGCACGGCTTGTGATCGTCGGCGCCCGGCCGCCGATCGCCGCGGTGGCACCCCTCGCACGGGATCTTCGCGTGCTGCGCGTGCGAGAGCCGCGTCGGATCCGGCGGCGGCAGCGGCGCCGCCGCCCGGCGCGTCGCCTGGCACGCGGCGACACCCAGCGCGACCGCGCACGCGGCGGCGCAGGCGATCGCCATCACCAGCAGTCGGCGCGGCGCGGCGGCTCTCCTCATGGCTCGCGCGCCGACGCTAGCACGGGCGTCCGGGGCGCGGCGCGGCCCGGCGCCAGCGCCAGCGCCTGGCGCCGGATCAGCGCCTGGATCGGCGCCTGGCTCAGCGCTCGACGATCCGAGGCGCCGATCGCGCCGCGCCCTGAAATTCTGAGACGCGGCCGCCCCGTCGCCGCGCAGGTGCCCGACGTCCCACGGCATTCTGCGGCAAGGCTTGGCCTCGAACTTGTACCGGCGCCAGCGCATGACCCGGAGATTCGTCGCCCAAGCGATCGTGGCCGGCTCGCTCCTCGGAGCGATCGTCGGCTGTACGGAGGAGGAGCCCACGCGCGAGGTGAGCTTCGAGCTGACCCGGCTCGGCAGCTGCGACGACGTGCGCGAGCGCATCCGCGCACAGGCGATCGCGGAGATGGAGCGGCGGCTCACGGAGCGCCTCAAGAACGCCCTCCCCAGCACCTGCTACGACGAGGCCCCCGTCTTCGACGATGCCGACGGTGGCGCCCAGTCCCCCTCGCCCGGCGCAGGCGGCGGCGGTGGCGGCGGCCCGGTCGAGAGCTCGGGGACCAACAACCAGGTCGCCGGCGTCGACGAGGCCGACCTCGTCAAGAACCAGGACGGCTACCTCTACATCGTGAACGCCGGCAAGCTGCGGATCATCGACGCGTGGCCGCCCGAGCAGGCGCACGTCGTCTCCGAGGTCCCCATCGAGGGCCAGGTGCGCAAGCTGTTCCTCCACGAGGGCCGCGCGCTCGTCTACTCGAGCCTGGGCGCCGCCGCGCCCGACGACCGAAGCGAGTGCACCTACGGCTACAGCTGCTCGTTCGTCGGCGACGGCCACCCGACGAAGGTGACCGTCGTCGACGTCCGCGCCATCGCCAATCCGCAGGTGATCCGCGAGATCAAGCTGTCCGGCTCGCTGATCGCCGCGCGGCGCGTCGGCTCGAGCGTCCACACCGTCGTCGCCGATCTCGCGCCCGCGGTGGCGGATCTCGACTACTGGCCCGACGACGTCGACTCCTGCAGCACCGCCCTGCACAAGGTCCTGGCGTTCGAGCGGCTGCGGGAGCGCAACCTCGCGCGGATCGCGCAGAGCCCGATCGATCTGTTCGTGCCGACCGCGACCGACAGCGCCGGCGGCGAGCTCGGCGGCCGCTGCGATCAGTTCTACGGCGCCGAGATCGGCGACGGCGCCGCGTTCACGTCGGTGCTCTCGCTCGACATCACCGGCCCCGGCGACGCGTCGTTCACGTCGATCGTGAGCCGGCCCGGCGCCGTCTACGGCTCGCAAGATGCGCTCTACGTGGCCGTCCCCCGCGACTACACCGAGGCGAGCAACGAGAATGAGACTTCCGCGATCCACAAGTTCGCGGTCGCCGGCGACCCGCTCGGCGCCGAGTACCGCGGCTCGGGCCTCGTGAAGGGCCACGTGCTGAACCAGTTCGCGATGGACGAGCACGAGGGCGCGCTCCGCGTCGCGTCGACGTCGGGCCACGCGTTCGATCCCAACGCGCACAGTACGGTGACCGTGCTGCGCGAGCAGAACGGCGGGCTCGAGCAGGTCGGCGCCGTCGACCACCTCGCGCCCGGCGAGGACATCCGCTCCGTCCGGTTCGCGGGCGATCGCGGGTTCGTGGTGACGTTCAAGAAGACCGATCCGCTGTACGTGTTCGATCTCGCCACGCCCGAGGCGCCGCGCGTCCTGTCGGAGCTGAAGATCCCCGGCTTCTCGACGTACATGCACATGCTCGACGACACGCACCTCCTCGCCATCGGCTACGACGCCGACGATCAGGGCTCGTTCGCGTGGTTCACTGGCGTGCTGCTGCAGATCTTCGACGTCGCGGATCCCACCGCGCCCCGCCTCGCGCACCGCCTCGTGATCGGCGCGCGCGGCTCGAGCTCCGAGGCGCTGACGAACCACCTCGCGTTCACGTACTTCGCGCCCCGCCAGGCGCTCGCGCTGCCGATGACGATCTGCGAGGGCGGCACGCCGCCCAGCTACGGCGAGATGACGTTCAGCGGGCTGCTCGTGTACCGCGCGACCGCCGACGCCGGCTTCTCGGAGCTCGGCCGCGTCACGCACCCGCCCACCGACGGCTTCGGCTGCTCGAACTGGTGGTCCGACGCCCGCTCGCAGGTCCGCCGCAGCGTCTTCATGGACGACTACGTCTTCTCGATCTCCGGCTCGGTCGTGAAGGCGAACGCGCTCGGCGACCTGGCGACCGATCTCGTCACGATCCCGATCGCGAACTAGCGCGCGAACAGCGCGAGAGAGACAGCCAAGAACGCGGCCCGCGCGCGCCGCTTACACCCGCGGCGCACGAAATCTTCGACGGAGGTCGCCGTGTAAGGCGCGCCGGGAGGTCGCGTTTTGACGGCACCATGTCGCTCGCCAGACTCGCCGCCGCCGCCCTGCTCCTCTCGACCGGAACCGCCGCCGCGCAGGCGTACGTCGCCACCGGCGTGCCCACGCCCATGCCCATGCCCATGCCCATGGATGATGGCCGTGACGGCTACGCGCGCCCGCCCGCGCCGCGGCGCATCGAGGCGCGCGCCGGCATGCTGCTCGGCGGGAGCGACGTCGGCGACGCCGACGGCTTCTCGCTCGGCGTGACCACCGGCATCGGCTACCGCATCGGCGATCTGACGGTGCGCGGCCGGTTCGATCACTACCGCGTCGGCGACTCCTCCGACGAGGGCTCGGGCGAGCAGATGGTGCGCCGCGGCCGCGGCACGCGCATCGGCGGCGCGCTGCGCTACTCGTTCGCGAACACCGGCGAGAGCGATCGCCACGGCAGCGGCATGGGCGTCGACTTCTGGGGCGAGGTCGGCGCCGGCATCGAGCACGTCTCCTGGCGCCAGGGCGGCGTCCTCGATCGTCCGAGCGGCGAGTTCGCGCTCGGCTTCGAGCTCGACGGCTACGGCCGCCGCCGCGCCGACGGCAGCCGCCGCCACGGCGGCTACTTCATGGCGTTCCGCACGTTCCTCGGCCAGGGCCCCGAGATGGACGGCCCCGCCACCTGCGGCGGCCCGTGCTCGCGCGCGACGAAGCCGTCGCGCGTCGACGCCAGCATGTTCTTCGAGCTCGGCTTCCACTGGGGCCGCTGATCTCGCCTCCCGCTCCGCTCACTCCTCGCGCTCCTCTCGATTTTCTCCCCTCCGACCTCCGACCTCCGACCTCCGAAAGAAGGCTTCACCATGGCGACCGTTCAGGGTGCCACCGCGCACCGCTTCGCTCCGTCCGTCCTGCTCCTCTCTGCGCTCGCCGCCTGCGGTGGCGCGAAGATGGCCTCGCCCACCGCCCCGCACTCCACGACGGCGGCCCCCGGTTACGGCGGCGGTGGTTACTCCGGCGGCGGCAGCTACTCCGGCGGCAGCTACTCCGGCGGCGGCGGCGCCCCCGGCATGGCCGTCGAGGCCGCGCCGCCCGTCTCCGGCGATCACCACGTCGCCGTCGGCAACGGCGATCCCGGCCCGGCGCCCGAGCGCCCCGGCCTCGGCACCACGTGGGGCGAGCAGGTGAGCGCGCCGATCTCGTTCGCGCCGTTCGTGCGCGCGGCGCAGCGGCCGTGGGCGGAGGCCGTGCTGCACTACAATGACGCCGCCGGCATCGCCGCGCACGCGTCCTACCTCGGCACGGTGCCGCAGCCGCTCGAGCTCTACGCCGGTGACGGCTCGATCGCCGTCTCGCTCGTCGACGAGTACGGCCGCACGCTGCCCGGCTACCACGCCAATGGCCGCGCGCTCGTCGTCGGCAACGACGGCGCGCGCTACCGCATCATCGTGCGCAACGGCACCTCCGCCCGCTTCGAGATCGTGGCCTCCGTCGACGGCCTCGACGTCATCGACGGCAAGCCCGCCGATCCCAACCGCCGCGGCTACATCGTCGATCCGCACGACACGCTCGTGATCGATGGCTTCCGCACCTCGGACGATGCGGTCGCCGCGTTCCGCTTTGGTCGCGTCGCAGATTCGTACGCAGCGCAGACGTCGGGTGATCGCAACGTCGGCGTTGTCGGCCTCGCGATCTTCAGC
>DATMCI010000136.1:0-8905 GCA_035558535.1 Kofleriaceae bacterium
TGCATGTTGCGGTTTCCGACGACGATCCTGGCTCAAGCTGAGCGGGGTTGCGCTGCCAAGCCGCGACATGGATCGTGAGCTACGCTCCCATCTCTCCCAGGCGAGTCGATGAACCCGCTTAGCGCTTGGTTAGGGACTAGAGCCCGGGTTGGAGTGTGGGGAGCCGGCGAGCAACCACCGCCGCGCCGGGGTGTTGGAACAAGTAGCCCCGTGCCTGCACAACCACCCGAGCCGCTCGAGGTACCGAACGTGGGCCGGCGTGACCGGCGACCTCCGCCGATGCTCCGATCCTAGCCGTTCCACTGCGCGTCGTGGAACGTCTCGCCGCCGGTCTCCAGCATGAACGCGGTGCCGCCCGCCGCGACGAGGTTCGGTGACAGGACGCCGATCCGCGGACCGGTTGCCGTGGGATCGGCGCGCGGTCGACGTGTCGACCGGCGGGCTGACACGTCAGCCGCTCGGCGGGCGAACATCGCCGCGATGCCGGCCTTCGCCCCCCGACGCACCCCACCGTCCTGGACAAGGCCTCGGCGGAGCCGCGCACGCCGGCGGTCATCCGGCTGTCGGACCGAATGAAGTCGTCCCCGCTCGTCGGCGCCTGCGCGCGATGAAGTACGAGTTCGACACGGGCGGAGACACATTCGAGCGCAAGCTCCGCTACCTGATGTGGCTCAACTGTCCGCCCACCTCCTCTCCCGGCACTCGATCCGGTTGGCATGCGGCCTGCTGCGTGGTGCTGCCGGATGCCGTGGGAATCGACCCACCATCTCGAGAGGAGAAGTCAATGAGTGACTACATCACGTCAGAGTCGGAGCGCGAGGTTCTCTCTCCGGGCCCGATGCCACTGAGCACAGGTACGAACTTCACATCGAACGACTGCGGCCAGGTCAACGGGCTAGCGACGGGACCGGCCCTGCAGCCAGGCGCGGGTTTGCTCGCGATCAATGGCAACACCGATCTTTCGGGGTGCGTCGTCGGCAACTATGGCGGCTGTGTCTATCAGATCTACACCTCGAAGCTCAGCACCCTCTACCACTACGAGATCTGGGTGGAAGCGCAGGGCCCCTCGGGAACCGGCTCCGGCAGCATCTGGCTCACGTTCGGAGACCAGAGCGGCGATCATTACACGCTGCGGATCTTCAGCTCTACCAAGCAGTGGCACTACGTGCGATACAACTCGAGCAACCCCGGGCTCACGAGCCTGAACTGGAACGACAAGAAGCCCTAGCGAGTGGCCGGCTGACGCGTCGAGAGGGGCTGACGCGTCAGCCCCTCTCGACCGGGGGCGCGCCGCGGGCGATCATGCCCCGATGGCGGACCCTCACGAGGTGGAGCTCGAGATCGCGGTCGCCGAGGGGATCCTGCCGCGGGCAGACGCGGACGGGCTGCGGGACGAGGCGCGGCGGCAGCAGCGGAGTCCGCTCGCGCTGCTCCTCGCGCAGGGGCGGCTGTCCCCGGACAGCTTCGCGTCGCTACAGGCCGAGGCGGCGAGCGCGCGCGCGGCCGAGCCGGCCTTCGATCCCGACGCGCCCATGGTCCTGGACAAGGGGCTGGCCGCGCCCCGCATGCCGGCGGGGCCCGCGTTCCCGGTGCCGGGCTGGGATCGCTACACGGGCGTGCGGTTCCTTGGCGAGGGCGGCATGGGCCGGGTGTTCCTCGCGTTCGACCCCAGGTTGCGCCGCGAGGTCGCGATCAAGTTCGTGCGCGGCGACGCCCCCGAGCACGTGCGGCGGCTGATCATCGAGGCGCGCGCCCAGGCGCGGGTCGAGCACGAGCGGGTGTGCCGGGTCCACGAGGTCGGCGAGGTCGACGGCAAGGTCTACATCGCGATGCAGTACATCGATGGTGTGCCGCTCGGCAGCCTCGCCGGCGAGCTCACCGTCGAGCAGAAGGTCATGCTGATCCGCGGCGCCGCCGAGGGGATCCACGAGGCGCACCGCGCTGGCATCGTCCACCGCGACCTCAAGCCGTCGAACATCCTGGTCGCGCGCGGCGACGACGGAGCGCTCGCGCCGTACGTCATGGATTTCGGCCTGGCGCGCACGGTCACCGAAGGCGGCGCGACTCAGACCGGCACCGTGCTCGGCACGCCGCACTACATGGCCCCGGAGCAGGCGCGTGGCGGGACGAGCGCGCTCGATCGCCGGGCCGACGTCTACAGCCTCGGCGCGACGCTGTACCGCCTGCTCACCGGGCAGCCGCCGGTCGCGGGCAACAGCCTCGCCGAGATCATCCACAACGTGCTGACCGCCGACCCGCGGCCGCCGCGCGCGTTGGATCCCGCGATCCCGGCCGATCTTCAGGCGATCGTCATGAAGTGCCTCGAGAAGGACCGCGACGAGCGCTACGACTCGGCGCGCGCGCTGGCCGACGATCTCGGCCGGTTCCTCGACGGCGAGCCGGTGGTCGCGCGCGCCGCGGGCGCCTGGTACCGGCTGCGCAAGCGGCTCGCGCGGCACCGCCGGCTGGCCGTCGCGGGCGCGCTCGCGGTGATCGCGCTCGCGGCCGCCGTCGGCTGGGCGCTCCACGCCCGCGGCGAGGCCGCCGAGCGCGAGCGCCTGGCGCGCCGGTTCACCGAGCAGGTCGAGCGGATCGAGGCGATGGCGCGCTACTCGGCGCTCGCGCCGGCGCACGACATCCGCCCCGACCGCGCGGCGATCCGGGGCGCGATGACCGCGCTCGAGGACGAGATCCGGCGGGCCGGCGCGCTCGCGGCTGGGCCGGGGCACTACGCGCTCGGCCGCGGCCACCTCACGCTCGACGACGACGAGCGGGCGCGCACGCACCTCGAGGCGGCCTGGCGGCTCGGCTACCGCGAGCCCCGGGTCGCGTACGCGCTGGCGCTTGTGATGGGCCGGCGCTATCAACGCGAGCTGCTTGCTGCCTTGCGAATCGAGCGGGGCGATCTGCGCGAAGAGACCCGGCGCAGGCTCGAGCGCGAGTACCGCGATCCGACGCTGGCCTACCTCGCCCAGAGCCGCGGGGCCGACGTGCCATCGACCGAGTACGTCGCCGCGCTGGTCGCGTTCTACGAGGGCCACCTCGACGACGCGCTCCGCCACCTCGACGCGATCGGAGGCGGGCTGCCGTGGTTCTACGAAGCATCGGCGCTGCGCGGCGAAATCCTGTTTCAGCGGGGGCTGGCGCTCAGCAAGCGGGGCGAGCGTGCGGGGGCCCGGCGCGAGTTCGCGGCCGGCCGTGCCGCCTACGCCGCTGCCGCCGCGATCGGCGAGAGCGTGCCGTCGGTGTACGAGTCGCTCGGCGAGCTCGAGCACGAGGGGCTGGTGATGGAGCTCTACGGCGAGGGCGGCGTGATGCCGCCGTTCGAGCGCGCGCTCGCCGCGACGCAGCGGGCGCTCGCCATCCAGCCCAATCACTACCCGTCGCTCGTGCTCGAGGCGCAGTCGTACCGCAACCTGGCGGAGCTGCGCGCGCGCCAGGGCAGCGACGCCGAGGACGTGCTCGAGAAGGCGCGCGCGGACATCCAGCGCGCGATCGCTGCCGAACCGGCGCGAGGCGAGGCCCGGCTCGAGCTGGCCGAGATCTACCGGCAGTGGGGCGAGCTGCGCCGGGGCCGCAACCAGGATCCGAGCGCGCAGCTGCGGAGCGCGATCGACGCGTCCGAGACGATCCCGGCCGCGAATCGCGACGGGCGCTATTACAAGAACCTCGGCCTCGTCTACCAGGCGTGGGCCGGCCACGAGGATCAGCGCGGCGGCGACGGGCAGGCCTACCGCGACAAGGCGATCGACGCCTATACGCGCGCGCTCCAGCTCGACGAGCGGATGGAGGACGTCTGGATCAACCTCGGGATCACGTACCTGAAGCGCGCGTCCCGGCCGCGCGCCCGTGACGCCGATGGAGATCTCGCGCAGGCGATCCGCGCGCTCGACCGCGCGCGAGCGATCAACCCCAACCACATCGTGCCGTACTTCTACGAGGGCGAGATCCACAAGCTGATCGCGCAGCGCGAGCGCGCGGCCGGCCGCGACTCCGAGCCAAGCCTTCGGCGCGCGCTCGAGGCGTACCGGCACGGGCTCACGATCAACCCGCAGCTGCCGCACCTGCACAACGGCATCGGGCTCGCGCTGCTTGATCAGGCCCGGGCGGCGTGGGACCGCGGCGCCGCGCCCGGGCCGATGCTCGACGAGGCGAGCGCCTCGTTCGAGCGCGCGATCGCCGCCGCGCCGGATCAGGGCTACGGCTACGACAACATCGGGGCGACGTTCGCGCTCCAGGCGTGGTTCCGCCGTGCGGCCGGCGAGGACCCGAGCGCCAGCGTCCGCGCCGCGGTGGAGGCGCTCGATCGCGCGATCGCGCGGCTCCCCGATCACCCGACGTTCTGGGCCGACCTCGGCATGGCCCACGCGATCCAGGCTGGGTACGAGCTCGACCACGGGCGCGATCCCACACTGAGCCTGGCGCGCGCCGACAAGGTGATCACCACCGCGCTCGCCAAGAACCCGAACGAGCCCCAAGCGCAGCTCTACCTCGGCGAGACCCGTGCGATCGGCGCTCGGTGGCGTGCGCGAACGGGCCGCGGCTCCTTCGATGCCGCCGCGCTCGACGAGGCCGCGCGCGCGATCCAGCGGGCGATCGAGCTCGCGTCCGGCGATCCGGACTACCGCCTCGCGCTCGGTCAGATATACCGGGCGTGGGCGGTCACCGAGCGCGACATCGGAGGTGACCCCGCGCCGGCGCTGACGCCAGGCCTCGCGCTGGCGAACGAGCTGGTCGCCCTGCGCCCAAGCTGGCCGGACGCGCGGGTGCTGCGCGCAGACCTCGACCTCGTCCAGGCGCAACGCGCCACCGGCGCCGAGCAGCGCGATCACGCGGCGCGCGCGGACGAGGACTTCGCACGCGCGCTCGCCGCGAACCCGGCGCTGGTGGGGCCGTGGCGGGATCGCGCCGCGCTCGCCCGGCAGCTCGCGGCCGCGCCGTAGCGCGCGACGCGGCTCAGCCCGACCCGACGGTCAGATCGCCGTTGGTGCCGCTGGTGAACGAGGCCCCGATCGTGTACTGGTCCAAGGACACGTTGTTCGTGAACGCGAGTGTCCCGTACTGGAGGGGACAGGTGCCGTTGACGATCGCCGTCTCGCACACGTCACAGCCGTTGCTGTCGTAGATGTGAACCCCGGAGGAAGCCCTTGGCTGACCTCCCTCCGCGAGCCTGAATGTCCCGCCTTGAAGGACGCGATTGACACAGGGGGTGCTATTGAATTGTGTGACAACAAACTTGGGAATGGACATCTGATGCTCCTGGTTGGGGGCCGCCCGCTCGCGGCGTCGCGCACATCGTGCAAGCGGCTCGCCGGCTCGACAACCGCCTGAGGTGGCCGGTTCGGCGGAGCGCGCGGCGCCTGACGCGGCGAACCGACGGGGCTGACGCGTCAGCCGCGCGTGGATCCGCGGCGTGGAGCGCCAAGCCCGCGATCGCGCTGCGACGCGCGAGCCCGCGATCGACGGAGCCGCTGGCGCGCCGATTGCCCAAGGTCGCTCCGCACCAAGAAGGGAGACCCACGTGAACGCAGTCAATGTCTCGGTCGGAGCTCAGATCTCGGCGCCGGGCGGCAACATCCCGCCAGGCACCACCATGCAGCAGGGGAACTGGGCGATCAGCGCCAACAACCTCTACGTGCTCATCATGCAGACCGACGGGAACCTGGTCCTGTACCAGGTCGTCGGCGCGCCGCCCACTCCGGGCGGGAGCTTCGCGGGCTACGCCATATGGGCGACGATGACCAACTCCACGAGCGATCCCGGCGCCACCTTCGCCGTCCAGACCGACGGCAACCTGGTCGTCTACGACGCCAACCAGAACGCGCTGTGGGCCTCCGGCACGGCGAACCAGGCGCCGCCCCAGGAGCTGAGCATCCAGACCGACGGCAACCTCGTCCTCTACGACACCGCCGGCGGCGTGCTGTGGTCGACCGGTACCTACGTCAACCTGGCGCAGCTCCTGCCGACGCTGCAGCAGGGCTGCGCCGGTCGCTTCGATGGGCAGACGATCGCCTGGCACAACCTGGACAACGAAGGCGACAACGGCCTCACGCCCACGGTTGTGACGCTGAACAGCACCACGTTGCTGCTCCAGGGCGGCTACGCCTACAGCTTCGACGACATGCAGGGCAGCGGTATGATCAGCCTCGAGATCACGCTCACCGGCTACGTCACGTGCACCGTCACGGGGAAGGCGAGCGGGTCGTGGCTCAACTTCGACTTCTCCTCGTCGGGCACGTGGCAGAAGACGACGGGCGATGGGTACCCGGTCCTCCAGCTCGACCTGACCGACGGGCCGTCGATCACGCTGACGTCGTTCGGCGAGAGCCTGCTCTGGTACCAGGGAATCCAGCTCGACATCGAGGGACAACCGAACACGTGCTTCGAGAACATGACCGGCGTCTCAACGCTGGCCTCGCCGCCGGCCGAGCGCGGCCAGGACCCGCGCCCGGCGCCGCGCCCCGCCGCGGCTGCCGCACCGGCGGCCGCGGGTACGCCGCGGCCGGGTGTCATGAAGTCCCGGGCGGCCGAACCGCCAGCCCGAGCTCCTTGACCCGGCGCTGGAGCGCCCGCCGCGAGACCTGCAGGCGCACCGCCATGGCGTCGAGATCGCCGCCGCACGCGTGGAAGCACGCCGCGATCTCGTCGGCGGGAACGTCGCCCGCGGTCCGGATGCGCGGGCTGCGCTCGATCAGGGTGTAGATCGACGGTCGCGGGATGCGCAGCCGGTCGGCGGCGGCCTTGAGGTCCCACTTGCACGCCTTGAGCGCCGCGAGCAGCTCCTCCTCGGAGACCTCCGCGGGCTTGCGGCGCGGCGCACCGGATGGCTCCGGTGGAACGCTACCGGCTCGCGCGGCGTGGTCCGCCTCCGGCCCTGCGAGCTGAGCGGCGAACTCGGGCTCGAACCGCGCCTCGGGCAGGCCGCGGCTGCCGATCACCAGTTGGCGCGCGACGTTGCGGAGCTGCCGGATATTGCCCGGCCAGGCGTGGCGCACGAGCTGCGCGGCGATCGCCGCCGGCAGCCACGGCGCGGCGTACGGATCCGCCGGCGCCAGCCGCTCGAGCTCGCCGGTCGCCGCCAGCTCCTCGCGCGCGAAGTGATAGAACAGCGGCCCGATGTCCTCGCGGCGCTCACGCAGCGGCGGGATCCGCACCTCATAGCCCGCGAGGCGGTGCAGGAGCGGCGCCTTGAACTGGCCCCGCCAGACGTGGTCTTCGAGGTCGGCGTCGGTCGCCGCGATCAGACGGACGGAGACCGCGACCGGTCGGTCGGCGCCGACCGGGCTGACCTCGCCGGTCTCGAGCACGCGGAGCAGCATGACCTGGACCTCGGGCGACGCCTCGCCGGCCTCGTCGAGGAACAGCGTCCCGCCGTGCGCGGTGCGGAACAGGCCGTCGCGGTCGCGGGTCGCGCCGGTGTAGGCACCGCGGGTCGCGCCAAACAGCTCCGCCGCTGCGAGATCGCGCGGGATCGCGCCGAGGTTGACGCTGACGAACGGCCCGCCGCGCCGCTGGCCGCGGTCGTGGATCGCGCGCGCCACCAGCTCCTTGCCAGTGCCGGTCTCGCCGCGAATCAGGACCGGCACGGCGAGGTCGGCCACGCGCTCGATCGCCGCGCGCACCCGCCGGATCCCCGCGCCGTCGCCGACCATGCCCAGCCGATCGGCGCCGGCGATCTCGCGATCGAGCAGGTGGAGCAGCAGCACGACGCGGCCGGCGAGCTCGATCGGGACGCCGCGCGCGACGTCCTCGGGCGCGAGGTCGACGTGATCGCCAACCTCCGCCGCGCCGATCGTGACCGGAGTGCCGCCCGCGCCGGCCACCACGCGGATCCCGCCGCCGCCGAGCGGCACGAGCCGAAACGGCCGCCGGCTGACGAACGGATCGTCGAGCGGCGCGCCCAGCACGCGATCCGGCCGCGCAAAGTCCGGCGCGTTGCGCGACACTTCCACCTCGTGGCCTGCCGCGAGCGCCTCGAGCACGACGCGCTCGCCGACGCGGTGCGCACTCGGGTGCGAGGCGATGGCCAGCGCCGGCACCCGGCCCGGCGGCTCGGCGCCCCGGCCGGGCCCGGCCGCGGTGGAGACGTCCGCGATGCCATCCCTGGCCATCGAGCCCGAGCTTATCGCGAGCCGGTCAGCGTGCCGTTGCCGGTGGGCAGGAAGAACGCGGCGCTGTGGCCGGTGCGGCCGTCGTTGTCGGGGTTCGTCCGAGCTGCCACTCGCCGATCTCTGCCCGACGCCTCGATCTTCATCGGGCTGGTTGGACCGGAGCGGCGGTTGCCGTCCTCGACCAGGTGGAACCGCGTGGCAAATTTTGCCACGCCACACCAGATCCAGCGGGATCAGACGGGACGTGGCCGGACGAGGGAGCGAGCTAACCTACGAAGACGACTGCAAGGCCGCGTGACTCAAGTCGTTGATGGCTCGTCTTCGCAGGGTTCGATCCCCCTTATCTCCACCCGTTAACTGACGAGAATTGCAAGATTCTCACCATATTCGCCCGCCTGATGACGGCCGGCGGCAGCTCCGTCGGCGACGACGCACGACGCCTACCGGAGCGACGCTCGGAGGCGCCGCCCGCCCTGTCTACGAATCAGTCGGCCAGCAGCTCGCTGAGCGTTGCGGCCGAGAGGATACGCGCGGTCCAGGCGTCGAGTTGCTCGATGGATGCCGTTGCGATGCGGCGCTCGATATGGGGGTCCACGGCGTCGCCAAAACGCTGCCGCACCAAGCGCAGCAGCACGGCGGATTCGCCTTCCTGACGGCCTTGCTCGATGTATCGCTGTGCTGCGGTCACGATGGTGTCCTTGGCTTCGGGTCCGATCTCGCTCTCGAGCAACGCTTGCAGCGCCTCCGGCCTGACGTGCTCGTTGACTTCGAGAATATAGCGCACCACTCGCGCC
>DATMCI010000137.1:0-58421 GCA_035558535.1 Kofleriaceae bacterium
GGCGCGAGTGGTGCGCTATATTCTCGAAGTCAACGAGCACGTCAGGCCGGAGGCGCTGCAAGCGTTGCTCGAGAGCGAGATCGGACCCGAAGCCAAGGACACCATCGTGACCGCAGCACAGCGATACATCGAGCAAGGCCGCCAGGAAGGCCGTCAGGAAGGCGAATCCGCCGTGCTGCTGCGCTTGGTGCGGCAGCGTTTTGGCGACGCCGTGGACCCCCATATCGAGCGCCGCATCGCGACGGCATCCATCGAGCAACTCGACGCCTGGACCGCGCGTATCCTCTCGGCCGCAACGCTCAGCGAGCTGCTAGCCGACTGATTCAGAGGACAGGCGGGCGGCTCCGCGCGTCGCTCTGGTAAGCGTTGTGCGTCGTCGCCGACGGAGCTGTCGCCGGCCGTCATAAGGCGGGCGAATATGGTGAGAATCTTGAGATTCTCTTCAGTTAACGGGTGGAGATAAGGGGGATCGAACCCCTGACCTCGTGAATGCCATTCACGCGCTCTCCCAGCTGAGCTATATCCCCGTTGCGAGAAGCAGGTTTCTACTGGCGGACCTCATGGCTGTCAAGGGCCGGCTTGGCGAGCCGGCAGGACGGGAGGAAGGAGGACGGTAGACGGGAGGAAGGAGGCGGCCAGGCAGGCGGAAACTTGGGCTGATCGACGCCGGGCGGGCGTCAGCGGTCGTCGTCGGTGGGGGGCTTGGGCGGGACGTCGTCGGGGTGCATGTAGTCGGCGAGATCTGCGTCGTCGTCGAACTGGATGCCGCCCTTGCGGTGCGGGCCGGGGACGGGCCGGCGCGCGTCGCGGGCAGAGCGGGCGTCGCGCGGGTCGCGGGCGTCGGCCGCGTCGGGCGGGGGCTCGTCGTCGGGGAGCGTGGGGCGCCAGACGCGCGGCGGGGGCGCGGACCGGGGCGGCGCCGCGTGGGCGCCGGAGCGGGAGCCGGAGCCGGGACCGGAGCGATCGCCGCCCCGGATGGCGGAGACGGTGCCGTCATCGCGGGCGGCGGCAGAGCGGCGGCCGCGGTCGTAGTCGTCGTCGGTGGCGCGGCGACCTCGATCGTAGCCATCGTCGGCGGCGCGGTCGCGGTCGCGGTCCCGGCCGCGGCCGCGGTCCCGGTCGTAGCCATCGTCGGCGGCGCCCCGGCGGCCCCGGTCTCGGTCATCGTCGTAGTCGTCGCCGCCAGCTCGACGGCGGCCGCGATCGTAGCCGTCATCACGGTCGTCATCGTGGCGAGGGCGCGCAGGGGGGCGGGCGTCGAAGCGGCCGCGGGTGGGAGGCTGTGCGATCCGGTCGTCGGGATCCGACGGAGCGGCGGCGTCCAGATCGTCGAGGAGCTGGATGATATCGCGCGCCTCGGGGAGCTCGGCGAGATCGATCTCGCCGCGGCGGATCAGCTCCAGGACGAGCTCGCCGAGGGAGGCGAGGGCGTCCTGGCGCCGGCGGTGCGAGCGGGCCTCGTCGAAGCGAGAGCGGGCGCCGCGCGAGATGGCGTCGCGGACCACCCCGGCTTGCTCGAGGGTCGTGCGGAGGAGCGTGCCGAGCGTGCCCCGGAGCTCGGGGGGGCGGAAGCCGCCGCGTCGCTGTCGAGCCATGGCAGGAACTTACATCGGCTTTCGGCGGCGAGCACTCTGAGCTACCGTCGAGGCGCCGTGAGGGAGAGAGGAATTGTAGCCGCCGGGCTGATCGCGCTGCTGGCCGCGTGCCCGCCGCCGCAGGTCCCGCCGGCCCCGATTCCGCCGGTGTCGGCGGGCAAGGTGCGGGTCCGGGTGTTCACCGAGCCAGCGCCGGTCCGCATCCTGGCGTCGGCGGGGAAGTTCGTGTTCGTGGGCACCGACAGCCACCTCGAGCGCTGGGACGACGGCGGCAGCGTGCTGCCGCTGTCGGCCGAGCACGGGCTGTCAGGGAACCAGATCGTCGCCCTGGCGGCGGATCCGGACCGGCGCTGGGTCTGGATCCTCACCGACGGCGGGCTCGGGTACTACGACGCGGGGAAGGAGATCTACCGCGAGCAGATCGCCCCGCCGTCGTCCCTGAGCATCGACTTCGCCGCGCTCGCCAAGGAAGGCGCGAGCCTCGCGTCGGCGAAAGACGGCGGCGTGTGGCTGGGCACCCACGCGGGCCTCCTCTACGTCTCGGCCAAGGGCGGCTGGACGGCCACGCCGATCAAGGATCCGATCCGCGCGATGGCGCGGGATCGCGGCGGGTGGCTGTGGCTCGCGGCCAAGGACGGGCTGGTCGCCCGCAAGCCGACGGGCGACACGATCCGCGTGGGCGCGGCGCAGGGCTGCGCGATCACCGATCCGCGGCTGCTCGTCGAGCTGCCGGACGATCGGCTGCTCGTGATCGGCAGCGACGAGGCGGGCCAGGAGCGGCTCGCGATCGGCAAGCAGCTGGCGTGGGCGACGTACCGCGCGCTGCCCGAGGTGAAGTGGGACGCGGCGGCGCCGCGCAAGAACGGCGCCGTCGTCATGGGCGGCGAGCGCATCTATCGCATCACCCCGAACGACGGCGGCGTGCGGCCGCTCTCGCGGGACGGCATGCGGCTCGTGCCGCTCGTGGCGGGCGCCCCGGCGGAGTGGCTGATCGATCCGCTCGACGTCGTGACGCCGCCGGGCGCGACCTCGATCGCGGCGGCCGACGATCTGCTCCTGATCGGCACGCGCGAGCTGGGGACGGCGCGGTACCGCGACGGTGACGCGCGCCCGCACGACTGGCTGCGCCGCCGGCAGATGTTCCGCGACGCGACGACGTTGTCGGTCGCGTGCGCCAAGGAGACGGACTGCTGGATCGCGACGGGCGCGCGCCAGGCGTGGCACTGGAACGGCGAGCGGTTCGTGGCGGGCGGGCCGGATCAGGTGGTCCTCGCCGTCGTGCGCGATCCGGCGGGAGCGATCTACGCGCTCCACCGCATGCTCACCGAGAGCGCGATCAAGCTGTCGAGGATCGACGGCACCACGTGGACGCTGGTCAAGAACGTCACGCTCGTGACCCCGGGCGCCCACGCCGAGACGAGCTTCGCGCGGTTCGCGTCGTCGGGCTCGCTCTGGGTCGGGCTCCGATACAAGGACGGCGAGGAGCGCCGCGCCTACGGCATCGCGATCATCGAGACGGCGACGGGCAAGGTCGCGTACCACCGCACCGAGAGCGCCGTCGACAAGAAGGTCAAGATGCTCCCGATCCCGGTCGGCGTCGTCGACGCCGACGTGCGCGGGGAGACGGCGTGGTTCGCCACGAACGAGGGCGTCGCCCGGCTCGCGCACGGCGAGGTCGAGGTGTGGAACGAGGCGACGGGCCTGCGCTCGGAGCTGGCGCGCGCGGTCGCGATCGCCGCGGACGGCACCGTGATCGTCGCGACGGGCGCGGGCGCGGGGCGCTGGGACGGCAAGGGCTGGGAGTTCCCGCTCGCGCTCCGGTTCGACATGAACGACGTCGTCGCGACGCGGAACGGTCAGATCTGGATGGCGACGGATCGCGGCATCGCGGCGTGGGACGGCCAGAAGGTCCGCCGCGTCGACATGCGGCGCGGGCTGGCGGAGAACAACATCCTCGACATCGCCGCGGATCAGTTCGATCGCATCTGGGCGCGCGGCGCGGGCTCGCTCACGCTGATCTCGCAGTGAGCGCTGCGGCGCGCCGCCGCGGGCGCGTTCGCTGATATCTTCGGCCGCGTGCGAGCGGTGCCGTTCTTCGCGGGCTGTCTGATCGCTGCGGCGACCGGCGCGGCGATCGCGCAGCCCGCGGAGCCGCCTGCGCCGCCGCCGCCCGCGGCAGACGCGCCGCCCGCGGAGCCGCCCGCGGAGCCGGCGGCAGACGCAGCGCCCGCGGAGCCGCCCGCGCCGCCGCAGCAGCCGCAGGCGCCGCGCGTCGACACGGGGTGGCAGCTCTACCACGAGGCGTTCGGCGCGCTGCTCGAGGGCAAGCGCGGGCGTGCCGCGCGCCTGGCCGCCAGGCTGCGGCGCGAGCACGCAGGGCACCCGGCGACGGCGCTGGTCGCGGCATCGCCGCTCGCGCTGGCGGGCTCGGGCGAGCAGCGGGAGGCGCCGCGCGAGGTGTCGACCCCGGGCGCGATCGCCGAACTGGCGCTGTTCCAGACGATGCACGGCATCGCGCTGGGGATCGAGGTGTGCGTCGCGCTCGAGTGCGACGATCCCCAGCCGTTCCTGGGCCTCTCCCTCCTGGGCGGCACGGCGGGCGCGCTCGTCTCGCTGCGGCTGCTCGGGCCGGTCACCTCGGGCCAGCGCGGGCTGTTCAACAGCGGCACCTCGTGGGGCGTGTTCAACGCGGTGATGGCGATGATCGCGATCGAGCCCGACGACGAGTCGGACTTCGCGGTGGGCCTGATCGCCGGGCAGACGGCCGGGCTGTTCGCCGGCGCGCTCCTGTTCAACAAACGTCCGACGGCCGGACAGGTGGGCCTCGCGACCTCGGGCGGCCAGTGGGCCGCGGTGCTCATGGGCCTCTCGTTGATCGCGGCGACCCAGGAGCCGAGCGCCGCCGAGCTGAGCCTGTCCCTGCTCGTCGCCGCCGACGTCGGCATCGTCATGGGCGCGTACCTGGGGCAGCTGCGGCCAGACATCAGCCGCGCGCAGACGTTCGCGATCGACGCGGGCGGTATCGTCGGCGGCGTCGCGGGCGGCGGGCTCGGGGTCCTCGTCACCGGCGCCATCGAGGATCGCTTCACCGCGGCGATGGCGGCGATCGGCGTGGCCGGCGGCCTCGCCGCGGCGACCTACTTCACGCGCAACTGGAACGAGTCCGAGGACGATGATGATCCACGCGGTCTGCGCGGTCCGCGCGGTCCGCGCGGTCCGCACGCCGTGCTCGTGCCGGCGGAGCAGGGGCGCGGCGGGCTCCTGGGCCTCGCGGGCACCTGGTAGCGATCCGCGCGGGCGATCAGAACGCCAGGCCGGCGGAGAAGCCGTAGCCGCGCGAGCGGCTGGGGCCCTCGATCACCGCGGGCGTGAGCTGGACGGCCGCGGGCTTGTCCCAGCTGCGCGTGGCGAGGAGCGCGAGCCCCAGGCCCGCGGTGGTGCCGAGGATCAGCGCCACGCCGCCATCGCTGTCGCTGTCGGCGGCGGCCGCGGCCAGCCCGCCGACCATCGTGCCGAGGACGCCGCCGACGTCGATGAGCAGCGTGCGCCCGCGGCTCACCTCGACGGCGCGCGAGACCACCGCGCCGAGGAGGAGCGCGACGTCGCCCCCGATGATCACGCCGCGCAGCGACGGCTCATCCAGATCGGCGGCGAGCTCCCCCCACAAGGTCAGCATGCTGCCCCAGAGCAGGAACGTGTTGGTGAGCGCGACGTCACCCTGCGTGGGCCGCCACAGCTGCCACAGCCCGATGCCGGCCGCGAGCCCGCCGAGCTGCATCGCGATCGAGAAGCCGGCCTCCTTCGAGGTCTCGGCGAAGCCGTCGTTGATGAGCAGCGCGTTCCACGCGCCCCACGTCTGCGCCGAGTTGTAGAGCTGCGCCTCGCCCTGCCGGACACCGCGCCGCGTCGCGAAGAGCGACGCCGCGAGCGCGCCGCCCATGGAGAGCGTGTACACGCCAGCGTACTCGCGATCGGTCGAGCAGTCGATCGCGGCGCACAGGTTCAGCGCGAGCGAGGCGCCGCCGAGCGTCGACCAGAACACGAGCTCGCTGCGCGCGACCCTGCTGATGGCGTCCGGATCGTCGCGCCGCGGCTCGAGCCGGCGCATCAGCGCGGCGGCGCGCGCGACGGCGGGGTGCCCGGGCCAGCTCGCCTCGAGCTGGCGGAGCCGCGACCGGGCGGTGTAGACGTCGCCAGCGGCGGCCTCGCGGAACGCGCGGTCGTACTCGGTCCAGCCGGGATCCAGATCGAAGCCGGGCGGCGGCTCGATCACATCGGGGAACCTGGGCGCGTCGGGGATCGTGGCCAGGGGCGCGCGCTGCGCGTGGGCCGTGCCCCCGTCGACGACGCCGAGGACGCCGAGGACGCCGAGGACGCCGGCGGCGACCGTGACCGCGATCGCGAGCTTTCCGGCCAGCACGCCCCGAGGCTATCAGAGCCGCGCGCGCGTTCGCGGCGCTGGCCATGTGGGCGCGGGCGTACACGCAGAGGACCGAAACTCCACCACATTCACGGTCGACCCAAAACTTGCCCGGCCCCGCCCGATCCGTAACGTCGAGCACTGTGTCCCGGGTCGCTGATATGCACATCCCTCCGGCGCTCCGCCGCTGGAGCGTGCGGCTCCTCCTCGCCATCGTGGTGGCGACGGTCATCGGCTACGTGCCGGGCCAGGTCCTGCGCCGCGATCCGCGGACGGGCAAGCTCCGCGAGCAGATCGACGCGCTCGACGCGGAGGCGCGCGCGCTCGCGGCGGGCAACGCGGCGCTGCGGCGCGAGGTCCGCGGCCTCGGCGCCGACATCGGCGCGATCGAGGAGCGGGCGCGCGCGGACCTCGGCATGGCCTACCCGGGCGAGATCGTGTTTCGCGTGGCGGGTGACCGTGGGAGGTGAGCGATGACGCTGCGAGCGATGACGCTGCCGAAGTTGCACCGCGCGCTGCGCCGCGCGGCGGTGGTCGCGTGGGGCGCCGCGCTCGGCGCGATCGCGTGCGCGGTCGTGGCGGTGGGCGGCGTCGACGGCGCGGCGCTCGCCGCGGGCGCGCCGAGCCTGCCGATGACGATGGTCGCGGTGGCGATCCTGGCGCTCGTGGGCGCGGCGGTGATCCGCCGCGTGCAGTTCGTCTCGCCGTCGGCGCGCGCGCAGCGGGCCTCGTTCTGGCTCGCGGCGGCGACGGACCTCGCGGATCTCGAGCTGGCGCTCTCGCTCGTGGCGGGCGCGCACGTGGTCATCGCGGTGACGGGCGGGCTCGCGTCGCCCGCGTACCCGATCGTGTACGGGATCGTCGCGTTCGCGATGACGGTGCTGGCGCGGCCGGGCGCGCTCGCGACCCTGGGCGCGGCGCTGCTCCTCGAGCTGGGGCTCCTCGCCCGCACGGGCGGCGGCGGGCCGGCGATCGCGGCGGCGGCGATCCACGTGCTGTGCATCGGCGGCGCGGCGGCGTCGCACGCGCTGCTCCTGCGGGGGCTCACGGCGCGCTACCGGCGGCGCCGCGCGGCGCGGCTCGAGGAGGAGCTGGCGGCGCTGCGCGACTCGGCGCGCGACTACCGGCTGATCGCGGCGCCGCTCGGGCCCAGCTCGCGCGCGGGGCGCAGC
The DNA here is from genome assembly GCA_035558535.1 of Kofleriaceae bacterium. GTDB lineage: Bacteria > Myxococcota_A > Polyangia > Haliangiales > Haliangiaceae > JABFXX01. The sequence goes on from DATMCI010000137.1 coordinate 7,188, forward strand.
CGCGACGAGGAGGAGCGGTTGCTCGCGATCGGCGGCATCGGCATGATCAACGACGCGGCGAGCTGGGTCCTGGCCACGCTGAAGCGCTCGCTGGGCGCGCGCACGGTGGCGCTGCTCTGGCTCGACGACGACGGCGAGCGCGTGAAGCTCAAGGAGGTCGCGTCCGACGCCGACGACATCACCGAGACGCCGCGCCTCGCATCCGCGGGCATCCTCGGCGCGGTGATCCGCGATCGCAAGCCGATCCTGTGCGCCGCGACGAAGCCGAGCCAGCTGCCGTACTACAGCGGCGGCCGGGCGGGCGTGGCGCTGGTCGCGGTGCCGATCAGCGAGAGCGGCCACCTGCGCGGCGTGCTCGCGGCGGATCGTGACACGGCGTTCAGCGAGGCGGATCGCGATCTGCTCGCGGACGCGGGGGCGCAGGTCCTGCGCGTGGTCCAGGCGGAGCGCGTGTTCCGCGCGGTGGAGCGCGCGAAGTACGAGCACGAGCGGTTCTACCAGGCGGCGGCGATGCTCGGCCGCGCGCTCACGGTCGAGCAGGTGATGGAGACGGCGTTCGACGCGGCGGCGGCGATCGCCGACTACGACGTGGCGATCATCGCGCTCTACCAGAAGGACCGCGCGCGCCACCAGATCGCGGCGGTCCGGATCCGCCCGGGCGGCGAGGGGCTCGTCGATCCGAAGCAGCTCGAGGGCTTCGAGTTCAAGGACAACGCGGGCCTGGCCTCGATGGTCGTGAAGAACCGGCACTACCTGCCGGCGGGCGGCGAGCCGCGCGAGGTCTCGGCGCCGATCTACACGCGCAAGGTGAAGGTGGAGGACGCGCGCTCGCTCCTGGTCCTGCCGCTGCTCGCGCCCGACGAGCCGGTGGGCACGCTGACCCTGATCGCGCGGACGGAGAAGCGGTTCGGCAAGGATGTGCGCGAGATGCTCGCGGTGATCGCGAACCAGGTCGCGATCTCGCTCGAGAACGGCTTCCTCTACAAGAAGATGGAGACCATGGCCACGACGGACGGCCTGACGGGTCTCACGAACCACCGGACGTTCCAGGAGCGGTTCCTGGATCTGCTCGAGCGCGCGCAGCGCCACAACGGCAAGGTGGCGCTCCTGCTCTGCGACGTCGATCACTTCAAGAAGGTGAACGACGGCTACGGCCACCCGGTGGGCGACGAGGTCTTGCGCCGCGTCGCGCGCGTCCTCGCGGAGGTGCCGCGCAAGATCGACATCCCGGCGCGCTACGGCGGCGAGGAGTTCGCGGTCCTGCTCGACAACGTCGACGTGACGCAGGCCAAGGCGGTGGCGGAGCGCATCCGCGTCGAGATCAGCAAGGTCGTGGTCGACACGGAGAAGGGCCCGCTGTCGGTGACGGAGTCGATCGGCGTCGCGTGCTTCCCCGACGATGGGCGGGATCGCGCGACGCTCATCGAGCGTGCGGACATGGCGCTCTATCACGCCAAGCACACGGGCCGAAACCGCGTCGTGACGTGGGGCGAGGCGCAAGCGGCGAAGTCGAAGAAGGCGAGCTAGCTTTCGTGCCATCTTGCCGCGCGTGAGCGCTCGTGCGAAGCGGCCGCGCGGCCGGCCCGTGGTCGGCGACAAGCGGCGGCGCGTCCTCGACGCGGCGCTCCGCGTGTTCGCCGCCCGCGGGTACCACGGCACGTCGGTGCCGGAGGTGGCGGAGGCGGCGGGCGTCGGGACGGGGACGCTCTACCACTACTTCGAGCACAAGCAGGAGCTGGTCAACGAGGTGTACCGCGACGCGAAGCAGCGGCTGCGCGCCGCGCTGCTCGACGGGCTGGTGGACCCGGACGTGAGCGCGCCGGGGGCCGCGAAGGCGTGGTTCCTCGACGTGTGGCGGCGGATGGCGGCGTTCGCGGGGCGCGAGCCGGACGCGTTCCGGTTCCTCGAGATGCAGGATCACGCGCCGTACCTCGACGCGGAGAGCCGGCAGCTCGAGCTGGCGACGGTCGCGCCGCTCTACGGCGTGGGCCAGCGGCTGCACGAGCGCGCGGGCGGCGGGCGCGTCGACGTGGTGATCGCGGTCATGTGGGGCGCGCTCGTCGGGCTGGTGAAGGCGAGCCGGCTGGGCTACCTGCGGCTCGACGACGCGGCGCTCGCGGAGGCGGGCGAGACGTGCTGGCGCATGGTCGAGCCGGAGGCCCGCCGCGCGGCGGGATGAAGCGGCGGCGGCGACGCGGGAGCCGGCGCGGGGCAAAACTCCGCTACAATTCGCGGCCCGTGCCCGTGCCGGCGGAGGTCGGCTCAGCCGCCAACAACTACCAGATCCTCGGCCGCCTCGCGGTCGGCGGGATGGCGGAGATCTTCCTCGCGCGCGGTGAGAGCACGGCGGGCGTCGAGCGCCACTGCGTCCTCAAGCGGATCCTGCGCGAGCGCGCGACGGATCTGCACTTCGTCCGCATGTTCCTCGACGAGGCGCGCCTCGCCGCGCAGCTGAACCACCCGAACGTCGCGCAGGTCTACGACATCGGGAAGCTGGCGGACTCGTATTTCTTCACGATGGAATATGTCCACGGCGAGACGGTGCGCGCGGTGATCCAGCGCGCGCGCTCGCTGCGCCGCGAGATGCCGCTGGGCGCGGTCCTGACGATGGCGGCGGGCGCGGCGGCGGGGCTGCACCACGCGCACGAGCGGGTCGGCCTCGACGGGCGGCCGCTCGGCATCGTGCACCGCGACGTGTCGCCGTCGAACCTGATGGTCAGCTTCGAGGGCGGCGTGAAGGTCGTCGACTTCGGCGTGGCGAAGGCGGCGGACCGGGCGTCCGAGACGCGGTCGGGCACGGTGAAGGGCAAGATCAGCTACCTGTCGCCGGAGCAGTGCCGCAGCACGCAGGTGGATCGGCGGACGGATCTGTTCGCGCTGGGCATCGTCCTGTGGGAGATGCTGACGCTCGAGCGGCTGTACCGGCGGGCGAGCGACTTCGAGAACATGAACGCGATCGTGAACGAGCCGCCATCGCCGCCGTCGTCGCGCCAGCGCTCGGTGCCGCCGGAGCTCGACGCGATCGTGCTGCGGCTGCTCGCGAAGCGGCCGGAGGAGCGGTTCCAGACGGCCGACGAGGTGATCGGCGCGCTCGAGGACGCATCGGCCGCGACGGGGGCGATGATCTCGTCGTCGAGCCTGGGGCGCCTGATGCGCGAGATGTTCGGCCAGCGGCCGGAGCCGTGGCTCGAGATGGAGGCGCAGGACGTGCCCGAGGGCGTGACGGTGACGAGCGAGCCGATCCCGATGGAGCTGGGCTTTCAGCCCGCTGACTCGCTCGACCTCCAGCTCGCGGGGGTGCCGGATCTGGGCGCGGACCGCGCCGTGATGACGCAGGACGACGGCGTGTCGCTGCCGCCGGGGGCGGCCGCGCCGCGGTACGGGATGGCGGAGGCGCCGGCGACGGTGCCGGAGGTGCCGCCGGAGCTGGCGGGCCGGCGCACGGGGCCGGTCGAGCCGCAGGCGGTGCCGGGCTCGGGCGGGTACCCGACGGCGCGGGGCCGCCACGCGACGCCGCCGTCGGGCGCGCACGCGGTGTCGCGGTCGGGCGGGCACGCGATGGCGGGCGGCCGCCACGCGACGCCGCCGTCGGGCGCGCACGCGGTGCCGCGGTCGGGCGGGTACGCAGCGCCGGGCTCGGGCGGGCACGCGGCGCCGGGCTCGGGCGGGTACGCGGCGCCGGGCTCGGGCGGGCACGCGGCGCCGGGCTCGGGCGGGTACGCGGCGCCGCGCTCGGCGTCGGCGTCGGGCTCGGCTGCGGCCGCGGCGCCCAGCTCGGGTGGATATGTGGCGCTGCGCTCGCTGCCTTCGGCGGCGGCGGTGGTGGCGCTCGAGGGTCGTGCGGAGGAGCGGGCGGAGAAGCCGGCCCGCGGCTGGCCGATGCTCGCGGTGATCCTCGCGGCGATGGTGATCGGATCTCTGGCCGTGCTGCTCGTGATGAAGACGGGCGGCGGCAGCGCGCCAGGTGCGGACGAGGCGGCCGCGCCGGGGAGCGCGCCGGTGGCTGCGCAGGCGCCTGCTGCTGCGCCGGTGCCGGCGCCGACGCCGGCACCGAGCGTCGCGCCGATCGATGCAGACCCGGGCGCCGCCGCGGGCGAGCCGGCGGCGCCGGTGGACGCGCAGGCCGCTGGCTCCGCGGCGGGCACCGAGGTGGACGCTGGCGCGCCCGAGCCGCCGAAGCCGCCGATCGAAGCCGCGATGGACGGCCAGCGCTACGACGAGGTCGTCGCGATCTGCAGCAAGCGGTTCCCGCAGGAGCAGGCCGCGATCTGCGCGCTCGCGGCGTGCCACGCGCGCAGCGAGTCGAAGGCGCGCGCGTGGTTTTCGCGCGCGCCCGCGGGAGAGCGGCCGCGGCTGATCGGCCTGTGCCGCAGCCTCGGCATCGATCCGGTGTCGACGCGCCGCCCGGCGCCGCCGAAGCCGCCGACGTCCGAGGACGACAAGTGCGAGCGCAACCCGATGGCGTGTCAGCACTAGCCTTGCGCCACCCGCGGCGAGCGGCTCGCTTGACCGTCGCGGCGGGCTGGCCGATCCTGGCCGCGTGAAGCGGAGCCTTGCGATCGCGGTCGGGGGCCTCGCGCTCGCGGCCGCATCGGGCGCGGGCGCCCAGAGCGTGCCGGAGGCGACCCGCCTGTTCGACGAGGGCCGCGTCCTCGCCGATCAGGGCAAGTTCGCCGAGGCGTGCGAGCGCTTCGGCAAGAGCCACGAGCTCGAGCGCGCCGCGGGCACGATGCTGAACCTGGGCGACTGCGCCGAGCGCGCGGGCGACCTCCGCCGCGCGTGGCAGCTGTACGACGCCTCGGCGCGCGAGTACGAGCAGGCGGGCAAGGAGAAGAGCGCCCGGTTCGCGCGCAGCCGTGCGGACGCGCTCGCGCCGAAGCTCGCGACGGTGGTGGTCCGGCTGGCCGAGCCGCGCGCGGGCGGGCTGACGGTGCGGATCGGCGGGCGCGCGGTGCCGCCAGCGGCCGAGATCATCGAGCGGCTCTTGGCGGGCGAGGTCCCGATCGAGGTCGCCGCGGCGGGGCGCGCGCCGTTCGCGACGACGGCGCGCGCGGCTGTGGGCGGCGAGGTCGTCGTCCTGGTGCCGCCGCTGCGCGTGACCGGCGGCACCGCCCCGCCGGAGCCGCCGCCCGAGCGCGAGCCGCCGCGCGGGCCCCGGCAGCGGGGCCGCGTGCTCCTCGCGGGCGGCGCGGCCGGGCTCGGCGTGATCGCCCTGGGCGCAGCAGGCGCGCTCGCGGTCGCGGCGCGCTCGGCGTACGGCCAATACGAGGACGAACTCGCGGCGCGCGGGTGCACGGCGACCTGCAGCGCCGCCGACTACGCGATGGCCGCGCGCCACTTCGATCGGGCCGCGCTGCGCGCCGATCTCGCCACCGGCTTCGTGATCGGCGGCGGCGCGCTCGTCGCGGCGGGCGCGATCCTCTACGTCACCGCGCCGCGCGAGCGCGTGACGATCGCGCCGAGCGCGTCGGCGCACGCAGCAGGCGTCACAGCGTCGATCCGATTCTGAACGGCCGCCGTTTGACACAGCGCCGCTCGGGGGCGGAATGTCAGACCGTGGCGGTCAAGAATTACGTCCTGGACACCAACGTCCTCCTCCACGACGCACGCGCGCTGTACGCGTTCGCCGACAACAACGTGATCATCCCGATCTACGTGCTCGAGGAGATCGACACGTTCAAGAAGGACCAGAACGAGCTCGGGCGCAGCGCGCGCCAGGTCGCGCGCCTGCTCGATCGGCACCGCAACGAGGAGGGCGGGCTGTCGCACGCGCAGCCGATCGAGAGCGGCGGCACGGTCCGCGTCGCGCTGTCGAAGAGCCCGCCCAAGAACCCGAGCTACGACTCGCGCTCGATGGATCAGCGGATCCTCGAGATCGCGCTCGAGGTCCGCGATGCCGATCCGGCCGTCCCGACGATCCTCGTCACGAAGGACGTCAACATGCGGATCCGCGGCGACGCGCTGGGGCTCCACACGGTGGACTTCGAGCCGGAGCGGATCTCGATCGAGGAGCTCTACCCGGGCAACCGCGAGCTGATGGTGCCGGCGGGGACGGTCGAGCAGTTCTTCGCCGACGGCTCGATCGCCGTCGACGCGCCGGGGCTGCACGCGAACGAGTTCCTGACGCTCAAGGACGAGGGCGGCGGCAAGTCCGCGCTCACGCGCTGGGACAAGAACGCCGGCCGGGCGGTGCCGGTCAAGAAGCTGCGCGAGGGCGTGTGGGGCATCAAGCCGCGCAACCGCGAGCAGCACTTCGCGCTGGATCTTCTGCTCGACGACTCGATCAAGCTGGTGACGCTCGTCGGCAAGGCGGGCACGGGCAAGACGCTGCTCGCGATCGCTGCCGGCCTGCAGAAGGTCACCGAGGAGCAGGTGTTCTCGCGCCTGCTCGTGTCGCGCCCGATCTTCCCGCTGGGCCGCGACATCGGCTACTTGCCGGGCGACATCGAGGAGAAGCTGAACCCGTGGATGCAGCCGATCTACGACAACCTCGAGCTGCTCCTGGGGCTCAACAAGTCCGACAAGAAGGACGGCCGCAGCTACGCCGAGCTCGTGGACCTGGGCTTCGTCGAGATCGAGCCGCTCACGTACATCCGCGGCCGCTCGCTGCCGAACGTGTACATGATCGTCGACGAGGCGCAGAACCTGACGCCGCACGAGGTGAAGACGATCATCACGCGCGCCGGCGAGGGGACGAAGATCATCCTGACGGGCGATCCGTACCAGATCGATCACCCGTACCTGGACTCGTCGAACAACGGCCTCACGACGGTCGCCGAGCGGTTCAAGGAGGAGGCGATCGCCGGCCACGTGATCCTGACGAAGGGCGAGCGCTCGCCGCTCGCCGAGCTGGCGACGCAGATCCTGTAAGCTAGGCGCGTGGCCTCCGCGCGCTGCCTCCGTGGCCCGAGCTGGCGCGGCGGTGCCGCGAGCGCGGCGCGTGCGGCGATCGCGGCGGTCGCGGCGATCGCAGGGCTCGCGGTGATCGCGGCGGCCGCAGCGCCGGCCGCGGCGCAGCAGCCGGGCTGGGAGGTCCGCGTCCCCGAGCGCGTCGAGGTGGTGGCGGGCGAGGCGGGCGTCTTGCCGATCGCGATCGCCGTCGATCGCGGGCTCACCGTCTCGCGCGACGCGCCGGTGATCGTCGATCTGGCCGGCGCGGGGCTGGGGATCAAGAAGACGCGGCTCGGCCGGGCCGACGCGGTGGATCCGGGCGCCGACGCGCCGCGCTTCGCGGTGCCGCTGCGCCCGCCAGCGGCGGGAGACTTCGCCGTCAAGATCCGGATCAAGCTGTGGCTGTGCGGCGGGCGCGCCTGCCGGCCGCTCGACGTGCGGCGCGAGGCGCGGATCGCCGTCGCGGCGCCGTCATCGCCCGCGCCGCCGCCGCCGTCCCCGCCCGCGCCGCCGCCGCCGTAGTCAGGGCCGCCGCGGCCGCTGCCGGCGCCGCCGCACGAGGAGCGCGAGCACGCCGAGCCCCAGGCCGGTCGCCGCGTAGCCGGCGGAGCTACCGCCGCCGGTCTGGCAGCAGCCGGAGCCCTCGCCGACGCACTGGCCGAAGCGGTTGCAGAACGCGCCGCCGCAGTCGTCCTCGGTGACGCACTCGAACGTGCAGATGCTGGCCGTCCGGTCGCAGAACTGGCCGGGCGGGCACGTCACGCCGCCGCACGAGACGGGGTCGGGGCCGGGGCCGGGGCCCGGACCGGGTAAATTGAACGCCTGGATCCGCGCCTGGATGATCCAGTCGCCGCTCGCGCCGGCCTGCTGCGAGCGCTGCCAGCCGCCGCCCGCGCCAGCGCGCATCACGAAGTTCTCGTCGGAGGCGAGCGTGCCGTCGAGGTCGTGCCCGACCATCGGCGGGGCGCTCTCGTGAAGGACAAACCCGACGCGGAACTTGCTCGGCAGGCTCATGCCGGTGAACACCGAGATCACCTGCAGCCCATCGGTCGCGACCAGCGACGTGTCGAGGCTGAAGATCTCCGGCCCGGGCTCGACCGTCTCGGCGAAGTCCTCCCAGATCTTGATCGTCACCGGGTGGATCCCGAACGTCCCCGGCCCGCCGAACAGGACCTGGATGTCCTCGAGCTGCGCGAAGTCGGTGCCGGTGTCGAGCCGCGCAGCGATGATGTCGCCGGCCGCGAAGCCGGTCGGGAACGCGGCGGGCCCTCCGTTGTGGCCGTCGTTCCGGATCACGGTGGTGGGGGGGCTCTCGGCCCGGGCGGCCCCGGGGGCGGCGACCAGGGCGACCAGGGCGGCCAGGGACGCGGCTTTGGCCGCGGCAGTCGGTCCGGCTGCGGCCAGAGCCGCAGCAAGCAATTGGCGGGCGAGGTGCATGGGCGGGCCTCGGTCACGAGGGTGCCAGAGCCGGGCGGGGCAAAGCTATCGAATCGACTCGTGGATCGGCGCGGCCCCGCGCGCCGGCTCGCGGCGGGCGGTCGCCGCCGGGGCCGCCGCGCCCGGCCCCAGACACCAGATTTGCCTCGACCTTGGGCCCGAATCTCGGGCAGTTACCCTAGAACTTGCCGCCGCCTCGCGCGTCCACAGCTCGCATGCCCAGCCGCCTCCAGCACGTCGTCAGCTTCGGGATCCCGTCCACCGCCGCCGCGGCGACCGTCATCGTCGCGGCGCTCCTGTCTCCGCCGGGCCCCCGCCCCATGAGCCACGTGCCGGAGCTGGACATGGAGGGCCCGGGCCCGCTCGCCGTGCCGACCGAGACCGGCTCCCACGCGATCGACGTCGTGTTCGCCGTCGACACGACCGGCTCGATGTCGGGCCTCATCGAGGGCGCCAAGCGCACGGTCTGGTCGATCGCGACGCACATCCGGCAGGCCGATCCGAACGCGAACCTCCGCATCGGCCTCGTCGCGTACCGCGACACCAGCGACGACTACGTCACCCGGCCGTTCTCGCTGACGAGCGACCTCGACGCGGTCTACGCCGAGCTCACGACGTACGAGGCCGGCGGCGGCGGCGACCGGCCCGAGCACGTGGCGGCGGCGCTGCGCGACGCGCTCGGCATGCGGTGGCGCGCGGGCGCCAAGAAGCTGGTGTTCGTCGTCGGTGACGCGCCCCCGGCGGAGCGCGACGACACCCAGCCCTACGACGTGCTCGCGCGCGAGGCGGGCACCACCGGCGTCATCGTCAACACGATCCGCTGCGGCAGCGATCCCGGCACGGCGCTCGCGTTCCAGCGGCTCGCGTCGCTCGGCGGCGGCGAGTACTCGTCGATCGCGCAGGACGGCGGCGTGCAGCAGGTGGCGACGCCGTACGACGACCGGCTCGCCGAGCTGTCGGCGCGCATCGACAGCACGGCGGTGATCGCCGGCGACGAGGGCGCCCGCGCCGCGCACGCCGCCAAGATGGTGGCCGCAGACGCCGCTCCGGCCGCGGCGAAGGCGGATCGGGCGAGCTACTACGCGAAGAAGGCCAAGGGCGGCGCCGACGTGCGCGACACCGGCGACCTGGTCGGCGCGTACGCGACCGGCAAGCTCGAGGTGAACAAGGTGGCCCGGGGCGCGCTGCCCGCCGATCTGCGCGACAAGAGCGCGCCGGAGCTCGAGGCCGAGCTCGGGAAGCGCGCCGCGGAGCGCAAGCAGGCGCAGCAGGAGGTCGAGGACCTGACGCGCAAGCGCGACGCGTACCTGTCCGGGCGCACCGGCGGCGGCGGCTTCGACTCCGCCGTGAAAGCGACGGTCGAGAAGCAGATCAAGTAGCCGGCGCGTGCTATGTCCGCGCCGTGCAGTTCAGCGAGCTGGGGTTAGTCCCGGCCCTCCTGTCGGCGGTCGCCGCGGAGGGCTATGTCGATCCGACGCCGATTCAGGCGCGCGCCATCCCCCACGTGCTCGCAGGCCGCGACCTGCTCGGGCTCGCCCAGACGGGCACCGGCAAGACCGCGGCGTTCGCGCTGCCGATCCTCCAGCGGCTGGCGGAGAAGGCGCCGCCCCGCGGCACCCGGGCGGCGCGCCCGATCCGCTGCCTCGTGCTGACGCCGACGCGCGAGCTCGCCGCCCAGATCGGTGAGAGCTTCACCACGTACGGCCAGAAGCTCCAGCTCAAGAACACGGTGATCTTCGGAGGCGTCGGGGACGCGGCGCAGAAGCAGGTGCTCCGCGACGGGATCGACATCCTGGTGGCCACGCCGGGCCGGCTGCTCGATCTGTCGGGGCAGGGCCACCTCGATCTCAAGTCGCTCGAGGTGTTCGTCCTCGACGAGGCGGATCGCATGCTCGACATGGGCTTCATCCACGACGTGCGCCGCGTGATCGCGCTCTTGCCGCGCCACCGCCAGACGCTGTTCTTCTCGGCGACGATGCCGCGCGAGGCGCAGGAGCTCGCCGATCAGCTCTTGCACGATCCGGAGACGGTGGCGGTGGTCCCGCCGGCGACCACCGTGGAGAAGGTCGATCAGGAGGTCTACTTCGTCGAGAAGAACGACAAGCGCGCGCTCCTGGTCGACGTCCTGCGCGAGGCGGCGATGCGCCGCGTGCTCGTGTTCTCGCGCACCAAGCACGGCGCGAACCGGATCGCCGAGCACCTCGTGAAGCACCAGATCGACGCCGAGGCGATCCACGGCAACAAGTCGCAGAACGCCCGCGAGCGCGCGCTCGCCGGCTTCAAGAGCGGGCGCACGCGCGTCCTGGTCGCGACCGACATCGCGGCCCGCGGCATCGACATCGACGACGTCAGCCACGTCATCAACTTCGACATCCCCGAGGTGCCGGAGACGTACGTCCACCGGATCGGCCGCACCGCGCGCGCCGGTGCCACCGGGATGGCGCTGTCGTTCTGCGACGCCGACGAGCGCCTGGATCTGCGCGCGATCGAGAAGCTGACGCGGCAGCAGATCCCGGTCGTCGAGGGCCACCCGTACGAGTCGCGCGTGCCCATGACCGCGGCCTCGGCGCCGCGCCCGGCGCAGTCGCAGCAGCCGTCGCGCGCGCCGCATGATCGCGGTCACGGCGACCGCGGGCGGGGCGGGCGGCGGCGGGGCGGCGGCGGCGGCGGGGGCGGGCGCGGCGGGGGCGGCGGCGGCGGCGGCGGCGGCGGTCGCGGGGGCGGCGGCGGCGGCGGGGGCGGCGGGACCAATCGCGCGGGATGAGGTCGCGCGGCGCGCGGTTGACGAGTTTCACGGAGCAGCGCGCTGTCAGGAGATATAGCGCCGGGGAGCACCAGCCTCTCTGGTAGGCTCCGCCACCGTGCAAGCTCGCGCGCTGATCATCGCCGCTATCAGCGGCCTCCTTGCGGCCGCGAGCGGCGGCTGCTCCTCGCTCCTCGGGCTCGAGGATCCAAGCCCCGACTTCGGCGACGACTCGGGGCCGCGCACGCTGCTCTCGATCGCGATCAAGCCGGATCCGCTGGACATCCCGCTCGGCGTCACCGTGAAGCTCACCGCGATCGGCACCTTCGACGACGGCTCGGAGAGCGACGTCACCGCAGAGACCGAGTTCACGGCCGAGAGCGGCGGCGCGATCGAGGTCACCGATGGGTTCGCGAAGGCGCTCAGCCCGGGGGAGGCGATGGTGAACGCGATGATCGGCCGGATCTCCGGCAACACGCGCGCGCGGGTCCTCCCGGCGGCGCCGGATCACCTCGTGTTCACCCTCAACAGCTTCAAGCTCAAGCAGCTCCAGAGCGTGCGTCTCCGCGCGACGGCGGTGCTCACCGACGGCACGATGACGGACGCGACGGCGGGCACGGCCTTCGTGAGCGACACCCCGGCCGTGGCGACCCCCTCGACCACGACGCCAGGGCAGATCGACGCCGGCACGCAGGCCGGCATGGCGACGATCACGGCCAGCCTGCCCGGGGCGCGGTCCGCCAGCGTGACGATCAACGTGTCGACGAAGCCGTGCTTCCCGATGATCAACGAGTTCCAGGTCGCCGGTCAGACGGCGGGCGACGAGTGGGTCGAGATCCTGAACCCGTGCACGATGGCGTTCACCGTGACCGGCTGGACGCTCGCCTACCGCGGCGCCGGCACCGTCACCGGCGGGGACTCGAACGCGTTGGTGAATTTGACCGGCCAGCTCCAGCCGGGCGACATCAAGCTGTTCGCGGGCCCGGACTACGGCGGCGCGAACGACGGCACCATGTTGAACGGCCTGGGCGCGACTGGTGGCGCGATCGCGCTCCGCATGGGCGCGCTGAGCACGGGGATGATCGCCGACTCGCTGACCTACGGCGGGGCCGCGGTGACCCCGGGCCACCCGTTCACCGAGGGCACCTCCCCGCTGCCGGCGATAGCCGCCAGCCAGAGCGCGGCGCGGCTGCCGTACGACGGCCACGACGAGGACGCCGGCTCGGCTGACTTCATGCTCCTCACCACCACCCGGACGCCCCGCACGCGCAACGTGCCGTAGCGTTCCTGGGCGGCGCCAGCGGCGCCAGCGGCGCCTGCGCTACTTCCAGTCCCCGAGCGCGCCGCGCAGCTCGCCGAGCCGCGCCCGGGACAGCGTGCCGACGGACGCGATCACGAGGCGCTCGGGCGAGAGCACCTCGGTGGCCACCCGCACGACGTCGTCGACGCCGATCGTGGCCATCGCGTCGAGGCGCTGCGACAGCGACGGCGGCGGGTAGTACAGCGCCGTGCCGCCGAACCAGCCGGCCATGGCCGCGGCGTCGTCGATCGACGCGAGCGTCTCGTAGCGGTAGCGGACGCGCGCCTTGGCCAGCTCGTCGGCGGTGACCTCGCCGCGGCGCAGGCCGTCGAGCAGGAGCAGGAGCTCGCGGACGAGCGCGGGCACCTTGGCGTTGGCCGTGGCGCCGGTGATCTCGAACAGCGCGGCGTCGGCGAGCGGCTCGATCGCGGCGTGGATCGAGTACGCGAGCCCCTTCTGGTCGGCCAGCGTGTAATGGAGCCGGGTCGACATCCCGTCGTCGAGGACGCGCAGGAGCGCCACGAGCGCGATGTAGGCCGGATCGAGCTCCGGGATCGCCCGGAACAGGATGGCGAGCGACGTCTGGGACCCGGCGTCGGGGACGTGGCGCAGGCACGGCCGGCCGCCGGCCGGGACGGTGGGCGCGGCCACGACCTCGGCCCGGGCGCCCGCGGGCATCCCGGCGAGCGCCCGGCCGGCCGCCTCGACGACGGCCCCGTGGTCGACCGGGCCCGCGACGCACAGCGTCGCGTTGCGGGCGCCGTAGAACGCGGCGAAGTGGCGCCGGACGTCGTCGGTCGTGAACCGCTCGACGTTGTCGCGCGGGCCGATGATGCGCTGGCCGAGCGGGTGGTCGTCGAAGGCCAGGCCCCGGGCGATGTCGTCGGCGTTGATCTCGACGCCCTGCTCGTCGTAATCCTCGTTGATCTCCTCGAGGATCAGCCGCCGCTCGAGCTCGATGTCGGAGAACCGCGGTCGCACGAAGAGCTCGCCCAGGAGCTCGAGCGCCGCCGGGACGTGGGCCGGCTCGAGGGCGAGCTGGAACAGCGTGTAGTCCCGCCCGGTCTCGGCGTGGAGGGTCGAGCCCAGGTGCTCGATGGCCGTGTTCAGGGCCAGCGAGGTGGGGTGGCGCTCGGTGCCGCGGAACAGCATGTGCTCCACGAAGTGGGACAGCCCGTTGTCCCGCGGGACCTCGAACCGGGACCCCACCTTGATGAACAGCGCACACACCGCCGTGTGGAGGTGCGGGAGCGCCACCGTGGTGACGGCCAGGCCGTGGTCGAGCGTGGTGGTCTCGACGCGCGGATCGAAACCCCCGGCCTCGCCGGGGCGCGCGGCAACGCGGGGCGTTGCGGAGGGGCGATCAACGGTGGGGTTCAACGCCTGTGGCTTACCACGGCGGATCGGTGGTATCACCGGTGCCGGATCCGATGCTCCTCAAGAAGATCGTGATCGCCGAAGACGACGATGCCATCGCGCACATGGTCAACATGGCGCTGGGTGACGCGGGCTTTCTATGCCTGCGGGCTCGTGACGGCGACGAAGCACTGAAGCTGGTCAAGGCCCACGACCCCGACCTCCTCGTCCTCGATGTCATGATGCCGAGGGTGGACGGGCTCGAGGTCGCGCGCCGCCTCAAGGCGGACGTGATGTGGTCACGGACCCCGATCCTGATGCTGACCGCCCTCGCGACGGTCGAGAACCAGGTGCAGGGGCTCGATGCCGGGGCCGACGCCTACATGCCCAAGCCGTTCGACCTCCGCGAGATGGGGGCGCGCGTCCGGGCGTTGATCCGCGCCGCGCGCCGCGAGCGCGATCGCAACCCGACGACGAACTTGCCGGGCTCGCGCGCGATCGACGAGGCGATCGAGCAGGCGCTCAAGAGCGGCAAGCTGACGACGGTCATCCACACCGACGTCCTCAACTTCGACGCGTACGCCGACACGATCGGCATCGCGCGATCCGAGGAGACGGTGCGGAGCCTCGGGCAGTTCCTGCTCGAGTCGGCGCGCGGGGCCTCGAGCGGCGGCGCGTTCATCGGCCACATCGGCGGCTCGGACTTCATCACCGTCCTCGCGCCGGAGCACGCCGAGACGTTCCTGGCGCACGCCGAGCAGGGGTTCGAAGCCAAGCGGAGCTCGTTCCCGGACGACGCCAGCTCGCTGTGTCTGGTGGGCGCGATCGCGAACACCGAGGGCCTCACGCTGAACGGCGGCGCCGACGAGCTCGGTCGCCGGCTGGGCAAGGCGATGAAGCAGGCCAAGGCGGCCGGCCAGACCGGTCATGTCGTCTGGTCGAAAGCCTGACGACACCGATCCCGCCATCGCGGCGACGGAGCCGGAGCCGCTAGAGATCGCGCCGGTGGGCGCGGAGGGGAGCGCCGCCGCGGCGCAGGCGCGGGGGCCGCGGCCGATCCGGCCGGGCGACGTGCTCGGCCGCTACGAGATCGGCGACGAGCTGGGCGAGGGCGGCATGGCGACGGTGTTTCGCGCCCGCGATCGCGAGCTGCGGCGCGACGTCGCGGTGAAGGTGCTGTTCCCGCACCTGGCGCGCCGCGCCGAGGTGGTGCGCCGGTTCCACCGCGAGGCGCGCGCGGCGGCCGGGCTCGAGCACGCGAACATCTTGCGGATCTACGACGTCGGCGGGAACGAGCCGTCGAGCGATCCCGGCGCCCGGGGGGAGCTCGATCCGCCGTACATCGTGATGGAGCTGATCCGCGGCCGGACGCTGCTCCAGGAGGTCGAGCAGCGCGGGCCGCTCCTCGCCGAGCTCGTGGCGTGCATCGGCGCCCTGCTCGCGGACGCGCTCGTCGCGGCGCACGCGGCTGGCATCATCCACCGCGACATCAAGCCGTCGAACGTGCTGCTCGCGCAGGGCGGGCGGCTCCTGCTCGCCGACTTCGGCGTCGCGCGCCTCGAGACCGAGGACTCGCTCGTCACGCGCACCGGCGCGCTGCTCGGCACGCCCGCGTACATGAGCCCGGAGCAGGCGAGCGGCGACACCGCCACGGCGCGGAGCGATCTGTACTCGCTCGGCGCGACGCTCTACCAGCTCTCGACGGGCCACCTGCCGTACAGCGGCAGCCCCGCGAAGGTGATGGCCGCCGTCGCGGCCGGGCAGCTCGTCGCGCCGGTGCGGCGCCGCGCCTCGGTAGGGCCGGAGCTGTCGGCGGCGATCGAGCACATGATGGCGGTCGAGATCGACGCGCGGCCCCGGAGCGCCGCCGCGGTGGCCGCCGAGCTGCGCCGGATCGCGGCGGACGGCGGGCTCGGCGATCCAGCCGAGGAGCTCGCCGCCTACGGCGCCGATCCGGAGGGCTTTCTGCGCGCGCGGGCGCCGCTCGTCGTCGCGGCGATCCGGCGGGCGGCCGCGCGGGCGATCGAGGAGCAGCGGCTGCCGCGCGCGCTGGCGCTGGCGGATCGGGCGAGCGCGCTCCTGCCGGACGATCCGGAGGTCGCCGCGCTCGTCGAGCGGGTGACCGAGGGCGGGCGCGCGCGGAGCCGGCGCCGCGCGGTCGCGCTCGCTGGCGCGGGGCTCGTGCTCGCCGGTGGCGCCGCGGCCGGGGCGATCGCCATGGTGGGCAGATCGGGCGAGCCGGCGGCGGGGGCGGGCGGGTCGGCGGCGGCGGCTGGCGGGGACGCGGCGCTCGCGGGTGGGGACGCGGCGATCGCGGGTGCGGAGCCGGCCGCTGTGGGCGGCGCCGCGGCGGCCGATGCGCCGGTGGTCGTCGACGCCGGGATCGGCGCCGGGATCGCGCGCCGGCCGCGCGATCGGACCGGGAGCGCCGCGCTCGCGTCGGCGATCGACGCCGCGCTCGGCGAATCCGCGGCCCCGGCGCCTGCCGACGCGCAGCCGGCGGTCGCGCTGCCCGCGATCGACGCCGCGCCGCCAGCGCTCGCGACGCTGCAGATCAAGAACGACCTCTGGTGCAACCTGACGATCGACGGCGAGGACCACGGCCGGCTCACGCAGAGCAAGACCGTGCGGCTCCCGCCCGGGCGCCACGTGGTCCGCTGCGAGCAGCCGAGCACGGCGCTGCGCTGGCAGCGAGACGTCGATCTCCTGCCCGGCCAGACGTTCGTGATCGACGAGGCGATGATCCGCGAGGTCGAGCTCGTCGTCGCGACGCCCGGCGATCGCGTCATGATCGACGGCGCCCCGGCCGCGCGCGGCGCGACCGTCCGGCTGAGGCCCGGCCAGCACCGCGTGATCGTCCTGCGGGGGGACAAGGAGCTCACCGCCGGGTGGGTCACCGTCCCGCGCGCGCGGACGTGCCGGCTGCGCGACGCCGACGGCAAGCTCGTCTGCGATCCGTAGCCCGCCGCGGGCCGCGGGGCCAAAGCCTGACACCCGTGTCGCGATCCGCGCCGCGCGCGGCGGCAGGCCGTTGATGATTCCGCCGGTTGTGGGTGGCAAGATGGTTGCACCCTGGGTGACCTCGTGAGGGCTGCCGTTGCTCGTATCGCCGTCGCGGGCTCGCTCGCCGCGTCGGCAGGGTGCTTCTACGTCGAGCCGATCAACCAGCGCCCCGCGCTGGACATCCGGCCGGCGTCCGACGATCCGGTGTTCCGCGGCGCGACCGTCACGCTCGAGGCGGTCGCGAACGATCCCGAGGGCCAGATCGTCGCGTTCCAGTGGCGCGTGTACGCCTGCACCGACGCGACGTCGATCGAGGCCTGCGATCTCGAGCCGATGTTCACCGGTGTCCAGCGCGAGGCCACGTTCCTCGTCCCCGCGTTCCGCGCCGATCCCGACGGCGAGGAGGGGCCAAAGCCGGGAGCGCCCGTCGAGTCCTTGCGCGTGGTCCTCGAGGGGCGCGACGATCTCGGCGCCGCGGCGCGGCCCGATCAGGAGCTGATCCTGCCGGTCTTGAACGCTCCGCCCAGCGTCGCGCTCCGCGTCGCGTCGGCGCACGGCACCGTGATCACCACGCCGATCGACGTCTACGCGCGGTACGCCGACGCCGACGACGCGCCCGCCAACGTCACGCTCGAGTGGACCGCGTTCTCGCCGTCGCAGGTGCCCGACGCGCTCACCCTGCTCCTGGTGCCGCCCGACGGCGACCCCGGATTCCGCCAGGAGGGCCGGCGCTTCACGCCGCAGGTCACCGGCAACTGGGACTTCCGCGTGATCGCCACCGACAAGGCCGGCGCGCAGACCGAGGAGCACCTGACCATCACCGTCGCCGAGGACGGGCCGCCGTGCCTCGGCGCGTGGGCGCCCGTGGCGAGCGCGCAGCCCACGCCGCTCACCCAGCCGACGCTGTTCCGCGTGCTCGCGGTGCGCGACGACCTCGACGCGTTCCCGCGCCTGTCGGCCGCGTCGTTCGTCGGCGAGCCCGAGTTTCAGTGGTCGCTCAAGGTCGGCGCGGGGCCGCGCCAGCTCCTGCCGAACGCCACGAGCTCGCTCGCGATCGATCCGCTGACGTACGACGCGGGGACCGTGCTCGATGTGCGCGTCGAGGTCTTCGACCGCAAGCGCACGGCGATCACCTGTGCCGACGCGCAGCAGACGTGCTCGGTGATCTCGCAGCCCGCCTGCATCCAGCGCCAGACCTGGCGCGTGGAGGCGCGATGAGGCCCGCGCGGAGATCCGCGTGGCTCGCGCCACGGCCCGCGCAGAGATCCGCGTGGCTCGCGCCACGGCCCGCGCGGAGATCGGCGCGGCTCGCGCAGCGGCTCGCGCTCGCGGCCGCCGGGGTCGCCGCGGCCTGCGCCGGCAGCCTGGACTCTCCTGGCGACGACGGCGGCGGCGGGGACCCAGACGGCGGCATCGGGTGCTCCACGTTCCTCGGCTTCGAGCCGGAGGCGCCGGTCGCCTCGCCCACCGCCCCGGTCCGCGTGAACGCCGGCGTCGTGGGCGCGCCCGGCGTCCTCTCGTACACCTGGTCCGTCAGCTTCGGAGGCCAGACCGTCGCGCACGCGCTCGCGCAGGCCGACGGCTCGGCGATCGCGTTCCCCGCGACCGCGCCCGGCGTGTACAGCGTGCAGCTCGCCGTCGGCGCCGTCGTCGCGTGCCCGACCGCGCAGGCGCAGCTCAACGTCCTCGCGCCGGGCGCCAGGCAGTCGCAGGTGCGCCTGCGGATCACGCCGCAGCCGGGCGCGAACCTGAGCGCGACCGTGCCGCCGTTCGAGAGGCTCGTCACCGTCTCGGGCGGCGCCGACTTCACGGTCGGCACCATCGCGCTCGATCCGGGGCTCACCGCCACCGCGATCGTGCAGAGCGGCGCGGCCACGGTGCCCGCGTACCTGCGCTTCGCGCCCGTCGTGGCGCGGGAGGCCACCGTCGAGGCGGTCGCCAGCGGCGGCAGCTTCGTCGCGCGCCTCCTGAACCAGCCGCACGACGTGCTCGTCGTGCCGGCCGTCCCCGGCTTCGCGGCGCGGCTCGTCCGGGACTGGAGCCCGGGGAGCGGGACGATCGATCTCGGCACCGGCACCACCGTCAGCGGCGTCGTGCGCGATCCCACCGGCGCGCCGCTCTCCGGCGCGAAGGTGCAGCTCAAGGTCGGCGAGGTCCCCTCGACGCTCGCGACCACGTCGGCCACCGGCGCGTTCTCGGTGCTCGTCGCGCCTGCGCCCGGCGCGGTGATCGCCGTCGACGTGACGCCGCCCGATGGCAGCGGCCTGCCGCGGCTCCTCGCGCAGTCGGCGACGCTCCTCGATCTCGCGCAGCCGTTCCAGATCGACTACGCGTCGTCGCTCGCCCTGCGCGATCTCGGCGGCGCGACCGTCCGCCGCGGCGGGCCCGCCGCTGGGGCGAAGGTGATCGTCGTCGGCGACCTGGCGGCGATCGGCACCGTGACCGCCGGGGGGACGCCGGCCGTCGCCTCCGGCCTCGTCCGGATCGCGGCCACCGCGGGAGGCAACGGCGCGCTGCCGCCGACGCTCGCGCCCGCGCGGGCGCTCACCGCCGTCATCGAGGTCGCGCCGGGCGACCTCGCCGTCACCGCGATCGATCTGACGTCGGCCACGCCCGCGGCGATCGACGCGCCGCCCGCCGTGGCGATCGCGACGCAGCTCCGGCGGCCGGACGGCACGTCGATCGCCGAGGCGGTGCTCGACGCCATCCCGGCCGGCGCGCTCGCGCAGGCCGGCGTCACCTCGGCGATCCGCGCGCGCTCCGGCACCGGCGGCCAGGTCGCGGCGAGCCTCGCCTCGGGCGGCCGCTACGACCTCCGCGTCCACGATCCGCTGCTCGCGCGCGGCGCGCCGCTCG
Organism: Kofleriaceae bacterium; assembly: GCA_035558535.1. Taxonomy (GTDB): domain Bacteria; phylum Myxococcota_A; class Polyangia; order Haliangiales; family Haliangiaceae; genus JABFXX01. The sequence continues at coordinate 26,774 of DATMCI010000137.1, forward strand.
TCGTGCCCGACGTGGCGGTCACCGCCGTCGCCGCGAGCTACACGCTGCGTCCGGCGCTCTTGGCGACGGGCAAGCTCATCCTGCAGGGCAGCCCATCGCCGGTCAGCGGCGCCGTCGTCCAGATCCTGTGCGCCTCGTGCACCGGCCTCGAGCGCAGCCGGCCGCTCTCCGAGAGCACGAGCTTGCCGGACGGCCGCTTCACGCTCGTCGTCCCCGATCCGGGGACGAACTGACATAGGATCGCCGCGCCGCATGCCGATCCATCGCCGAGCTCGCCTCCGCGCGGCGTCCGCCGTCGCGGCCTTCGCGGCCGTCGCGGTCTTCGTGCTCGCGGTCTTCGCGCTCGCCGCCGGTGCGGCGCCGGCAGCCGCCGCCCCCGGCGCCGGCAGCGCGGACAAGGCCAGCGCGCGGCCCGCGCCGGCGAGCGGCGCCGTGGCGCTCTTGCCGCTCGACGCTGGCGGGCGGCTCGAGATCTACGGCCAGGCCGTGGCCACCGAGATCGCGCGCGCGCTGACCGCCGGCGGCGTCGAGGTCGTGGTCGTCGGCGCCAGCATGGACGTGCCCGCGGCCGCGCGGCTGATCGTCGCCGGCACGCTCGCCATGGACAAGGGGCTCGTCTCGCTCTCGATGCTCGTGCGCAACCCCATCGACGGCACCGTGCTCGAGACGCTGACGGCGACCGCGCCGAGCCTCGCGCAGATCGACAAGGCCGCCGCCGAGCTCGCGGCGCGCGTCGTGCCCGTGGTCCGCGAGCGGCTCGCCGCGCTGGCCGCGCGCCCCGCCGGCGAGCGCGCCGCGCCGCGCCCGGCGCCGATCGGCGCAGCGCCGCGGGCCTTGCTCGTCGCGATCGGCGGGGCCGAGCCGCTGCGCGCCGCGCTCGCTGGCGCCGCCGAGCGGTGGGCGCTCGCCGCGCGCCGCGAGCTGCGCGCCACCCCGCCGCAGGAGCTGGCCGGCGGGCTCGGGCCCCGGGCCGTCGCGGCCGCGAACGCTGAGCGCGCCATCGGGTTCGAGATCGTCGACTACTCGGTCGTCGCGGCGCGGGGCGCGCGCGACGTGCCGCTCGCCCGCGCGCGCGTCCGCGTGCAGATCTCCGACGCGAGCGGCGTCGTGTTCGATCGCGTCGTCACGACCGACTCGATCGTCGGCGAGCGCCGGATGCAGCCCGCCGAGCTCGCGGCGCGCGTCGCGGACGAGGTGCTCGCGATCCTGCGCCCGCACGTGCGCAGGGCGGTGTCGCCGTGGCCGTGAGGGCGCTGCCCGCGAGCGCGCTCGGTGCCGCGCTCGCCGCGCTCGCCGCGCTCTCCATTGCGCTCGCCGCCGGCCCGGCGGCAGCGCAGCCCGCGCTCGCGCCGCAGGCAGCGCTCACGCCGCAGGACGCGCTGCGCGAGGCCAACGACGCCGCCACCGCCGGCGACTGGGCCCGCGTCGGCGCGCTCGTCGGCCCGCTCGTCGAGCCGCGGCGCGCGAGCACGCTCCCGCCCGCCGATCTCGCCGAGGCGTACCGGCTCTCGGGCATGGCGGCGTTCTACGGCCAGCGGCGCGACGTCGCGGAGGCGCACTTCCTCGCCTACCTCAAGATCGATCTCGACGGCCGCCTCGATCCGGCGCTCTACCCGCCCGAGGTCGTCGGATTCTTCGACGAGGTCCGCACGAAGCACCAGGGCGAGCTGCGCGCGCGGCGGCCCAAGGCGCGCCGCTACTGGCTGCTCAACCTCGTCCCGCCCGGCGGCCAGATCCAGAACGGCGAGCGCGGCAAGGCGTGGGTGATCGGCGGCCTGATCGGCGCGTTCGCGATCGGCAACGTGACGACGTACCTCGTGCTGCACTCGTGGTGCACGCGGGTCTCCGGCGACGGCGGCTCGAGCGTCACGTGCGACGAGGGCACCGATCACGCGCGCAGCGCATCGACGCTGCGCGGGATCAACATCGTGACCGGGATCGGCCTCATCGCCACGTACGCCTACGGTGTGTACGACGGGGCTCGCAGCTACCGGCGCAGAGAGACCGTGCAGCCGTTCGTGGCCGGTGTATCCGGCGGTGGCATGCTCGGGATCTGCGGCGCGTTCTGACGCGCTGCGCCCTCATTATTATCCTCGCCATCCTCTCCGTGGATGAACCTGCTCTGTAGCAGGAGTTGGCTGGGGGATATAGACCAGGGGCTATTCACCATGCGACCCCCTCCTGGTATAACCAACTGTCGTCGCTTGACCGAGGGATATTCCCCCCTTCTTGGTTGGGATCTTTGCGCCTGCTCAGCTACGATTCGGGCCGAGTGAGACAACCGGTCCCGTTCGGCAAGTATCTGCTGCTGGATCGCGTCAGCGTCGGCGGCATGGCCGAGGTCTTCAAAGCCAAGTCGTACGGCGTCGAGGGCTTCGAGAAGATCATCGCGATCAAGCGGATCCTGCCGACGATGGGGGAGGACCGCGACTTCATCAAGATGTTCATCGATGAAGCGAAGATCGCCGGGCAGCTCGCGCACGCGAACATCTGCCAGATCTTCGAGCTCGGCCGCATCGACGGCTCGCACTTCATCGCGATGGAGTACATCTGGGGCAAGGATCTGCTCCAGATCCAGAACCGGCTCCGCAAGCTCAAGCAGCAGATGCCGGTGCCGATGGCGTGCTTCACCATCGCCAAGGTGCTCGAGGGGCTCGACTACGCGCACCGGAAGCGCGATCCGCTCGGCCGCCCGCTCGAGATCGTGCACCGCGACTGCTCGCCGCAGAACGTCCTCGTTTCGTACGAGGGCGAGGTCAAGGTGATCGACTTCGGCATCGCGAAGGCGACGTCACGCAACTCGCGCACGATGGCCGGCGTGCTGAAGGGCAAGTTCGGGTACATGTCGCCCGAGCAGGTGCGCGGCCTGCCGCTCGATCGGCGCAGCGATCTCTTCGCGCTCGGCACCATGCTCTACGAGTGCCTGACCGGCGAGCGCCTGTTCCAGGGCGAGACCGACTTCTCGACGCTCGAGAAGGTGCGCAACGTCGACATCCAGCGCCCGCGCGAGCTCAACCCGAACATCCCGGAGTCGGTCGAGCGCGTGATCCTGAAGGCGCTCGCGAAGGACGTCGACGATCGGTACCAGTGGTGCAGCGAGATGCTGGCCGATCTGCAACAGTACCTGATGAGCCAGGACGTCGTGTTCACGGCGAAGTCCTTGTCCTCCTGGCTCAAGGAGATGTTCACGGCGGAGATCGAGCGCGAGCGCCAGCAGCTCGAGCAGTACAAGCGCGTCGGCCGCGACGGCCTGATCGCGGGCGTGCCCGCCGCCGAGGCCAAGCTCGACGTCGTCGCGACGCTCGGCGAAGCGTCGCCGCCCGAGGGCGATCCGACGGTGCTCGGCGAGCCGACGTTCGACGACCTCGAAGCCGCCGTCGCCGCGGGCGCGGCGCCGCAGGTCGGGCCTGCGCCCGGCTCGCCGGCGGCGCGCGGCCCTGCGCCCGGCTCGCCGGCCGCGCGCGGCCCCGCACCTCCCCCCGACGACGGCGACGGCGATTTCGGCGAGGAGGCTCCGACGGAGATCTTCGGCGAGATCGACAGCGGCGTGGTGCCGCAGGGAGTCCTCGCAGCCGCGGCGGGCGCGCCCGCGCGTTCGCCCGGCGGCGGGCCGGCTGCTGCAAAGGCGCCGCCGCGCCCCGGCACGAGCCGCACGCCGGCGCCGGCCTTGAACGGCGCGGGCCCGATGCCGCCGCCAGGCCAGCCTGGCGTGCCGCTCCGCCCCGCGGGCTCGGGCACGCCGGCCCCGGAGCTCGGCTACCCGCCGTCGGCGCAGGCGTCGCCCGTCGGCGGCTACCCGGCGCAGGGCTATCCGGGGATCGCTCCGCACGCGGGAGGCGCGCCGTCCTCGCAGCCGCCGTCCGCGATCCCGCCGCCGGGGCAGGGACAGGCCAAGACGCTGCTCGGCGCGGCGGCGCCCGTCGGGCTGCCGAACTACGCGAACTACCCGTCGCACGCGATGTCGGCGCAGCAGCCCGCCGTCTATCCGGGCGGGTATCCGCAGGGCGGAAATCCGTCGCAGCCGCCGATGCCAGGCATGCCGTCGGCGCAGGGGATCATGGCGCAGGGGATGCCCGGTGTGCAGGGGCCGATGGGGAACGTCCCGCCGGGCATGCCGTCGCAGCAGATGCTGGGGCAGATGGGGCCGGGGATGGGCCCGATGACCGGGCAGATGCCGGGGCAGGGCATGGGCCCGGGGATGGGCCCGGGGATGGGCCCGATGAGCGGGCAGATGCCGGGGCAGATGCCGGGGCAGATGACCGGCCAGATGCCGGGCCAGCCGCAGATGCTACCGATGGGCGCGATGCAAGGGCAGGCCGGGTACGGCGGGGGGCCCGGTCAGCCGTATGGCCAGGACCCGTACGCGACGGGACCCGCGCAGGCGCTCGAGCCGGCGCTGCCGGCCGAGGGCCGGCGCCGCGCGTCCATCGCGCGCGACATCGCGATCGGCGTGGCGATCGCCGCCGTCGTCCTCGGCGGCTTCCTCATCGTGAAGTTCTTCGTCCTCGACTCCGACGAGCCGGCGGAGGAGGCCTCCGCGAGCCCCGCCGACCTGATCGTCTCGCTGTCCGGCAACGTGCAGGCCGAGCTCTTCATCGATGACAAGCGCCACGCGACCGTCAGCGACGGACTGAAGGTCCAGGTGCCGGCCGGCACGCACGAGGTGAAGCTCGTCGGGCCCGGCGACAAGCAGTGCAAGCAGGACATCACGCTCGTCGCCGGTCAGCCCACGACGATCACGTGTAACCTGCAGGCCAGCGCGGGCTCGGGGAGCGCCGGCTCGGCGGTCGCCGTGCCGACGGCCACGGGCTCGGGGAGCGGGGGCGGCGCTGGTGCGGGCTCGGGGAGCGCGACCTCGGGGAGCGCCGACGCTGGCAGCGCGGCCGGCTCGGCGGCCTCGGCCTCGGCCGGGAGCGCAGGCTCGGGGAGCGCGGGCCCGCAGGTCGCGACCATCGACAAGGCGGCTGCGGACAAGGCAGCCGCGGACAAGGCGGCCGCGGACAAGACGGCCGCGGACAAGGCGGCCGCGGACAAGGCAGCCGCGGACAAGGCGGCCGCGGACAAGGCGGCCGCAGGCAAGGCGGCCGCGGACAAGGCGGCCGCGGACAAGGCCAAGCTGGCGGCAGCCGAGAAGGCGGCGGCGGCCGAGAAGGCCCGGCTGGCGGCCGAGAAGGCCCGGAAGGACAAGCCGCCCGTCGACGACAACCCCGCCGATCGCGCCGGGTCGGTGCCGTCGAAGGGCTGGGTCGTGCTCACGAGCAAGCCGAGCGCGAAGATCCTCGTCGACGGCAACGACATCGGCATGTCGACGCCGATCACCGGCAAGTCGCTGTCGCTGGCGGCCGGCAAGCACCGCATCACCTTCCAGATCGGCGGCGACAAGTTCACCTTCACCGTCACGGTGGAGGCGGGCAAGACCGTCACGCTCGACAAGCAGCTGCAGTAGCTCCCGCTCGTCGAGCAGGGCACGAGCTCCACGCGCCAAGCCTCTGCGGCAGGGCATCGCGGAGCGCGCGGGCGCGCTTACTCGACGCGGCGCTGCCCTTCGTGCGCCTCGAGCTCGCGCAGCTTCGCCTCGAGCTCCTCGATCCGATCGGCGAGCGTCTTCACGTCCTTGTTGATGCTCGCCCACGGCGAGATGGTCTGCGAGATGTTGTCGATCGTGCTGCGGATCTTGCCGTCGACCGTCTTCTGCCACTCGTCGAGGCGGTGCCGCGACTGATCGACCCACTCGCGCAGCGACGCGAGGCTGCGCTTCTTGACGATCGCCTCGTCCGCTGGAGCCGTCGCTGACGCGTCCGCTGCTGGCTCGGTCGCGCCCGCGCCCGCGCCGTCCTCACCGTCCGCTGGGGCCTCGCGCTCGGCGTCGTCCTTCCGCTTGCCCGGGAGGATGCTCTGCACGCGGCGCTGCGCCTCGGCGAACCACTCGCCGCCGCTCTGGATGATATTTCGCATCGCGTTGAGCGGCAGGAAGCTGCGTTGCTTCTTCTCTTCTTCGAAGATGATCTGCGCGAGGGTGACCGTGGTCAGGTCTTCCTTCGTCTTGTTGTCGACGATCTTCACGTCATCGCCGTTGCGGATCATCTCGCTGATCTGATCCAGCGTGACGTACCGGCTGTGCTCCGTGTCATAGAGCTTGCGATTGGCGTATCGCTTGATGATCCGGGGCTCCGGCATCGCTCGCTCCTTCGTTGCCGCCAGCGACGGCGAGATGGAAAACCAAATTATCACGCACCGCGCCAAAGTCTCAACGCAACACGCCAGGCTCCTCCGCTGCAATGAAAGTTATAACGGTACGTGTGGAGCCTGAGCGCCTGGTCGCTCGCCTGCGTGCCATCCGGGAGCCCCGGATGCGTGTGTGCGCTCTGATCGAGGCGCTTGGCGCGGGCGATCCCGGGGCCTGGGTGCAGGCGCTGGCGGTGCTGATCACCCGCGCGCACCAGAGCGACGATCCCGGGCCCGCGCTCGCGGTGCAGTGCCTGGCTCACGCGGCCGCCGATCCGGCGCTGCCCTACGCGACGCGCCAGCGGCTGTACGAGGCGGCGATCGAGCGCGGCCTGCCCGCGGTGGCGCGGCTGCTCCTGGCGGCGTCGCCTCCGCCGCGCTCCGGGCCGCCGGCGCAGGCCGCGCGGCAGCGCGCGCAGCAGCTCGCGCCGGAGCGCGCGCTCCGGCCGACCGGCCGGCCGCTCACGCTCGGCGAGCGCAAGGCCCTCGCGCGTACGCACGACCGCGAGCAGATCCTGCTGATGCTCCGCGATCCGCACCCGGCCGTCGTGGCGATCCTGCTCGAGAACCCGCACGTGACCGAGCCCGACGTCCAAAAGATCGCGTCGGCGCGGCCGGCGGTCCCCGAGGCGCTCGCGCGGCTGGCGGCGCACCCGCGGTGGTCGGTGCGCCACGCCGTGAAGCGCGCGCTCGTGCAGAACCCGTCGACGCCGCTCGCCGACGCGATCCGTATCGCGACGACGCTTCCGCCCGGCGAGCTGGCCGAGCTCTCGCGCGACGCGGCGCTGCCGGAGCCGCTGCGCCTGCACGCGGCGCAGCTCCGCGCCGCGTCCGGCGAGCCCTGACTCGAGTCGTCGAGGGAGCGCGCGCGATCGTCGCTGCGACGGTATGCGACGGGATCGCGACGGGCATCGCGACGGCGTCGCGACCATTGACTCGAGCGGCGCGCGGCCGCCAGGCTCGTCGAGATGAGGCCGATGATCTCGGTGCGATCGCGCGTCTTGCCGCGCGTCCTGCCGCACGACTTGCTGCACGTCTTGCCGCATATCCTCGCGTGCTCCCTTCCGTGCGCGTGGCTGCTCGCGTGCGGCCGCGACGCGCCGCCGCCCCCGGCCGCGCCGCCGCCTCCGCCGATGGTCGTGGTGAACCAGCCTGCGCCCGCCGCACCGGCTCCGTCCGGCCCAGCGCCGAATGCCGGCGCGGCCGCCGCGTGGCTGCGCGCGCACTACACGAAGTACGAGTATCGGATCCCGATGCGCGACGGCGTGCGCCTGTTCACGAGCGTCCTCGTGCCCAACGACGCGTCGCCGGCGAAGAAGTACCCGCTCCTCCTGCGGCGCACGCCCTACTCGGTCGCCCCGTACGGCGCCGATCGCTACCCGAGCATGGGCGGCTCCGGCGAGCCGTTCGTGCGCGAGGGCTTCATCTTCGTCGCGCAGGACGTCCGCGGGACGCACATGTCCGAGGGCACGTTCGAGCACGTGCGGCCGATCCGGCCCGCCGGCGCGCCCCCCGCCGCCACCGACGAGTCGACGGACACGTTCGACACGATCGCGTGGCTCCTGCGGACGCTGCCGCACCACAACGGCAAGGTCGGCCAGTGGGGCATCTCCTACGACGGCTTCTACACGTCGGCCGGCATCATCGACGGCCACCCCGCGCTCGTTGCTGCGTCGCCGCAGGCGCCGATCGGCGACTGGTGGATCGGCGACGACCTGCACAGGAACGGCGCGTTCGCGCTGCACGAGGCGTTCGCGTTCCTCGGGCGCGTCGATCGGCCGCGGCCGCGCCCGACCTCCGAGCGCGACGGCTGGCCCGTGCTCGAATTCGGGACGCCCGACGCCTACCAGTATTTCCTCGACGTGGGCCCGCTCGCCGAGCTCGGCCCGGCGCAGTTCGGCGCCGAGGTGCCGTACTGGAAAGATCTCGTCGCGCACCCCGACTACGACGACTTCTGGAAGGCGCGCAACATCCTGCCGCGGCTGCGCGGCATCCGCGCGGCCGTGCTCGTCGTCGGCGGCTGGTACGACACCGAGGATCTCTACGGCGCGCTCGAGACGTACCGTTCGATCAAGGCGCAGAACCCCGGCGCGCGGAATTCACTCGTCATGGGGCCGTGGAAGCACGGCGGCTGGATGGGCCCCGGCGACCAGCTCGGCGACAGCGAGTTCGGGTTCCCGACCGGGCCCGGCTTTGTCGAGCTGATGCTCGCGTTCTTCAAGCACCACCTGAAGGGCGGGCCCGCGCCGAGCCTCGCCGAGGCGCTCGTGTTCGAGACCGGCGCGAACCGCTGGCGCACGTTCCCGGCGTGGCCGCCGCGCGAGGCGCGCGAGGCCGCGCTCTACCTGCGCGAGGGCGGCGGGCTGTCGCGCGAGGCGCCGCTCGCAGGCGGCGATCCGGCCGCGGCGGCGGACGAGTTCGTGAGCGATCCGGCCCGGCCGGTGCCGTACACGCAGTCGCCCGAGACCAGCTACTGGTCCGCCGAGTACATGAGCGAGGACCAGCGGTTCGCCGCGCGGCGGCCCGACGTCCTCGTCTACCAGACGCCGCCGCTCGAGGAGGACGTCACCATCGCGGGGCCCATCGAGGCGGAGCTCTACGTCTCGACGACCGGCACCGACGCCGACTGGGTCGTCAAGCTCGTCGACGCGTCGCCCGGCAAGCTCCCCGGCTGGACGCGCCGCGACCTCGAGGACGGCAGGCCTGACAAGGGGGCGCGGCAGCTCCTCGTGCGCGGCGAGCCGTTCCGCGGCCGCTACCGCGACGGCGCAGATGCGCCGCGCGCGTTCGTCCCTGGCCAGGTCGCGAAGGTCGCGTTCCGGATCGACGACGTGTTCCACACGTTCCAGCGCGGCCACCGGATCATGATCCAGATCCAGTCGAGCTGGTTCCCGTTCATCGACCGGAACCCGCAGACGTTCGTGCCGAACATCTACCGCGCCCAGCGCGCGGACTTCGTGAAGGCCACCCACCGCGTCCATCGCGGCGGCGCGGCGGCCAGCAGGCTCCTCGTCCGGATCTTGCCGGCGGCGGACGCGGCGCCGAAGTGACCCGCCGGAAAACTTACGACTCGTTCGACGACGCCGACTTCTTGCGGCGGCGCACCACGACCTCTTCCCACTCGCCGTCCTCGGCCTCGCCGGACGCCTCGAGCTGCTTCTGCGGCTTGCCGGCAGCGGCGGCGGCGGCAAGCTGGCCGGCCGGCTTCTTCTTGCCGTCCTCGAGCGCCTCGTCTTCGTCCTCGTCGACCTTCGACGAGCGCTTGAAGTTCTTGATGCTGCGACCCAGCGCGTCACCGATGCTCGGGAGCTTGTTGGCTCCGAACACGACGAGGACGATGAGGAGGATGATAACTAGCTCGCCCATTCCAGGCATGGCGTGCTCCGTGACTGACTGCGTGCAGCCTAGCACTGTTGCCGCCCGAGGGTGAAAAGGGCCTCGAAAACTTGGTCCTCCCGCGAAACGACGCCTATGTTCGGGCCATGCGACGAGTCGCCGCGGCTCTCGGTTTGCTCTGCGTGGCGTGGTGTGCGGGCGCCGCCGCGGACACCGCGGGCGCCGCGGACGCGCCGATCCATGCTGGCGTCCAGCCCGCGCCGCCGGTGCGCGCCAGCGCGCCCGAGCTCCCGCAGCGGCTCGACGGTCGCCGCGCGGTCCGCGGCTGCCCGGCCCCGATCCGCGCGCCCGGCGAGCCCACCGGCACGCCGCCCGGCGCCGCCGACGAGCTGTCGTGCGGGCGGATCAGCGAGGCGCTCCGCGAGCTCGAGCTCGAGCGGTTCCCGCCGCCCAGCCAGAGCCCCTGGCTCGACGAGCGCGCGCCGCCGCGCAGCCACCTCGAGGCCGGCCCGCCGCGGCTCGTCAAGCGGCCGAGCGAGCTGCGCCCCGACGCGCCGTGGCTCGATCAGCTCGCGCCGTCCGATCTGCCGGTGCGCTGGAGCCAGCGCCTCGTCGAGTACCTCGTCTTCTACCGCGACGATCCGCGCGGCCGCGCGATCATCAGGAGCTGGTTCGTCGCGCAGGGCCGCTACCGCGAGCTGATCGTCGCGCAGCTGCGCCGGGCGAAGCTCCCCGAGGATCTGCTCTACGTCTCGATGATCGAGTCCTCGTACGATCCCACCACGCGGTCGTACGCGGGCGCGCTGGGGCTCTGGCAGTGGATGCCGGCGGCGGCGGAGATCTACGGTCTGCGCGGCGATCGCTGGATCGACGAGCGCCGCGATCCGTACCGCTCGACGATCGCGCAGCTCGACTACTTCCGCGATCTCTACCAGCGGTTCGGCGACTGGCACCTCGCGCTCGCGGCGTTCAACGCCGGCTACGGCGCGGTGCTGCGCTCGATCGCCCGCTACAACACGAACGACTTCTACCAGCTGTGCGAGTACGAGAACGGCCTGCCGTGGGAGACCTGCGCATACTCGCCGAAGGTGCTCGCGACCGCGATCGTCGGCCGGAACCGCGCGGTGTTCGGCCTCGACAAGATCACGCCCGCGCCCGCCGAGGTCTGGGACGAGGTCGCGGTGCCGGCGTCGATCCCGCTCGGCGTGATCGCGCGGGCGGCCGGCGTGCCGGAGGCCGAGATCCAGCGGCTGAACCCGCACCTGCGCCACGGCCGCACGCCGCCCGGCGAGCCTGGCTACGTCGTGCGGGTCCCGCCCGGCAAGCAGGCCGAGGCGCAGCGCCGGCTCGCCGAGCTGCAGTCCGAGTGGGACGGCTACGACGCGTACGTCGTCGCGCACGGCGAGCGGTTCGAGGACGTGGCGGCCACGTTCGGCATGACGGTCGCCGCGCTCAAGCGGCTGAACGACGTGGCGGTGGAGGCCGAGATCTCCGGCGGCACCGTGCTCGTCGTGCCGCGGGTCTCCGAGGAGCTGCGGGTCAAGAACCGGGCGAAGGCGCGCGCGGCGCTGCACGAGTCGGGCGACGACCAGAAGGCAGGCGAGCCGCTGCTCGTGCCGGTGCTCGACAAGGACGCCGTGATCGCCGGCAAGCAGCGCGTCTTCTACCGCGTGGTCGCGGGCGACACGACGCGCGGGGTGGCCAAGGCGCTCGGCGTGTCCGAGGCCGATCTCGAGCTGTGGAACGCGCTCGATCCCGAGGCCAGGCTGCAGCCGAAGATGGTGCTCGTGGCGTGGGTCCCGAATGACTTCGACGCCGGCAAGCGCGGCGTGGTGCTGCTCGATCCGGCCAAGCTCGCCATCGTGACGCGCGGCTCGCCGGAGCACCTCGATCTCGCCGAGGCGCGCCGCGGGCGCGTGCGCACCGAGTACGTCGCGCAGGGCAAGGAGAAGCTCGAGGACGTCGCGCGGAAGTTCGGGATGCGCAAGTACGACCTCGCGCGCATCAACCAGATCGACTCGAACACCACGCTCGCCAAGGGTGACAAGCTCATCGTCTACCAGGTGACCGATCCCCGCCGCTCCGAGCGCGCGGCCGAGCAGTGGCAGAAGACGCCGAAGGGCCGGCGCGGCAAGGTCGTCGGCGAGCCGGCGCGCAGCACCGCTGGCGCGGGCGCCGAGCCGAAGCCGGCCGGCGCGGCGGCGGCGGCGTCATCCGCTGCGACGGCACCCGCGCCCGCGGAGCCGGCCGAGCTCCCTCCTGAGGAGGACGGCTCCGTGACACGGCCCACGAAAGCCGATTGAGCCGGCCGCGCGCGCCGCTAGCGGCTGATATCGTCGCCGCCCTTTCCGGGAGGCCCGATGTCTGTCCGCAGCTTGCTCGCGATCTCTGCCCTTGCTCTGACCGCCTGCGGTGGCGGCGACGAGGGCGCCAAACCAGACGCGCCGAAGCCCGTCGACGCGCAGGGGGCCACCGTGATGACGGTGACCTGTCCAGCCACGGTCGCCAATACCATCACGACGCAGGCCATATCGTTCGACAAACCCAACGTCACCATAGCGCGCGACGAGATCGTCAAATTCGTTTCGACGCCGACGCACCCGATCGGGCCATTCAGGGGTGACGCATCGATGACGGATCCCGGCATCGTCGTTCCCGAGAACCAGACACGATGCCTGAAGTTCACGGCGGCCGGTACGTTCAAGTACATCTGCACGGTCCACTTCTATCTCGGCACGATCACCGTGAACTGAGCGTCGAAAGACACTGACGTTGGAGTGCAGTCGCGCAGCAGAAGGCGCGCGTCTGCTACTGTGACCGCCGTGCGATCCAGTAGTCATTGGCGCCGGCGGAGCCGGGGCGGTTGCTGCGGATGTAGAGCAGGCATCCGTCCGCGGTGACGCTCAACGGCACGTCGCCGTCGCTCGTGCTCACATTCGAGACAGGGGCGCCCACGTCGAATGGCACATTCTTGGAAGCTCGCGTCGAGACGAAGATGTCCGCGTCGGGAAAGTTCGAGTAGTACAGCGTGAGCTCGTCGGTCGAAATGGCGAAGTCCGTCATGTTGTGAAGCGAGACGACACGCCGGTTGACGAAGGTGTCGTATGCGCCGGTGCGAGTCGCCGCGCGGAGCTTGTCGTTCGGTAAGCTCCAGTACAGAGTCATCGAGTCAGCCGAGATCTTAGGGGTGGTCGCTATCATCGCTGATCCGTCCGCGAATACGCCCGTGGCCGACGTAAACGTTCCGCTCGCGTCGGGACGAGAGGCCGCATAGACGGTGGAATCACTCACGCGAAAATAGAGTACGAGCCCGTCAGCGGTTACCGAAATACGGATTACGTCGTACGTCGACTCGATCGCGGCAATGGAGGGCGCTATCATCGGGGCGGGGAAGTTGCTATCGGCGGAGCTTCGCGACGAGGTCTGGAGCGTAGCTCCCGTGCCGGTGAACCGGACGAAGAAGGCCGTGAGCTCGTCGGCCGTCAAGGCCATGTCGAGCTCCTCGACGGACGAGCTCACGTTGGGCACCCGCGTCGGCGTGCCGAACGGCGCGGCCGGGTCGCAGCGCCTGCCGGGCGCGTCGGGCGCCGCGTCCGGCCCGCTCGCGTCGGGGCCCATGTCGGGGACGCAGTAGAAGTCGCGGCAGACGTGGCCCTGGCCGCAGCTGTAGTCGCTCACGCTGCCGGGAGGCAGCCCGAGCTGGGCGCACTCCGCGTCGCTCGTGCAGCACACGTTCGGCGTCCGCCGGGTGCAGCCGTCGCAGGAGGCGAGCGAGATCAGCGAGACGAGCAGCGCGACCGCCAGGGCTTTCATCCGCGAGCCTCCTCGCGGAGGAGGGTAGCGGTCTGCCGAGGAGCCGGTCAATCGAGGCACGAGCAGCGGGCGAGCGAATGCGTGCATCCCCGGCGTGTCGGCCGCCCCGCGTCCCGGTTGCGTGGCGCGCGCGCGCCCGCCGAAATCAGAAGTCCAGGCCGGCGGATAGCGAGAGCGTGTTCTGCGCGGCGGCGGCGTCCATGGCGTCGCACGCCGTCGTGGTCGAGACGGCCGTGCAGCGCTCGGAGGTGCCGCCGCGGTCGTCGAGCGACTTGCCGGCGAGCGCGAAGCTCGCCTCGATCGTGAGCTGGAAGACGTAGTACTGGAGCTTCGCGCCGAAGAAGACGCGGTTGCGGTAGATGTTGTCCTGATCGCTGAAGACGAAGTTCTGGTCGAGGTCCATCCGGGTCGACGGATCGAGCGGATCGATCTGCGGCGTCGGATCGATCACCTCGGAGCGCGGGACGATCATGAGCAGGTTCCAGCCAGCGAACGGATCGAAGCGCCACGTGCCGCCGATGCCGAAGTGCTTGGACAGCGTGACGTCGACCGAGGCGACGGTCAGATCGAGCTCGCGCTGCTGCATCATGCGCGAGACGCCGCCGCGCACGGCGAGGCTTGGGAGCGGGAGCCCGGCGTAGCCCTCGTGGAGCGCGAGCTTGGCGTAGAGCTGGCCGGTCCAGATCTCCGAGTCGACGAGGTGGACGGCGCCGGCGCCGATCTCGAACGAGGGCAGCGGGAACCACATGCCCTTGCGGACGAAGATGCCGAACGTGCCGAGCGTGTCGGGCCCGTGCGTGACGCCGCCGGTCGCCATCGGATCGGGGCTGCCGCGCCGCGCGCGCCAGTACGAGGCCCCCGAGTCGATCGAGGTCGCGGAGTAGTCGACGGTGAGCTGGAAGCCGCCGAAGCCGAGCGTGTCGGCGGGCGTCAGGAGGTGCGGCGCGAGTACGACGCCGAGCTGCGACGACAGCGAGCGGAGCTCGGCGTTCAGCGGGACGATCGTGTTGGCGTCGACGCGGTTCGCGAGCCGGCCGAGGACAAGGTCGTTGACGTCGGCGGCGGCCACGCCGGGAAGGAGCAGCGCCGCGAGCGCCAGCGCGGCGGCGGCTCGCAGGCGGCGTGGGCTCCCTCGGCTCATCGCGCGAGCGTAGGCCGCCTCGCGACGGGGTGTCAACGCGTGCTCACCGGCGTGATACACCCACCGAATGAGTGACGAGCCGGGCGGCGGGCCCGCCTACCAGACGATCCTCGTCGACGAGCAGGCGCCGGTCGCGACGATCACGCTGAACCGTCCCGAGAAGCGCAACCCGATCAGCCCGGCCACCTGCGGCGAGCTGGTCCACGCGCTCGCGCGGCTCAAGGCCAACCGCGACGTCCGCGTGATCGTGCTCACCGGCGCGGGCACGGTGTTCTCGGCGGGCGGCGACCTGTCGACGATGAAGCCGCCGCAGGCGGGCGAGGGCGTGCCGCCGGCGAGCCTCGTCGAGCTGTTCTCGGCGATGCACGCGCTCGGCAAGCCGACGATCGCGATGGTCGGCGGCCCGGCGCTCGCCGGCGGCCTCGGCCTCATGGTGGCGTGCGATCTGGTGGTCGCGGCCAACAGCGCCGAGTTCGGTACGACCGAGATCGCCGTCGGGCTGTGGCCGATGATGATCACCGCGGAGCTCACCCGCAACCTCGGCCGCAAGCGGGTGCTCGAGATGATGCTGACCGGGCGCAAGCTCAGCGCGTCCGAGGCGCTCGAGTGCGGGCTCGTCAACAAGATCGTGCCGCCGGCCGAGCTCGCCGCGACGACGCAGAAGCTCGCGGGCGAGATCGCCGAGCGCAGCCCCGCGGCGATCGCGCTCGGCCTGCAGGCGTTCTACCGCTCGCAGGACATGGAGTACGAGCCGCAGCTGCGCTACCTGCAGGCGGAGCTTGGCCGTGTGCTCGCGCTCGAGGACGCGGCCGAGGGCATCGCGGCGTTCCTCGGCAAGCGCAAGCCGGTGTGGAGGGGGCGATGAAGGAGACAGAGACGGAGACAAAGACGGAGGCAAAGGCCGATGCGGTGACGGATGCGGCGCCCGACGAGATGCGCGTCGTCGGGATCGACCACGTCCAGCTCGCGATCCCGCGCGGCGCCGAGGCCGCGGCGCGGCAGTTCTACGGCGGCGTCCTGGGCTTTGCCGAGGTGCCCAAGCCGGAGTCCCTGCGCGCGCGGGGCGGCCTCTGGTTCCAGGCCGGCCCCGTCGGCATCCACCTCGGCGTGCAGGACGATCCGCGCCCGCCGGAGAAGGCGCACCCGGCCCTCGTCGTGCGCGGGCTCGACGCGTACCTCGCGCGGCTCGCCGCCGCCGGGTGCGAGTGGCGCCCGGCGGAGGAGCTGCCCGGCGTGCGGCGCGGGCACACGCGCGATCCGTTCGGCAACCGGATCGAGCTGATCGAGGTGGCTTGAGCGCAGCCGGCCGCCCCGAGCCCGGCGACCGCGGCGGCGGCGTGGCCGCGTGGGCCGCGCGCCCGGCGCGGCGGCGCCCCCAGGACGCGCGGCTCGCCCTCTCGCTCGTGCTCGTCGCGAGCGCGGCGTGCGGGGGCCCCGTCGGACGCGCCTCGCCGCAGGAGCGCGGCCGCGCGCACCTCGTGCGGTGCAAGGCGGCGCCGCCCTTGCCGTCGCTCGCCCCGGCGGAGGGCCAGATCTACGGCGCGCTGCTCGGCGAGGGCGGCGGCGGCATCGGCATCGGGACGCTCGGCGTGCTCCGCTCCGGCCCGCTCCCCGGGCTCGGCGCGAACGCGCCGGTGGAGAAGCCCGCGACGGCCGTCGTGCTCGGCACGCCCGCGGTCACGGGCGCGCTCGCGCCGGCGGCGATCACCCGCGTGCTCGCGCACCGCGTCCCCGAGCTGGCGGCGTGCGCGCCCCGGGAGGCGCAGCTCCTGGCGTCGGGGCCCGCCGCGTCGAAGGCGATCGTGGAGTGGCGGCTCACGATCGGCGCGAGCGGCAAGGTGATCCAGGCCGGCGCGACCTCGCACGTGCTGAGCGAGCCGGTCGCCGCGTGCGTGACCTCCGTCGTGCGCGCGGCGGCGTTCCCGGCGCCGCCCGACGGGCGCATCGTCTCCGTGATCCTGCCCATCGCGTTCGACGCGACAGGCGCGGCGCCGGCGCCGCCCGTCACCGAGGCCGGCACGCCGTGGACGCCGTTCGCGCTCGATCCCGCGGAGGCGGAGAACGTCTCCGAGCAGGTGGCGCGCGCGGCCGAGGGCGCGCTGCGCGGCAAGCTTCCGTCGATCGACGCGTGCTTCGCGAGCTCGCCCGTGACCGGCTCCTTGCGCGCGATGCTCGCCGTCGACTCCAGCGGCGAGCTCTCGTCGGTGCGCGCCGGCGGCCTCGGCGACAAGGCGGTCGAGGCGTGCGTCGAGAACGCCGTGACCGGGCTGCGCGTCATGCTGCCGTCGGAGACGTCGGGCGAGCTCGCGTGTGATCTGTCGCGCGGCGACGCGCGGCCGTGGCGCGTCACGCCGGACCGCGAGGGCTACGGCGTCGTCGAGATCTCGCGCACGCGCGTCCGCGCTGGCGATCAGATGCTGTCGCTCGGCGAGGAGCCCGACACGCTCGCCGATCACGCCGTGTACCTGCTCGTCGCCGACGCGGACGCCCCGGGCCCGCTGCTCTGGCTCGCCCTGCGGTGGACGGCGGACGCCACCGCCACGCTCGTCGCCGTCCGCGCGGGCGGATCTTCGGGCGGCCCGCCGGTGCTCGTCGGCGCGGGCCTCACCGCGGCCGCCGACGTCGAGGACGCCGAGCTGGCGCGCCCGACGCTCGAGGTCGGCGCCGCCGCGGTCACCGCGTGCGCGGGCTCCTGGACGCACACCGGGCGGCTCGCTGACCCGGCCGCCGTCGACGGCGCGGCACAACAGCTCGCCGGCAGGTGCCGCACGCACGCGTGCGGCAACACGCTCGCCATCGCCGTCGATCGCGACGCCGTCGCGAAGGACCTCGTCGCCGTCGCCAGCGCCGCGCGCCGCGCCGGCTTCGACCGCGTGCTGCTCATGCGAGGCACCGGCGGACCGCCCGCGGCAGACGGCGCCGCCGACGACGCGCCGGGCACCGGCTCGACCGCGGGCTGCACGCCCGCGCGCGGTGACGAGCCGTAGCCGGGCTCAGCGCGCGGCGAGCAGCTCGTCGAGGCTGAACACGAGGCTCGGGAACGCCCGCGGCGCGAGCCGCTCGAAGCGGCCGTGCGTCGTGATCGAGCGATAGCCGTCCGCCGACGGCTCGAGGTGGACGACGACGGCGTCGACGTTGGCGTCGATCACCCAGTACTCGGCGACGCCGGCGGCGGCGTAGAGCCGCGCCTTGAGCCCGAGATCCTTGCGGATCGACGACTCGGCGACCTCGACCAGCCAGGTCGCCGTCTCGCGCTCGTGCGCGTGCACCGAGCGCGCCGTCACGACCACGAAGTCCGGCTCCGGCGCCGAGTGCTCCGACAGGAGGTGCGTGCACTGCGGGAGGACCGCGTAGTCGTCCGGCAGCCGGCGCGCGAGCAGCCGGTTCATGAACGCCACCAGCTCCATGTGTTTGGGGCCCTGCGCGCTCATCTTGACGACGACCCCGTCGAGCAGCTCGACCTTCTCGTCGTCGAAGACCCCGACCTCCGAGAGCCGCATGTACTCCTCGATGCGGAGCGGCAGGATCCGATCGGGAGCGATCGCGGGTGGATCGAGCACGTGGTTTTGCATCCCCGCCAGCATAGCAGCCTCCTTGAAGTAGTGACCGACACGCCTCGCGCATCGTGCACGCGCCGCGCCCACGCTCACCTCGGTGTAACTGCCTGAAACTGCGACCGACCGCGTCGATTTTGTCCGAATGCCGGACGCTGGGGACCGGATTGACCCGGTCTTTGGACCCCCGGGATCTGTCCGGTCTGTCCGGCGCGGACCGGACAGATCCCGCGTCGGGCAGGGGGGCCACGGGTTCAGTCGCGGCGGTACATCGTGACGACGCAGGCGCCGCCCAGGCCCAGGTTGTGCTGCAGCGCGATGCGCGCGCCTTCGACCTGGCGCGCCTCGGCCTGGCCGCGCAGGTGCCAGACGAGCTCGGTGCACTGCGCGAGGCCCGTGGCGCCGAGCGGGTGGCCCTTCGAGAGCAGGCCGCCCGACGGGTTCGTGACGAACTTGCCGCCGTAGGTGTTGTCGCCGTCCCAGATGAACTTCTCGGCCTCGCCCTCCTTGCACAGCCCGAGCGCTTCGTAGGTGAGCAGCTCGTTCGCCGTGAAGCAGTCGTGCAGCTCGACGACCTGGACGTCCTCGGGGCCGATCCCCGCCTGCTCGTAGACCTTCTTGGCGGCCGCCTTCGCCATGTCGAAGCCGCACATCTTGATCATCGAGTGCTCGTCGAACGTCGACGAGAAGTCCGTCGTCATCGCCTGGGCGGCGATGTACACGGGCCGATCGATGCCGTGCTGCTTCGCGAACTCGTCGCTCGCGAGCACCGCCGCAGCGGCGCCGCACGTCGGCGGGCAGCACTGGTAGCGGGTCAGCGGATCGAAGACCTCGGGCGAGGCGAGGATCTCCTCGACGGACAGGACCTCCTTGAACAGCGCGTACGGGTTCTTCGAGGCGTGCTGGCGCGCCTTCGCGCTGATCTTGGCGAACGTCTCGCGCTTGGTGCCGTGCTTCCACCGGTACTCGCGGCCGGCGCCGCCGAACATCTGCGCGGCGGGCGGCGCGGAGTTAAAGCCCTGCTCCTCGTTCATCACGTTGACGAACCGATCGAGCGGGTTCGCGCGGTCGGTCCACTTGGCCTGCAGCGCGCCGGCCTCCATCTGCTCGAAGCCGACGACGAGCACGCACTCGGCGAGCCCGCCGGCGATCGCCTGCGCGCCGAGCATCAGCGCGGAGCTGCCCGTCGAGCAGTTGTTGTTGACGTTGAACACGGGGATGCCCGTCTGGCCGAGCTGGTAGACGGCGCGCTGGCCGCACGTCGAGTCGCCGTACACGTAGCCGGCGAACGCCTGCTGCACGTCGGTGAACGGGACCTTCGCGTCGGCGAGGGCGGCCTCCGAGGCCTTCCGCGCCATCACGTGGTACTCCTCGCTCTTGCCGGGCTTGGCGAAGGGGACCATCCCGACGCCGATGACGTTTACTTTGCGTGGCATGTGAGCTTCTCCTTCGCTTGCGGGTCTATTTCTGGTCTAGTTCTGGATCAGGCCCTTGAACAGGCCCAGTCGGTGCGCGACGGAGACGTCTCCGTCGACGCGCAGCTTGCCGTGCTGGTAGAGCTTGTGCGCGGTCGTCTGGCCGCTCGCGAGCGCGGCCAGATCGGCGTCCGTGATCGTGAGCGTCGCGTCGAGCTTCGCCGGATCGACGCCGCCGAGCGGGAGCGTCTCCGACAGGTCCGGATCCCGGACCTCGAGCCGCACCGTCGCGCGGACCTCCTGCGCGAGGCCCGGGTTCTCGGCGAGCCGCTGCCGGAGCGCCGCGAGGATCTTCGGCGCCTGCGCCTCGGCCGCCGGCTTGGCCGCCGCCGCTGGAGCCCCGGCCGCGCCGCCGCCTGCGGGCGCCGCCGCCGCGCCCGCGCCGCGGCGCTTGGCGACCACCTCGATCGCCTTCGACGGATCGAGCTTGCTCAGGAACTGCAGCTTCTGCGACGCCATCACGTTGCCGGAGATCTTGAGCTTGCCGGTCGAAAACAGCTTCATCGCGTCGGCCTTGCCCTGCGTCAGCGCGAGGAAGTCTTGCTCCGATAGCTCGAGCGTGCAGTCGGCGGCGGTGCCGCCCGGCGCGACGCTGCCGGCGCCGTTCTTGAGGTCGAGCTGCCAGCTTTGGCCGCCGATCTTCCACAGGTACGTGGTGCCGACCTTCGGCGCGAGGTCGGGGTTCTGCCTCAGGTACTCCTCGATCACGGCGAACACGTCCTCGACCGTCGGCGTGTAATCCGCCGGGACGCCGGCCGGGGCCGCCGCGGCGCCGCCCGCGCCCGCGCCCGCGCCCGTGCGCTTCTGCGTCTCGGCGAGCACCATCTCCGGCGTCAGCTTCTTCAAGAAGCCGAGCTTCTGCGACGCCATCACGTCGCCGCTGATCTTGAGCTTGCCGGTCGAGAACAGCTTCATCGCGTCGGCCTGGCCGGTCGCCATCGCCATGAAGTCGGCGTCGGTCATCTCGAGCGTGCACGCCGCCTTGCCGGCCGCGCCCTCGGAGACCGTGCCTGGCGGGGTCGACAGGTCGATCGTCCACGCACTCTCGGGGCTCGCCAGCTTGAACAGGAACACCGTCTTGACCTTCTCGGCCGTGGCGGGGTTCCCCGCGACGAACGTGCCGATCGCGCGGAAGATGTCGCTGCTATTGGGCACCGGCGCTGCGGCGCCCGCGCCCGCGCCGCTTGCAGCGGCCGCGGTCGGCTTCGTGCGGTCCTTCGGCTTGGGGAGCTCCTTCCACAGCTCCAGCGCCGCGTTCGAGATGCAGACCTCGCCCCGCTCCTTGATCTTCGTCCGGAAGACGATGCGCGTGTCGCTCTCCTTCCACATCTCGGTGACGAGCGTCTCGCCCGGGATGACCGTCTGCGCGAAGCGAACCTTGATCGACTTCACGTAGTCGGGGTTGCCGTCGGGCGCGAACGCCTGCAGCACGTTGCGCGTCGCGAAGCCGAACGAGCACAGGCCGTGCAGGATCGGGCGCTGGAACCCGAACGCCTTGGCGAAGCCCGGGTCGGCGTGGAGCGGGTTCCAGTCGCCGGACAGCCGGTAGATCAGGGCCTGGCTCTCGCTCGTCTTGTCTTCGACGACCTGATCGGGCGCGCGGTCGGGCGGCACGTTGACGTCGGCCGACGGGCCGCGCTCGCCGCCCCAGCCGCCGGCGCCGCGCACGAACGTGGCGACCTCGTTCTTCACGAGCTCGTCGCCGTGCTCGTCGTACGTCGTGAACTCGGTGACCACGACCGCGCCTTTGGTCTTGTCCCAGATGTGCTTGACCTGGGCCTTCGTGGTCAGCTTGCCCTTCGCCGGCAGCGGGCGGCGCAGCTCGGTGTACTGCTCGCCGTGCAGCACGCGATCGAGGCCGAACTTGAGGCCGGGGGCCGTGACGCCGCTCTTGGCCTGCGTGAACACCATGTTGATCGCGGGGAGCACGCCGAAGCTCGGCAGGACTTTCATGCCCTTGCCGGACAGCTCGTAGACGAGCTGGAGGTCACGCTCGTCAGTCGGATCCTTCGCCGCGCCGACGCCGAGCGCGTACAGCGCGACGTCGCGCTCGTCGTAGCTCGAGTGGAACTCGGGGTAGCGGTACCCGAGCGCCGCATCGACGTCGATGAACTCGTTGCCGCCCTTGCTCGGGCCGGCCTCGACGTTCTCCATGATCGGCTGCATCGACTCGGCGACCGAGCCGGGGTGCGTCACCTTCTCGAACTGCGTGATCTCCTTCCACGCCGTATCGACGTCCTCGATCTTGAGCGCGCGGCCGAGCCGGAACGTCTTGCCGGTGGAGCGCTCCCAGCGCAGCTTCGCGAAGAACCCGCCGCCGACCTCGTAGAGGCCGCCGGTCTCCTCGGTGGACTCGTGCGCGAGCTTGGCCACGAGCGCCGAGACGTACTCGGGCCTGAGCGCCTCGAGCAGCTCCTTGGGCAGCACCGTCTCGGTCATGCGCGAGCCGGCGATCGGCGCGATCGTGTTGACGACGATGTTGCGCTTCTTGCCCTCGAGCGCGAGCGTCTGCGTGAGCCCGTGCAGGCCGAGCTTGGCCATCGAGTAGTTCGCCTGGCCGAAGTTGCCGTAGATGCCGGCGGCCGACGACGTGTTGACGATGCGGCCGTAGCCGGCGTCGCGCATGTGCGGCCACGCGGCGTGCGTGACGCGGAACGTGCCGAGCACGTGGACGCGGTAGACGAGGTCCCAGTCGGCCTGCGTCATCTTCTGGAACGAGACGTCGCGCAGGATGCCGGCGTTGTTGATGAGGATGTCGAGCCTACCGAAGGCGTCGATCGCGGTCTTGACGATCTTGTCGCCGTCCTCGACGGAGTCGTAATTGGCGACCGCTTCGCCGCCGGCCTCCTTGATCTCGGAGACCACGCGGTCGGCGGCCGACGCCGACTGGCCCTCGCCGGTGTGGCTGCCGCCGAGGTCGTTGACGACCACCTTCGCGCCGCGCGAGGCGAGCAGCAGCGCGTGCGCTCGCCCGAGGCCGCCGCCGGCGCCGGTCACGATCGCTACTCTTCCGTCGAAACGAAGCTCCTTGCTCATCGGGTCACCTTCATCGCCTTTTTGAGGGTCGGTACGGGGGGCGGAGTCTGGGTCGGGCTCGGGCTCGGGCTCGGGCCCGGGCGCCGCCGGGGCGCCGCGTAGTGCGCCAGCACGGTGGGGAACAGGGCCTTCCAGTCGTCGATCAGCTCGTCGAGCCGCTTGTCGCCGCCGTGCAGGACGGCCGACATCGCCGCGCCGATCATGAGCTGCAGCGTCAGGTCGAGCGCGCCGGGCAGGCCGGGGTGCTCGGCGACCTCCTTGCCGAACAGCGTGCGCGCCTGCGCCAGGATGCCGTCGCGGAGCACGCGCTCGGCGCTCGCCAGCACCGGGCGCAGCTCGGGATCGGTGCGGGCCGCGGTGCGGAGCTCCATCGCGACCTGGAAGAACGTGCCGGAGAAGCACTGCCAGAGGAGGCCCAGGACGGCCGCGGTGCGCGCGCTGGCGCCGGGCTCGCCGGTGGCGCCGGCCTTGCCGTCGGCGCGCCGGTCGGCGGGCAGCTCCGCGGACAGCCGCTTGAGCTCGACGGCGCGCATCTCGGCCAGGTGCGCGATCGCGGCGCCCAGGAGCTCCGCCTTCGACGGAAAGTGGTGCAAGAGCGCGCCGCGCGAGACGTTCGCGCGCCGCTGCACCTCGAGCGTCGTCGTGCGGGCGAACCCGACCTCGATCAGCGACTCGACGGCCGCGTCGAGGAGCGCGCGCCGCGTCTCGTCGCGGCGCTGCTGCTGCGTACGCGGTGCGCGTGCGGCCTCGGGCATCCGAGCGGCTGTGTACCGCCCGGAAAACAGTCAGTCAAGACGGTTTGTTTGTATGGAGCCTGAGCGGAGCTCAGGCGCTGCTCGCGTTGGTGGTCGCGGAGCTCAGGCGTTGCTCGTGTTGGCGGTTGCGAGGCGAGCTTCGAGCCGGTTGCCAGCGGCGTCGTGGGCGAGGATCTGCACGACCTTCTCGACGATCACGGCGGCGGCCTCGGCGGGCGGGAGGCCGCCCTCGGCGTAGATGTTCGAGATGACGGTGTACTCGAACGGCAGCCGATCGGGCTCGCGCGCGGCCGCCCCGGCGGCGGCGTTTGTGCGCAGGCACAGGTACGCCGAGAGGCTGCGCGACGAGGCGGCGTCGCCGCCGGGGCGCTCGCCGATCAGGTGGACGACGACCCGCGCGCCGAGGCGCTCGGCGACGGCCTCGGCCAGCTTGACGCGGCCGTGGCGCGCGAGCAGCGGCGCGCCGGCGGTGATCGCGTGGGCGGTGAGGCCGTCCACGAGCACGGGCAAAAGCTCGGGGACGTTCTTGTGCACGGCCTCGGCCGAGAGCCCGTCGGAGACGAGGATCGCGACGGGGTGCGGCTCGGGGGCGAGCGCGGCGGCGCTCTCGGCGGCGAGCTGGGCGCCGCGGTGGGGCGAGCCGAGGTGCTCGGCGCGCGTGCGGGCCTGGGTCGCCACGAGGCGGAACGCGCCGGTGCTCGCGAGGGCGTCGGCGGAGAGCTCCGACGCCGCGGCCTCGCGCGCGACGGCCTGGTGCAGGCGCACCTGCCGGCTCACCCGGCTTTCGGGGCGCGGCCCCGCCACGCCGAAGCCGGGCGCGATCGGCGTCGCGCGCCAGAGCTCGGCGAGCTCCGCGTCGGAGGCGCACAGGGCGCGCACGTCGCCGAAGCGGGGCCCGCGCAGGAGCTGCCCCTCGCGCTCCTCGAAGATGCCGCGGGAGATCGCCCAGCGCAGGTACTCGGCGCCGGGCCGCCGGCCGTGGAGCTCGCGCAAGGTCTGGACGTCGTGGCCGCTCGTGTCGAAGTACGCGAGCATCCGATCGGCGCCGAGCGGGACGTCCATGTAGTAATTCGCGCCGGCGGCGGCGAGGAGCGCGGTCGCCATCTGCTGGCCCTCGAGCGAGGTCCCGGCGTGCAGCGTGAAGCACGGCGCCATCCCCATCGGCAGGCCGAGGAGCTTGCCCATGAAGTGATCCTGGAGGTTCGACACCACCATCTCGCGATCGTCCTGGTGGGTCTCGGGGCCGATGAATCCGGTCACGTTGTTGACCATGAACGGGTCCCAGCGGCGGGCGAGGCCGTAGCAGAGCGCCTCGAGCGTGGTCATGTCGATGCCGTCGTGCTTGCCGTAGGTGAGCTCGCTGCCCTGCCCGGTCTCGAAGTAGGTGAACTGCGCGGCCTCCCCGGCGAGCGCGCCGCGCTCGGCCATCGTGCGGTAGGCCGCGTCGAGCAGCTCGATCGTGCAGTCGAACTCGGAGACGAGCGTGGCCTCGGTGCCGGCGAGGCTCTGGAACAGGATCTCCACCGGCGCGCCGGCCTCGAGCGCGGCGAGCTGGGTGCGGACGTGCGCGAGCACGCAGATCTGCGTGGGCACCTCGAGCCGGCGCCGGAGCTGATCGAGGTGGCCGAGGAGCGCCGCCACGTGATCGACGGTGTCGATCGCGGGGTTCACGCCGAAGATCGCGTCGCCGGAGCCGATCGAGAGGCCCCACAGCGTGAGGAGCGTGATCCCGCGCGGGTCGTCGGACGGGTGGTTGGGCTGGATGCGCGACGACAGCGTCCCGGGCGCGCCGAGCAGCGTGCGGGCGCGGGTCGGGCGGGAGATCTTGCGCGCGATGTACACGAGCTCGTGCACGTCGCAGAGCTTGGCGACCGCGGCGGCCATCACGCCGGTCAGCGCGCGGCCGGTGCGCGCGATCTCGTCGCCGGGCGCGCGCAGCAGGTGATCGTGGAGCTCGCCCACGGTCATGGCCGCGATCGCCGCGAACGCGTCGCGATCGATGTCGTAGTTGACGCGCATGACGTCGTCGACCCGCCCGGCGGCGTCGGTCAGCGGGTGATCGTGGAGGTGCTGCAGCGTGAGCTGGGCCAGCATCGTGCGCGCGGCCTCGCGGGTGGGCTCGTCAGGCGCGGCGAGCCCGGCGCGGGCGTCGCCGGCCTTGTGGAGGTCGGCGGCCCCGAGCAGCGACGGCAGGCCGCGGAACGTGATCGAGCGGCCGAGGCCGCGGAACGGGTAGTCGACGTCGGGCCGCGGCGCGGGCACGTGGATCTCGGCGAGCGGCCTCAGCTCAGCTGGTGATGCCATGCGTCCCCGCGGCGACGGTACCATCCGGGCTCAGGGGCCCATGCCGAAGAACGACACGGGCACGAGGTCCCCGCGCGGCGCGCCGATCCGCACGAGCTCCGCACCATGGGGGAGCACCTCGTCGAGGACGACCAGCGGCAGCGGGCGGCGCCCCCACTCGGTCGCGTAGCCGCCGAGCGCCTTGGCCAGGTTCTGCTCGAGCAGGACGACGAGCGCGGCGTGCGGCGCGGGGGCGTGCGGCGCGGGGGCCAGGCCGCCCCCGAGGGCCGCATCGAGGGCCGCGCCGAGCGCGCGGCCGAGGTCGCGGAGCGCGCGGCCGTCGAGCGGGCCGCGCACGACGATCGCGCCAGCGGGCCGCGCGGCGCGGGCGAGCGCCACGAGGCGCGCGATCTCACCGGCGGAGGCATCGGGCCCGAGCGAGCCGAGGATCGGGAGATCGCCGGTGGGGCAGCGCTGGTCGCCGGGCAGCCACACGGTCGCGCCCGAGATCTGCGTCTGGTGGCGCAGGAGCCCGTAGACGGTCGCGCGCCCGCGGCCCTCGGGGACGAGCACGCGCGCGGCGAGCACGGGCGAGCGCGCGATGCGCGCGGCGAGCTCGATGCCGAGGTCGCCGTACGCGGTCGTCGGCGGCAGCGCCCGCCCGGCGAGGGCGTCGTAGACGAGCCCGCCGACGCCGCCGGAGAACGCGAGGTCGAGCGCGCCCATCTCCGCCGGCAGCGCGAGCGGCGCGGGGACGAGCGCATCCGAGTCGGCTCCGGGCGCGCCGGTGACCGCGCCCTCGAGCACGGCGATCCACGCGTCCAGCAGGCGCTCGACGTCGCGCGGCGAGAGCGGCTCGCCGGCGCGCGGCTCGATCCCGAGCCGCCCGAGCGTGCGCCGCGCCTCCGGGGAGCACCGGACGAGGCGGTGCCCCCCGGGGGCGACCTCGACGTGGCGCGCGCCGATCCACATCCAGCCGGTGGCCACGACCTCGCCAGCGCGGCCGACCGCGAGGTTCGTCGTGCCGCCGCCGATGTCGAGGTTCAGCACGCGGCGCTCCGGCGCGGCGCGCGACAGCGCCCCGGCGTTGCCGTGGAACGCGAGCCACGCCTCGAGCCGCGGATCGCCCGCGGTCGCGACGACGGCGTCGCCGACGCGCGCGCGCAGCGCGTCGACCACGGCGGCTGCGTTCGGGGCGCGGGCCGCGAGCCCGGTCACGAGCGCGCCGCCGCCGAAGAACGCGCCGGGCCGCGCCCCGCCGTCGGCGATCGCGCCGTCGACGAGCGCGAGCAGCGCCTCGGCGTCGAGCGCGTCGCCGCGGAACGGCGTCCGCGCGGGCTCGGTGCGGAGCCGCTCCTCGAGCTGGCCGAGCTCGGGGCGCCCGGCGGCGCCGCCGGGGAGCATGCGCGCGTCGGCGATGGCGATCCGCGTGGTCGTCGATCCGACGTCGATCCCGATGAGCTGGAGCGAGGTGGCCATGGGATCACGCGCCCGGACACCGGGCGGCGATCCTCGCACCGCGGGCGCGCGGCCGGTAGCGGCAGCAGCCGGCAGAGCTGATACGCTGGCGCGCGATGGGGATCGGCCGTGCCTACCTGGTCTTCGCGCGCGCGGCCGCGTTCGCGCTCGCGCTCGCCGGGTGCTCGTCGGCGCGGCGCGATGCCCCGAGCCCCATCGAGTGCGTGACCGCGGCCGACTGCGCGCCGGGGCCGCTCGTCGATCCCGGCGATGTCTGCTGCGACAGCGGCGTTCACCTCGGCGTGTTCTCGCGCAAGTACCTCGACTGGCGCGCGCAGATCCGAGCCTCCGAGTGCAAGGCGCACTCGTGCCCGATGCTGCCGCCGCCGACGCCGCCGATGCCCTGCGCGACCGAGCCGCGGTGCGTCGCGAGCCGGTGCACCGGCAGCTGCGCGCCGTAAGCGCGGCGGGTGCCCGCGGCGAGCCGGCTCAGGGCTTGCTGCTCGGATCGGCCGGATCGGTGCCGGCGGCGCGCTCGTCACCGTCCCAGGCGCCGTCGCCATCGCGGTCGACGCCGATGCGCTGGCCCGAGCCGAGCGGCGCGCAGGTATAGGTCACGGGATGGCCGCCATGCGTGGCCAGGTACCGCAGCTCCGCCTCGGTGATGGCGGGCAGCCCTTGCCGATCGCTCCTGAACGAGCCGGCGCCGACGTACACGAAGCCGACCTCCTGGTGGCCAAGCTGGGTCTTGGCGACGAGATCGCACTCGCCCGCGTTCGCGCGCTGGCGGAGGAGATGGACGCGGCCCACCACCGCTGGCGGGCTCGCTGGCGTGAGCGTGACTTGCTGGCCCACGATGGGCGCGATGCCATTGGGGAACACGAGCATGAACGCCTCGCTCTGCCGGCGCTGGACGTCTCCCGCGGGCCCCAAGAGGAATCCACCGTTGCCCACACCGGTGAACTCCTCGCCGAAGGTGATCCCCTTGAAGAAGCGGAACAGCGTATCGATGTCTCCGTTGTGGGTGAACCCGAAGCCGCGCACCTGCGGGCCCTTGTGGACGTGGTCGTCGTTGGGGAACCCGGCATTGGCGGGATTCCCGAACATCCCGAGCTTCGAATACAGGTTGCGGAGGTGGGGGACCTTGAGGAACTGCGAGCCGACATCGAAGCTGGAGAGCCCGGTCGTGCCGAAGAACCCGGGCGACCCGGGGGACCCGGTGTCCGCGTTGCCGTCCAGATCGAGGGTGTGGCACTCCTTGCACTTCAGGTGGACGCAGGCACCGTTCGGACAGACCTCCTCGGGCGGCTTGGCGCCGCAGTTGACGCTGAAGAAGAGTTGCCGCCCAATCTCCTGATCTGGCGTCAACGCGTTATCCAGTGCGCGGATCGGGTTGGGCGGATACCGGACTTGCAGGATGAAGTCGGCGAACGCCTCCATGTCCGCTGCCGGGATGGTGGTCGCGCGACCGAGCAGATCGGTGAACCCGGCCTGGAACTGCCGGAACGCAGCGCGCTCGTCGAAGGTCCCGCTGTCCGGCTGGACGCTGGGCGCGTCGCGGCCGCCGGTGCGGTCGCCGCGCCAGTGCATCGGGCCGTGGTTGGCCATCCCGCGCAAGCTTTGCGTCGTCAGCGGCCCCTTCATCGGGTGGAAGATGGCCGGCACCAGCCCGCCCGTGACCGGATCGGTCCGGGAGCTGGCGAACGGTCCGGGGTTCGAGAGGACCTCGCTGTCGGGGTTGCCGAGATCCCACGCCAGGCTGTCGGTGTCACCGAACGCGTGGCAGCTCGCGCACGCCGAGTCGCCGTGGCTCGACGACGACCTGGCGTCGTAGAGGAACCGGCGGCCGGCGACGACGCTCTGCGGCTCGGGGCTGTACATCCGCACGTGCGTCGTCTCCACGCGCGTCGCCGTGTCGATGATCGAGACCGCGTTGTCGAACCGCGTCATCACGTAGAGCTGCCCGCGCTGCTCGTCGAGCACGAGCCCGGTGGGGCCGCCGCCGGTCACGGTGATGTGATTCGCCGCGCTCGGCACGAACGTGTCGGTCTCGAGCTGCGCCGTGGCGAACACGCCGACCTTGCTGGAGCCCAGGGCCGCGACGTAGAGCGTCGTCCCGTCGCCGGTCACGGCCATGCCCTGCGGCAGGGCAAGCGATCGATCGTTCTCGGTGTTGGGGATCGGCGCGCAGCAGCTCGCGTAATTGATGTGCTTGTTCAGGTGCCGCGGGGCGACGCCGCCGCCGGGCGTGAGCACGGTGATGCGATTCTCGTGCAGGTGCCCGCGCAGGCTGTGCCCGGTGAAGACCCCGGGGCCCTCGAAGCGATCGTGGTTGTTCGCCTCGGTGTTCGCGACGTAGATCTTCCCGTTCACCGGGTTGACGGCCATGTTGTAGAGGATGGTGCCGACGCCCTGGAACGAGCCGCTCGCGCCCACGAGCTGGCGCGGCGGGCTCGCCATCGCGTCGAGCACGAACACGTCCTTGTCGGGTAGATCGAACTTCACGTACTGGCTGCGGGGACGGCCGAGCGGATCGACCCAGTCCTGGCCGTTCCACTTGACGATGACCCCGACCTCGGGCGCCGGATCACCGTTGGCGTTGACGCTGGGGCCCGGCGCGCCGTCCGGTCCAAAGCCGTTCGGGAGCACGATCTCGCTGACCGAGGTGGTCTGGTTGCCCGTGTGGAAGCCGGCGGCGTAGACGCGCGTGCCGTCGGGCGTGACGGCGAGCGCGCGGGGCGTGTCCGCGAACAGGGTGACGACGGTCAGCGGCGCGCCGCCGAGCGTGTGGCCGAGGGAGGTCGCGTCGAACACCCACACGTCCGCGCGCCCGACGCCCGGAGTCGTGAGCTGGGGATCGAACGCGAGGTTCTGGCCGCGGTGCGCCGTCGTGATGAACGCGCGCTTGCGCCCGGGCCCCGCGAACACGATGTCGCGCGGCTCGTCGCCGACGAGCAGCGTGCGCTTGACGCGCCCGGACGCGGCATCGTCGCCGAGCTCCACGACGCTCACGCTGTCCGAGAGGTGGTTCACCACCCAGACCTCGCTGCTCGTCCGCGCGGCGACGGCGACCGGCTCGAGGCCGACCGGGATCGACGCCTTGTGGACGAGCTGATTCTGCAGGACGCGGAATACTTCGAGGCGGTTATCTGGTGTGTTGACGGCGAACAGATGCTTACCGTCTGGAGCTAGCGCGAGCGGGCGCACCTGTCCGCTCTCGAAGAGCGTGTACGGCGGGGGCCCGCTTGATAGTGGCTGCTGGAGACTCCCGACTCCAGGTGCTGGCTCCTTCGCCGTGGCGGTCTCCGTGGCGAGCAGCCCGTCCTCGGGAGGAACGTCGCAGGCGGGCGCCGTGATTGAGAAAAGCGCCACCAAGGCAATACGCGTTCTCATATTGCAGTCACCCCCGTCGTGTTGATGCATCGCCGCCTCCCTCTCTAGGCAGGCTCCTGGTACAGCAAGAAGCCCGAGCTTATTCTTATGTACTTATAAAACTACAAATGACGTGTCAAGAACAAGAAGTCGTCAAAATGGTCGCTCACGCCAGACTGCGAATATGGATTTAGTTGGCTGGCGAACCTTCAGGATTAAGGCTCATCCCGAAAGAGTCGGACAAACGATGACTTTGCGATGACCGTAGTACGCGACGCAGGGGCGTGCTGGTGTTCGCCGAATCGATGAGGGCGCCCTGATGTGAGGACGTTATTGCGGGCCTGGTTGCGGCTTTGGTTGCGGCCTGGGTTGCGGCCTGGGGATCGCGGCCCAGTGGATCGCGGCCCAGATCATCCTGGCGGCAGATACGGCCGTGGTCTCGCCGCGGGTCCGACCGGAGCGCGAGCCGTGGCTCGGGTAAGGGCGGGGTGCTTGGCGGGCGCCCGCGCGCGGGCGCGCGGGCGCGCGGGCGCAGGGCGCGTGGGCCCGGTCGCACGCCGCGCCTCCGCTGGGTGAAGGAAACCGCGGCCGGCCGCCGCAGAATTCCGCGGCCGGGCCCGCAGAATTCCGCCGACGGCGCGCTGGCACCAGGCGGCTCCCCGGTGCAAGCTGACGGCTGGACGGCTGATCGTGCGGTACGAGATCAAGATCGGTTGGCGCTATCTCTACGGCGGCAAGCGTGACCGCCTCATGATGTGGCTGTCCGGCGGATCGTTTCTGATCTCGCTCGCCGGGCTCGCGATCCTCCTCGCGTCCTCCGGCAACTCGGTCGGCGTCCTCATGTTCGTCCTCGGGCTCATCGCGGGGGCGGCGTTCGCCCTGGTGGCCCTGTTCACCGTGTTCACGAGCGTCTCGATCCTCGGCGTCGCGCTGGGCGTCGCCGCGCTGACCACGGTGCTCGCCGTCACGACGGGCTTCGAGAAGCAGTTCCGCGACAAGGTGCTGGGCGTCAACGCGCACGTGATCGTGCTGAAGAGCCAGGCCACGTTCGCCGAGTACCGCGACGTGATGAAGACGGCGCAGGAGATCGATCCGGACGTGATCGCCGTGCAGCCGTTCATCTTCGCCGAGATGCTCGTCACGCGCGGCAAGGGGCAGCTCTCCGGTGTCGCGATCAAGGGCATCGATCCGACGCTCGTC
>DATMCI010000138.1:0-5380 GCA_035558535.1 Kofleriaceae bacterium
GTCGTCGACGTGGGGCGGCGTGTACGTCAACGACTTCATCTCGGGCGGCCGCACCAAGCGCGTGTACGTCCAGGCCGACGCGCCGTTCCGCATGAAGCCGGAGGACCTCGGGCGCTGGTACGTGCGCAACCGCGGCGGCGAGATGGTGCCGTTCACGGCGATCGCGACCGGGCGCTGGACGTACGGCGCGCCGAAGCTCGATCGGTTCAACGGGTTCCCGACGTTCGCGATCCAGGGCGAGCCGGCCCCGGGCGTGAGCTCTGGCGCCGCGATCGCCGCGATGGAGGCGATGGCCGCGCAGCTACCGCCGGGCATCGGCTACGAGTGGTCGGGGCTGTCGTACGAGGAGAAGCAGTCGGGCGCGAACGCGATGCTGCTCTACGCGCTGTCGCTGCTCGTCGTGTTCCTGTGCCTCGCGGCGCTCTACGAGAGCTGGTCGATCCCCGTGGCCGTCATGCTCGTGGTGCCGCTCGGCGTGATGGGCGCGGTGCTCGCCACGCTGTACGGCGGGCTCGCGAACGACGTGTACTTCCAGGTCGGCCTGCTCGCGACGATCGGCCTCGCCGCGAAGAACGCGATCCTGATCGTCGAGTTCGCGAAGGAGCTGCACGAGCGTGGCAAGCCGGCGGCCGAGGCGGCGATGGAGGCGGCGCGGATGCGCCTGCGGCCGATCATCATGACGTCGCTCGCGTTCGTGCTCGGCGTCCTGCCGCTCGCGATCGCCAGCGGCGCGGGGGCGGGCGCGCAGAACGCGATCGGCGTGGCCGTGATCGGCGGCGTCGTCGCGGCGACGGTGCTCGGCGTGCTGCTGGTCCCCGTGTTCTTCGTGCTGATCTCGTGGCGGCGGCGGGCGGGTGACGGCGCGGGGCCCGCGGGGCCGGCCACGGACGAGGGCGCGGCGCCGGGGGCGCGCGACGCGCCGGCAGGGACCAACGCGGTCCCGGTGCCGGGGGCGGTGGCGCGGACCGGCGGCGAGGGCGCAGGCGAGGCGCCGAGCGAGGCGCCGGCCGAGGCGCCGGGAGGGGCCGTCCATGCGTGACGTGAAGGCCGCGCTGGCGGCGCTGGTCGCGCTGGCGGTGAGCGCCGCGGGCTGCTCGCTCGCGCCGAAGTACGAGCGCCCGGCCGCGCCGGTCGCGGCGGCGTTCGTCGGCGGGGCAGCTGTGCCCGGCGGCGGCGCGGGAGCCGGCGGCGCGGGCGGCGCGGCGGCGGCGGAGCTCGGCTGGCGCGACGTCTTCGGCGATCCGCGGCTCGCCGCGCTCGTCGAGCTCGCGCTGCGCAACAACCGCGATCTCCGGGTCGCCACGCTGAACGTCGAGCTTTTGCGCGCGGCCTATCAGATCCAGCGCGCCGACCTCTTCCCGACGGTGGCCGCGACCGGTGCCGCCGAGTACAGCGGCAACCGCGACGGCGTTTCGTCGCTGTACCGGGTCGGCGTCGGCGTCTCGGCGTACGAGATCGATCTATTCGGGCGCGTGCGCAGCCTTGGGGCCGCCGCGCTCGAGGACTACCTCGCCACCGTCGAGGCGCGGCGCAGCGCGCACCTCGCGCTCGTCGCCGAGATCGCCGAGCAGTACCTGGCGGGGCGCGCCGCGGACGAACAGCTCGCGCTCGCCGAGCAGACGCTCGAGGTCGTCGGCAAGGCGGTCGAGGTGACGCGCCACCTCGTCGAGGCGGGCCAGCGCTCGGATCTCGACGCGGCCACGGCCGAGGCCCAGCTCGCCCGCGCGCGGGCCGCCGCGGCGCAGGCGCGCCGGCAGCGCGCGCAGTCCGACAACGCGCTCGCGCTCCTCATCGGGCAGCCGCTGCCCGCCGGGCTGCCGCCGCCGGTGTCGCTCGAGGCGACGGCGCTGCGGACGGAGCTGCCGGCCGGGCTGCCGTCGGAGCTCTTGCAGCGCCGCCCCGACATCTTGGCGGCCGAGCACACGCTCAAGGCCGCCAACTGGGAGATCGGCGCCGCGCGCGCGGCGTTCTACCCGTCGATCTCGCTCACTGGCTTCGCCGGGCTGGCGAGCACCGCGCTGACGAGCCTGTTCTCGGGCGGCGCGCTCGGCTGGAGCTTCTCGCCGCAGGTCCGCATGCCGCTGTTCACCGGCGGGCGGAGCCGCGCCAACCTCGAGGCCGCGCAGGTGCGGAAGCGCATCGAGATCGCGCGCTACGAGAAGGCGATCCAGGTCGCGTTCCGCGAGGTCTCCGACGCGCTCGTCGCGCGCGCGGCGTTCGAGGAGCAGCTCGCGGCGCTGATCGCGCGGGCGGCGGCCGAGCAGCGGCGGTACGAGATCTCGGAGACGCGGTACCGCAACGGCATCGAGAGCTACCTCGCGGTGCTGCTCGCGCAGCAGGATCTGTTCGCGGCGCAGCAGCAGCTGATCGATCTCCGGCTCGCGCGGCTCGTCAACATCGTCGGCCTGTACAAGGCGCTCGGCGGCGGCTGGCGGTGAGCGAGCGGCGAGCGCTATATAAAGGAGCGACTCGGCGCGTTATCCCACCGTCGCAGGAGCAGCGTCAGCTGCGCCGCGTGGCCGAGGAATCGGGCCCGTCAGCCCGCACCTCATCGCGATAGACATTGTCGCGTCTGGAACAGCCGACGTGCGCGACATGGAGAGCATTGGCGCGAAGGGGTGCGTGGCGATCGCACGTGTGCGGTTGCGGGCGTGGGCGCCTCAGTGCGCGGCAGCGACACGCTCTGTGCGCTAAACACGCTTTAGCGCGATCTCACACTCGAAAGGAAGTGGCGCGAAGGCTTGCGCGAGTCGCGGGGTCGGGGTTTTTGTTACGCGCATGAAGGCTTCGCTTCGCGGGATGTTAGTTGGCTTGATCGTGGCGTCCGGTATAGCGGGCGCTCAACCGGCGCCGCCAGCGCCAGCGCCAGCGCCAGCGCGCCCGCCAGCTCCAGCTCCAGCCCCGACGCCGGTACGCCCCGCGCCCGCGCCAGCGCCTGCGCCGGCACCGGCTCCGGCTCCGGCCCGTGCACCGGCCCCTGCGCCAGCGCCAGCCCCGACGCCGGTACGCCCCGCGCCCGCGCCGGCCCCAGCGCCCGCACCCGCGCCAGCTCCGACGCCAGTACGCCCCGCGCCAGCGCCGGCACCGGCGCCTGCGCCCGCGCCGGCCCCGGCCCCGGTGCCGGCCCGTGCGCCGACGCCCGCGCCGACGCCCGCCCCGACGCCAGCGCCGACCCCGGCACGTCCCGCACCGGCTCCGACGCCCGCGCCGACGCCGACCCCGACGCCCGCGCCGACGCCGACCCCGACGCCGACGGCGGATCCGGGGACGCCGCCCCAGAGCGCGACGTCCGGGCTGCGCGTTCACGTGCTGACCAGCCGCAACACGTACGTGCCGCTCGCCTTCGACATCTTCTCCGTCGAGACGCAGCAGGTCGTCGCGTCGGGCCAGAGCGCCGTCGAGTCGCGCGGCCAGATCCCGCCCGTGTTCGAGCTGCGGCCGGGCACGTACAAGCTCGTCCGCGCGGGTGAGCCGTTCGGGACGCGCGTCGACTTCGCGGTCGCCACGGTCACCGCCGATACGGTGACCGATTACCTGATCGTCGTCGATCCCGACTCGTTCGCGTTCCGCGGCTCGGGTCCCGTCATCGGCGACCTGCCGCACGGCATGGAGCTGCTCGGCGTGCGCCTCTCGCTCAACGGCGGCGGCAGCCTGATGTTCAACCAGATGAAGAACGCCGTCGGCACCACGAGCGGCACCACCGCGCAGTTCGGGCTGTTCGGCAACTTCGGGCTCGTCATCGACCGCGGCGTGCACTTCATCGACGTCGGCGCCGACCTGCGCCTCGATCTGATCGATCCGGTCACCGGCGGCCTCACGCCGACGCACGATCGGTTCCAGGCGTCCGGCCTCTACTCGTACAAGCTCAACAACAAGTACGTCGGCCCGTACGTGCGCGCGTCGATGAAGACCCGCATCTTCCCGGGCTACGTGTACTTCGATAGCCCGAACCCGACGATCGTGGTCAACATCGTCGACGCCGATGGCCAGAACATCCGGTCCCAGACGCTCGGCGTCGAGGCGAGCCCCGACAACCTGCGCTACAAGGTCGCCAAGGCGTTCGCGCCGTTCCACCTCCAGGAAGAGCTCGGCGCCAACCTCAAGGCCGTCGATCTCGATCTCGTCCTGCTCAAGCTGAACGTCGGCACGCGCGTCGGCTTCGGCTTCCGGCAGTCGATCACGAACGGGCTGCTCGTCGTCGACCGCGAGGGAGACGCCGAGGTGAGGCTCCGCCAGGTCGACAGCTACTCGACGCTCGGCCCCGTGATCGGCGCGAACGCGAGCGTCACGTTCGCCCGCTGGCTGTTCGGCTCGGGGCAGTTCGGCCTGCTCGTGCCGGTGACCAACACCGGCAACTCTCGCTCGGACAACTTCGCCGGCCGGCTCCTGCTCGACTTCTCCGGCTCGGCCGGCTTCAAGGTGCCGATCCTCACGAACCTCCTGTTCGCCTCGGCGGACTACACGTTCCGCCTCGAGCGTGACGCGTTCATCACCTCGAACACGCAGTTCGAGCACGCCCTGATGGCGCGCGCGAACTTGACGCTGTTCTGATGTGACGAGAGCGACGCGGCTCTGAAATCATGTGGGAAACCCGCGCCCATCCCTCGAGATGGGGTGCGCGCGGGGACTGGACTCCAAGAATCGCGTGGAGCGATGATGTCGGGCGCCGTCGGGCCGAGCCGCCGCGACGCCGTTGAAGAGACGCGGCGCGGCGCTGCACGGCGCGGCCACGGTTACCCCGGGAGAGGGAGAATGTAATGTCGAAGACTATCCTATTTCTGAATATCGCGTTGATTGCTCAGCTGGGCTGTGGAGACAGCAGCGATCCCACGGATCCGGCCCGGTTCACGTCGCCCACCGGTGAGGTGCTGGCGTTCGGCGTGAAGGAGGGCAACATCCGCAACTACTTCCACCGCCAGGGCCCCGCGGCGGTGCACCTCTTGACGCGCTCGGGGGGCGAGCCGCGCTTGATCGCGGCGTTCCCGGCCAACAACCAGGGCATCGGCCTCTGGTTCACGAGCGGCCAGGAGACCACCCAGCTCTGGGCGGGGCCAGATCCCGACAGCGCCGACGCGGGCGGCGGGCTCAAGGCGCTGGTGCGCGAGGACCTGCCGCTCAACATGAACGGCGTGCGCGCGACGCTCCACAGCGACGCGTCGAAGCTGACGGCGTACCTGCCGCTGCTCGCCAACGTCCGCACGCTGCGCGACTTCGGGTACGGGCTGTGCCTCGAGAACACGGCCCAGTTCCCGGAGCTGCGGAACGAGACGATCGATCAGCCGACGTCCGATACCGTGCGGATCCGGCGCGAGCAGATCGGCGGCACCGGGTACGCGATGGAGCTCCTGATCAAGGCCGGCGCGGGCACGAAGGTGCTGAT
>DATMCI010000139.1:0-22415 GCA_035558535.1 Kofleriaceae bacterium
GGGCGGCGGCCGGGGCAGGGGCCGGGGCAGGGGCCGGGGCGGAGCCGAGGGCCTCGATCGACGCGTGCGCGGCGAACAGGTCGTCGAGGCTCTCGATCTGCTCGACGAGCTCCCGCACGAGCTCGCCGGAGGCGGGCGCGACGTGCGGCTGCAGCCGGACGAGCTCGGCCTGCGCCACGAGCTGCGCGATCAGCTCGTGCACCTCGTCGAGCTCGGTCCGGTAGCGCTCGCGCAGCGCGCGCAGCTGGCCGAGCGTGCGCAGGCGGAGCTGCGCCGTCGCGGCGGCCGCGGCGGACCCGCGCGCGGCGAGCTCGGACGCGCGCCGCTCGACGGCGGCCGGATCGAAGTCGGGGCGGGCCAGGACGGCGTCGAGCTCGGCGAGGCGCACGCCGGCCTCGCGCAGCCGCGCCGCGAGCACGCGCGCGTTGACCTCGTCGGGCAGGACCTGGGCCAGCGGCGAGTCCTTGGCCCGGGCGAGCGCGCCGATCAGCTCGCGCTCGCGCGGATCTTCGGCGTCCTCGTCGGTCGGCAACGACCGCGCGAACGCGAGCGGCGCCCACAGCGGCCACATGCCGACGAACAGGAGCGCGTCGGCCGCCGACGCCAGCCGGCGCGCGATGGCCGCGGCGATCGCGAGCACGACGCCGATCGCGAGATAGCCGAGGCCGAGCGCGCCGAGCGTCACGGCGCCTCCGGGACGGGCGGCGCCTCGCGCGTGTAGATGCCGCGGGCCGAGTCGAACGTCGTCATGACGGCGTCGAACAGGCTGCCCTCGACCTCGCGCACGAACGGCACCTCCGGCGTGCGCGGCCGCACGAGGTACGGCCGCATCGCCCACGCGAGCTGCGCCCCGACGAGCGCGAACACGCAGCACATGCCGGCCACGGCGCTGCGCCAGCCGGGCGCGTCCTCGGCGGCCACGCCCTGGACGATCATGCGCAGCGTGGCGCACCCGGCGATGGCGAACGCGATCACGGTGCCCGCGATCATCCGGTGATAGTCGAGCTCGGCGGCGCGCCCGAGCAGGATCAGCGGCGTCGTGGCGGCGAGCAGGAGCGCGCCGAACGCGACGGCGGCCATGACGAGCGCGAGGTCGGCCGACAGCCGCGATCGCCGCCCGAGCGCGGCGCCGATCGCCGACAGCGCGGGCGCCGACAGCGCGGCGGCGCCGAGCAACACGAGCGGCAGCTTGATGGCGGCGTACGCGATCTGGAGCCCGCCGCGGTAGCTCCCGAGCGCGGCGCCGACGATCGCCATCGACACCGCGATCGTCGCCACCATCGTCGCGAGGATCGGCCGGAGCTCGGCGCCCGCGCGGATCCGCGCGAGCGTCCCGGCGCGGTCGCGCAGGAGCAGATCGATGAGCGACAGCGAGGCGGCGGGCGGGACCGCCGCGGCGGGCTCGGCGACGGAGCGCGGGGCCGCGGCGGGCTCGGCGAGCAGCCGCGGGGCTGCGGCGGGATCGATATGCGTATCGATGTGCGTTCCGGAGCCGACCGGCAGGTGCGCCGGCAGGTGCGCCGCCGGGTCCATTTGGCCGGCGCCGATCACGACATCACCTCCGCCGCGAGGTTCCACCAGAGGCGGCCGGCGATCCCGAGCGTCGCGAACGCCCACACGGCGAAGATCGCCTGCGCGGCCGGGGTGCGCGTCCCGAGCTCGCGCGCGAGGCGGCGCAGCCCGAGCAGCGCCGCGCCGGCGAGCGCGAGCGACGTCACGGCCGCGGTCGTCGCCGTCGAGAGCGACGACAGGGACAAAAACGCCGCCGGCATGACGAGCCCGGCGAGCGCGATGCCGAACGCGCCGAGCCCGATCCCGAGCGCGCGGGCCACCCGGCGCGCGGGCGGCGCGTCGCCGGTGGCGGCGATCGCGATGTAGAGCGCGGGGCTCGTGGCCGCGAGCACGCCGAACACGATGGCGGGAGCGACCGCGATGGGGGCCGCAGCACCCGCCTTCGCGGCGAAGATCCCGCCGATCGCGACGGGGCCGAGCGCCGCCAGCGCGAGCGCCAGCCGGCGGGGGATCGGGAACGGGGACTCGGTAGCTGCCAGGGACATGGATTCGTGACCTCCTGCCCTGTTCAACCATCCGGGTATCAATCCGGTATCGATCGAATGTGGAGACTTCGTGGAGACACCCGGCGCGCGCTCGCTTTACAATTTCGGGAGGAGGGAACGCAGCCGTGCGTCGGAGATGGCTCATACCCGCGGTCCTTTGTGGCGGCTGTGTCGAAGGCTTCGACGGATCGAACGTCCAGATCGATCTGAACCCGGCCACGCCGCCGCAGGCGCCGATCGGCCGCATGCCGCAGGGCCGCGAGTTCGCCACGAACGGCCACTTCCGGCTCTACGGGATCCACGAGGTCGCCAGCGGCGACGCCCTGTTCGAGCTGCGGCGGTTCGAGATCCACCGGGTCGTCGATCTCACGTCGCCGTGCTTCATCGACGCCGGCCCGAACGTGCCGTTCCCCGGGCTCCACGTCTCGCAGTACGCGCTCAAGATGTCCGAGCGCACGGGCATCACCGACGTCATGGCCCCGCCGGCCGGGGCGACGATGGAGCAGCAGATCGAGCAGGCGACGGCGGTCCAGCGGATGCGCAACGTCGAGGCGCTCGCGGGCGACACGGGCATCAAGGTGGTGACGTCGGCCTCGGAGTCCGTGTACCCGCCGGTCGACGCCGCGTGCGGCGGCGGCGGGCTGCCGCCCCCGGCGTGCATCGACGAGCCCTCGAACCAGCGGCGGCTCGAGCTCTGCCAGGACGCGTGGACGAAGGATCCGCTCCTCTTCGAGGGCACCGACCGCGTGCTCACGGCGCCGCTCAACGGCACCACGTTCGGGTTCGTCGCGGGCCTGAACCCGGTGAGCCCGGTGCCGGTCGGCGGCGCGCAGCTGTTCGTCGAGGACGCGCTCGATCGCGTCGACGAGTACGCGATCTACTTCCAGATCGACGGGCAGACCGATCCGGGGATGCTGTTCCTCGCCGGCCGGCCCCAAGCCGGCGCCACCCGCGGCGTCACCCACGTCCACCTGGACAGCCCGCTGTTCCCCGGCATCGTCACGGCGGAGCTGGCGATCTTCGCCGACCTCGACGAGGACGACGTCCACTTCTAAAGGAGCGTCATGCGCGTCTACTTGCAAAGCCTGCTCACCGCGGCCGCGCTCCTTCCGAGCGGGGGCTGCAAGGCCGTCGAGTGCGGCGAAGGGACGATCGAGAGCGGCGGCGAGTGCGTGCCCGCCGACGAGATCGTCAGCGCCGCGAAGTGCGGGCCGTTCACGAAGCTCGTCGGCGACATGTGCACGCCGGTCCACGACCCCACCGTGTGCGGGCCGGGCACGGTGCGCGACGTCGATCCGGCGACGGGGATCGGCAGCTGCCAGCCGAGCAGCGGAGCGGGCGGCGGCTGCGGCGCGCCGATCGCGTGCCCGACGCCGACCGCGGCCGGCAAGCAGACGATCTGCGGCCAGCTGTACGACTTCGAGACCAGCGAGCGGTTCGAGGCGACGGGCGCGACGGGCGCGCGGTGCACCGCGGTCACCGCCGACGGGCCGTGCGCGCTCTCGATCCGCGCGTTCGACGCGATCGCGTTCGCCTCGAACCCGCAGACGGCGATGCCGCTCGCCGTCGAGGACACGTACGTCGACGACTGCGGCCGCTACCGCCTGCAGCACATCACGGCGCCGTCGAACCCGTTCGTGGGCCTGGGCATCGACGACGCGGCCGCGGCGGGGACGGGCCCGGCCGGCATCACGAACATCGTGGGCCTCGCCACGCCGCGCGTGCCCGACTCGGCGACCCGGGACTTCGAGGCGTTCATCGCGCGCAAGGCGACGACCGACGCGTGGGCGGCGTCCGGCGGGCCGCCGCTCTCGGGCGGCGTCTACGCGATGGTGTTCCGCGCGCGGAGCAAGGGCGCAGCGCTCAATCCCGGCGTGATGGCGACGCGCTCCGGCGCGACGATCCCGGCCAACGACGCCTACCTCGGCGGGTGCGGATCGCTGCGCACGGCGGTCGATACGGCCGCGACCGCCACCGGCGGGACCGGCACCGCGCTCGTCACGGGCGCGTCGGTCAACGACAGCGTCGTCTACAGCGGGACCGGCGGGCTGCCGCCGGAGTGCCGCTACACGGTGCACGCCGGGGCCTCGATCCCGCAGATCCTGTTCGTCCAGGTGCTGCGGCCCACCAGCAACGCCGGCATGACGTGTCCGCTCTGAGCTGCCTCCGTCGCACGGCCCGGGCCGCCCTGGGCGTGGCTGCGCTGGTGGCCGCGCTCGCCGGGGCGTCGGCCGCGCGCGCCGACTCGACGAGCGGCATCGACGCCGCGCTGTTCCGCAGCTCGTACGACGCGGGCGGCGTGTTCGCCGTCGAGGGCGCGCGGCTCGCGCCGCCGCGCGATCTCTCGTTCAAGCTCCTGGTCGGCTACGCGCGGTCGCCGATCGACGTCGCGGTGCCGGGGATCAGCGGCGACGGCAGCGATCGCGTCCTCGACTACCTCGTCACGTTCGACATGGCGTTCGGCATGACGCTGACCCGGCGGCTCGCGCTCGGCCTCGACGTGGCCGCGTACCGGACCCAGACGGGCGCGGGCTACGGCGTGCGCGGCCGCTACGGCGGCGCCGGCACGATCGCGGCGCAGTCGACCGGCCTCATCGCGCTGCGCCCGCTGACCAACATCGATCCATCGGCGAGCCCGGACGATCCGCAGGCGTACCTCGGCGACGGGCTCGCCGGGCCGCTCGACGCGCGCGCGGGCGTGAAGATCGCGCTCCTCGAGCGGCCCACGCTCGCGGTCACCGCCGTCGGGTCGGTGTTCCTGCCGTTCGGCGAGGACGAGATGCTGCTCGGCGACCGCGATCTGGTCTTCGAGCCCAAGCTCGCCGCCGAGTGGCGGGCCGATCGCGTGCACGCGACGCGCGTGGTCGCAAACCTCGGCGCGCGGATCCGGCGGCGCAGCATCCTCGAGGGCTACGACGCCGAGGCGCTGCCCGGCGCGGATCCGGCGGCCGAGGCGCGGGTCTTCCTCGACGTGGGCAGCGAGCTCACCGTGGGCCTGGGCGGCGTCTACGAGGTCACGCCGCGCGCGCACCTGGCCGCCGAGGCGCAGGTGCTCGTGCCGCTGCCGGGCACGCTGTCGTACGGCTCGTGCCGGCGCTACAACGGCAGCCGCTGCTCGACGCTCGACGGCCCCGACTACACAGCGGGCGCGTCGGCGGGCGATCTCACCGTGCTCGCCACCGTGGGCCTGGGGCTTCGCGTCACGGCGGACGTCACGGCGAGCCTCATGGTCGGCACGGGCCAGCTCGGCGCGCGCGGCGACGACGTCCGGTTCACGACGGGCCTCGTCTGGGCCCCGCAGCTCGAGGGCGCCGCCACGCCCGGCAAGAGCGACAAGGACGGCGACGGGCTCCCGAACGGCGTCGACGGCTGCCCCGACGAGGCCGAGGACAAGGACTCCTTCGAGGACGAGGACGGCTGCCCCGAGCGCGACAACGATCGCGACGGCATCGCC
The DNA here is from genome assembly GCA_035558535.1 of Kofleriaceae bacterium. Taxonomy (GTDB): domain Bacteria; phylum Myxococcota_A; class Polyangia; order Haliangiales; family Haliangiaceae; genus JABFXX01. Next base: position 5,512 of record DATMCI010000139.1, read on the forward strand.
GACGCCGACGACCGCTGCGCGAACGAGTCCGAGGACAAGGACGGCTTCGAGGACGGCGACGGCTGCCCCGAGCGCGACAACGACGGCGACGGGATCCCCGACGTCTCCGACCGGTGCCCCGATCAGGCCGAGGAGAAGGACGGCATCGAGGACGAGGACGGCTGCCCGGACGACGACAACGACGGCGACGGCATCACCGACGCCAAGGACAAGTGCCCGAACGACGCCGAGACGGTCAACGGCGTCGAGGACGACGACGGCTGCCCGGACGTCCGCGGCACCACCGGCCCCGAGGAGCGCGCCGATCGCATCGATCTGAAGGGCGCGCCGGTGGCGTTCCAGCGCGGCACGGCCACGCTCGCGCCGGCCGGCAAGCAGGTGCTCGGCCAGGTCGCCGCGATCCTCAAGGCGCGCCGGCTGACGGTGCGCGTCGAGGTCCACGTGCCGCTCGGCGTCCGCTCGCCGAACGCGGCGCAGGTCGCGGCGCAGAAGCGCAAGGACAAGGCCGCCGCACAGCAGCGCGCGAAGGCGATCGTCGACTACCTGGTCGCGCAGGGCGTGCCCGCGCCGCAGCTCCAGGCGGTGGGCGTCGGCTCGGACCGGCCGCTCGGCACGGGGGCCGCGACCGACGCGGCCAACGAGCGCGTCGACTTCGTGAAGACGCAGCCGGGAGGTGCGCCGTGACGCGGACGTCGCACATCTCCGCGCTCGCCCCCGCGGCGCACGTCGCCGCGCTCGTTACCGCGCTCGTCGCCGCTGCGCTCGGCCCGCCCCGGCTCGCCGCGGCGCAGCCCGCCGGCCGCGCGACCGACCCCGGGATCTCCGACGTCGAGGTCCCCGCGATCGTCCTCGAGGGCGACGCCGGCACCGGCCCGCGCGCCGAGGACGAGGCGCTCGATCTCGCCAACATCGTGCAGAGCGCCGCGAAGGGCATCACCACGGTGCAGGAGGCGCCCGCGATCGTCACGGTCGTCACCGCCGACGAGATCCGCGAGCGCCAGTTCCAGGACCTGACGCAGCTCTACGACACCGTCCCCGGCTGGCAGACGGTCAACCTCTACTCGACGTTCCACGCCCCGCTCGTGCGCGGTCAGGTCCAGGCCGTCCAGTACCTCCACGACGGCCTGTCCTTGTTCGATCCGTTCGTGAACGTCCCGGCGGCGACGCGCGTCCTGCCGATGGAGCTCGTCAAGCGCGTCGAGATGATCACCGGCCCCGGCGGCGTGCTCTGGGGCTCGAACTCGCTGCTCGGCATCCTGAACGTGATCACGAAGGACGCCGAGGACGTCGAGGGCGTCGAGGTCGGCGCCTCCGTCGGCCACGGTGAGGGCGACCGCGCCGCGCTGCGCGCGTACGCGATGGCCGGCGGCAGCGGCCTCCTCGGCGGCCAGCTCAAGGCGTTCGCCCACGGCAGCGTCGAGACGTACCAGGGCCCCGCGCTCACGATGCCGCTGCTCCTCTACCACGGCGCGCTGCCGCAGCCGAACTCGGCCAACACCTACGGCCCGCTGACCGAGACCGATCAGGCGCGCTCGCTCCTCGTCTCGCTGAGCGCGAAGCTCACGTACGGCAAGCTCCAGCTCCGCGTCGCGGCGCCGTTCGGGCAGAAGTACAGCCCCGCCGGGCTGTCGGGTAACCCTGCGCGCGAGGACCTCCCCGAGGACGCGCGCTGCCCGGCCGACACGGCCGATCTCGCGTGCGTCGATCCGCTGCGCACCAGCCGCAAGAACCGCGAGGACGTCTTCGATCGCTACGCCGTGCTCGAGTACCGCACGCGGTTCGCTGGCGAGAAGGCCGGGATCACGCTCCGCGGCTACGGCCTCCAGTTCGTCCGCGGGTTCCAGCCGCTGCAGGTGCTCGCGCCGTCGCAGACGGTGCGCGGCGGCCTCGCGTTCGCCAGCGACCTGACCTCGTACCGCATGGGCGGCGCGCTCGACGGCGACATCGAGCTCGGCCGGGCGGCGCGCGTCCTGTACGGCGCCGAGGCGTTCCACGAGACCAAGATCGAGGACCCGAGCGCGTCGATCCAGGGCCCCGGCACCCGCTCGGAGATCCGCGCCCCGTACAACCTCGCGCTCCTGCCGCTGCTCTGCCCGCGGATCTATAACCAGACCACGGCGACGATCGTCCCCGTCGAGAACTGCCCGCTCACGTTCGCGTTCCCCGCTGACCGGACCGTGCTCGGGGCGTACCTGAACCCACAGTACCGGCCGAGCAAGAAGCTCATCTTCGACGCGGGCGTGCGCGTCCAGGTCGCCCCCGGCTCGCTCGGCTCGCTGAGCTACCCCCTCGACGCGATCTTCGCCGGCAGCTTCGTCTGGAACTTCATCCCGAACTGGCACCTGAAGCTGAACTACGCGCAGGGCTTCCGGCCGCCCGTCTTCAACAACACGGCCTCGAACGGCGAGGGCGTCCAGATCGGCGGCAACACCACGCTCGCCGTCGAGACGTCGGACGCCGCGCAGGCCGAGATCAACGCCCGCGTCTTCAAGGGCGAGCGCCGGATCCGCGAGCTGTCGTTCCGCATCGACGGCAGCTATACCCGGGTCAATGACCTGATCCAGGTGTCGTCGGGCCGCTACAGCAACTCCGGCGAGCGCGGGATCTCCTCGGTCGAGTTTCTCGGCAAGCTCTACGTCCAGGGCGGCCACCGCCTCGAGCTCGGCTACACGTACCTGCGCGTCGACACGAGCGACAAGGGCCGGATCCGGGGGCTGCCCGAGCACTGGTTCGACCTCGCGACGGTCTTCTCGCTCGGCAAGGGCCTCTCCGCCACGACCCGGCTCAAGATCACCGGGGCGGCCGAGGACCCGAACCGCCTCGTCGAGTACCGCGACACGACGATGGATCCGCTGACCAACCGGATCGTCACGGCCACCGATCTCGTGCTCGATCGGCTGCCCCCGATGGCCGAGCTGTCCCTGGGTCTCTCGTACACCCCCACGCGCAACCTCACGCTCCGGGCGACGGCCTACAACGCGCTGGCGGGGCACTACTACCAGGCGGACCCGTTCTTCGATTACGAGCCGCACCTCGAGTACCTGCCGAACCCCTACGAAGGCTTCCGCGCCTACCTGTCGGCGCTGTACCACTACTGACGCGCGCTGATATGATGCTCGGCGGTGCCTCCAGCTGGCGCCGTGTCACCGGAGAGTCTTTGTCGAAACGGCGCGTCCTCGCGATCTCCAGCGACCTCGATCAGCTCCGCCGCATCGTCGCGACGCTCGAGCGTGCGGGCGCGGAGGTGGACGCCGTGCGCAGCCCGGAGGCCATCGCGACCGACGTCATCCCGCACCGCTACGTCTTCTTCGCGACGGGCGGTGACCCGGCGACCCTCGAGTCGCTGCTGCCCAAGCTCCGCGACCGCGCGCACGTCACCGTGGTGGCCCCCAAGGCCAAGCTCGTCGATCTCACGGCCTACCTGCGCGACGACCGCGTCAACCACGTGGTCGTCGGCGAGGAGCTCGATCACGGCGTGTTCGTCACGGCCCAGAAGCTCCTGACCGGCGACATCTTCGGGATCGAGAAGTACCTGCCGCCCGAAACGCCGGTGCACTACGCGCGGCTGCGCGACTTCGCGGGGCGCGGCCGCGCGATCCAGACCGTGCTCGACTTCGCCGAGGAGTCGAAGCTGCGCCGCCAGGTCCGCGGGGCGATCGGCCAGGTCTGCGAGGAGCTGCTCATGAACGCGCTGTACGACGCGCCGGTCGACGCGGACGGGCAGCCGATGTTCGCCGACGTCGATCCGCACGACCGCATCGAGACGCGGTCGCCGCGCCCGGTGTCGATCCGGTACGCCGCGACCGATCAGTCGTTCGCGATCGCCGTGCGCGACCGGTTCGGCCGGCTCGCGAAGAACACGGTCCTGGCCTACATCGACAAGTGCATCCACTCGCCGACCCAGATCGATCGCAAGACGTACGGCGCGGGCCTCGGCCTGTACCTCGTCGCGAACGCGGCGGCGACCTACGTCGTCAACGTCGCGTACGGGATCGCGACCGAGGTGGTGTGCACGTTCGACCGCGGCGCGAAGTCGCCGCTGCGGCTCGTCGGGATGTTCGTTCATCCGGGCGGCGCCGAGATGTTGAAGCAGGGGCCGACCCCGGAGACGGCGGCAGGGCGGGGGATACCGGTCGAGACCGAGAGCGACCCGCCGGAGAGGATCGGCGGCGGTGGCTGAACGGCAGTTTGGACCTTACCGGCTCGTACGTCAGATCGCCGTCGGCGGCATGGCGGAGCTGCACCTCGCGAAGACCAAGGGCATCGCCGGGTTCGAGAAGTACTGCGCCCTCAAGATGATCCACCCGAACTTCGCCGAGGACGAGCAGTTCATCCAGATGCTCGTCGACGAGGCGAAGATCGCCGTCGAGCTCACGCACGGCAACATCGCCCAGACGTTCGACCTCGGCCACGTCGGCGACACGTACTACATCACGATGGAGTACGTCGACGGCGCGGACCTCTACAAGATCCTGCGCCGCGCGTCGGAGCAGGACCTCGAGATGCCGCTCGACGTGTGCGCGTTCATCGCCAAGGACATCGCGTCCGCGCTCGACTACGCGCACCGGAAGCGCGACCACACCGGCAAGCCGCTCGGCATCGTCCACCGCGACGTGTCGCCGCAGAACGTCCTCATCTCGTACGCCGGCGAGGTGAAGCTCGTCGACTTCGGCATCGCGAAGGCGACGATGAAGGCCCGCCAGACCGCGGTCGGCGTGATCAAGGGCAAGTACTACTACATGAGCCCCGAGCAGGCGTTGGGCGAGCGGATCGACTACCGCTCGGACATCTTCTCGGCGGGCATCGTGCTCTACGAGATGCTGACCGGGCAGATGCTCTACCTCGAGGAGGATCTGCACAAGCTGCTCGACATGGCGCGCAAGGCCGACATCGCGCCGCCGAGCCGCCTCCGCAAAGGCATCCCGCCGCAGCTCGAGCGCATCGTCATGCACGCGCTCGGCAAGGGCGTCGGCGACCGCTACCAGAGCGCAGGCGACCTCGCGAGCGACCTCGAGCGCTTCCTCCACACGTACGCGCCGGTGTTCACCGCCGGCAAGCTCGCCGGGCTGATCCGCAAGGTGATCGGCGATCCGATGCAGGTCCCCGACGAGGTGGCCTCCGTCGAGCAGCGCGACGGCGTGAACTCGACCCACACGCTCGACACCACGGACCTGATCCACGAGCGCGACGAGATCCGCGACGAGAACAGCGTGATCTTCCGGGTCTCGGAGCTGAAGCCCGGGCCGGCACCGGCGCCAGCGCCGGGCCGGGCGCCGGCGTCGACGCCAGCCAAGGGGCAGGCGCGGCCCAGCGTGCCGACGCCGGCCAAGGGGCAGCCCGCCGGGCAGGCGCGGCCCGGCGTGCCGACGCCAGCCAAGGGACAAGCCGTCGGGCAGCCCGCCGGCCAGACGCCCGTGCCGCGGACCACGCGCGCCGCCGATCCGCTGCCGTCGCTGCGGGCGCAGACGGAGTCGCCGGACCCGGTGGCGGCGCGAGCGCGCCCGAGCTCCGGTGTGCCGCGCCCGCGCGGGCGCGACGAGGATACGCGCCCGGTGGTCCAGCCGGCGCCGCCGGATCCGAGCCGCAGCGACGACTCGGGCCTGCTCACCCACGACGGCCGGAAGGTCGATCCCGCGACCTGGGACCGGACCGCCACGTTCCCGGGCATCGAGGACGATCTCGACAACATCGGCGAGCGCACGATGGTCACCGCCGGCATGGGCGGGTTCATGATGGACGTCGCCACCGAAGGGGAGGGCATCGACGCGACGCTCGTCAACGCCGCCCCGCCGCAGCCGCCCGAGCCCACCGAGCGGACCGACGTCGAGGAGGAGAGCGAGGCCACCGGCATCGCCGGGCGCGGGGACGAGGACGGGCCCACCCTGACGCGGGACCGGCCGCGGATCTCGGCCGGCAAGGTGCCGCCGCCGGCGCTCGCGGCGAAGATCCACGCGCCCGCGGTCAGCGAGCTCCGCAAGCCGCGGCCCTCGCGGCGCACGCCGCCCGGCGGCATGCCGGCGCAGCAGCCCAACGTGCTCCAGCAGATCGTCAGCTCCAAGGCCAGCGAGCCGATGCCGGTCCCGCGCACGCCGCCGCCCACGCCGGTGTCGGCGCCGGCCGTGGCGCCGCCGCCGGTCCCGGGACAGGGGCTGGGGATGGGACCGCCGCCGCTGCCGCCGCAGCAGCAAGCGTATCCGGCGGCAGCCCCCCCGCCGCCAGGTGCGCCACCGCCGGGCGCGTTCCCGGCCGGCACGCCGGGGGCCCAGCCGCACTACGTCCACGACGCGTCGGGCCTGCCGATGGTCGTGCCGACGCCGCCCGCCGGCGTGCCGGCCGTCGCGGCGCCCGGCTATCCACCCGGGTACGCGCCCGGCTACGCGCAGACCTACCCCGCCGGCTACCCCCAGCAGCCGCAGCCCTATGGACAGGGCCAGGCTCCGTACCCCGTCTCGCCCGGCGGGCTGTACCAGATGTCGCCGTTCGGTCAGCCGCCGCCGCCGGTCTCGCTCACCGGCGCGCTGCGGCTGACGGAGGGCGACGAGATCCCGTCGCAGTACAAGATCCCGTCGCGGAGCCGGCGCTGGGTCGCGTACGTGGTCGCCGGGCTGATCGCCGTGTCGGTCGCCGCCGGCAGCACGTTCGCCATCATCAGCATGACGCGCCAGTCCGCGCCGACGAGCGGCCTGGTCCGCATCGAGTCGGTGCCGGCCGGCGGCGACGTGTACGTCAACAACAACCTGACCGGGAAGACGCCGCTGACCATCGAGCGGCCCATCGGCACCCGCCACGAGATCCGCGTCGAGCTGGCACGGCACAGACCGCACGCCGAGACCGTCGAGATCCCCAGGACCGGCGCCGAGATCCCGGTGAACGCGATCCTGAGGCCGATCACCGGCAAGATCATCGTGAGCAGCCAGCCCGCCGAGGCCGAGATCTGGATCGACGGCCAGCTTCGCGGGCGCACACCGACGACGCTGAACGACATCGACATCGGGACCGCGAAGAAGCTCGAGCTCCGCCTCAAGGGCTACCAGCCGTTCGTGACCGCGCTCGACTGGTCGCCGGACGGACAGATCACGCTCAACCCCAGGCTGCTGCGTTGATGGTGAATTGGCCGTCTGGTGGCCGTCTGGTGTCCGTCCGCTGGCGTCCCGGTGACTGACGTTTTACGTCGCGGGGGGCTGACGTTTTGTGTCCCCGGCGCACGGGTGTCCCCGGTTCGCTCGACCCCAGCGCGCGAGCTGCGTCGCGTATGTTGCCTGCAACGCGAGGATCGGCGCTCGCCGGAGCGCGTGCGGCCGCTGGCTCGCGACTTGATAGGCCCCATCCCATGGGTTGGTGTCGTCTGTCTGTGTCCTCCGTACTGTCCGTGCTCTCTGCGCTGGTGCTCTCGGCTGCCTGCCGTCACCACGATCCAGGCGACAAGCCTGATGCGCCGGCCGAGCCCTCGGACGCCGCGTGCGAGGGGCTCCAGTGCAAGGTCGTCGACTGCGGCTCGAAGAGCCTCCCCCCCACGAGCGTCTCGGGCACGGTGTTCGCGCCGAACGGCACCCTGCCGCTCTACGGCGTCCAGGTCTACGTCCCCCTCTCCGATCCCGGTCCGCTGCCCGACGGCGTGACCTGCGGTAACTGCTCCGCGTCCCTGCCCGGCGGCGCGGTCACGCAGGTCATCACCGACGAGTCCGGTCACTTCACGCTGCCCGACGTCCCCGCCACCACCGACGTCCCGATCGTCATCACCACCGGCAAGTGGCGCCGGAGCCTCGTGCTTCCGCGGGTCGCCGCGTGCCAGGACACGCCGCTCCCCGTGGCCGACACCCGGCTGCCGAAGACCCAGTCCGAGGGCGACATCCCGCGGATCGCCATCACGACCGGCAACGCCGACGCGCTCGAGTGCCTCGTGCGCAAGCTCGGCATCGATGACCGCGAGTTCACCACCGACGCCGGCAACGGCCGGGTCCACCTATATAACGGCAACGGCGCGAACCAGTTCGCTCCCGGCTTCCCCGGCGGCACCGGGGCGTTCCCGAACGCGACCACCCTGTGGGGCACGGTACCCAAGCTGTCCAAGTACGACGTGACGATCTTCTCCTGCGAGGGGGGCCAGTACCCCGCCACCAAGACGCAGGCGGCGATGCAGGCCGTCCACGACTACGCCGGCCTGGGCGGGCGCATCTTCATGTCCCACTGGCACAACATCTGGATCGGCGGCGAGAGCGGCGTGGCCTCGCACGGGATCCCGAGCTGGCAGTCGATCGGCACCTGGAACTACGCGGCGCCGCAGGACCAGGAGGACACGATCGCGAGCATCGATCAGACCGTCGACAAGGGCATGCCGTTCGCGCGCTGGCTCCAGAATGTCGGCGCCTCCACCACCTTCGGCCAGATCCCCGTCAGCGGCGCGCGCTACACGCTCCCCACGAGTAATCCGGCGAAGTCCGATCGACGCGTCTACCTCGAGCCGGCGCTCTCCAACAACCACGTCAGCGTTCAAGACCTCCAGTTCACGACGCCGAACGATGTCCCGGCCGGCGAGCGCTGCGGCAAGGTCGTGTTTTCGGACATGCACGTGTCGGCCAACTCACGCTCGCGGCCGACGGTGCCGTTCCCGACCGATTGCAGCGCCGCGGCGCTCACCCCCCAGGAGAAGGCGCTCGCTTTCATCCTCTTCGACATCTCCTCGTGCGTGGGCGTGATCCAGTAAGCAGCGGTCAGCCCCGGCCCCGACGGAGATCCTTTGCGGAGCGGCGCGCCTCCGATACCATCACTTTTCTCGCTCTCGGGTTTTTTCGTTTCAGCAGCTCAGGAGGTATCGATGCGCGCGCTGTTGGCAGGGTTTGCGGTGCTGTCACTCGTCGCTTGTGGACCCAGCCACGGCGGCGATGACGGCGACGACACGGGTGGTGACGACGGCGGCGGCGGGATGATGAACAACTGCGTCGGGATCGAGTGCCAGATCGTCGACTGCGCGAAGGACGCGCTGCCGCCGACGACGCTGACCGGCACCGTCTTCGCGCCGAACGGCACGTTGCCGCTGTACGGCGTCAACGTCTACGTGCCGCGCGACACGCCGCTGCCGCCGTTCACCGAGGGCGCGCAGTGCAGCCGGTGCAGCGACGCGCTCGCAGGGAACCCGGTCGCGCGCGTGCAGACCGACGAGACCGGCAAGTTCCGCCTCGAGAACCTGCCCGCGGGCGACAACATCCCGCTCGTGATCACGAGCGGCAAGTGGCGCCGCCAGCTCACGATCCCGCGCGTCGAGCCGTGCGCCGAGGCGGTGCTCCCCGCCGCCGACACGCGGCTGCCGAAGAACAAGTCCGAGGGCGACATCCCCAAGATCGCGCTGACCACCGGCGACGCCGACTCGCTCGAGTGCCTGATCCGCAAGATGGGCATCGACGACAGCGAGGTCACGACCGACGCGGGCACCGGGCGCGTCCACTTCTACCGCGGCGACGGCGTCTCTTCGATCACCGGCTCGGGGACCCTCGCGAACGCGACCACGCTGTGGGGGAGCGCGACCAAGCTCGACGATTACGACATCGTCTTCTTCTCGTGCGAGGGCGCCCAGAACGCGAACACCAAGTCGCAGGCCGCGATGGACGCGGTGAAGGCCTACGCCGACCTCGGCGGTCGCGTCTTTGCCTCGCACTGGCACAACATCTGGATCGAGGGCGCCACGACGCCGGCGGCCGCGCAGCGCCCCTCGGTCTGGACGGACATCGCGACCTGGACGAACGGCGGCAACACCGCGAACCCCACGGTCAACCTCATCGACGAGGACGTGGCTAACAACAAGAAGGGCAAGTCGTTCGCGGACTGGATGGTGAACGTCGGCGGCTCCACGGTCCGCGGTGAGATCCCGCTGGTGAACGACACCGGGAAGACGACCGTCGATCAGGTCAAGCCGGATCGGGGCGAGCGGTGGACCTATCTCAAGAACCAGGGGGGCAAGACGCAGAACTTCCAGTTCACGACGCCAAACGAGATGCCCCTCGAGGCCCGCTGCGGCAAGGTCGTGTTCTCGGACATGCACGTGTCCGGTAATCCGAATATCAATTCGCCTTATCCGTCGGCGTGCGCGCTGACGCCGCTCACGCCGCAGGAGAAGGCGCTCGCCTTCATGTTCTTCGACATCGCGTCCTGCGTCGGCGGCCCGATCTTCTAGCAGCGCCAGCGCCCACGGAGCTGCGCCGGCTCCGAGCTCGAAGCGCGCGCCCCGCGGCCGTCGATCCCCTCGAAGTCAGGGCTGGGTCCGGTAGCGGCGGCGCGGCGCGGGTACACCCGGAGAATCCCACGAGGATCGGTCGATCCGGCGCTGGGGCGCGTGATAGCGTCCCGCCCACTATGGCAGCCACCGCAGCGAAGCCGACGGCGCTCGGCGAGATCACCTCGTTGCTCGGACGTGGATCGGCGTTCGAGGGCAAGCTCACGTTCGAGGGCACCGTCCGCATCGATGGCCGCTTCCGCGGCGAGGTGTTCTCCGATGACACGCTCGTGATCGGCGAGGGCGCGCTCGTCGAGGCCGAGATCGACATCGGCGAGATCATCGTCCAGGGCACCGTCGTCGGGAACATCAAGGCCAAGCGCTCGATCGAGATCCACGCGCCCGGCCGCGTGAAGGGCGACATCCATACGCCGAGCCTCCAGATCGACAAGGGCGTCATCTTCGAGGGCCGCTCGTTCATGGAGGGCATGGTCTCGAAGGGGGCCGGCGGGGGCGCGGCGCAGCCCGCGCCCGCGAAGCCGGCCGGCCCTGCGCCCGTCAAGCCGTAGCGCTCGACGCGCAGGACGCGTCCGCGGAGCGCAGACATTCATTGGCGCGCTGCCGCGGCGGCGCCGCGATCGCGGCGCATTGTCGCAGGATGGCGCGGAAAGCTCAGGCATCCCAGCGGTTGACACTCGGCACGGCGCCGACTATAAGCAGCGCGCGCCAACCCGAAGGTTCTCAATAGGTTGTCGCAGGTAATCATGGATCAGACGCCCATCGTCTCGCTCGCGTCGGGGCACCCGCTGATCGATATCGATCTGACGGCCGTCGTCCAGTTCGCGCTGTTTCTGATCACGGTGTACGTCTCGAACAAGCTCCTGTTCCAGCCGTACCTGCAGCTCCGCGAGCGACGCAAGGCCGGCATCGAGGGGAAGAACGCCGAGGCCGAGCGGAAGATCGCCGAGTCCGAGGCCAAGGGCGCCGAGCACGAGAAGCAGCTCGCCGCCGCTCGCGATCAGGCGGCCGAGGAGGGGCGGAAGATCCGGGCCGAGGCGGCCGCGTACGAGAAGGAAGTCACCGACAAGGCGCGCACCGCGGCGCAGGAGGCGGTCGAGGCCGCACAGAAGAAGGTGCGCAGCGAGACCGAAGCGGCGCGTGAGCAGCTCTTGCCGCAGGCCGAGGTGCTCGCGCGCTCGATCAGCGCGAAGCTCCTGGGCCGGGAGGTGGTGTGATGCGCGCGATGCAGAGAGCCGCGCTCGCCGTCGCGATCCTGGCCGCGCCCGGCATCGCGAGCCTCGCGAGCCTCGGCGACGCGCGCGCGCAAGGGGCGCCCGCGCCTGCACCCGCGGCAGCTGAGCCCACGCCCGCGGCTCCGGCGCCTGCGCCGCCCGAGCCCGCGCCCGCAGCTCCCGCTCCGACCCCCGAAGCGGCCGCGCCCGCGCCCGCGCCCGAGGCGGCCGCGCCGCCGCCTGCGCCTCCGCCCCCCGCGGCGCCGGCGACCGACGAGGCCATCGCGCGCGAGGCGGCCGGCGACGATATCCGCAAGGACGGCCACGGCAAGTCGCCGACGAAGGACGCGCACGGCCAGCACGGCGACCACGGCGACCCGTCGGCGCACTTCAACTTCTTCGGCAGCCCGTTCGAGCACAGCAAGAAGGACGTCGTCGGTGGCCCGTTCGGCGACGGCGAGAACGTGAACCCGGCGACCGGCGAGCGGGCGCCCGGTGAAGAGGAGCCGATGTCGGCTCCCTTCATCTTCATGATCCTGAACTTCGCGATCCTGCTCGCGCTGCTCTCGAAGTACGGCGGCCCCGCCGCGCGCAAGCTCGCCGCCGAGCGCCACGATCAGATCAAGTCCGCGCTCGACGAGGCCGCCAAGCGCGAGAAGCAGGCGGCCGACAAGCTCGCCGAGTACGACGCCAAGCTGAAGGCGCTGCCCGCCGAGATCGCGAAGATGGTCGCCGACATTCGCGCGGGCGCCGAGGCCGACAAGGTCCGCATCACCGAGGCCGCCGAGCGCCAGGCCGCGCAGCTCAAGCGTGACGCCGAGCAGCACATCGCCGCCGAGATCGCGCTCGCGCGCGTGGTGCTCACCCGCGAGGTCACCGCGGCCGCCACCGCCGCGGCCGAGAAGATCCTGCGCGACGCGGTGACCCCGGCTGATCAGCAGAAGCTGGTCGGCGCCTTCATCGGCGAGCTCCAGGGCGCCACCCGCAACAAGGAGGCCCGCTGATGGTGACCGGCAGCCTGGCGCGCCGCTACGCGCGCGCCGTCATCGCGCTCGGCACCGAGCACCGAAACCTCGATCAGATCGGCGCCGAGCTGCGCTCGCTCGCTCGCGCGATGCACGAGTCGGCGGAGCTGGTCTCGTCGCTGACGAACCCGGCCATCCGCCGCGCCGACCGCCGCAAGGTGATCGACGCGCTCCTCCAGCGCCTGGGCGCCTCGCCCCACACCAAGAACCTCGTCTCCATCCTGCTCGACGGCGAGCGGCTCGCGTCGCTGCCGGCGATCTCGCGCGAGGTCGACGCGATGATCGAGGCGCGCTCCGGCCGGATCGCCGCCGAGGTCACGTCGGCCAAGCCGCTCGACGCCGCCGAGCTCGCGCAGATCACCGCCGCGCTCGAGCAGCTCTCGGGCAAGCAGGTCACCGTCACCAGGCGCGAGGATCCGAGCCTGCTCGGCGGGGTCGTCGCCAAGCTCGGGGACAGGGTCTACGACGGAAGCCTTCGCACGCAGCTCCGCAACCTCCGCGACGAGCTGAACAAGTAAGAGGAAGCCATGGATATCCGCGCCGCTGAGATCTCAGACATCATCCGCAAGCAGATCGAGAACTACGACCAGAAGGTCTCGGTCACCGAGACCGGCACCGTGCTGACGGCCGGCGACGGCATCGCGCGTGTGTACGGCCTCTCCGGCGCCATGGCCGGCGAGCTGCTCGAGTTCGAGGGCGGCGGCGGCGAGAAGGTGAGCGGCATGGTGCTGAACCTCGAGGAGGACAACGTCGGCGTCGCGCTGCTCGGCAAGTTCGAGGCGGTCCGCGAGGGCGACGTCGTGAGGCGCACCGGCCGCATCGTCGAGGTGCCGGTCGGCGAGGAGCTGCTCGGCCGCGTCGTCAACGCGATCGGCGTGCCGGTCGACGGCGGCGCGCCGATCACCGGCGCCAACCGGCGCCAGGTCGAGATCAAGGCGCCGGGCATCATCTCGCGCAAGAGCGTGCACGAGCCGATGCAGACCGGCATGAAGGCGATCGACTCGATGATCCCGATCGGCCGCGGCCAGCGCGAGCTGATCATCGGCGACCGCGGCGTCGGCAAGACCGCGATCGCGATCGATACGATCATCAATCAGAAGGGCCAGAACATGTACTGCTTCTACGTGGCCATCGGCCAGAAGCAGTCCACGGTGGCCACCGTCGTCGACCGGCTCACGAAGGCTGGCGCGCTGTCGTACACGACCGTCGTGATCGCCGGCGCGTCCGAGCCGGCCCCGCTGCAGTTCATCGCGCCGTACACCGGCGTCACGATGGCCGAGTACTTCCGCGACTCCGGCCGCCACGCGCTGATCATCTACGACGATCTCTCGAAGCAGGCCGTCGCCTACCGCCAGCTGTCGCTCCTGCTCCGCCGCCCGCCGGGCCGCGAGGCGTACCCGGGCGACGTGTTCTACATCCACAGCCGCCTGCTCGAGCGCGCCGCGAAGATGTCCGACAAGGAGGGCGGCGGCTCGCTCACGGCGCTGCCGATCATCGAGACCCAGGCCGGCGACGTCTCGGCGTACATCCCGACGAACGTCATCTCGATCACCGACGGCCAGATCTTCCTCGAGGCCGACCTGTTCTACTCCGGCGTCCGCCCGGCCGTGAACGTCGGCATCAGCGTGTCGCGCGTCGGCGGCAACGCCCAGACGAAGGCGATGAAGAAGATCGCCGGCCGCCTCCGCCTCGAGCTCGCGAGCTACCGCGAGAAGGCGGCGTTCGCGCAGTTCGGCTCCGACCTCGACAAGGCGACGCTCGCGCAGCTGAACCGCGGCGAGCGCATGGTCGAGCTGCTCAAGCAGGGCCAGTTCCAGCCGATGCCGATGGAGGAGCAGGTCATCGTCATCTTCGCCGGCACGAACGGCTACGTCGACGACTACCCGGTGGCGGCGCTCGGCCGCTACGAGAAGGAGCTGCTCTCCTTCATGAAGGCGCGCAAGCAGGACGTCCTCGACGAGCTGCGCACGAGCGGCAAGCTCGAGGGCGACATCGAGAAGCGGGTGCGCGAGGCGCTCGCCGAGTTCGCCAAGCAGTTCTCCGTCGAGGAGAAGAAGGCCAAGTGACATGCCGTCGCTGAAGGCGATCCGCAAGCGCATCACGTCGGTCAAGAACACGCGCAAGATCACGCGCGCGATGAAGCTCGTCTCGACGGCGAAGCTGCGCCGCGCCCAGGAGGCCCTGATCGCGGCGCGCCCGTACACCGCCGCGATCGCGCAGGTCGTGAGCGAGCTGTCCGGCGTCGCGGGCGCGGACGCGCACCCGCTGTTCGGTCGATCTGATTCGGGCCCGGTCGAGAAGGTGGCGATCGTCGTCATCACGAGCGATCGCGGTCAGGCCGGCGCGTTCAACGCGAACGTCACGAAGGCGGTCGAGCGCTACATCCGGGACGAGCTCCCCGGCATCCAGGTCTCGCTCCGCATCATCGGCCGCAAGGGCAACCAGTACTTCACCCGCCGGAAGGTGCCGATCGCGAGCTTCGATCCGGCGCCCACCGGCGCCACGGCCCTCGCCTCGGCGCGCGAGACCGCGAACCGGATCATCGCCGACTTCCTGGCCAAGAACGTCGATCGGGTGTTCGTGGTCTACAACGAGTTCCGCAGCGCGATCAGCCAGATCGTGCGCGTGAAGCAGCTCCTGCCGGTGGTGCCGGAGCCCTCGAAGCAGACCATCAAGGCAGAAGAGCAGCCGGACTTCTTGTACGAGCCGTCGAAGGAGACCCTGCTCGCGCGGCTCGTGCCGCTGTACGTGCAGATCCAGCTCTACCGCGCGTCGCTCGAGTCGATCGCGGCCGAGTTCGCCGCGCGGATGACCGCGATGGAGAACGCGACGAAGAACGCAGGCGAGATGATCGCCAAGCTGACGCTGTCCTACAACCGCGCCCGTCAGGCGTCGATCACCAAGGAGCTGCTCGAGATCATCGGCGGCGCCGAGGCTCTCAAGGGGTAATTGCACATGGCTACGACAGACTACTCCCCCAACAGCATGGGCCGCGTGGTCCAGGTCATCGGTCCCGTCGTCGACGTGGCCTTCGACTCGGCCGAGCTGCCGGAGATCAACACCGCGCTCCTCGTCACGAACCCGTCGATCGACAAGCGCGAGGACAACCTGACGATCGAGGTCTCGCAGCACCTCGGCGAGCACATGGTCCGCTGCGTCGCGATGGACAACACCGATGGCCTCGTCCGCGGCCAGTCGGTGAAGAACACGAACGCGCCGATCTCGATGCCGGTCGGCCCCGAGGTGCTCGGCCGCATCATGAACGTCGTCGGCGAACCGGTCGACGAGGCCGGCCCGGTCACGGCCACCAAGCGCCTGCCGATCCACCGCTCGGCCCCGAAGTTCACCGACCAGAGCGTGAGCGTCGAGATGTTCGAGACGGGCATCAAGGTGATCGACCTGCTCGCGCCGTACCGGCGCGGCGGCAAGATCGGCCTGTTCGGCGGCGCCGGCGTCGGCAAGACGGTGCTGATCCAGGAGCTCATCAACAACGTCGCGAAGAAGTCGGGCAGCTTCTCGGTGTTCGCCGGCGTCGGCGAGCGCACGCGCGAGGGCAACGACCTCTACCACGAGCTCAAGGATGCCCGGCTGTTCGACGGCTCCTCGGTGCTCTCGAAGACCGCGCTCGTGTTCGGCCAGATGAACGAGCCGCCCGGCGCGCGCCAGCGCGTCGCGCTGTCGGCGCTGACGGTCGCCGAGTACTTCCGCGACGTCGAGAAGCAGGATCTGCTCCTGTTCGTCGACAACATCTTCCGGTTCACGCAGGCGGGCTCCGAGGTGTCGGCGCTCCTCGGCCGCATCCCGAGCGCCGTCGGCTACCAGCCGACGCTGTCGACCGAGATGGGCGGTCTGCAGGAGCGGATCACCTCGACGAAGGACGGCTCGATCACCTCGGTGCAGGCGATCTACGTCCCCGCCGACGACCTCACCGACCCGGCGCCCGCGACGGCGTTCGCCCACCTCGACGCGACGACGGTGCTGAACCGCGCGATCACCGAGAAGGGCATCTACCCGGCCGTCGATCCGCTCGACTCGACGTCGTCGATCCTGTCGGCGGCGGTGGTCGGCGAGCGCCACTACGGGGTCGCCCGCGAGGTGCAGCGCGTGCTGCAGCGCTACAAGGATCTGCAGGACATCATCGCGATCCTCGGCATGGACGAGCTTTCGCCCGAAGACAAACTCACCGTCTTCCGCGCCCGCAAGATCCAGCGCTTCCTTTCGCAGCCCTTCACCGTCGCGGAGGTCTTCACTGGCACGAAGGGCGAGCAGGTGTCGCTGGCCGAAACGGTTCGCGGCTTCAAGGAAATCCTCGAAGGTAAACACGACGACGTGGCCGAAGTGAACTTCTACATGAAGGGCGGCATTGACGAGATCAAGGACAAGTAAGTCTTTGAACAGTTGAACCTCACAAACACATGGCCACGCTGAAACTCGAAATCG
>DATMCI010000140.1:0-47354 GCA_035558535.1 Kofleriaceae bacterium
GTCGTGGTAGCGCCACCAGTTGCGGAGCTGCGGCCAGGTCCGCACCGAGAGCAGCGGGTCGGCGTTCGAGTCGACGACGACGAAGCGCCGATCTTCGGCGCGCACCACGGTGATCCAGTGCGACCACTCGTCGACGCACAGGAGGACCGGCGTCTGCTCGCGGAGGTGCTTCACGAGCACCTTGCGCGCGTCCTCCGGATCGCTGCGGCGCTCGAGCACGAGGTCGCACTCGAACTCGCGGGCCGCGCGCGCGAGCTGGATCTCGTTGGTGCCCGACCACCAGTGCGTGCGCGCGGTCGCGGCGATCTCGTCAGCGTCGACCATGCGGCCGAGCGCGAGCAGCGCGTGCTTGAGCGCGAACGGGCCGCACGACCACTCGTTGGGCTGCGGGTAGAACCCCGGTCCACGAACAGCAGCAGCGACGGCCATGGCGAATCACTGTAGCACCCGGGCACCGGGCCCAGACCAGCGCCGTAGCGCGTCTTAACAATCCGATTTTACTTACGAACTTGGCACGCTCCCGGGAGCTGATCTCCGCCGGACGGATCCGGTGCGGCGGTGCGCGTGGTCCGGCGGGCCCTTCATTATATAAGCCTCCTCGCCGAGGCGGGCTCCGCCCTCCTGGACTCGCTCGTCGGCCTTAGGGGGCCTCAGGGGCCGGGAGTGGACGGCCAGAGGCGGCCGAACTGCACGGAATCCTTGGGATGTGCCTCGATCAGCTGAGCCCACCGCCGGAGGGCGCGCGCGTGCTCGGAGGTCTCCGCGGCCCGCTCGATCGCCTGCAGCACGAATCGCCGTTGGCGGTCGAAGTTCTCGGGAGTCCAGGCAATTTCGGCGACGTCCAGCGTCGCCTCCGGCGGGCGCCCCCGCGACGACTCCCGCGTGGCCGAGTCCCGCGGAGTGGCACGATCTTCCAGCCATCGGACCAGCTCTTGCTCCCAGCGGGCGGCTGCCTCGGCGCGCGCGGCCTCCGCCGTCGCGCGGAGCATCGACGCCGCGACCGCCGACGAGACCAGGAGCTCGGCCGCGGGCCCCAGCCGGCGGTTCGAGAACACGACCATGACCGGGAACCCTAACGGGGCCATCTGACAGTCGCGTGACAGCGCCGTCACGCGACATCGCGGCCGCCACCCCCCGCCGTCCCGCGCCGTCACTCGCCGATGATCGTCACGGTGAGCCGCCGCTCGTGCGGCGACGTGCGGTGCTCCCAGAGGTAGAGCCCCTGCCACGTGCCGAGCGCGAGCTCGCCGCCCGCGATCGGGATGCCGATCGACGTCTGCGTCAGCACGGTTCGCACGTGCGCCGGCATGTCGTCGTCGCCCTCGGCCGTGTGCGAGAAGAGCCGATCGCCGTCGGGCACGAGCCGCGCGACGAACGCCTCGAGGTCGCGCCGCACCGACGGATCGGCGTTCTCGCACACGATCAGCGACGCGCTCGTGTGGTGGATCCACACCGTCGCGAGCCCCTCGCGCGCGCCCGCGTCGGTGACGACGCGCGCGACCTCGCGCGTGACGTCGTAGGTGCCTCGGCCGCGCGTCGCGACCGCGAGCTCTCGTCGGATGATCATGCCGAGTGCTCCCAGGCGCGCGGGCGCGTGTCAAGCGCGGAACTGGCAGGATCCCCGGCGGCGGGCTACGCTCGCGCCCCGGGTGCTGAAGCGGGGTCTGCGATACGTCGACGAGCTGTCGGAAGCGTTCCGGAACCAGCTCTCGCTCGCCTACAGCGCCAAGGATCTGCTCGGCTGGGGCCTGCGCCGCCGCCTGCGCGAGGGCTACACCCGCGGCGACTTCCGGGCCGACCTCCTGGCGTCGCTCGTCGTCGGCGTGGTCGCGCTGCCGCTGTCGATGGCGCTCGCGATCGCCGTCGACGTGCCGCCGCAGCACGGGCTCTACACCGCGATCATCGCCGGCGTGATCTGCGCGCTGCTCGGCGGCACGCGCTTCCAGGTCACCGGCCCGACCGCCGCGTTCGTGGTGATCCTCCTGCCGATCGTCCACCGCTACGGGCTCACCGGCCTGCTCGTCTCCGGCGCGATGGCGGGCGTCATCCTCGTCGCGATGGGGCTCGCGCGGCTCGGGCGCCTCATGCAGTTCGTGCCGCACCCGGTCACCACCGGATTCACGGCCGGCATCGCGCTCGTGATCGCGCTGTTCCAGCTCAAGGACGTGCTCGGCCTGCGCGCGTGCACCGCCGAGCTGACCACGGACTGCATGCCGCGCACCGAGGGCACGTTCGAGTACCTGGCCGCGGTGTGGGACGCGCGCGGCGCGGCCAGCTCCTGGGACGCCGGCATCGCGGCCGTCACCGTGGTGCTGCTGCTCGTCTTGCCGCGGGTCCTGAAGCGCGTGCCGGCGCCGCTCGTGGCGCTGACGCTCCTCTCGATCGCCGTCGTGATCCTCGATCGGCTGATCCCGAGCTTCCAGGCCACGACGATCGCGTCGAAGTTCCACTACACGATCGACGGCGTCCGCCACGCCGGCATCCCGCCGCTGCCGCCGCTGCCGATCGTGCCGTGGGAGGCCGCGGGCGGCATCGACTACCACACGATCCGCGAGCTCTTGCCGTCGGCGTTCGCGATCGCGATGCTCGGCGCGATCGAGTCGCTCATGGCGGCCGTCGTCGCGGACGGCATGAGCGGCACCCAGCACGATCCGAACTCCGAGCTGATCGCGCTCGGCATCGCGAACATCGTGTGCCCGTTCTTCGGCGGCATCGCCGCGACCGGCGCGCTCGCGCGCACGGCGACGAACATCCGGGCCGGCGCGCGCTCGCCGCTCTCGGCGGCGCTCCACGCCGTCTTCCTGCTCGCGTGCACGATCGTGCTCGCGCCGCTCGTCGGCTACCTGCCGATGGCCGCGCTCGCCGGCCTCCTGATCGTGGTGGCGCGCAACATGTCCGAGGCGCGCCACTTCGTGCGGCTCACGCGGATCGCGCCGCGCAGCGACGTGATGGTGATGCTGACCTGCTTCGGCCTCACCGTCCTGTTCGACATGGTCATCGCCGTGACGTTCGGCGTGATGCTCGCCGCGCTCATGTTCATGAAGCGCATGGCGATGATGACGCGGACGAACCTGAAGAGCGTCACGGACACCAGGTTCGAGGTCCCGGCCGGCGTGCGGGTCTACGAGATCGCCGGCCCGCTGTTCTTCGGCGCGGCGAAGACGGCGATGGAGATGCTGCACACGGTCGGCGAGAAGGACCACACGATCATCCTGGCGATGCAGCACGTGCCCACGATCGACGCGACGGGCCTGGTCGCGCTCGAGTCGGTGCTCGATCGGCTCCAGCGCTCGAACATGAAGGTGATCTTCGCCGGCCTGACCGAGGAGGTGAACGAGATCCTCGACCGCGCCGGCATCAAGCGCGTACCCGGCCGCCTCGCCTACGCGCCCGACGTCGAGACGGCGATCAGCATGGCCATCGTCCACGCGGCGCGGATCGGCAAGTCGGCCGCCTAGCCCAGCCTCATAGGTGATCACTTTAGAGGCGTTTTCCGACGACAACCAGCCTGCGAGCGGCGGAGAGAATTGGTAGGTTGTCGTGGCCATCGCCAGGCGAACTTGTATTCTTGTCTGTGATGCCGCGGACCACTTAAGGTCGCCGATAGCTGGCTTCGAGCGACCGTCGCCAGTAGTCCAAATCACGGACCAAGCTGCGTTTCGTTTAGAACTCGCCAAAGTGAGCAATGGCGATCGCATGGCTATGGCTGGCGTAGTTAATATGATCCCGAAATCAATCGGCACATGCGACGCTATATCCGGCGTGGTTCCAAGATCAGGCCGTGCTGAATCAGGTCCAGTTCGACTTCGTGACCTGACTGCTCGCGGACACCTCCAGCGGCGTGTTGCACTACCTGCGTCTGCTGTCCCTCCGCCCCAAGTGGCGGCCGCGCTTACGTCGGTGTCATCGGCACCGATAAGTGGCTCTGCTACGCCTTAGCCGACCCTGATCCAGCGCGCCCGTGCGCCGCTTGCGATGCGATATCCCAAGTGATTATAAATACATATGATTGCTGAACGTTAGCCGTCAGCGAGCCTCGCCAGGCCCCCGGTGTCAGACGGCTGATCAAAGCTTGCAGCGTGGGGATGCTTCGCCTCCCGTCGCGCGCGCCCGGCCAGCATCGGCGGAACCCGGCGGCATCGCCCATCCACCGTGAGCTCGGGCTCGTGCCCGGCGGGTTGATCCAGCGGATGAACCCGTTCACCTACGTCCAGATGCTCGACAACCTCGGCGTCGACAACGACGGCATGGTATCCATGTCGACGGAGTGCGCTGAGACGTGCCGCCGGTGGGGCCGCGCCGCGCGAGCGCAGATCGAGCGCGAGCGGATCGCAGCGTGGCACAAGCACTGCTTGCGGCGCTGGCGGCCTTGTCGGCCTTGTGTGCGCGCCCGCCGCCATCGCGTCGCGCGCCGCACCACTGCCAAGGCGACGGCGGATCCCGACGGACCAGAAACTCGGACGCCTCTCGCGCATGACCCGCGGGAGGCGCCGTGACGGCCGACGTCGAGCTGCACCGCGGCGCGCGTGTGCGTGTGTCGTTGCTTGTGCACAGTGATCGGGTCCCTGTCGAGTTCGAGCGTGAGCTGGCCGAGTTCGAGTGCGCCGCCATCGTGCGCGGTGCACCCGTCGAGTTGCTCGACGAGATCGCGCTGCTTGAACTCGGGCTGCGCAAAGAGCGCGGGAGATCGCGACTATGATCGCGCGCAGCCGCGTTCTCGATGGCACGAGCACTCTCGCCAGAGTGCGTGTGTTCACGCGTCCATGCGTGCACGCTGCGTCGCGATCGCGTGCCCGCTTGCACGAGCGGCCGGGCTGCGCAACGCCGATGTCTCCGCGGAAGTGGAGCTGGGTCGAACGCACGATGGTAGGCGCACGGGCTCCGCCACATGACCAGGTCGCGCCCTTCCCTGCTCGTTGGATCCGCACCGTCCGAGGAACCGCCATGTCTGCTCCCCATCATTGCCGCCGAATGCACGCCATTTCGACCCCGAACGGGCTCGCGTCGGACGCTCCGTTCATGCTCAAGCCCTCCTCCAAGCTGTCCCTCCGCAAACGTCGATGCAGCGCTGAGCTCACGCTCGACGTCGAGGGCCGTGGCAGGCCGGCGATCACCGCCGTGGCGTTGCTCGCCGCCGCCACTGTGATGGTGGTCCTCCTGCGGTGGCTCCCATGAGCGCGCCGAGCACGCGCTCAACCAGGTCGCCGAAGTCGCGCCGCACAGAGTCGAGCACGCGCTCGAAGCGCGGCAGCACGGCCGTGGCGTCGAGCGCGCGCTCACCGGAGAGCTCGGCCTCAACTTGCGACCTGAGCGGCACGCGCAGCGCGGCGCCCGACCTCAATGAAACGACCCGTGGCGACGATCGGGATCGCGCGCGTGACCTTGCGCCGCTGGAGAGCGGCCTCGACCATCGCGGCTCGCGCCGGGGCATCCGCAACTCGACCCGCGGCGCGGCTCGCACCCACCATCGGGGCATGGCCACCCGCCCGACGCTACCGCCCGAGCGCGATCGGTTTCTCGCATCCGTCGGCGCGCTCCGGGACTGGATCAACGATGTCGGCCGGGAAGCGACGTGGCGGATCGCGCTCGCCAGCCTGTTCTGGTGCGTCAGCACACAGGTTCCTTTGCCGAATGACACCGCGCTCGCGCGAGCGCTGTTGTTCGTCAGCGCCGTGACCATCGGAGCGCTCGCGGGCAGGCGACTCGATCGGAGAAAGCGTCGAAAACCGCGGTGCGTGGCGGCGAGTTCGGCGTCGCCTTCAGGGAACCGGAGCGTGCGAGTGTCGGCCTCGAAGCGATCGAGCGGCGGCTGACCGCCGAGGGCCTCGTGCGGCTGCCGGTTAACGAGCCTCGTGCGACATCGCAGCAGCGCGAGCGCCGCGCGGGCGGCCACCGCGGGCAGCGATCCGGTGCGTCCGCAGCCGCATGCGCGGCGGTACCCGCGTGCGACGGCGCGTGCGCCCGCAGCCTCGTGCGGGCGCGGCTCCGGCAACCGCGTCACGCGTCCGCAGTCCGGGCCGGGCGGCCACCGCCGCCACGGCGCAGCCCGGTGACCGCGGAAGCGCGTCCGCAGCCGCGTGCATCGCGGTCACCGCGTGCGGCGGCACCAGCTCCTGTCACTGCCGTGCAACGAGCGGCCGGCCTCAGCTCCTGCCAACGCCGTGCAACGAGCGGCCGGGTTCACTGCCACCGGGGTGCCACGTAACACGTGCCGGGGTGGCCTCCGCCGGTCTCGGTGGCCTGGTGCTGGATGCAAGGGTTACCCGGCCCAGCGAGATCCTCGGCCCGGCGCTCGCCGCGCGCCCCCCCCGCGCCTTATCGGCTCGAGGGGTCTTCCAGGATGACAGAGGTCCAAGGTAACGTCGAGAATCTACAGGAACTCATCAGGTGCCGATCGTTCTGAGGCAGGTGGACTGGAAGCAGGTGGACCGGCACACCCGGCAACAGGTGCGCAACCGCGAGGTTCATTGCCCACCGATCTCGTTGTTCCGCTGGTGGGCGCGGCGACCGCACGCGTTGATACGCGCGCTGCTTGAGGCCGCGAACCTTTCGCGCGGCCAACTGGTGTCGGATCCATTCAGCGGTGGCGGCACCGTCGCGATTGAGGCCGCGCTCTCAGGCGCGATCGTCTACGCACAAGATCTGAACCCTTGGGCCACCTGGGGCCTGTCGACGGCGTTCGACGGCGTCGATTCGAAGGAATTGAAACGCGGCGTGGACCTCTTTACTTCGCTCCTTGCGAAAGGCGAGAGTGCGCCAAGCTACAGCATTCCGTGCCCGGAGCATGGAAAGTCGGAAACGAATCACGCGTTCTGGGTACGGCGCGCGCGTTGCGCAAGCTGCGCCCAGAGTATCTACCTCTATCCGTACGCTCTCATCACCGTAGCGAGTCGCGGGCAGGACGAGAAGCACGGCTACTACGGGTGCGCGGCTTGTGGAGTTGTCAGCAAGAGGAAGCTTGGCGCGAGTTCACGCTGTAGTGGCTGTCGTTCGAAGCTCGGCAATGAGCGAACGCCGCTGTTCGCAGACAGGATCGTGCAGTGTCCGCATTGTGACGAGACGCTGACCTTTCGCGACGCGTGGACGAGCGACCAGGATTGGCACCTCGCGTTGATTCAGCGCACGTGCTGCGAGAAGGACAAGCCGCTCACACATTTTGATCTCCCGACGCACGCTGACATACGCGCTTCTGACGTTTTGGTGCGAGCGCCATCGGTCCTGAGCGAGTTGATCCCTCGCGGCAAGGAAACTGGCGTTTTGCAGAGGCTCGGATATCGCCGTTGGCGCGACTTGTATCCGCCACGGCAGCTCGCAGTATTGCTCGAAGCCAGCCACATTGCGAGCACTTTGGAGGTGCCAGAGAAGGTACGCAACAGGATCCAACTTGTAGTGGTGGGCGCGAGCGAGATGGCTGGGTACCTCTCGCGTTGGGATCGTTTTCATCCCAAGGCATTCGAAGCTCTCGCGAATCACCGTTACTCAACGACCTCCCTCGCCGTCGAGACGAATCTCATCGGGACACGCGGTCGCGGGACGATCCCTCGGCGCCTTAGGTCATCGGTTGCGGCTGCAGCATGGATGGAGTCAAACGTCAGCGATACAGCAAAGCATCCGGTCACCATTGAGACAGGAAGCAGCTCGACGCAGACACTCAAGGATGGCGTGGCGAAGTTGATTGTTACCGACCCTCCGTATTATAATGCCGTACAGTACGGCGACTTGTCGGCGTTGTTTCGCGTCTGGGCGGCAGCGGTGAAGCCATCCTCGGAATGGAGCTTTCAGTCGGCGCAGGAAGCAATTCCACAGAACAAGGGCCGCGCAGACTACGAAGCCTCGCTTCGGCAGATCTTCGCAGAGACCGAGCGGACGCTTGCTGAAGACGGACGGCTCATTCTTACATTTCATAGCACAGATTTTCGTGGCTGGACTGCGCTCGGTCTTGCACTCGAACATGCGAACTTCGAGGTGGTCGCGTTGGGCGTTGGCCATTCGGAGAACGAGAATGACCACTCAAAACGAAATCGCCTTTCGTTCACTCGTGACCTCGTCATCGAATGCAAGAAGGCGACGGCTCGCACCGACCGCATGCCGTTGATCGTAACAACGCCCCGAACGCCGGAGCAACGAGAACTGCTCGCGGCAGGGATTGCAATCGCGCGGCATGCGGGCGGTGGGACCGCGGCAATGGTCGAAGCGTTTGAAAAGGCAACGCGGCGACTCAAAACGCGGCGAATTGCGATCAGTGATGAACAACGAAGGGGAAGTTAGATGGGAAGCAAGAAGCCGGCAGTGCCTCGCACCGCCACTCGCACCGCCACCCTCAAGGCGTTGGTGGACGCAGCGGAGAAGAAGAAGGGGCCGACCTTCGACGTCCCATTTAAGACCAAGCGGATCCCTTTGAACAAGATCCGCGTTGAGGCTGACCTCCCGCTCTTTCGAATTCAAAGCGGTCGTACACATCGCGCTCAATGTCGCTATCTCGAAGAGCACAATGTATCGAAGGACTTCTTCTCCGACCCTGATGACCCGAAAGTCCAGAAGGCACAGTACGAGATCCTGCTGACGATGATCGGCGAGAAGGAACTCGATGTCGATCTGAACACGCGAGAGCAGCTGAACCCCATCGTGTTGACCTCTGACGGCACAGTCGTGGACGGCAACCGTCGACTCGCTGCTCTTCGTCAGATGAAGGAGAGCTACGTAGAAGCCGTCGTGCTTCCGGAGGGTGCGACGAGCAACGAGATCTACGAAACGGAACTTGAGTTCCAGATGCAGAAAGACACGAAGGCCGAGTACGACTGGATCAACGAGGCCCTGCATCTCGAGTACGGTATTTCCGAGTTGAAAGAGACCGACGAGAAGATCGCCAAAAAGATGCGGCTAGGAGTCGCGGAGGTACGCAAGCAACTCGAGAAGCTATCGCTCGTAAAGCAATACCTCGCGTGGGCGAATGTACCTGCTCAGTATCACAAGGTCCCTTCGGGTAGCACCGGCAGCATGGAACAGGCGTTCGACGATATGGTGACCCGGTTCGCGGCCAACGCCTTCAAGCGGAAGACCGAGAAGCAGAAGCGGATCATCCGAGAAGCTTGCTTTGCGGCGATCAAGCAAGAGCGCGGCTACAAGGAGATCCGTGAACTCATCAAGCAGATGAGCGGGAATCTAAACAGGGTGGCGCAGAAAGTCCGCGAGAGAGTTCCGAAGAAGCCAGCGAAGCAGAAAGCGAAAGCAGTTCCCAAGGGCAAGAAGCCGAAGGCTCGCGATGATGACGATCCGTTGGCGGACCTTGCAGACGCGGCAGAACCCGACGACGATCAGGATTTGGAGGACATTTCTGAGGCGCTTGAGAGTACTGAGGGTGCCGGCGCTGTTTTCGACGCTGTAGAAGAAGCTGAGATGGAGGAACGCGAAGCCAAGAGGCTTCAGCTCCCGCTCCAACGAGTGAACCGAGCCATCAAGGAACTTGAGGCTATCGAGCTGACGAAGGACAGCGAAGACCTAAAGAATGTTGCGAAGGCGTTGGGCACACTCGGTAAGCTCGTCGACAAGCTCGGCGCTTCGATTGAGAAGCTTGTCGAGAAATAGCTATGCCTGGAATAATCTCCCTTCGGCTCGATGATGGCCATGTGGTCGTTTCTGGAAAAGAGGTCGATGAAGGGCAATGGGCCGAGCTGACGTCCATTCTCTTTTCTGGAGGAGGCGGCCTCCGGCCCGATGGTGTTGCCGTCCGCCCACTCGCACTGCGAGTTGCTGCTAACGAACTCGCGCAGGTCATGCGCCGTCACGGACTACGCGCGCAGTATGACCACGAGGTCAAGGCGCTACTTCGCAAGCATGTCGATGAGACGAAGGCGCGAACTGCGGCCGAGAATGACGTGGCTCCGCTGCCCGTGCGCGAAGTACGACATCGGATCGCGAAGACTGGACGATTCGTTCGTCCGCTCACTAAGAACCAACAACGTGACGTCGGTCGCCTGCTCAAACTCGCGCATGGCGCGAACTTTTCAGTGCCGGGGGCGGGCAAGACGACTGCGCTGCTTGCAACATATGAGGCGCTCCGTGGTGAGGGGAAGGTCGATCGGTTGCTCGTCGTTGCGCCAAAGAATGCGTTCCTCTCATGGGAGACGGAGGTTGGCATTTGCTACCCCGAGAAGCGGCCTGTCGTGACTCGCCTTGCTGGTGGCGCCGAGAAAGCGCTGACCGTGATAGCAAGCGATCCGGAGATAGCGCTCATCACGTACCAGTTTCTTCCTAATGTACTTGATGCGGTGCAGAGCTGGGCATCTCGCCACAAGATGCATGTGGTGCTCGACGAGTCGCATCGGGTGAAGGGCGGCTCAGCGGGCGTCTACTCCTTCACGGCGTTGCAACTCGCTGGGGTCGCGGTTCGTCGTGATGCGCTCAGCGGCACTCCATTGCCCAACTCGCCGGAGGATCTTCGAGCGCAGCTGGAGTTTCTTTGGCCTGGACAACGGATTCTCCCTGACATCAAGGTCAAGGCTGACGCAAGCGAGAGCGTGCTTTCGCAGCTCCAACGTGTCGTGCAACCGCTCTACGTGCGTACGACAAAGTCCGAGCTCAATCTGCCAAATCTCGTTCCGAATCGCGTCGGCGTCGAACTCCGTCCGCTTCAGCGGGAGCTGTACGAACTGCTCCGCAGCGAAGCACGCCGAATTGCTGCCGGAATGAAGCCACATGACATGCGTATGCTTCGCCGTCTAGGCGCGCACGTGATGACGTTGCTCGAAGCGGCATCCAATCCGATGCTGCTGGCCTCAATGGAGGCGTTGCACTTTTTGGACGATGACGAGGGCGGCGCGTCTCAGGTATGGGAACTGTTGCGGGAGATCGCGGCGAGTGAGCGTCCCGCGAAGATCGAAGCGACCGTAACGATCTCAGAGGAGGCGCTCGCGAAGGACGCTAAGCACAAGGTGCTGATCTGGACGAGCTTCGTCCAGAATGTTCATCTGCTCGAGAGACTTCTTGCGGCGTATAAGCCGGTGAGCCTGTATGGCGAAGTTGCTACCGGCTCGGACGACGATGCAGATACCCGCGAGGGCCGCATCCGCATCTTTCATGAAGACAACGCGTGCCGGGTAATGATTGCCAACCCAGCTGCATGCGGCGAAGGGATCAGTCTTCACCGGGCTTGTCAGCACGCAATCTACCTAGACCGGACGTTTAATGCTGCGCACTACCTACAATCGATCGATCGAATTCACCGCCTCGGCCTCCGAAAGGACACACCCGTAAGGGTGGATGTGCTTGAGGCTCGATGGACCATCGATGCTCGAGTGGCCTCGCGACTGAAGAGCAAGATCGACTCCATGAGCAAGATCCTGAACGACCCCGGACTGGCGGCACTCGCATATGATCCGCTTGATGTCGTCGAGGAATTTCCGGGAGGAATCCAGATTGAAGATGTAGAAGAGATCATTGATCACATCGTCGAGGGAGAAGCGAGACGTGAAGCACCCAGCTATCCGGATCTCTCCGGGACGGATGACCGCCTTGTGGGTGGTCTTAAGAAGCGCAGACCGTCTAGGAGACGGGATCACCGGTGATGAACTCGTTGCATTCGCTCGCCGAAGTGGGCTCCGAGCTGGTGGGCTTCCAATCAAGGACGGCTTCGAACTCGCACGCATTGGCGGCTTCATCGGGGGCACTGAGACGCTTCGGCTCAGCAAGCTCGGCCGCGATGCTCTGTCACGAGGATCCGAGGAGGAACCCAGCCAGGACGTGCTTCGCCTCTTTGCATCCGTTCTGGTGCTCCGTCATCCGCCGGCCTGGGTTGCGTGCTGGCAAGGTGATCCGGAATCGTTGTCGCAGGCGCTTCCGGACTCAGCCCGCCATGTGCTTCACGATGCCGGCCTGCTGGACCAGCCGGCAGAAGGGGACATCCAGGCGTCGGCGTGGTGGAGTGCGCTGGGGCATGTTCCCCTCCCCGAGGAAACGGCCGGACTACGGAAAGCGGTCGGCGATACTGCCGAGGAATTGTCCCTGAACTACGAGCGGAACCGACTTGCCAACCAAGGCTTCGGACGACTTGCGTCTCGGGTGCGTTGGGTGGCGCGCGAGAGCCCAGCGTACGGCTTCGACATCCTCAGCTTCGCGGGCAACAGCTTTGCGCCGCTACCCGCGGATGCAGAACTTGCCATCGAGGTAAAGGGAATGGCGATTGCGGCATCGACTGCGTTCCGCATGTACCTCACGCATCACGAGTGGGACACAGCGCGTCGAATAGGCGCTCAGCACATCTTTCATCTTTGGCAGGGTATTCGTGCGGGGAAGGCCGGCTCAGGTCGTGCATCCGGCCCGCGCATCGCACGACTATCTGACCTGGAACTCCACCTCCCGGCCGGCCCGCAGTGTCAGGAGACGTGCAGGTGGGAGACGACGCAAATCAGCCTGGCAGGGTACCCCGTTTCGACGTAGCGATCCACGGGGCGAGACGAAGCCCACCGCGAGCGGGGCACCTCGGCGGCCAGTTTCGCAAGCGGCTCGCCTCAGTGACCGCGCCGCGAGCGCGACCGGTCCCGGCGGTGATGCGAGCATTTGTGTCGCGCAACGGAGACGAGACGCGCGCTCGCGCGATCGAAAACGTGGCCACGGAGCCAGAGTCCCTGTTAACCTTAGGCGGACAAATCGTCATGCCGGCCGATGCCAAAACCACAGTTTCACCCTGGGGCGTCTTTCGAACCGTGCTTTATGTCCTGCCCAGGACGCGTGAGAAGATGAGCTGGCCGAGGCTTCAATGCCTTAGTACACCTCCCTGGAAGAAGGGGACCGAGTCCTATTCAGCGGCCGGGGTCGCGCTCAGCGACGGAGAAGCGCCAGTTTCACCAGGTCCTCTTCTTCTGGGGACCTGTACTTAGCTCGTATGGGTCGATCGCGTTGCTTTGGCTGTTGCTCGGAGGCCGGGCTAGGCGGCCGCGGCGAGCGGCGGCCTACGGGGCCGGCGTCGCTGCCGGAGGCGCGGTCGCCGCCGCGGCCGGCGCCGTGTAGTCCGGGTTCGCTTCGATGTGGAAGTGATCGTCGTGCGACTGCGGATCGTTCCGCGGCGTGAGCAGGAGGCGGAACTTGCCGCTCGAGTTGACGATCTGTTCGGTGCCGGTGAGCAGCGCGTCCCCGGACAGGTAGGCGTGCTGCACGTTCGCGACGCGGCCGGTGTCGTCGATGAGCTCGACGACGTCCATCGCGAGGCCGAGCGCGTGGCGCGAGAGGAACGGCAGCTCGGTGCCCTGCGTCCGCACGTTGCTCCAGCGGTAGATGCTGCCCCACCGGACCTCGCGCACGCCGAGCGCGTAGAGGTCGGGCCCGATCTGCGCGAGCGCGCGCGCGAACTGGCAGTCGAGCTTGTGCGGCGGGCTCCGCCACACGCTCGTGTACTTGATCCCGCCGAGCATGCCGTCGGTCAACTCGATCGGATCGGCGATGCGCCCCTCGGGCGTGGACCGCTTCCAGTTGACGTTGAGCGCGCCGAGGTCAGCCTCGCAGACCTTGCCGGCCGCCTGCATCGCCGCCGTCGCCGGCCACGCGAAGCCGCGCGGCATGTTGTCGCCCCGCGCGCCGCGCACGGTGGCGACGCGCGCGCCCGACCGGGCCGCCGTCTTGGTCGACTTCGCGGTCTTGGCCGCCTTCGCGGATCGGGCCGGCTTCGCGGTCTTCGCCGCCTTCGTCGCCTTCGCCGTCTTCTTGGCCGCCGGCTTCGTGGCCTTCGCGGTCTTGGCCGCCGGCTTCGCCGCCTTCGCCGCGGGCGCTACCTTCGCCGCGGGCGCCGCCTTCGCCGCGGGCGCCGCCTTCGCCGGTTCGGCGACCTCGCTCGGCGACACGATCGGCTGTCCTCCCGCGGATCGCGGTTGCCCCGCGGTGGCCGCGGTCACTCCCGCGACGATCACCATCGCACGCCAGGGGCTCGCCATTCCGCGGACCATACCAGGTGTTACGCTCCGGCGATGGACCTGGAGCTCCGTGAGGCGATAGCCCTGTCCGAAGATCGCAGCGCCCCGATCAGCCGGCTCTTGCCCGGCAGCGAGGACCACGACTTTTACCGGTGCCTGGCCGCGCAGCACCGCGGCGCGCTCGACGAGGCCGACGCGATCCTGCACGCGTACCCCGAGCGCCACGGCGCCACCGCGCGCTACGAGCGGCTGCGGCAGCGCCAGCTCCTCTACCGTGCGGGCGGCGACGTGCCCGCCGCCGACGAGGTCCGCGACTGGCTCGGCGCCAGCCACTGGCACGAGGCCGAGGTCGAGGAGGTCGATCCGACGCGGCCGACGCGGCTCGCCGAGGGCGTGTTCGACGGCGCGGCGCTGCTCCAGCAGGCGATCGACTACGACACCAACCTGTCGCAGGTCACCGAGGAGGGCCTGCTCGAGCTGATCGAGCGCGGGCTCGATCCAGCGCGCCGCCGCGTGCTCCTGTCGCGGCTCCGCCACTCGCCCGATCCGCACCTCGTCCCGCAGATCGCTGAGGACCTGGCGGTGCGCGGCAGCGGCGGCTTCGGCTCGCTCGGCGTCCACGAGCAGCTCACCGTCCAGCAGCTCCTCGCGCTCGGCGAGCTCCGGCCCGAGCTGTACGGCCACGCGGCGTGGGTCGCCGCCGTCGTGCGCCGCGTGCGGCCGCACCACTCGATCGATCTCGACTCCGATCTCGACGCCCGCGCCGCGTACCTCGCCGAGCTGTGGCGCCTGATCGCCCAGCTGCCGCCGTCGATCAACACGCTGAAGGCGCACGTCCTCTGGCACGCGCTCGACACCGCGCGCCGCCGCGATCTGCCCACCGATCCGGAGCTCCTCGCCGCGTATCTGCAGCTGCCGCGGCACGCGTCGTACGCGGCGCGGCGCTGGCTCGAGCGGGCGCGCTCCGAGCACTACGCGCAGCTCGGCGCCGACCAGCGCGCCGTCACCGGCCTGTTGTCCGCCGGCGACGACGAGGCGCTCGTGCGCGACCTCCTCTACCGGATCTACGCGGCCGGCGGCGACCTCGCGCCGTTCGCGCCGTGGCTCGAGGCCGCGTGGCTCGACGCGGAGCGGGCCGAGTTCGCGCTGCTCGCGGGCGCGCCCGACGCCGACCGCGCGACCCTCGTGCTCGGGCCGGCGCGCGCCGCCGCGCTGCGCGACCGGATCGAGCTGCGGTGGTGCGTGCACAACCCGACGCGGTTCGGCGTCGGCGAGCCGATCGCGCTCGACGTCGACACGAAGCACGTCGACGAGCTGGTCGTGAAGGTGTTCCGCATCGATCCGATCGCGTACTTCCAGCTCCAGAAGCGCGAGGTCAACACCGACCTCGACCTCGACGGGCTCGCCGCGAGCCACGAGCTCGTGCTGCGCTTCACCGAGCCGCCCGTCCGCCGCGCGCGGCGCCGGATCGAGCTGCCGATGTGCGCGCGCACCGGCACGTACGTGATCGATCTGATCGGCAACGGCATGTCGAGCCGCGCCGTCGTGAGCCGTGGCCGGCTACGCCACGTCGTGCGGCTCGGCGCGGCCGGCCACGTCGTCACGATCGTCGACGAGGCGGGCACCCCGCTGCCGGACGCGCGCGCGTTCATCGGCGAGCGCGAGTACCGCGCCGACGAGCGCGGCGCGATCGTGGTCCCGTTCTCGACGGCGCCGGGGAGCACGGCGATGCTGCTCGCGCACGGCGACATCGCGACCGTCGCGCAGCTCGAGCTCGCGCGCGAGACGTACGAGCTCGCCGTCACCGTGCTCCTCGAGCGCGAGGCGCTCGCCGCCGGCCGCACCGCCCGCGCGGTGGCGCGCGTCGCGCTCACGGTCGCCGGCGCGCCCGCCTCGCTCGCGCTCCTCGCGCAGCCGACGTGGGACGTGACGCTCACCGATCGCCACGGCGTGGCGACGACCAAGTCGCAGCCGCTCGAGCTCGAGGACGGCGAGGCCACGGCGCTCGAGTGGCCGCTCGGCGACGACACGGCGCACGTCGCCGTCTCCGTGCGCGGGCAGGTCTCCGTGCGCAGCGAGCAGCGCACGCAGGAGCTCGCGGTCACGCGCGCCGTGTCGATCGCCGGGATGCACGCCACGGCTGCCGTCGAGGCGCTCTACCTCGCGCGCACGAGCGCCGGCTGGGTCATCCACGCCCTCGGCAAGAGCGGCGAGCCCCGCGCGCAGCGCCCCGTCACCGTCGCGCTGCAGCACCGCTGGGCGCGGCTCCAGGTCGCCGCCGAGCTCGCCACCGACGCGCAGGGCCGCGTCGAGCTGGGCGAGCTGCCCGGCGTCGAGTGGATCACCGCGACGCTCGGCGGCCACTCGCAGCGCTGGCTCGCCGGCGACTACGGCGTCGGCTGCACGCTGTACGTCCCGCACGGGCGCGAGGTGCTCGTGCCGCTGCCGCCCGGCCGCGCCGCGTACGAGGTCGTGCGCCGCGCCTCGCTCGCCGAGTACCGCGGCGGCGCCGTCGCGCACCACCCGGCGTGGGAGCCCGAGGTGCTCGCCGGCGGGCTCGCGATCCGGGGCCTCCCGCCCGGCGAGTACGAGCTGCGCGCGCCCGGGGTGCACGTCGCGATCGCCGTGATCCCCGCGGGCGCCGCGCCCGGCGCCGGGATCGTCGACGGCTCCATTGTGACCGCTGGCGAGATCGTCGAGACGCCGCGCGCCGCGCCCGTGGTCGCGTCGATCGAGCTCGGCGGCGATCCGGGCGGCGATCCCGGCGGGGACCTCGTCCTCACGCTCCGCGGCGCGTCGGCGCGCACCCGCGTGCACGCGCTCGCGACGCGCTTCGTCTCCGCGCTCGTCGATCGGCCGCCGCTCGGGCCCGTGCGCACGCCCGCGCGGCGCGTCGACCGCGCGCGCGGCGCGCTCTATGTCTCGGGGCGCGAGCTCGGCGACGAGTACCGCTATGTCCTCGAGCGCCGCGGCGCGAAGCGCTACCCGGGCCTGCTGCTCGACAAGCCGAGCCTGCTCCTCAACCCGTGGTCGCGCCGCGCGACGACGACCGGCGTCGCCGACGCGCGCGCGGGCGGCGCGTTCGCCGCGTCCCCGGCGCCCGCCATGCAAGCGCCCGGCGGCCGCTACGGCGGCGCGCCCCCGGCCGCCGGCGCCGCTGGCGAGGCGCTCCCCGGCTACGACTTCCTGCCCGAGGTGCCCGAAGGCGGCGTGCTCACGAACCTCGTGCCCGACGAGCGCGGCGTCGTGCGGATCCCGCGGCCGAGCCTCGCCGGGGCGACGACCGTCACGATCGTCGTCGACGATTCCGCCGGGGTCACGCTCCGCCGCGTCCACCTGACCGAGGCGCCGCTCGCGCCGAAGGACCTCCGCCTGCGGCACGCGCTCGATCCGGCGCGCCACGCCACGCAGAAGAAGGCGATCACGCCCCTCGCCCTGGGCGAGCGCCTCGTGATCGAGGACCTCGCGACGGCGAAGGTCCACCTGCTCGATACCGTCGAGCGGGCGCACGCGTACCTGCTCGCGCTGCGCGAGGACGCCACGCTGCGCGAGTTCGCGTTCGTCACGCGGTGGCACATGCTGCCCGACGCCGAGCGGCGCGAGCTCTACAGCAAGTACGCCTGTCACGAGCTGCACCTGTTCCTGTACTTCAAAGATCGCCTGTTCTTCGACGAGGTCGTGCGCCCGTACCTCGTGCACAAGCGGACCAAGACGTTCCTCGATCACTGGCTGCTCGAGGACGATCTCGCGCCGTGGCTCGAGCCCGCGCGGCTCGCGCGGCTGTGCGCCGTCGAGCGCGCGCTGCTCGCGCAGCGGGTGACCGGCGACGACGCGCTGCCCCGCATCCTCGGCGATCAGGTCGCGATCGCGCCGCCGGATCCGAGCGGGGACGCGCGCCTGATCGACGCGCTGCTCGGCGCCTCGACGCTCGACGCCGACGAGTCCGTCGCGGAGGCCCGGAGCGCCGCGCTCGTGCGCCTCGAGGCGGACGCGACCGGCAACTACGCGCCGGCGGACCGGATGGCGCTGAGCGCGATGGGGGCGATGGGGGTGGCGGCGCCCGCCGCGCGGCCCGCGCCGGCCCCGATGCAGCCGGTCGCGGGGAAGATGGCGAGGACGATGATCGCCGGCTCCGCGAGCATGGCGAAGAAGCCGATGCCATCGCGCCGCGCCGCGCCGGCCGGGTTCGCGCGCGGCACGATGGCCGACGTCGACGCCGACGAGCTGGCCGCCGACTTCGCCGAGGAGGCGGCGACCGGCGAGCGCTTCGCGGACGAGCCGGCCTTCGACACCTTGTCGTACGACATGGCCAAGCGCGACGAGGCGCCGCGGCACTACCGCGCGGCCGACAAGACGCAGGAGTGGGCGGAGCACAACTGGTGGCACCGCCGGCCCGCGGAGAGTGGCGCGTCGATGATCCAGCCGAGCCGGCTGTGGCGCGATCTGGCGAGGCACTCCCTCGCGCGGTCCTCCGCCAGCGGCTCCTCCGGACCGGCGCGGGAGGCGTTCCTGTCGCCGTGGCTCGGCCTCGCGACGAGCAGCTTCGCCGAGGCGATGTGCGCGCTCGCGGTGACCGAGCTGCCGTTCGTCGCGAGCGCGCACGGCTACGCGCAGGAGCCGCCGCGGCTCGTGATCACGGCGGGCGGCAACGCGCTCGTCGGTTCGTCGCAGATCCTCGATGGCGAGCTGGTCCCGTCGGGGCCGCCGCTCGTCGTCGGCACGAGCTACGTGCGCGCCGACGACCGCCACGACTGGTCGTCCGGCGAGCAGGTCGACAAGTACGTCGAGGGGCCGCTCGCGGTCGGCGTCGTCTACACGTGCCAGGTCGTGCTCGCGAACCCGACCAGCTCGCGGCAGCGGATCTCCGCGCTCGTCCAGATCCCGCGCGGCAGCGTGCCCGTCGCGAGCTCGCACGTCACGCAGACGATCGACGTCGTGCTCGAGCCGTACGGCACGCACGGCCACGAGTACTCGTTCTACTTCCCGGCGCCTGGGACGTGGAGCCACTTCCCGGTGCACGTGAGCCGCGGCGAGACGATCATCGCGGCCGCGCCGGCCCGCGCGCTCGAGGTGCGGAGCGGCGGCGCCGCGCCCGATCCGACGTCGTGGGCGCACGTCTCGCAGCGCGGCTCGACCGCCGAGGTCGTCGCCTACCTGACCGGCGCGAACCTCGCCGCGACGGAGCTTTTGCGCGCCGCGTGGCGGCTGCGCGACCGCGCCGCGTACGAGGCGATCCTCGGCGTGCTCGAGCGGCGGCGCGTCTACGACGCCGAGCTCTGGGCGTACGCGCTCTACCACCGCGACGCGCCGCGGGTCCGCGTCTGGCTGCGCGCGCTCGGCGAGCGGCTGCTCGAGGCCGGGCCCGTGCTCGACATGATCGGCCAGGACGCCGAGGAGCTCGGCACGTACGAGCACCTCGAGCTGTCGCCGCTCATCAACGCGCGCGCGCACCGGCTCGGCCCGAAGGTGCGGATCCTGAACGACGGCCTCGTGGCGCAGTACGACGCGTTCCTCGAGCTCGTCGCGCACCGGCCCGCGCCGACGCAGGAGGATCTGCTCGCGGCCGCCGTCTATCTCCTCGCGCAGGATCGCGTGGAGCCGGCGCTCGAGGTGCTGGCCCGCGTGAGCCGCGACGCGGTAGCGGACCGCATGCAGTACGACTACGTGGCCGCGTACGCCGCGTGCCTCGCCGGTGATCCCGCCGCGGCGCGCGAGCGGATCCGGCCCTGGCTCGCGCACCCCGTGGATCGCTGGCGGCACCGCTTCGGCGCGATGGCGGCGATGCTCGACGAGGTCACCGGCGCGGCGCCGGTCGTGACCGACACGAGGAGCCGCGAGCAGGCGCACGCCGAGGCCGCGGCGAAGCAGCCGACGTTCGAGCTCGCCGTCGATGGCGAGGGCGTGCTCGTGCGCAGCCACGCGATCGCGGCGCTCGAGCTGCGGTTCTTCGAGATGGACGTCGAGCTCCTGTTCTCGCGCCAGCCGTTCGTGCAGAGCGACGTCTCGCGGTTCTCGTTCATCGAGCCCGGCCACCGCGAGGTCCTGGCCGAGCTTGTGCCTGAGCACCGCGTGGCGTGGCCGGCGGCGCTGCGCGGCAAGAACGTCGTCGTCGAGGCCGTCGGCGCGGGCCAGCGCAAGGCGAAGGTCCACTATGCCAACGATCTGACGACGCAGCTCGCGAACCAGGTCGGCCAGGTCCGCGTCCAGCGCGCCTCGGACCGCGCCGGGCTGCCCGCGACGTACGTCAAGGTCTACGCGCGCAAGCGCGGCGGGGCCGTCACCTTCTACAAGGACGGCTACACGGATCTGCGCGGCTGGTTCGACTACGCCTCGCTCTCGACGACCGAGCTCGACACCGTGGAGCGCTTCGCGATCCTCGTGTGCTCGGACCAGTCCGGCGCGTCGATCCTCGAGACGGCGCCGCCGGTGCGATAGCCGCCGCGCCGGGCCCGCGGGCGCGCGCGGGGGCGGCGCCCGGCGCGTCCGGTCCGGCCGCGCGCGCGCCGGGAAGCGCGCGTCCCAGGCAGCCGTGAGGGCTGTGCCCTGGAAATATCCGTGGCGGGTTAATTTAGAGGCAGACGGCCTAATTTAGAGGCAGACGATCCGATCAACGAGATCGCGCCTTGGAGATCGCGCTTGATCTCGGCGCCCGGGATCAGCGGCCACCGGCCCCGCGCTCGCGTCGACGACGCTCACAGGTGACGACGAGCGTGCTCTGCGTCCGAGGCGGACGAGAAGTAGCGGCTAGTTAGTTAGTTAGACAGCCGGCGCGGACGGTGGCGCGGCGCGGACGGTGGCGCGGCGCGGACGGTGGCCGCCTATAATGTCGGCATGGAGAAGCAGTTCGAACGGGTCATTATCGACGAGCGGCCTTACGGAGGGGTGACCGTCCGTGTGGGACAACACATCGTCAAAAGCGGCGACGCTGGAGGATGCTCTTCCTCAGGTTGAGCTGCTTGAGGCGTCACTCCACGTCGCAGTTAGCCATGCGATTCTCAGAAGAGGCAACCATGACACCTGAAGAGCGCGCGAAGCGCATCGCCGAGTTCGATGTTGAAATCCAGAAGTGCAACGCGGACATCGCCAGGTATGAGGCAGCCAACGACCCTGAGAAGGTCGCCATGGCCACGACCCAACGCGAGGCTCTCCAGCGTCTTCGAGCCGAATTCCTCGAACAGTAGATCGCCGCGAGCCGGCGACACCGGGCCTGACAAAAACCGCACTGTGATGCGAGTCGGCCTCGAGTTGACGTTCGCCCGCGAACTTGCCACCGCCGCGCTTCTAGCGATTTATCCGGCCATTCTCTCGACACGCTCCTTTGTATCTTCGATCTCTATCTTCCTGAGATCATTCGTGGTCGAGAGAATGGCCGGATAAATCGCTAATACTTGCGCGGATCCGGCTGGAAGGTCGCCTTGCCTCCGCGCTGGTGGAGCCATTGTTTCTCCGCCTCCCAGATAGCAGCGCGGCGAAGCTCAAAGAACTCAGATAGCTCATTGGCAAGCAGCGCCTCGTGGGCTTGTTGTGGAATCAGATGGCTATTAAGTACATCTTTCGCGCAGTCGGGTCGCAGCAGTGCTTTGCGAAGCGCGGGGAGGCGCCGCTCCGGGCAGATCACCCGGTTCGCCGGAGATCGCAATGCGGCACCGCGCAGCTTCTTGATCGCCTTTTCAAGGGCAGCGGGTATCCCCTCGCCACCTGCTGCAAACAGCATCCCCACGTCGTCGCTACCCGTCGCGACGTACGCGCTGGGGTTCTTCATGATCTTGCCATCGCCTCGCCTCGGCTGTTGCGCGGCGAGCACCAAGCCTGTCCCCACGCTGCGAGCCCAGGCGAGGCTGAACTTCCAGCACTCCTTGACCGTGGTGGTTCGATCATCGCGCCTCGCACTCGCCGGCTCCGCGTTGGGGAGCGCTAGCCGACGCGCAAAGCTACGCCACTCGGCCCGCACCACGTGAGGAGGGGCACCGCCAAACCGCTCATCCAGGCAGACCTCTGCCACCCAAGCAGTGAGCTGGCCCTCCGCCTTCTTCGACAATTTACCCTTGGCTTCGTGAAACGCGCGTGCGGCAAAGACCAGCACTTGGGTGTATGGCAGCGACGTGGGACCGAGGATGCCTATGCGTTCCCTCAATATCTTGGCTGCGCTGATTACAAGATCGCCCGCGCGGCGGACGACGTCGGGGCTAGTCTTGATCTCCTTGGCCAGCTTTTCAACATCAACTTCAACAGGCTCGATGCCGGAGATCACCGCAACAATCTTCAGCAGCAAATCTTCGTCAATGCCCTTCCAACCTGAAGCGGCAAGGTGTTCGCGGACGTTGCTGAGGCGCTCGCGCAGATCAAAACCCTCACTCCACGCCAACGCCCGCGCCATGTCAGCGTCGGCCATGGGCGTGCCGCCATTGTTGACGCGCTTGAACGTGAGCGTGACGATTCCAATATCCTCGACCGCGAGAGGCACTACCGGAATCTGGTAGTCCATGAAGGCGGAGCGGAGTGCACGGGCGCGATTGGAGTTCTCCCTGGATGGCTTTGCTTTACTTCGCCACGCGTCGTACGCGCTATCGTCGAGAAGTGTCGAAAGCGGCAAGAACAGGCCGCCTTCGTCGGCGTTGGTGCCAAAAGTGAACTCTTCATGCTCGAGATCGTAGAAGACCTCCCACGGCGTTCCGTCGGGGGACGTCGCATACTCGGCCTCCGGCCTGGGGGGCTTCTTGTCCTCGCGAGACCAGAACGCCGCGGCGAGCGCAGCGTACAAGGTAGTCACCCGTTGGCGCCCATCGAGCAGGTATTGCACTCCCGAAGAAGGACGTTCCGAAGGCACGCGATACGGTCCTACCGGATTCTCGGAGCCAAGCGTTCGGCTCGTGCGCCACACCATCAGGCTACCGCTTGGCAGACCAAGGTTGACCGAGTTGAACAGCGCAAGGCGCTGCTCACCCGTCCACGTGAAGTCACGCTGAAACGGCGGAATGCACAACGCTCCGACGTGCAGCTCCTCGAGAATGTTTGGCAACCTATCGATGCTCGGGTTGCGAAGATAGGATTGGCCCATCAGAGTCGCTCCAGTACTTGTTTGAGGACCTCGACGAGCTCTCCGCTCTCGTCACCAAGGTGCTGCGCCTGACCGTAGAATTCCTCCGAGAAGGTGTCCCCGAATCCATCGAAGAGCGCGGCCGCCTGGAAGTCATCCAATCGCCCCCATACGGCTTGCGTGGTGCGCTCCGTCTGGATGCGCCCGGCTTTCTCCTTCCAGCGCCCTTTCTTCATG
Organism: Kofleriaceae bacterium; assembly: GCA_035558535.1. Lineage (GTDB taxonomy): Bacteria > Myxococcota_A > Polyangia > Haliangiales > Haliangiaceae > JABFXX01. The sequence continues at coordinate 23,176 of DATMCI010000140.1, forward strand.
CACAGCACGCTGCGTACGTTCTCGGGAAGCTCGCGGAGCGCGACGGCCGCGAGCAAGGTGCGCCTCGTCGTACCGGGGCCACCTGGCCCGTTTTGCAGGGCCAGGCGTCCTTGCCGCGTGCTCGCTTGTTGGATCAACGAGGCCGATGAGCTTCCGTGCTTGGCCTGGGCCCAGCGTAAGACCTCGCTTGGCGGTGCGTAGTTTTCGGCGGCCCTGCGGCCGAGTATCCAGCCTAGGCTGCGAGCCGGACTTCCCTGACGCCGCAGATGTCGCTGAAACATCCGATGGAGACGCACCAGGGCGTTCGCGATGGGCTTCGCGTCGTCCGAGGGCACTCCGACCTCACGGGCATCGCTGTCGCAGAGGTAGAGTGTGCGCAAGGCGTCGGTTCGAGCGGCATCGTCACTGAGCCCGTGCAACGCGGCCTCCAGCCGAATCTTGAGCTCACCGATCCCTCCCGCGCTATCGAACACCAGCCAGCCCTCGCGCTCCGCATCCGAGAGGGCCTTTCTAGTTGCAGCGTCGCAGAAGGCGAGCAGAAAGGCTCGATCGTTGCGTCCGTTCTCGAGCAAGAGGCGCAACGGCCGGCCAAGCATGGCGAGCGCCAGAACAGGCGTCACGACGATTGGATCAGCTAGCAAGTCGCCGGGGTTGGTCGGCCCCACGGCGACCCGCAGGCTTGCAGGTCCCAGGCTCGCTGTCTGCTCCCCCTGATCCCAGACGAACTGGACCTCCTCGGCCAGCGCAACTGGCAGCGTCTTTGCCCATCTGTCCCACGTGGCCCGGTCATCGACCAGCACGCGGTGTCGCCCCGTCCACCCGAACGCGCAGAGGGCCAGCACGGAGAGGCTGTCCGTGTTGGGATCGGACAGAAGGGCGCTATCCAACTCGACGTGCATCGCACCTACCTTTCGAGGAGCGCTTTGCGATCCGCTAGCAGCTGGCGACGCATGACCCCCATCGTCGAGAACGCCTGTTCCAGGCGCGGTGTGGTGGGCCGCCCAGCCTCATCTATAGGGATGGATTCCACCTTCCCGGCGCCGTCCGAGGCCACCTCGGTCCAGAACAGCCCGACCGCACCTGCGAGCGGCTTGGTCGCGGCCGCGAGCGCCGCCAGCAGGAACACCTCGGAGTGAGTCTCCAGGACCACGTTCGCGTTCGGCTGATTCGCCAGCACGCTGACCACGTGCTCGGCCAGGGCCTTCTGAAGCCGAGGATGTAGGTGGCTCTCCGGCTCTTCGACGCAGAGCGTCCCGCCCTGTTGGCGGAGCTGTTCGAGGGCGGTGATCACCGGGAACGCCTGCTGCAAGCCCTCGCCGGTGTCGGGGAACGGCACGTCATGCCCCGGATCTGTCGGCCGTAATACCAGCCGCTCCAGGTCTGGCCCGAGCGACTCCGCCTCGACGTGAAAGGGTGCGAGGTTGCGAAACCAGGTGCTGACTTGCAGCCGCAACGCCTTGTCAGCGAGCACTAGGGCGGCTGCGCCTTCCCCATCTCCGGCCAAGCTGCCTTGAGCCCCCCGCGGCGTCCCTTCTCGCGGCGGCCCCTTGCGGAGCGCCCCTAGCCAGATCACGCCATCGAGCGCGCTGATGAGGGCAGCTCGGCGCTCATCGGTCAGCGCGCCGACGGATTCACGAGGAATCAGCCCATCGAGCCTGATCCGCTTCGTGCCGGTTGATGTGGTGTATTCGGCGTCCTTCGCAGCGAGGTTGCCGAGGGGCACCAACTCGAAGGTCTCGCCTTGCCCATCGCCGTTCACCTCCAGCATGCGCAGCGCCGCAGTCGACTTGGTATCGAGCCACTCGAAGGTCCACCGCCAGGTTGTCCCATCGGAGAGGCGCAGCCCGAGGACCAGATCCTTGTCGTCCTCTACCGGGAGCACCCCACGCCACTTCACATCGAGAAACCCTGCGCCCCGAAAGACCGGCGTATCGAGGTTGAGGCCAGGGCGACCTTGGACCCGACTGCCAGCGAGCAGCGGGAAGACGCGCACGAAGGCGCTCTTGCCAGCGTTGTTCTCTCCATAGAGAAGCGTCAGTCGCGCCAGCGAAGCACACTGCGAGTCACGAAAACCGCGGTAGCGCGCAAACTCCAGAGCGGTGATACGAAACGACACGAAACGACGCTAGCACGCAGGCTTCCGTCTTCGCCAGCGTCGATCCGCCGACGGGACGCTGCTCGGCATCGTGGTGGCCGGGCGGGGGCTGGCTGGCCGACGCCATCGTGCCCGGCGTTCTTCGCCTTCCTTGGCGCCGTTCCCCGACTTCTGGGTTCGCTGCTCACCGAGACCGGCTTCTCGTATCCGGGCCAGGGCTTTGCCCTGCATCAACGGGCAGCCCTGGTTGCGCACCGCCTCGACCAGCAGGTTCTTCCTCGTGTTCACACGGGGCGGTCCTGCGCGGCAACTTCTTCGTCGATATCGTGTACTTCTGATTCGATCCGCGGACACGGGCGGTGTCGTCGTGAGCGCGGCGAGCGGCGCGAGCGCGACCGGCCTGATCGCAGGGTGGGAGGCGATCCGGCGCGATCGCAAGGCGACGATCGGCTTCATGCTCATCGCCGCTTTCGTCCTGCTCGGCGTGATCGGGCCGTGGGTGGCCGTCATGCACATGGACGCGTCAAGGTCGACCGTGGGCCCGTCTGCGATTCGCGGCGGTGGCTGCGAGACACTCGTTTGCGCCGAGAACTGGTGCACCAAGATCGTTCCCACTGCTCGCCCAACCTCTTACCGCCTGGCCGGGCTGGCGCGATCATGGCTTCGATCGCTTCCAGAACGACACGATCGTCGTCGAATCCATGCCGGGTGGTACGTGAGCCGGAAAGCTTGGCCCTCGTACGTCGGAACCGCGAACCTTGGTCGTCGTCGGAAAGACGTTGACGAGCTCCCAACCGTCGTTTCCAAGGTTGTTCATCTGCTCGTTGTCGAGGTCGAGACCACGCTTATACTCCCACTTGGTCGCCATTCGAACATGCTAGGGTGCGAGACAACCGGAGTCGAGTGCAACGCTTTCGCAGTGGACCGCAAGCCGCGAGCCGCGAGCGATGAACGAGTTCGCTCGCCTCGGTGATCCCCGTCCTCGATGCTTCGCGGCCCGAGCGCTAAGGGGCCGGGCTCGACGACGACGCTCACCTGTCGCTGGGGTGACCGCAGTTCCTGCACGTCCCCGCCGGCAGCGCCTCGCCGCTGAGCACGTGGTGCAGCGACACGTCCAGCACCTTGGCGACGCGGAACGCGAGCGCGGTGCTCACTTCGGCGCGCTCGGCCATCACCTCGGCGAGCGTGCTGTGCGCGAACGACAGCGCCCACTCGACGTCTACAGGTCGTCCAACGAAGGGGCCTCGGTTGGGAGGGCTGGGGCCCGCAAGCACTCTTCTCGTCGAGCTTGGATCAGCTCGATCACCTGATCGATGAGGCTCACCGGGATCGCGATCTCTACATCGACGAACCCGTCGTCATGGTCTCGTTCGGCTTCCGCGGTTAGCAACACGGATGACTCACCGAGTGCTGCGATCGGCGCCATTCCACCGATCGTCAGAACCCCCATGCGGGTCTTGAATGGTGCGACCTGGTTACGGCTGCCATTGATCCGGACTGGAAGGTGTGGGGGTGGTTTGAAAGTCATCGCATAACGCTACCAGTGCGCTGCGAGCTGCGCACCGCGTCGATTGGAGGCAGCGGTGGCCGAGCCCGGGATCTGCTCCGGCTGGCGCACCGGACGGGCGAGCGGTGCAGGTCATGGCTCTGCGAGACACCGGAGGCAGGTCGCGAAAGATGCGCTCCTGAACTCTGCGGTACGGATCAGGGTCTCACCACACGCCGTCTTAACAAGCTTGACGGTTCCACCGCCCGTGACGTCGCAGATGGCGTGACGAACCCTGAACGCATCCTTCACACTTTGCCTGGCCATAGCGAGTGGAGCTTACCCTTCACTTGGCATGCCGCAATGCCGACACGTCCCCGTTGGCAGCGCCTCGCCGCTGAGCACGTGGTGCAGCGACACGTCGAGCACCTTCGCTACCCTGAACGCGAGCGCGGTGCTCACCTCCGCACGCTCCGCCATCACCTCGGCGAGCGTGCTGTGCGCGAACAGCAGCGCCCGCGCGACGTTGAGCCAGTTCTTGCCGCCGAGCTTCACGCGCAGCATGCGCAGCAGCGCGCGAACGTTCGCCTGCTCGGCGAGGGAGAGGTCCCGGCGGGGCACGGCTACGCGGCCCCCATGCGCGTCCAGAACGACGGCTCGATCCCCAACTCGTGGATCGCGTGCACGAGAACGGCGAGGTTGTGGCAGAGGCACTTGAGGAGCACCTCGTGCATCTGAGACGTGGGCGTCTTGGTCCGGACGGAGGCGCCGAACTTGCGCTTGACCATCGAGAACGTGCTCTCGACGTTCGATCGCTGGTGGTAGTGGGCGAGGAACTCGCCTTTTCTATTCTAGGGCAGCCACTCCAATTAGAGGCGAAGCTGATTTCTAGGGCACAGCCAGCCGTGAGCGCGCCTCGTCCGGTATTCGGACAAGGCTCGTCCGACGGGCGGACACTCGCGCGGAAGCGGTCAGTGATCTCTGATGGTTACGGCTGGCGCAGTGCTTGCCTCTCTCTGCGCGCATGCCGGCGCCTGGAGCTCCACGATCTTGGAGGCCGGACGGACCCGGTCTGGCCGCGAAGCGCTCACCGTACTGGTCCAGTACCTGTTCGAGGTGCTAGAACCAACGTACTTCGACGCCGTTCGTGCCAAGCTCCAAGCGCTTGGTGCTCGCTCCAAGGAGATCGCCATGACCATCGCCGAGTACCTCAGAGAGCAAGGCCGCGTGCAGGGGCGCGCGGAGGGACGCCAGTCCACGCTGAGGAGCCAGCTCCTTTACAAGTTTCAGGCTTTGGACGCGGCAGCCGAGGCCCGCCTCCAGGCCGCGACGTCCGAGGCGCTCGATCGCTACCTCCAGCGCGTGCTGACGGCAGACTCGTTGTCCGCGGTGTTCGAGGACTGAGGACCGCGGCGTGCTACGCATCTGATCGCGTGCGCCGCCAGCTCCTGTTCATCGCCGCCGTGCTCGTGGCCGCGCTGGCCGCGCTGGTCGTCGTCGGCTCGCGCGTGCTCGACCGGGACCGCGATCGGCTCTACGAGCGGTACGCCCGCGAGCGGCTCCATATCCTCGAGGAGGCGGGGCGGGTCTTCGAGCGCGACGTGCAGGGCGTCATCGAGGACCTGGACCTCGCCGCCACGCTCCTCGACCACGCCGACGCGGACCTGCCGGCGGAGCGCGAGCTCCACGCGATCGCGACCATCAAGCGCGAGTACATGATGATCGAGACGCGCCGGATGGGCGTGCCGGGGATCCGCGTCGTCGCCCCGGACGCGCCGGCCACGATCGCCGAGCGCGCCGGGCCGACCAGCGCGGAGCTCCTCTCTCGCGCGCTGCGCGAGCCGGACAAGCTGCAGGTGTCCGACGCGCTCGGGGCCGGCGACGATCCGGCGTCGTGGTACCGGGTGTTCGCGAGGTGGTCCCCGGCGCACCGCGACGCGATCGCGGTCGTGGTCGACGCGCGCCTCCTGCTCTGGCACCTCGACATCCTGCGCGATCGCTCGTCGAGCCTGTTCATCGTCGGCGGCGACCACCGCACGACGTTGCGCGGCCAGCACCTGCCGGTGCCGCTCCACCGGCTCGTCGATCGATCGCGCGCGATCGGCTCGGCGGTCGCCGTCCTCGAGGAGAGCGAGGGCGTCCGGCACGACCTGCCGCAGGATGCGCCGGTGGCCGTCGCGACCACGATGCGGATCGGCAACGTCGGCGAGCCGTGGACGCTCGTGCGGGTCAGCTCCGCGGCGTCGCTCGAGGCGCAGGAGAAGACCCTCGTGCGCCGCCTCGTGGTCGGCGGCGCCCTGGCGCTCGGGCTCCTCCTCGCGTCGGCGGCCTACGTGCTCCACAACACGCGCCGCACCACCGCGCTGCGCGAGCGGCTGCGCCACGCCGACCGGCTCGCGCACCTCACCGAGAAGGCCGAGAAGATCCTCGATCACATCCCGAGCGGCGTGCTCGCGCTCGGGGACGATCAACGGATCACGGCGACGAACCACTGGATCGAGGCGCGGCTCCCGCGCCCGGTCCAGGGCGCGACGCTCGCGGAGGCGTTCGCGCACGCGCCGGCCGCCCATGTCGAGCGGGTGACCGCGCTCGTCGCCGAGGCGCGCGCGGCCGGCGCCGCGCGGACCTTGCACCGCCAGCGGCTCGCGCTGCTCGGCGCCGACGCGCTCGTGAACGTCCACGCCGTGCCGCTCGAGCGCGCGGTCGCCGACGCGAGCGCGCTCGTCGTCATCGACGACCTGACGGCGCTCGCCCGCATCGAGGAGCGGCTCCTCCGCACGGAGAAGCTCGCCACCGCCGGGCAGCTCGCGGCCGGCATCGCGCACGAGATCGGCACGCCGCTCGGCATCGCGCGCGGCCGCGCGGAGCTCGCGCTGGCGCGGCTCGGGTCCGATCACGCCCAGGCGCCGGCGCAGCAGGTGATCATCGACGAGGTCGATCGCGTGACGCGCCTCATCCGCCAGCTCCTCGATTACGTCCGCCCGGCGCCGGCCGAGGCGCGCGCCGTCGACGTCGCCGCCGCGATCGAGCGCGTGGCGAGCCTCCTTGGGCCCAAGGCGGGCGAGCGCGGCGTCCTGCTCGCGCCGGGCGCGCCGGGCGATCTCCCCGCCGTGCACGCCGATCCGGACCACGTGCAGCAGATCCTCGTCAACCTCACCATGAACGCGCTGGATGCCTGCCCGCGCGGCGGGCGCGTCGAGCTGCGCGCGCGGGCGACGCCGCGCCGCGAGGTGGTGATCGAGGTCGCCGACGACGGGCCGGGCATCCCGCCGGAGCTCCGCGCCCACGTGTTCGATCCGTTCTTCACGACCAAGAAGCGCGGCCAGGGCACGGGGCTGGGCCTCTGGATCGTGGCGCAGCTCGTCCGCTCGAACGGCGCCGAGATCGAGCTCGCCGAAGCGATCGAGACCGTGTCCGGGACGGGCACCGTCGTGCGCATCACCTGGCCGCCGGCCGCGCCAGACGCCGCCGAAAGGACCACCGCGTGAGCCGCCGCGTCCTCATCGCCGACGATCACATCGAGATGGCGCGGCTCTGCGCCGACCGGCTGCGCGACGACGGCTGGGAGGCGCAGGTCGTGGGCGGCGGCGCGGCGGCGATCGCGGCGCTCCAGGCCAGTGTCCCCGACCTGGTCATCACCGACCTGCGGATGGCCGACGTCGACGGCCTCGACGTGCTCGACGCTGCGCGCGCCGCGGATCCCGAGCTGCCGGTCATCGTCATGACCGCGTTCGGCACGATCGACACGGCGATCGAGTCGATGAAGCGCGGCGCCTGGCACTACGTCGTCAAGCCGGTGCGGCTCGAGGAGCTGGCGCTGCACGTGCAGCGGGCGTCCGAGCACCGGACACTGCGGCGGGTCAACCGAGCGCTGCACGCCACGCACCGGAGCGGCCTGGCCGCGCTCGTCGGCAAGAGCGCCGCGATGCGCGAGCTGTACGCGCTGGTCGAGCGCGTCGCGCTCGCGGCGGCGCCGGTCTTGCTCCGCGGCGAGAGCGGCAGCGGCAAGGAGCTGGTCGCGCGCGCGCTCCACGAGGCGGGGCCGCGGCGCGAGCGGCCGTTCCTCGCGATCAACTGCACCACGCTGCCGGAGGCGCTGCTCGAGAGCGAGCTGTTCGGCCACACGCGCGGCGCGTTCACGGGCGCCGTGTCGGCGCGCGCCGGCCTGTTCGTCGAGGCGAGCGGCGGGACCTTGTTCCTCGACGAGATCGGCGACATGGCGCCCGCCCTGCAGGCCAAGCTCCTGCGCGTCGTCCAGCACGGCGAGGTGCGCCCGGTCGGCTCGGACGAGACCCGCGCCGTCGACGTCCGCGTGATCGCCGCGACCCACCAGGACCTCGAGCAGCGCGTCGCCGACGGGCGGTTCCGGCAGGACCTGTTCTACCGCCTCGGCGTCGTGCCGATCACCGTGCCGCCGCTGCGCGAGCGGCTCGACGACGTGCCGATGCTCGCCGCGCACTTCCTGGCCGCGGCCCGCGCCCGAAACCCGCACTCGCCGGTCGTGCGTGTCGCGCCCGAGGTCGTCACCGCGTTCTCGCGCTACCCGTGGCCAGGGAACGTGCGCGAGCTCGAGAACCTGATCGAGCGGCTCGTCGTCATGGCGACGAGCGCCGAGATCGGCCTCGCCGAGCTGGCCGCGCTCGCCCCCGAGATCGCCTCCGGCCAGGACCGGTTCAGCCTGCCGCGCGATCGGCTCGCCACGCTGCGCGAGCTCGAGGAGGAGTACATCGCGTGGATGCTCGAGCGGTGCGGCGGCAACAAGACGAAGGCGGCCGAGCTCCTCGGGATCGATCCGTCGACGCTGCACCGCCGGATGCGCCCGCGCCGGTAGCGAGCGCTCGCGCTCACTCAGCGAGCGAGCGCGAGCGCTCACTCAGCGAGCGAGCGCTCGCGCTCACTCTGTACTTCTAATCAAGAAGAGCAAGCGTTGCATCACGAGAGGCACGCGTTGCATTTTGCAAGACCGGTCCACGAGCATCCGGCAGGTTGCGGTGGCACCCCCCTTGCTGCTCACGGCCGCGATGTCGGAGGAGCGCAATGATCCGCTGAAGTCCGGCGGAATGATCGATCTCCTCGTCTTCCTGCTGTGGGCGACAGTCATCGTGTTCGCCCTGTCGCAGCTATGAGGTTCTGTGGTGAGCGCCCGTCCTCATAATACCGGGGCCTCCTCCGTGTCGGTCGCGCAGCCCCGGCCGGTGATCCCCTGGCACCTCGAGCTCGGCCGGGATCCCGGCCGGATGGCGCAGCACCAGCTCGCGCTCGAGCACCTGGGCCGCGAGCTCGTGCTCTGCTTCGATCCGCCGCTGGGCGCGACGGCCTGGTCGCCGACGCGGCTCGCGCTCGTGCAGCCGGGCTCGCAGCTCGAGCTCCCGCCGGGGCACACCCCGGCGCGCTCGCTGAGCCTGCCCTGGCCGCGGGCGTCGCTCGACGATCTCTGGCTCCTCGTCGGCACACCGGCCGGCCGGTGCTGGCTCGAGGTGCCGTACGGCGTGTGCCGCTCCGAGGACGATCAGCGCGCCGCGCCCCAGCTCGGGCCGCCGCGCGCGCCGCCCGACGCGGGCCCCGACGATCGCGTGCTGCCCTGGCAGGCGATCCGCTGGCGGCTCGGGCTCGTGACCGGCTGGCAGCTCGCGGTGGTCGCGCGGCAGGACCGCGCGGGCGAGCTCGAGCTTGTCGCGCGCCGCGCCGACGCCGGGCTCCCGCCCCCGATCCAGCTGACCGCGAGCGTCAGCTCGCGCCCGCTCGCGCTCGAGCCGCTGGAGGCGTGGGGCGCGGCCCCGGCCCAGTTTCACAGCGCGCGCTACCGCTTCCCGCCGCGGTCGCTCGGCGCGCGCGCGTATGTCCACCTGATCGCGCGGAGCGGCACGGCCGCGTTCGATCTCCACGTCCCGACGAGCCTCGCCGATCGGAGCCACCGATCGCCGGGGCGGAGAGAGGTCCCCCGATGATGCCGAGCTTCGCGTCCGAGATCTGGTTTCGCTCCCCGCTGGTCGTCCTCTCGGATCGGCGGCCCGCGCCGGGCACCCCGCGCACCGGGCTCGAGTCCGCGATCGAGTGGGCGGTGCGCGAGCACGACGGCCTGTGGCTCGTCCGCCACGGCGCCGCGGGCGCGCCGCTCGAGGCCGAGGCGGGCGCGCGGGCGCGCGAGCGCTGGTCCGTGCTCGGCGACGCGCCCGGCGACGCGCCGCCGCTGCGCCCGGCGGCCGACGGCTTCTCCGGATACGTCCGGGCCAACGCGGCGTACGCCGAGCGGATCATCGAGTCGGTCCGCGCCCAGGGCATGGTCTGGATCAACGGCCACCGCTGGCTGCTCGTGCCGGCGGCGCTGCGCGAGCACGGGCACCGCGGGCCGATCGGGCTCCTCCTCGACGTGCCGCTCCCGCCGCGCGCCCGGCTCGAGGCGCTGCCGTGGTCCGGCGAGGTGCTGGCCGCGCTGTCCCAGCTCGACGTGCTGGGGCTCCGCACGCCCGCGTGCGTCGACTGCTTCGAGGCGTGCCTCGCGCGCGCCGGCGGGCGGCGGCCGTGGCTCGGGGTCGTCCCGAGCGGCGCCGAGCCGGCGGGGCGCGCGGAGCCGCCAGCGTGGGTGACGAGCTTCCTCCACCTGCTCGGCGCCGCGGCGGGCCCGGCCGCCGCGCGGGCCGTCTAGAGATCTGGCCGCAGGAGGTTGGGCTCCTGTTTCGACCAGCCCAACCTTCTGCGGCCGGGATCGATAGCGCGAAGCTCGCGATCCTGATCGGGTCGTGCGCTGTGGGCGCGGCGTGCGCAGCCGCGCGGAGGTCCGACCGCCGCACAGACTTCCGCGCGCGAGATTGGCATTTGGTTCATCCGTGCCAATGACGTCTGGGGGCTTGCGAAATGCAAGTCACGCCGATCGAGCGCATGACTTTTCCTCCGCTCTCCACGCACCTCAGCGACCTGATCCGGTCGCACCGAGCGGAGATCCTGACCGCGTGGGAGCGAGGCGTGCGCGCGATGCCCGTGGCCCGCCACCTCGATCACCCGACGCTGCTCGATCACATCCCGACGATCCTCGATCGCATCGTCGACCTGGCGGACGCGCTCGGCTCCAACGAGGCGTCGAACGAGGCGCCGAACGATGCATCGCACGCGGGACCGCACGAGCCACCGCGCGAGCAGCCGCAGCTGCCGGGCGATCTCGCCGAGATCCACGCGCTCGAGCGCCTCGGCGAGGGCTTCGATCTGGGCCAGGTCGTCGTCGAGTTCAACACCCTGCGCGATTGCATCGTGCACCTGTGGCAGGAGCGGATCGCGGACCCGGCGCACCTCGCCGAGCTGCGCCTGCTCCACCACGCGATCGATCGCGCGGTGACCGCCTCGATCGCGCGCTACACGGCGGCGCGCGATCGCACGCTGCAGGCGCTCGATCGGATCGCGAACGCGGCGCTCGAGAGCCGGAGCCTCGACGACTTCCTCCGCCGCCTCCTCGGCGTGCTCGTCGAGACCACGTCCGCGGTGGACGCGGCGACGATCCTGCTCCGCGACGGCGATCTCCTGCGCGTGCGCGCCTCGATCGGCCTTCCGGACACGGGCCCGAGCGACGTGGCGGTGCGGATCGGCGAGGGCTTCGCGGGCACGATCGCGGCCACCCGCCGGCCGCTCGAGCTGCGCGACGCGGCGGCGGAGCCGCTCGCCGAGCACGAGGCGGAGCGCGCGGCCGGCCTCCGCGCGCTCTACGGCGTGCCGCTCGCCGACGGCGATCACGTGATCGCGGTCGCCCACATGGGCTCGCGCACGGCGCACGAGTTCTCGCGGCAGGACAAGCAGCTGTTCGTCGCGATGGCCAACCGGGCCACGACAGCGATCTTCCAGCACGTCCTGCGCGAGCAGGCCGAGCGCACGGCGGCGGAGCTGCGCGCGCGCGAGCTCGAGCTCCGCTTCCTCGACGAGGCGACGAAGGTCCTCCACTCGTCGCTGAACTACGCCGACACGCTCGAGCAGCTCGCCCGGCTCGCGGTCCCCGACATGGCCGACTGGTGCGTCGTGGATCTGGTCGAGCCAGCCGGCATCCGGAGGGTCGCGACCGCGCACTGGGATCCGGCGAAGGTCCGGCTGGCGGACGAGCTGGCGCAGCGGTACCCGCCAGACTCCCGCGCGAAGGCCGGCGTCCCGAACGTGATCCGGACCGGCGAGCCCGAGCTCGTCACCGACATCTCCGACGCGATGCTCGCCGCGGCCGCCTCGGACGCGGCGCACCTCGCCGCCACGCGGGCGCTCGGCCTGCGCTCGTGCATCATCGCCCCGCTCCTCGCGCGCGGGCGGACGCTCGGCGCGATCACGCTGGTCACCGCCGAGTCGGGGCGCCGCTACGGGGCCGGAGAGGTCGAGATCGCGCGCGAGCTCGGCCGCCGCGCCGGCATGGCGGTGGACAACGCCCGGCTCTACGAGGAGTCGGTGCAGGCGCGGCGGACCCGCGAGGAGGTGCTGGCCATCGTCTCGCACGATCTCCGGAGCCCGCTCGGCGCGGTCGACCTCGCCGCGACGAACCTGCTCCACGATCACGGCGCGGTGCCGCGCTCGCGCAAGCAAGTCGAGGTGATCCGCCGCTCCGTCGATCGCATGGTGCACCTCATCAACGACCTGCTCGACATGGCGACGATCGAGGCGAAGGGGCTGTCCTTGAGCCAGGGCGCCCATGACGCGACCGCGGTGCTCGACGGCGTCGTCGACCTGCACGAGCCGCTCGCGCGCGAGCGCGGCATCCAGCTCCGCCGCGAGGCCGAGCTCCCCGGCGTGGAGCTGTGGTGCGACCGGCACCGCGTCGAGCAGGTGTTCGCCAACCTGCTCGAGAACGCGAAGAAGCACTGCCGGCGCGGCGACGTGATCTACGTGCGCGGCGCGCGGGCCGGCGACATGGCCCGGCTCAGCGTCACCGACACCGGCCCGGGCATCCCGCCCGACGAGCTGCCGCACCTGTTCCGGCCGTACTGGACCCGGCGCCAGGCCGCCCGCCAGGGGACGGGCCTGGGGCTCTACATCTGCAAGGGCATCGTCGAGGCCCACGGCGGCCAGATCTGGGTCGAGAGCCAGCTCGGCGCGGGCGCGACCTTCGCGTTCACGATCCCGCTCGCGCCCGGATCCGCAGCCCAAACGTCTCAAGCCAGATAGTCCGCGCTGCGAAATATCAGTTCTGCACTGGCACCATCGCGTCGGCGCCGATCAGGTACTTCTTGATCACGTCCTGGAGGTACGGTAGCTGCTCGAGCTTCTGGATCCCGGCGATCTCCTCATCGGACAGATCGGGGTGCCAGAACTGGATGAATAGATTGTAGCGATTCTGATCGCTGCGATTCCACACCTCGTGCTCGAACGAGTCGTCGAACACGGTGCACACCCCGGCGCGCTGAGGTCGGGTCTCGCGCGCGACCCGCATCTCGACGCCGTCGGGCACGACGATCCCGAAATGGCAGGTCAGCTGGATGTTGCTCGCGCCCGCGTGGGCCGGGATGTGAGTGCCCGGGGTCAACCGCGAGACGAACACCGTGCCCGAACGGCGCGGGATCGCGTCGACCAGCTCCATCATCCGGGGAAAGTGAGCGGCGTGCTGGTCCCAGCGATGGCCGCGATAGTCGAGGTAGAGCATGTGCCATTCGCCCGCGTCCGCGGCATCGCCGGTGAGCGGTCCGACATAGTTGCGAAACGTCACCTCTTGCTGGCCGAGAAATGCGCGGAGCTCGTCGAGGATCACCGCGTGGCTCTGCGCGAAGCGCTCGGTCCACGCGAACTGGGCCGCGTCGTACCAGGGCTGCGCGGGGAGATCGGGCACCAGGAAGCGCGCGTACTGCAGTGGATCTGCAGGCGGGAACAGCGGCGGCTCCCCCATGGCGTCGCGGCGCAGCATCTCGGGCAGATTGTCCAGCAGCTTGGTCACCCGGCTCATCGGCCAGGATGGTACGCTCGCGCGGATGGCGAGACAACGAGACCTCCTCGTCTTGTTGTCGACCGTGTTCGTCGATCAGCTCGGGTGGGGCATCGTGGTGCCGTTCCTGCCGCTCTACGCTCGATCGCTCGGCGCCTCTGCGCTCCACGTCGGGCTCCTGCTCGCGGTGTACTCGCTGGCGCAGATGGTGGTGTCGCCGTGGTGGGGGCGGCTGTCGGATCGGATGGGCCGGCGACCGCTGCTGGTCATCGCAGCGGCAGGCGGTTGCCTCGGGTTCATCGTCCTCGGCTCGGCCCACGGCCTGGTCGCGCTGTTCATCGCGCGCGCGTGGCTGGGCGGCTTCGGGATCGCGATGGCGACCGCGCAGGCCTGGGTCGCCGACAACGTCGCGATCGAGGAGCGCGGCCGGACGATGGCGCTGATCGGCGCGGCCAGCGCCGCTGGGTTCACGTTCGGCCCGGCGCTCGGCGCGCTGGGCGTCGCGAGCGGCGGACTGGCACTCCCGTTCTGGATCGCGGCGGGGTGCTCCGGCGCCAACGCGGTCTTCGCCGCGGCCGTGCTGCCGCGGATCCCACCGGTCGTACAGACCGTCAGGCACGCCCGGATGCGCGACGTCGCCGCGAGCCGGGCCTTCGTGGTCTGCCTGGTGATCTCGTTCGTGCTGACCTACGCGTTCTCCAACATCGAGGCGACGTTCGCGCTGTTCACCCGCGACGCGCTCGCGTTCTCGGTGTCCGACAATGGCTGGTGCTTCGCCCTGCTCGGGCTGTCCGGCACCGCGACCCAGGCGCTGGGGACCCCCGCGCTGGCGCGCCGGATGGGCGAGGCGGGACGCGTCGTGCTCGGCCTGGCCCTGCTCGCCGCCGGCGCAGCCACGATCCCGGTGGTGCAGAACGGCTTGCAGCTGTGCGGCCCCATGCTGCTGCTGGCAGCGGGGTTCGGCGTCACGACGCCATCGCTCGCGGCGTGGGTGTCAAAGAGCGCGCACCCGGAGCGCCAGGGAGAAGCGCTCGGGATCACCCAGTCGGTGAGCGCGATGGCGCGGGTGATCGGGCCTGGCGCCGGTGGCCTCATGTTCGACCAGATCGGCCGCGAATCGCCGTTCTGGACGGCCGGCGCGCTGATCGGTCTCACCGCGATCGGCGCGTGGTATGCCTCGCGCAGGGTGGCGCCATGATTGTCCTGATCGTCGCGGGGATCGCGTTCGTGCTGATGGGCATCGAGTACCTGTGGCCGGGTCGGCGCTGGCCCCGCGCGACCGGCTGGTGGGCGCGCGCGATCGCGATCAACGGCTTCCAGATCGGCTCGGTGTTCCTCGCTGGCATCGCGTGGGAGCGCTGGTTCCGTGGGCCCCACCTCGTGTCGCTGGCGTCGCTCGGGCGACCGGCCGAGCTCGTCATTGGCTATCTCATCTATGTCGTCTGGATGTACTGGTCGCATCGCGCGCGCCACCAGATCGACCTCTTGTGGCGGACCCTGCACCAGCTGCATCACAGCCCGCAGCGCATCGAGATCTTGACCGCGTTCTACAAGCACCCGGTCGAGATCGTCCTCGAGTCGATCGCGTCGTCGGCGCTGCTCTATCTCGTGCTCGGGATCTCGCCGCCCGCGGTGTTCGTGATCTCCACGGTGAGCGGGATCGCGAACCTGTTCTATCACTGGAACATCGCCACGCCGCGCTGGCTCGGCTACGTCATCCAGCGCCCGGAGAGCCATTGCGTCCATCACGAGCAGGATGTCCACGCCTACAACTACTGCGAGCTCCCGCTGATCGACATGGTGTTCGGGACGTTCCGCAACCCGGCGCGGTTCGACCGCAGCTGCGGGTTCGCGCCCGGTCGCGAGCAGCAGTTTGCCAAGCTGCTGCTCGGCCGCGACGTCAACGGTCAGCAGAGCTAGGGCACAGAGCTAGGGCATTACGACGAGCTTGCCGAAGATCTGCCGGCTCGCCATGAGCTCGTGCGCGGCGCGGATCTCGGCGAGCGGCACGGCGCGGGCGATGTACGGCCGGATCGAGCCGTCGGCCAGCCACGGCGTGCAGCCCGCGACCGCGGCGCGCCGCAGCTCGGGATCGGCGAGCACGGCGCGGAGATGCCAGCCGATCACGGCGATCGATCGATGGACCAGCTTGACCGCGTCGACGCGCTGCGGCTCACCGCTGGTGCAGCCGACGATGACGATCCGGCCGGGCGAGCGGACGCTGTCGCAGCTCCGCCGGAACACCGCGCCGCCGATCGAGTCGAGCACCAGGTCGGCACCGCCGGCCGCGCGCGCCACAGCGGCGAAGTCATCGTAGCCGCACACCTGCTCGGCGCCGAGCGCAGCCACCTGGTCGCGCTTGGCGGGCGCGCAGGTCGCGATCACGCGCAGCGCGAGCCGGCGGGCGACCTGCAGCGCGATGGTCCCGAGCCCGCCGCCCGCGGCATGCAGCACGAAGAGCTCGCCCGCGGCCGCGTGGCCGCCGGCCGTGAGCGCGGTGTACGCCGTGAGCAGCGCGATCGGCAGCGCCGCGCGGTGGTCCGCAGGGCCGGGGAGCGCGAGGCACGCCGCCGCGGGGACGGCCGCATACTCGGCGCATAGCCCGCTCGCCGCGATCACGCTGACGGCGGTCCCGAGCGCGGGGCCCGACACGCCCGGGCCGTGACCGACGACGATCCCCGCGGCCTCCTGGCCGGGAACGAACGGCGGCGTTGGACCTCCGGGGTAGAGCCCGGCGCGCTGGAGCAGATCGGACCAGTTGAGCCCGCACGCCTCGATCCGCACCAGCAGCTCGCCGGCCCCGGGGACCGGCGGGTCACGCTCGACGAGCTGCAAGACCTCGGGGTCCCCGAACGCGCGGACGATCGCGGCCTTCATGGCCGCGCTGCGATCCGGCGGGCGACGAACGCGGCATCGCGCGCGATCCCGCGCAGGTACGGCGACGCGAGGGTGCGCGCGTAGCGCGCGCCGAGCACGTAGAGCCCGGGCGTGCGCCGGCTCTCGCAGCGTCGCAGGATCGGCCAGCCGGCCGGATCGCGCTCGATCAGCTCGCCGAGGTGCCGGGTGTCGTAGTCAAAGCCGGTCGCCAGCACCACGAGGTCCGGCTCGATCACCTCACCGCTGGTGAGCTCGACCGACGCGGGCAAGTAGCGCGCGACCTTCACCTGCGGGATCTCCGCGCGGCGGATCGCGCGGGTCACCTCGCTCTCGAGGATCGGATCGACCGGCGACAGCCACGGGCCGAACGGCCGGCCCGGGAGATGCTCGGGCAGCCAGACCAGGTAGTGCACGTCGATGCCGAGCAGCGAGCGCGGCATCGTGCGCAGCTGCGAGCGCACGGCGATCCAGGCGCGGTCGTCCGGCTGGCGGACCGCCAGCCAGTTCGCGAGCACGTCGGCCGCGGAGGCCCCGGCGCCGACCACGAGCAGCCGGCGCGCGCTGGCGACGTGGGCGCGCCGGACGTCGAGGCTGTGCATCCAGCGCAGCTGCGAGCGGGCGGCGTCGAACTCGCGGGGCAGCCGCGGTGACGCGATCAGCCCGGTCGCGCTGATCACGTGCGATCCCTCGTGCTCACCGCTGGCGGCGCGCACCACGAAGCCGCCCGCGACGCGCTCGACGGCGCGGACCTCGCAGTCCGGCACGATGTCGAGCGCGTGCTGCTCGCGATACCGGTCGAGCGCCGCGATCAGCTCGCGAAATTTCGGGTAGGAGGTCGCGCTGACGAGCTCCATGCCCGGGAGCCGGGACAGCCGGGCCGGCGAGAACAGCGCCATCTCGGGATCGACCTTGCGCAGCGCCGCCGCCGTCCCCGAGCCGCGCTCGAGCAGCGTGCAGGCCACGCCGCGGCGCGACAGGCAGGCGGCCGCAGCCAGCCCCGCCGGGCCGGCGCCGATGATCACCACCCGGGTCACGCTCGCACCGCCGCGCCGCAGATCATGACCGCGCCGTCCATGCTGCGACCCGGGCCCGCGCCGCCGCGATCGCGGCCGACCACT
Organism: Kofleriaceae bacterium; assembly: GCA_035558535.1. Lineage (GTDB taxonomy): Bacteria > Myxococcota_A > Polyangia > Haliangiales > Haliangiaceae > JABFXX01. The sequence goes on from DATMCI010000140.1 coordinate 40,629, forward strand.
CCGGCGTCGCCGGTTGCAGGATCATGACCACCTCGGCGCGGCACAGCGTGGTGTCGCCCGCGAGGCACGTCGCCGCCACGGTCGCCGCCGCCGCATCGAGCCGCCGCAGCTGGGCGGCGATCTCCACGTCCGCGGGCAACGCGCACGCCGCCAGGAAGCTCGCGCTGCGGACCATGCCGAGGAACGCCCAGCGCTCGACGCCATCGCGCGCGGCGATGGCGCGCTCGGCGAGCGGGCCGGCGATCTGCGCGCACAGCTCGAGCTGCACCGAGCCGGGCAAGAGCGGCGCGCCGGGGAAGTGGTCGGCGAGCCACGCGTGATCCGCCGCGATCCGCGCCCAGCCGCGCGCGGCCCGCTCGCCCGGATCGAACGCCGCCGCGTGGATCAGCTCGAACATCAGCCCGCGGCCTTCAGCTGATCGAGCAGCCGCGCCAGCGCGCCGACGGTGCAGAACCGCGGCAGCGCGGCGGCCTCGATCCGCTCGGGGAACACCGCGGGAGGCGTGTCGCTGAGCAGCGCCATCAAGCGCTCGCGCCCCAGCGGGGTGAGCACGCTCTTGTGGGCGAACTCGGCGTCATCGAGCTCGCCGCGCGCCAGCCGGTAGATCGTGCCGTCGGCGACGACGATCCCGAGCTCCTCCTCGATCCGGTACAGCAGATCGAGCAGGTCCAGCGAGGTGAAGCCGAGGTCGTAGAACAGGAGCTGCTCGGGCCGGATCTCCTGGTCGTCAGCGAGCGACAGCGTGGCTCTGACCAGCGCAGCGAGGCGATCGAACGTGGTGGTCATGGCGGTCATTGCAGTCATGGCAGATCCCGGGTGGGCGTGAAGATCACGGTCGCGTTCTGGCCGCCCATGCCGAACGAGCTCGACAGCACGGGCCGCGCATCCATCGCGCGCGCCTCGCCGATCACGTGATCGAGCTCGCAGTCGACGTCGGGCTCGACGAGGTTGCAGGTCGGCGGGACGAGGCCGGTCCGGCAGGTCTGCACCGCGGCGACGGCCTGGAGCGCCCCCGCGGCTGCCATGGGATGGCCGACCGCGCCCTTGATGCTGGTGACCGGCACCGCGCGCCAGCGGTCGCCGAGCACAGCGCGGATCGCGGCGACCTCGGCGGGATCACCGGCCCGCGTCCCGGTGCCGTGCGCGTTGATCGCGCCGAGCGCGTCGCCGACGAGGCCGGCATCGTCGAGCGCGCGCCGCATGCACAGCTCGGCGCCCGCGCCGTCCGGCGGCGGACGGTTCAGATCGAAGGCGTCCTGGCTGGCGCCGAAGCCCACGATCTCTGCGAGCACGGGGGCCCCGCGCGCGCGCGCCGAGGCGAGCGATTCGATGACCAGCGCGGCGCCGCCCTCGGCGAGGGCGAAGCCCGCACGGGTCCGGTCGAACGGCCGGCACGCCGTCGCTGGATCGCGATCGTCACGGTGAGGCGCGACCGCCTGGAGCCAGGCGAAGCCGAGCGCGTAGTGTGGCGTCAGCATCGCGGTCGCCCCGCCGGCCACGCACGCGGTCACCGCGCCTCGGCGCACCAGGCGGAACGCCTCGCCGATCGCCTGCGTCGCCGACGCGCACGCGGTCGCGATCATCCGGCGCGGCCGACCGAACCGGGCCGCGACCGTCGAAAAGCATGCGCCCGCCGATCGCTCGACGAGCGCGCCGCCCTCGTGCGCGAAGGTGTCCAGGCCGTTGGCCCAGAGGATCCCGGCGGCCTCCGGCGCGAGCCCCGCCTGCGCGAGCGCGGCGTCGATCGGGCGCTGGCTGATCGCGAGGTCGCGGCTGGTGTCGGGCACCTCGAGCGGGACCTGGCCCCCGGCGATCACCGGCAATCGCGCCGCGATGAACTGATCGATCGCGCGCACCGCGGAGCGCCCCGCGATCAGGCCGTCCCACAGCGCCTCGGCGGTGAGCCCGAATGGCGACACCGCGCCCAGCCCGGTGACCACGACCCGCGTCACAAAAGCTCCGCGACGATGGTGATCCGATCGACGCCGTCGCCGTCGGCCGCAGGCACCGGGTAGCTGAACCGGCCGGGCGGCGCCGCGGCGAGCGCGTCGATCCAGCGGGCCAGCCCCGCGGCCGCGTGCGGGACCGCGGGCACAGGCTCGCGCGCGCGGTCGCGCTCGATCGCCTGGACCTGCACCCGCGAGGTCGCCGCGGGGCGCGATGACAGCACGAGGGCGACCCCTAGCTCGACGGAGCCGGGCGACGCCGCATCGCCTGGATCGCCGCCGAGCACCACGACCTCGGTCGCGCCGTCGGCGAGCGCGTCCCGGGCGTGCTCGAGCGCGGTCCACGCCTGGCCGGCGGCACCGCCGAAGCACACCGCCGGCGCGCGGTTGCCGAGGGTGATCGCCAGCGCCGACAGCCCGAGGTTGTCGATCGCGTGCAGCGTGTAGATCGGGTTGACCCGCAGCGGGCCCGCGTGGTCCGGATCCGCGAATGCGGCATCGAGATCGCGCGAGATCTTGCGCAGCTCGGGCGAGCCGGGCCGGCACGGCGCGAGCGCGACCAGCGTGGCCTCGGCCGGGCGCGCGAGCGCCGGGACGACGCGATCGACCGCCGCGAGCGCGAGCTTGACGGGCGCGTTGAACCGCCGGATGTCCCGCCACAGCGCCGGGCGCTCGCGCGCGATCGGCCCGAGGTCGCGCTCGATCGCGGCGGCCGCGATCCACATCAGCGCGGCGCCTCGGCGCAGCCGAACACCGCGCTCCGGGGCATCGCGCGGGGCATCGCGCGGGTCATTGCGCGGGTCATTGCGCGGCCTCGATCATCGCGGCCAGCTTGCGCAGCGTGATGCCCCCGGACAGCGCCTGCGCCAGCATCTGCTTGGTGACCCGGATCGCGTAGCGGTCCTCCACCGCGACCACGACGCCGAGCGCGATCACCGACGAGAACGGGATCAGCTCGTCGAGCACGGCGTGCTCGCTGCAGTGCAGCGCAGGCGCCGCGAGCTCCGGATCAGGTGCGGCCGCGACGATCAACCTGCGTAGATCTTCGAGGGCGACGGTCATCTCGTCTCGGCGTCAGGGGATCATCGGTAGCCGGCGCTTGCCGTCGTCGATCCGCACCGGCTCCGGTGACACCGGCTCGGCGCGCGGGAAGAACCGCGGGTCCTTGTGGCGGTAGAGGTTGTTGTACGAGCACCCCGGCATCAGCCGGCCATCTGGCATCACGTAGTGCGTGCAGCACTTCTTGAGCCGCGCGACGTCGAGGTCCCACGGATCCATGAACGCGTGGATGAAGATCGCCTTGGCGCGCGACTCGGTGTGGCGCTCGATCTCCGCGGCGGTCAGCGGGTTCTTCGAGTTGAACGTGTCCTTGAGGAAGCCCTTGAGCGACTCGAGGATCACCGTCGTGTTCTCGCCCAGCTTGGTCGCCGACCACAGGCTCATGACCGAGTCGAGGATCAGCTTCTCGAGCGCGTCGTCGGTGCGCATGATCGTCCGGTTCGTCATCGCGTCGAGGTACTGCCGGACGTTGACGAAGTCGGGCAGCGGCACGTACTTGCCGTCGTTCATCCGGAACAAGTAGGTCGCGGTGTAGCAGCTCGGGTGCGAGCACGGCACCGGGTGGAAGTGCTCCTTCTTGAGCCAGCCGGTGCCCTGCTCGATCAGCTCGTGGACCTCCGGCATGGTGAGGCGATGCCCGGCCGGCGTGGCGTGGAAGCCGTCGCCGCCATCCCCGGTGTGCGCCATCGGTTGGATGACGATGCTCGAGCACTGCGCCAGCTCGACGCCGAAGTTGATCAGATCGCCGAGCTCGTCGGAGTTGTCGCCCTTGGAGATCGTCGGGACCAGCACGGTCGGGATGTCGAGCTCCTTGATGGTCTCGATCGCCTGCATCTTCTGATCGATCAGCTCGACCCCGCGCAGCTTGGGGTACACGCCCGGCTTGAGCGTGTCGAACTGCAGCGAGGCGTAGGCGCCGCTCTGCTTGAACCGCTCGGCGAACCGGCGATCGCGCGCCAGCTTCTTGCCGTGGGTCGACACCAGCACGCGGTGGACCTTGCCGGCGTGCGGACCGCGCAGCACGTAGTCGACGAACTCGAAGAACTGCGGGTGCAGTGTCGGCTCGCCGCCCGACAGGAACAACGTCGGGAGCTCGATCTCCTTGGCGAGCAGGCGATCGACGCCTTCGCGGAAGTGCTCCATCGAGATCGAGTAGCCCTGCTGATTGCGCACGATGCAGATCGGGCAGGTCAGGTCGCACTTGTCGTTGATCTCGAAGATCGGCGAGCAAGTGTGCTGCAGGTGGTCCTCACACAGCCCGCAATCCGATGGGCAACCGTGCTCGACCTTGGTGGCAAACTCGAGCGGCAGCGTGCCCGGCTTGGTATAGGTCAGCGACTTGACGTAGTAGTCCGCGTCCGACGAGATCAGCACCTCGAAGCCGCCGTGGCTCGGACACTTCTTCTGGAGCAGCACCTGGCCGCCGCGGATCACCACGTGCGCGTCGATCACCTTGCGACACGACGGACAGATCGATCGCGTGAACCCGAAGAATGCCGCATCCCGATCGCGCTTCACCTGCTCGCCCTGCATGCCCCGAATCCTATGTCTCGCCGTCGGCCCGCGCCAATACCAAATGTCTCGGAAGTCCTCTGCTCCCGTTGCTCCCGTTAGAAAGTTCTTATGCGAGGGTCCCGCCATCGAGGACGAGCACCACCCCGTTCAGGTACGTGTTGCGCGCCGAGCCCAGCCAGGCCGCCAGCTCGCCGCACTCGACCGGCGAGCCGATCCGTCCGAGCGCGCACGCGTCGATGTAGCGCTTCTGGTGGTGCTCGGGGATGGTCGAGCGCAGCCCGCCCTCGAAGATCCCGGCGGCGATGCAGTTGGTGAGGATGCCGTAGCGGCCGAGCTCGTGGGCGAGGCTCCGGGTCATCCCCTCGATCGCGCCCTTGCTGGCCGCGTAGTGCACCGGGCTGGCGATCGATCGGGCGCCAGCGATCGACCCGATGTTGACGATCCGCCCGTACTTCTGCCGCACCATCGCGCGCGCCGCCGCGCGACACAGCCGGAACACCGCGGTCACGTTGAGCGCCATCAGATCGTCCCAGTCGTCGTCGTCGAGCAGCACGAACGGCACGGCCTCGCTGACCGCGGCGTTGTTGATCAGCACGTCGATCCCGCCCCACGCGGCCTCGACCTCGGCGATGACCCGCGCCGGGGCGTCGCGCTCGCGCAGATCGGCCTGGATCGCGAGCGCCTCGGCGTGCGCTCCGAGCCGGGCGCGCGTCGCGTCGGCACCCTCGGCGTTGCCGTGGTAGGTGAACGCGACCCGGGCGCCCTCGCGGGCGGCGACCTCGCAGATCCCCCGGCCGATCCCGCCCGAGCCACCGGTCACGAGGACGCGCCGGCCATGCAGCAGTCCTTCAGGCGTTCCATTCGACATCTCGATGCTCCCCTGTGCCGCGGATCGCGAGGACGAAGACCCGCTCGCACACGCGGCGGCATGCCGCGACCAGTGAGGTTGCGTCGCCGACCAGGCAGATCGCCGGGCCCGCGAATCCCCAGGCCTGCGCGATCAGCCGCGCGACGAAGCCCGGGGTCATCTCCAGCACGCTGCTCGGCAGCAGGCGCTCGCCGATCCGCGCGGCCGCGGCCGGCACCAGCGGTGCGTCGAGCGTGACGATCAAGAGCTCGGGCGGCACGCCGGGGCGCGCGGCGGGGGCCGCGGCAGCCAGCGCGCGCAGGACCGGGTCGCGCAGCGGCGGCGCCAGCGCGCTCGCCCGCCAGGTCGTGTCGCGCGGCGCGCGGGCGCGCGGTGGGCCCCCGACGACGCACGCGCCGCACGCGCCGCCCAGCGCCCGGCATCCGACGACGACCTCGCTGGCGCTCGCCGCGCCGGTGACCAGCGGGCGCCCGTCTTGGCCCGCGGCATCCGGCAGCGCGAGCAGCCGCGGGATCGATCGGTGCACCGCCGTGGCGGCGAGCGCGACCGCGAGCAGGCTCGAGGCGCCGAGGGTGTGCCCGAAATGCCAGGCCGGCGTGGTCAGCGGCACGGTCCTCGCGATCCGGGACGCCAGCGCCGCGAGCTCGGCGCGATCGGTCGACGCGGGCCCGCTGCCCTGGCCGATGATCAGATCGGGCGCGAGCGGCCCGAGCGCGGCCAGGCTGCGGCGCAGCCCGTCGCCATCGCCGCCGTCGTCGCCGTCCAGGTCGTGACCGAGCTCGACGCTCGACAGCCGCGGGCCATCGCCCCGCGCGATCCGGACCGCGATCGCGGCCTCGCCGACCTGGAACCCCGATGCCTCGGGCTGGAACGGCGCGGGCTGGTCGGCGAGCACCCGCAGCGACTCGAAGTTGTCGCGGCTCGGCGGCGTGTCGACGTCGACCGCGACCGCCACCGCGTCGCGTGCCCCGGCGGCGACCAGCGCGCGCGCCAGGTACAGGGCGTGCAACCCGGACGCGCACGCGGCGCTGACCACCGGCGGTCGCGTCCCCTGCCAGGGTGTGTCGCTCAGGTCGAGCGCGAAGCTCGCGCGCCAGTCGGCGGCGTCCCAGCTGATCGCGCCGCCGTTGCACGAGGCGAGCACCAGCTGGGTGTCGGACCTGGCGCCGCACTCCGCGAGCGCGCGCCGCACCAGCGCCGCGATCCGCGCGTGGCCGACCAGGTCCGCCCGCAGGTCGCGCGCCGGTCGATGGAGGCGCGATGCAGCCCCCGCGCGGCCGGGCCACGGGATCGGCCGCGGCTCGACTGGCTCTGCGTCGCGCGCCAGGTCGTGCGCGC
>DATMCI010000141.1:0-71242 GCA_035558535.1 Kofleriaceae bacterium
GAGTTGTCGGCGCCGATCGCGAGCCGCCGCGTGTCGGAGCGCGGATCGACCCGGACATCGAGCGTGACCGGGCGGACACCCGGCGTCACCGTCCCGCCGCCGCCGCACTCGGCGGGGCACGTGACATCGCCGCCCACGATCGCCGGGACGCCGTTGGTCCCGTACTGGATGCCGGACACGATCGTGCCGGTCGATGTGTCGACGGCCGCCACCAGGTGGCAGCTGGGGTACGCGACGTAGACGATCCCCTCCGGGCCCGCCTTGTCCTTACATGAAGTGCCGATGAGCGCCGAGGACGCCTCTCCCACCATCGCGGCCGGTCGGGCGAGGATCGGCTGGCCGGACGCGTTCTTGACCGTGAGCCGATCGACGCGGACCGCGCGCTCCTGGCCGAGCGCGCTATCGATCGCGCTGCCGATGTCGAGGACCGACAGATCGCACGAGCCCGCGTTCGCCGTGATCGCGTGGCAGCCCGCCGGATCGGTGTGGATCGCGACCGGCTCCTCGCCGACGCTGATGCTGTTCTTGCCCGGCGTGAGCAGGTCGGCATCGAGGACGCTCAGCCCCGCATCGGCGTCCGAGGCGAGCGTGGCGCCCGGCTTGGTGCCGAACTGCGCGAGCGCGACGGTGCCTGGACCCGACTGCAGGATCAGGCCGTACCAGGAGACCGGCGAGACCTGGCTCGTGATGTTGCAGTTCGCGTCGCGCAGCGTCTCCTGGCCCGGCGGCGTCGGCTGCTCGGTCGAGCCCGGCTTGCACGGGATCTCGACCGGCGCCTGCGAGCGGGTCTCGCACGCGAACGGCGGCATCGCGCTGACCTGGATCGGCAGCGACGGATCGGCCGCGCCGCCGTTCGTGATCCGCAGCTGGCCGTGGCACGCGAACGCGATGTCCACGGGGCGGTCGAAGGTGAGCTGATCGATCGTCTGCTCCTGCGTCTCGCCGCAGCTGAGCAACGCGGCGAGCGCGACCAGACACGGAATCGGAATGAGCTTGGTCATAGCGGCCTCGGCTCCCCGATCCGCAGCACGACGCGGTTGCGCGTCGGCGAGCCCGGGGTCAAGTCGATCACGGCGATCGTGTCCTCGAGGAAGTTGGTGACGAAGAGCCGCTGGCCATCCGGCGTGCCGGTGATCGAGTACGGCCCCCGCCCGACGGTGATGACGTCCTCGACGCGGCCGCGGCCGCGCGGGTCGACCACGTAGATCTGGCCGTCCTGGAAGCAGGTCAGGTACGCGCGGTCACCTTCGCCGGAGTCGACGACGGTGACCGTCGACGCCTGGCGGCAGATGTCGACCGCGCCGACGAGCTGGTTCTTCGGGACGCCCGTCGCGCCGAGCGACGTGTCGAGGATCTGGAGCGTCGGCGGCTTGCGGTTCAGGAGGAAGAGCCGGTCGCCCGACGACGAGAACGCCATCCCGCGGGTGTCGTTCGCGCCGCTGTTCGTGTTCGCGTTGTTGCCGACGCCGTCCTGGAAGAACCAGTTGCCCGTGAGCAAAAACGGCGGCTTGTACACGTCCCCCTCCGCCGGGGGCGGGTGACGGCCGACGGTGAACGTCTGGATGCGGTCCTCGCTGCGGCTGCCGACATAGACGATGTCGCCCGCCGCGTGCGGCGTCCGGCCGGCGACGCCGGTCGCGCCGCGCAGGCCGCTCGTCGGATCCTGCAGGAAGACGTTCTGCTGGATGTCGGCCACCTGCACCGTGCCCGCGCGCGGCGAGTCGATCAGCGTGACCGCGCCCGTCGTCAGGTGCGTGACGATCGCGAACTCGCCCGCGGTGTCGGCGAACACGCCGAACGGCTCGTCGGGGATCGCGGCGGCGGTGTCGTCGTTCCCCACGAACGAGAGCCGGTGGGCCCCGTCGCACGTATGGAACGGCTCCGCCAGGTTCTTGTCGTTGCACGAGAGCCGGCCCTCCGCCGCGCTCCAGTCGGCCCACGCGATCGACGGATCGCCGCGCGTCGGCACGATGAGCCGCAAGTCGCCGTTCGAGAGGTCCTGGAGCGCGATGTCGGTCGCGAAGTTGCCGATGCGCACGCCCTGGTCCTGCGTCTCGCTCAGGAACATCTGCTCGTTGCAGATGAGCGTCTCGTGGAAGTCCAGATCCTGACGACACGCGGCGGGGACGTTGGTGCGAGCCGGCAGCCACTGCGCGATGAGCGCGTCGACCGCCTCCAGCGGCACGACGGAGATCGAGCCGGAGCTGTACTTCAGGTCGGAGTTCGAGTTGACCACGAACAGCTGCTTGCCGTCGGGGCTCACGACCGCGCCCGTCGGGAAGAAGATGTCGAGCCGGTCCGGGGCGACGTCCTCGCCGGAGGCCGTGCACCCCGCGCCGCCACCGGCGAGCATCGCGGTCACGACCGCCGCGCGGGCGGCCACCTTGCAGAGAGACCACATGGGTGGACGCTTCGACCGGTCCCAATCGCCTACGGTTGCTTGCATGATCTCCATCACGGCGGTCATTTCTCCCGAGTCTCCCGGGATTTCGAGCGGTCGGCCAGCGCCGCGCGCGCCGCGGCGAGCCGCGCGATCGGCACGCGGAACGGCGAGCATGAGACGTAATCGAAGCCCATGCGATGACATAGCTCCACCGAGCTCGGCTCGCCGCCGTGCTCGCCACAGATCCCGACCTTGAGGCCCGGCTTCACGCTCCGGCCGCCGCGCACCCCGAGCTCGATCAGGGCCCCCACCCCCTCGGGGTCGAGGACCGCGAACGGATCCGCCGCGATCACGCCGCCTTCGAGGTACACCGGCAGGAACCGGCCGGCGTCGTCGCGCGACAGGCCGTACGTCGTCTGCGTCAGGTCGTTGGTCCCGAACGAGAAGAAGTCGGCGTGCTCGGCGATCCGGTCCGCCACCACGCAGGCGCGCGGCAGCTCGATCATCGTGCCGATCGTGTACGGGATCGTCGCACCCGCGAGCGCCCGGTCCATCGCGGTGGCAACCAGCGCGCGCAGCCGCTTCAGCTCCTCCGGAACCATGACGAGCGGGATCATGATCTCCGGCGTGACCGCCACACCGGCGCGCGCCGCCTCCGCGGCCGCCTCGCCGATCGCCTGCACCTGGATCTCGTAGATCTCCGGAAACGTGATGCCGAGCCGGCAGCCGCGGTGGCCGAGCATCGGGTTCGCCTCGGTCAGCTCGGCGACCTTGGCCGAGATCGCGGCCGGCGGCTTGCCGAGGTCCTTGGCGACCTCCTCGATCTCCTGCGCCGTGTGCGGCAGGAACTCGTGCAGCGGCGGATCGAGCAGCCGGATCGTCACCGGCAGCCCGTCCATGACGCGGAACAGCTCGAGGAAGTCGCCGCGCTGCATCGGCAGGATCTTCGCGAGCGCCGCCGTGCGGCCCTCGCGGCCCTCGGCGAGGATCATCTCGCGCACGGCGAGGATGCGCTCCGGCTGGAAGAACATGTGCTCGGTGCGGCACAGCCCGATGCCCTCGGCGCCGAAGCTCCGCGCCGTGCGCGCGTCGGTCGCCGTGTCCGCGTTGGTCCGCACCCGGAGCGTGCGGATGCTGTCGACCCACTCCATGAGCGTCCCGAGCTCGGAGCCGAGCTGCGCGGGCACGAGCGGCGCCGGGCCGGCGAACACCTCGCCCGTCGAGCCGTCGAGCGTGAGCGTGTCGCCCTCGCGGAGCTTGCGCTCGGCGGCGCCCGCGCCGAAGGTCGCCGTCTTCCGCGCGGCGTCGACGCGCAGCGAGGTGCACGCCGTCACGCAGCACTTGCCCATGCCGCGCGCGACGACGGCCGCGTGCGACGTGAGCCCCCCGCGCGACGTCAGGATGCCGACCGCGGCCTTCATGCCGTGGATGTCCTCCGGCGAGGTGTCCGTGCGGACGAGCAGCACGCGCTCGCCCCTGCTCGCCCACTCCTCGGCGGCCGTGGCCGTGAACACGACGCGGCCGATCGTGGCGCCCGGCGACGCCGGCAGGCCCTTGCCGATCGCCGGCGGGCGCGCCTTCGGATCGATCGTCGGGTGCAGCACCTCATCGAGCTTGGCCGGCTCGACGCGCAGGACCGCCTCGGCCGGCGTGAGCTTGCCCTCGGCGACGAGGTCGACGGCGACCTTCACCATCGCCTTGCCCGTGCGCTTGCCGTTGCGGGCCTGGAGCATGAACAGCTGGCCGTGCTGGATCGTGAACTCGAGGTCCTGCATGTCGCGGAAGTGATCCTCGAGGAGCTTGGCGACGCGGAGGAGCTCCGCGTGCGCCGCCGGGAGCCTGCGCCCCAGCTCGGTCAAGGGCTCCGGCGTGCGGATGCCGGCCACCACGTCCTCGCCCTGCGCGTTGGTCAAGAACTCGCCGTAGATCTCGGCGGTGCCCGTGGCCGGGTTGCGCGTGAACGCCACGCCCGTCGCGCAGTCCTCGCCGAGGTTGCCGAACACCATCGCCTGCACGTTGACCGCGGTGCCCATCGCCGCCGGGATGCCGTGCATCTTGCGGTACACGTCGGCGCGCGGGTTCCCCCACGAGCGGAACACCGCGCCGATCGCGCCCCACAGCTGCTCGCGGACGTCGTCGGGGAACGCGCGGCCGGTGGCGCGCGAGATCTCGGCCTTGAAGCGCGCCACCGCGTCGCGCAGCGCCGCCTCGGTCAGATCCTGATCGCGGTTCGCGCGGTACTGGCGCTTGACGTCGTCGAGGATGCGGTCGAACGGCGCCTCGTCGTGCTCGCTCGGCGCGACCACGCCCAGCACGACCTCGCCGTACATCGACACGAACCGGCGATAGCAGTCCCACGCGAACCGGGCGTTGCCCGACTGCGCGGCGAGCGCCGCCGCCGTGGTGTCGTTCAGGCCCAGGTTCAGGATCGTGTCCATCATGCCGGGCATCGACGCCGGCGCGCCCGAGCGGACGCTGACGAGCAGCGGCGCGGCCGCGTCGCCGAACTTGCGCTGCGCCAGCTCCTCGAGCCGCGCGAGCGCCTGATCGACCTCGGCGGCGAGCTCGTCGGGGTAGCTGCCCTCGCCGCGCTCCATCGTGTAGCGCGAGACCTCGGTCGTGATCGTGAAGCCCGGCGGCACCGGGAGCCCCAGCGCCGCCATCTCGGCGAGGTTGGCGCCCTTGCCGCCGAGCAGCGCCTTGTCCTTGGCGCGCCCCTCGGCGCTGCCACCCCCGAACTGGCGGACGTACCTCACGACACCGCTCCGCGGACTGGCCGGTCTCCGTCGACGATCCTGCTCACCCCGGGTTCATACAAGGTCGCGGTGCGCCCCTCAAGCCCGGCGCGGAGATAGCGACGGCCCCCCCCCGGGCGTGGCGGCGCGCGGCCGGCGCGAGCAGGGCCGTGTCCCGGGCCCGGGTGCTCAGCGCTCGGGGTCTGCCTGCGACACTTCTTGCCACCCGCGCCGGGCGGCCAGATTCGCGATCCGGGCGAGCTGATCCAGCTGCTGCATATCGAGCTTCATCCGGATCGAAGCGAGGATGCGCATCCGCGCCTCGCTCATCGTGCCGGGCCACGCACCGACGACCTCGCGATCTTCGGAGCCCAGTGAACGCACGAGCTCGCTCACCCATGCCTCGCCGATCGCGATCGCCACGGGCTGGAGATCGGACGAGCTCATGTCAGCGCCCGGCTCGCCATCCGCCACCGCCACCGCCACCGCCACCGCCGCCGCCGCGTCCACGACCGCCCCCGCCCGAGGGACCGTTCCGTCGCTCCTCGGCGACGTCCACGCGCAGCGAGCGACCGAGGAGATCTTTCCCGTTCAGCTCGGCGAGCGCCCGCTGGGCGCCCTCCGCGCTAGCCATCTCGACGAACGCGAAGCCACGCGACCGCCCGCTCATGCGATCGAGCACGAGCGCGACCGAAGCGACCGGCCCGCACTCGGAGAACTCCTTCTCGATCAGGGACTCCGTTGCCTCGAAGGCAAGGTTCCCAACATATAGACGATTCATAATCTCTCGATCCTCTCAACGGCTCGGGAATAACCGACTCCTACCGGCCGCACGGGAGGCGAGGTGCCGCGATCGTCTCAGGCATCGCGCTCCGCTCTCTCCGAGAGCGTGCCCATGTCTATCACGCGATGGTGGAGGCCACAATCGCCATCCTCTGCGTCGATCAATGGAATAGCCCACGCTTTCGAGCTTGGGCGCGCTGCAATTTTCCAATATTTCTAATAGTAGAATTATGACCCCGGTGCTAGAGTGCGCTGTGAGTCACACGAACATCGAGAAAGTGCCGCAACACCTGTGGACGAAGCTGCTCGCGCTCTTGCCAGCGTGTGCCGGGTGTAGCGCCGTACTGGACACCAGTATGGGGGAGTTCTGTGTCGAGTGCGCGGAGCGTTCGCGCGAAGCCGTCGAGGACGAGCTCGGCGGCGAGAGCTGAGCCGGCGGAGTCGAGGTCGAGAATCCCACTCTCGACTCGACATCATCGATCAACATCGCACAACTGGAATGGCTCGCAGCTCCGGCGTGCTGCGCCGCGCTCACCGGCGCATCCCGTTGCTCGATGCCGACCGCGCGCGCCGCTCGTCTGCGATGGGCAGCCGCAGCGTGAACGTCGCGCCGCGGCCGGGCCCCCCGCTCGCCGCCGTCAGATCGCCCTGGTGGAGCACGGCGATCTGCTTCGCGATCGCGAGCCCCAGCCCGAGCCCGCCGCCCTCGCGCCCCGATGCGTGATGGATCTGGCTGAACGGCTCGAACACGCGAGGTAGGCGGTCCGGTGCGATCCCGCACCCGCTGTCTGCGACCTCGATGGAGATCGAGCGCTCCTGGCGAGCGATGGTGACGGTGACATTGCCGCCGGGCTCGGCGAACTTCACCGCGTTCGCGAGCAGCGTGTGGAGCACCTGGCGCAGGCGCGCCGCGTCGGCCTGGACATCGGCGAGGACCCGCGCGCCGCGGCGGTCGAGCACGATCTGCTTGACGCGCGCGGCCGGCGCGACCGCCTCGAGCGCCTCGCGCAGCACGCCCTCGAGGTCGAGCGGGCGCAGGTCGACGTCGAGCTTGCCGCCGAGCACACGGGACGCGTCGAGCAGCTCGTCGACCAGGCGCGCCTGGGACAGCGCGCTCTCGTGGATCGCGGCTAGCGCCTGCGCGCGCACCGCGACGTCGGCCGTCTCGTCGCGCAGCACTGCCTCCCAGCGCAGCATGGTGGCGAGCGGCGCGCGCAGCTCGTGCGAGACCGCGGCGAGGAACTGCTCCTGGAGGTGGTGGACTTGCTCGGACTCCGCGCGCGCGGTGTGCTCGCGGGCGAGCAGCTCGGCGCGGTCGGCCTCGGCGCGGGCCTGCTCGATGTTCGTCGCGACGGCGTACCAGCGCGATCCCGGCGCCATCACGAACCGGATCCGGTGCCAGCGATATTCGCCGTCGGCGCGGCGCACGCGCGCCTCGACCTCGGCAGCCCGGCCCCGCCCCGAAGCCTCGTCGAACGCCTGCACGCAGCTCGCTCGATCGTCGGGGTGGATCGCGTCCTTCCAGGCATAGAGGCGAGCGAACCGCCGTGCATCGCACGTATAGGCCCCCCACGCGCTGTTGAAGTAGTCGGGGTCGCCGTATACCGGCCCCCCCCACACGAGCGCGTCGGCGCTCACCGCGAGCTCGCGCGAGACCAGCGCATCGGCGATGACGGTGCACACCACGATCGAGCCGGTCGTCGCGCCGGCGCCGTCGAAGATCGGGCGCACGGTCGCAGCGCAGCGCGCCACGCAGCTCTCGAGCTCGAGCTCGAGCTCGGCGAGGTGGATCGTCGCGCCCGTGCGGATCACCGCGTCGAGGTGCGTGCGCGGGAAGGATGCGCCGCCGCCGAGCAGCGCACGCCACGCCTCGTTGGTGAGCCGCGGCTCGTGCTTCGCGTCGAACACGGCGGCCGGGAGCGTCAGCTGCTCGAACAACGCCAGCGCCTCCGCCCGCTCGGCGGGCTGCTCGCTCGCGGGCCTGGCGATCAGCGCGTGAACGAGCGCGCACGTGATCTCGAGCCGGCGCTCTACCAGCGCGGCTGGGCCGTCGATGCCGACGTCGTGCTCGATCATCAACCGACGCCGTTCCAGGTGCGGACCCGCTCGCAGCGCCTCGCCAGCGCGAGCGCCAACCCCTGGCGAGACAGGGCTCGACCGCCGATGCTCAAGCTACAGGACTCCACATCCGCAACAGGGGACCACATGGGCGCCGGAAAAGAAGCCACCCGCGTGCCATTTCGCTGACGGCGGGAAATCACCCGCCGAGGAACGTACTTGAAGGATCGTCGTGCCACGCGGTGACACCGTCAGCGGCGCGGGCGCAGGCGTCAGCGGCGCGGGCGTCAGCGGCGCGGGCGCCGGCGGCGCAGCGCGAACGCCGTCAGGAGCGCCAGGACCAGCGAGCCCGCGGCCCCGCGGCGGCTGCTCGTGGCGCAACCGCAGCCCCCCGGATCCGGCCGGCAGTTGCCGGACACGCACGTCTCGTCGTCGGCGCACTGCTCGTCGGTGGTGCACACCCCGCCCTCCCCCGGAGCGGCCACCGTCACCATCACCGTGGCCGTGGTCTGGTTCGTCGTGTCGTAGGTCGTCACCGTGATCGTGTGGCCCCCCGGCGCGAGGGTCGGGCTCGTCGGGAAGGTGACCGGGGACGCTCCGGCCGAGCCGATGATCACGCCGTCGATCGCCAGGTCGATCTTGAGGATGCACTTCTCGTCGGTCGCGGTGACCTGGACGTCGAACCCGGCCGTGACCGTCGCGGCGGCCGCCGGCGAGACGATCTGGACCATCGGCGGCACCGCGTCGGGGGTCGGCGCCGCGCCGACGCCGACCGCGGCCCAGGCCGCCGAGACGGCGCCCTGGGTGCAGCCCGGGTAGAGCTCCTGCGCCACCTGCTCGGTCGAGGCGCGCGCCTGCTCCAGGGTCGTGTTCGCCATGAAGTAGCCCTTGGTCAGCGCGCGCTGGAAGATCGCGCCCGCCCGGTCGATGCCGATGCCCTGGACGTTGATGTTCGTCTTGTTCCGCGGGTGCTTGCCGCCGGTCGACAGGAGGTAGAACGCGAGGTTCGGGATGCCCGAGTTCAGGTGCACGCCGCCGTTGTCCGCCGTGCCCGTGTAGCGCTCGGGGTAGTAGTCGCGCGACTGGCCGTCCCGGGTCGGGCTCGTCATGTAGCGCAGCGCGTCGCCGGGGACCGCCGGCGTGTAGACGTCCTCGCCGATGAGCCAGGCGTCCGCGGTGACCGCCTTGTCGCGCCACGCCTCGCACACCGCGGCCATGATGTCGCTCATGCCCTCGTTGAGGGCGCCCGACTCGTTCATGTACGCCAGGTCTGCGGTCGCGTCCGTCACGCCGTGCGTCACCTCGTGCGTGGTGACGTCGTAGCCGTACGCGAGCTGGCGGAACGTGTTGTTGTCGCCGTCGCCGTACACCATCACGCCCGTCCCGTCGGGCTGCGGGAGCCACGCGGCGTTGTTGCCGCCGCCCGGACCCTGCTGGAACAGGACGTGGACGACCGACTCCAGCGCGCCGCCGGCGCCGTTGTACGAGTCGCGCTGGAACAGCTCCTGGTAGCAGTCGTAGGTCGCGCCGGTGTTGGTGAACGCCGCGATCGCGACGGGGTCGCCGACCGGCGGGCTCGTCTCGGTGCCGAGCAGCGGCGGGTTGGTGATGTTCTGAAGCGTCTTGCCCTCGCCGTCGTAGATCGCGCGGTTGCGCGCGGTGTACACGCGCGGCCGGCGATCGACGACGCGCCCGGTGTGCGCGTCGACGTAGACGCGATCGATGAGGAGCAGGCCGCCCGTGCCGGTGACCTCGATCTCCCACGCGAGGTACAGCTCGCCGTCGCCGGTTGCGATGACGTAGGTCAGCTCGCTGCGCTGGGCCACGAGCTGGCCCGCGGGGGCGATCGCGGGGGCCGGGGCGGTGATGGCGGCCGTGGCCGCGATGGCGATCCCGGCGGCGTCCGCGGCGGACACCGTCGGCGCGGCGCTCACGGCGCGATCGCGGGCGTTGCTCGTCACCGAGCGGACGGTGTTGTCGGCGCCGAGGTGGAGCACGACGTCGCCGCCGACCACCCGCAGCCCGTCCTTGCGCTGTGCCATGCGCACGTGGGTCATGCCGAGCGAGTCGCGCTCGATGCGCGTCGCCACCAGATCGGAGGCGGGCACGCGCAGCATCTCGGCGATCTGGGGCAGCACGCTGGCGAGCGCCTCGTTCGCGTGGCCGACGTCAGCGACGTCGATCGGCGCCGCGATCCGGCCGAGCGCCCCGCTCGCGAAGTACGGCGTGCCATCGGAGCTCCGCTCCATCCGCTCGACGCGAAACCCAGCGCTTGCGCCCGAATCATCGGCCTCGAACCCTCCGGCGGTGCAGCTCGCGGCGAGCGCGACCATCGACCCAATCAGTCCTCGTACCTTCATTTTTGCTCTGCTCCTCGTCGGTGGTGGAGGCGGCAACCCAAGCCGCCGCGCATGCCGTGGCCCCCTCAGGCCATGGCCGAGCATGCCGGCGCGCGGGCACTGTAGCGCATCGGCCCCGAAATCGAGCGGCCGCGAGCGATGCGGGCGGGTGACGAGTAGATCACATCCCCGGTGAACGTCGCACTGTCGCGGCGGCGAGGCCAGGGAGCGGCGCGCGAAGGGGAAATGCGGTGCATAGCGCGTTGCACGAACCGTGCAGATCGCTGCGCGAACGGCGCAGCGCGGCAGCGCGGCAGCGCGGCAGCACAGCAGAGCGGCAGAGCAGCAGAACGCGCGCGTAGGTGCTTGCCAGTGGTCGCGCGGCGCCGTGCCTCGGGGTTCCCCCTCAGACCCGCTCCGCCTCGCGCGCGCCCCCGGGCGTTCACTGCTCCGCAGGAACGTAGGTGCTCGCGGCCACGGCGAATGGCAGTGCTCGCACGACCGGCGAGCCCCGCGGGCTGTGCGCGCTCCGCGCGCCAGCCCGCTCGGGGGGCCCCCGCGCGCTCGGCTGCGCTCTCTGAGGGGGACCCCTCGGGCGAGGGCGCCGCGCGTGGCGAGAGCGCGATGACGCGCTGCGCGCTGCGAGCTGCGAGCTGCGAGCTCACCCACGAGTTGTCGTCGCGACTGCAACCACAAGGCGTGACTTGATTAGGCGGATAATCGTAAAGAGAGCTGTTGAATAGGTAGTTGCAGTGTATTGGACCGGCCGACATCGTCCGGGCGCGTCGTGATACGTAGGCCGAATGTCGCTGCGCCCGAACTTCGCAGGCTTTCAGCTCGCGAGCCTGCGCTCCCTGAGCGGCTGCAAGGATCCCGACAAGCGCGACGCGCTGGTCGCGACCTACGATCGCCTCGTCGAGCCGCACGAGGAGCAGACGCGCGTGGCGGCGCACGCATGGATCGATCGCCTCGTGTCGGGCGAGCTCGCAGCGGCACCACCTGCGATCGAGCCCGAGGAGCTGCAGCACGTCGTGATCGCGCTGGCGCAGCACGAGCAGGAGCTCGTGCCCTCGACGTCGCTGTACTGGGAGGCGTTCATGGGCGCGCTCTATCAACGTCCCGCCGGCGCGAGCCCGGCGGAGCGCCAGCTCGCGCGGTACTTCCTGCAGGGCCGCCCGCTCTTCGGCGACGCGATCCAGACCTCGTGGGCGTACTACGCGTGGCTGCCACACGACCAGCTCGATCAGCTCGAGCGGCTGATGCAGCACGAGCGCTACCGCGCGCTGTACGACCACGCGGCGGCGCGGCAATGGCTCGCGACGATCATCGCGCGCGAGCTCGACCTGTTCTTCTACGCATACTGATCCAATGAGCTGCGCTTTCGCATTCTGTGCTTTACCTGTACTGATCTGCCACGCCACGAACTGTCGCTGATCCATGACTCCACGGCAGCCAGAGAATGGACTGGCCACATGGAAACTCCTGATCGGTCATTTGGAACCGACGCCGTGTGCGAGAGACGCGCGCAGTACGTGCACGCCGGGCTGGGCTCGAGCCGCGGGGCTCCGTCGCCCGCGCGCTCAGCGCGACCGGCCAGCCACGTGTGCAGGGAAGCGCGCGAAGCGATGATGGCGATTTGCACCCGCTGCCAATGGGAGATTGCCTGCTCCGGGCCGCGGGCCGATCGGAAAGGTAGGCATCACCCCGGACCGGGCGACGCGGCTCAGCAGCCAACGATGTGGATCGTCTTCCCCGCGTGCGGCACATCGCGCAGGAACAGCTTGTCGGCCCACGCCGGCTCCTTCCGCCGGTCGAACATCACGAGCCAGCCCTCGCCGAGCCCCGCGCGATCCAGGTAGCGCGCGATCTGCTCGAGCGCCTCGACCTCGGTCTCGGTGTCGCGGCGGAGCTTGACCTCGACCGCGTAGCGCGCCTCCTGCCAGAAGATCATCAGATCGAGCGCGCCCCGCCCGAGCCCGTACTCTCGCTCGATCCGCCCGCCGCCGTTCACCACGCGCTGCAGGAACGCCATCAGCATCAGGTGCGGCCCCGCCTCGCGGTAGTCGAAGCCCTCGGCGGCGAGGTGCCCATCCTTGCGCCAGAACGCCTGCCACGCGGTCATCAGCGCGGGCAGATCGAGCGCGCCATCGGGGCGCACGTACCACTCCGTCGGCTGGTGGATGCCGATCTGCTGGGTCCAGGTCAGCGCCCGCGGGATCACCTCGCGATAGATCGGGTTGGCGATCTGCAGCTCGCCGCCCTCGACGCGCACGAGGCCGAGGCCCTGCACGTAGCTCACGTCGTCGTCGATCGGGTTCGCCGGCAGCCCGGTCCCCGCCAGCATCGGCTCCAGGATCCGGCGCACGCGCGGCTCGCCGAGCCGCGCGATCAGCGAGTCGATGTGCGAGCGCCGCTCGAGGATAATCGCCTCCTTCGCCGCCTCGACGTGGAGCGCCGTGATCGCGGTCGCGCGATCCCGCACGTCCCGGCCGACGATCTGGCCGGCGAGCGCGCTGGTCAACCAGGGGTGGCCCTGCGCGAGCTCCCAGACGCGCCGGACCGCGCCGGGCTCGAAGCGCTGGCCAGTCTCCGCCGTGTGCTGGCCGAGGAGCTCGGCCACCTCGGCCTCGCCGAAGCCGCCCAGCGTGGTCGCCTCGGCCGTGACGTTGAAGGGCGAGGTGGTGCCGAGCCAGGACAGCGCCCGCCGGTCCGCGGCGCCCAGGACGTAGTCCCGCACCTGGCGCTGGCCGACGAGGACCACGCTGGCCGGGAACGGAGCCTCGCTCCGGCCGATGTAGCCCGCGCGGAGCTGCGTCAGGAACGAGACCATGGCTGCCCCGACGAGGCCATCGACCTCGTCGCAGAGCAGCACCAGGGGGCGCGCATCGAGCGCCGCGAGGCGGCCGAGGTACCGCGCGAGCGCGGTCGCGGGCTGGCGCAGCGCCGCCTCGAGCTCCGCCGCATCGGGCCGGGCGAGCGCTCCGTGCGTCCGCTCGAGCGCCTGGTCGAAGATCTCGAGGATCACGGGCATCGCCGCCGCCACATCGGGTAGCTCGCGCGCCATCTCGAGATCGATCCAGAGGGCGCGCCAGTGCCCCGAGGCGTTGAGGTGCCGCTCGAGCCACATGAGGGACGTCGTCTTGCCGGTCTGCCGGCCGGCGTGCAGCGTGAAGTACTTGCGCTCCGCGATCAGCTCCTGGACGCGCCCGAGGCGCCGCTCCGGCGGGAGCATGTAGTGCTCGCCGGGGATGCACGGCCCGGTGGTGTTGAACGCGCGCGGCACCGGCTACGACGCGGCGCCGAGCAGGCGGAAGTCGGCGATCGCCAGGTACGGCTGGATCAGCTGCAGGAGCAGCGCGAGCCGGTTGTCGCGAAGCTTTGGATCGGGGTCCATGACCATCACGCCGCCGCGATCGAAGAACGCGGCGACGGTGGGCTGGAGCTGGACGAGCGAGTCGAACACGGCGGCGTAGTCGCGGCGGCGGCGCGGCTCGGCCTCGCGCTCGCGCGCCTCCTGCATCGCCGCGTGGAGCTTCTGCTCGACGGTGTTGTCCGCCGCAAACAGCGCCGGATCGACCCGGTCTGCCGGCTCGAGCTTGTGCTTCTTGCGCGCGTCGTCGAGGATGTTCGCCACGCGCTTGAAGACCTCGCGCGCCTCCTTCGGGATGCGGGCGATCGCCAGGGCGCGCGCGCGCGCGTCGATCGGATCGCGGAAGCTCTGCGCGAGCGCCGCCTCGGCGTCCTGCGTCGGGATGCCCTGATCCACGAAGATGCCGCGCAGGCGGTCGCGGAAGAACTTCTCGACGGAGGCGGTGTCCGCCATCGCCACGCCCTGCTCCGCCAGCGCGGCGCGGGCTTCGTCGAAGAGCACCGGCCAGAGCGAGGCCCACCGCTCGTCACCCTCGTGCGCGAGCAGGATCAGCCAGATGCCGATCGCGGCGCGGCGCAGGCCCAAGGGATCGGCCGAGCCGCTGGGCTCGAGGCCCACGGCGAAGCAGCCGGCCACCGTGTCCATGCGATCGGCGAGCGCGATCAGCGCGCCGGCGGCGCCGGGCGGCAGCGCCGCGCCCTGCCCCTTGGGCCACCAGTGCTCGTCGATGGCGCGCGCGATCTCGTCGGAGAGGCCGAAGTGGCGGGCGTAGTGGCGGCCCATCACGCCCTGGAGCTCGGGGAACTCGCCGACCGCGCTCGACGCGAGGTCCGCCTTGCAGACGCCCGCCGCCGCGGCGACGGTGTCCGCGTCGGCGCCGACGTGCCGCGCGAGCGCGCCGGCGATCCGCGCGATGCGCTGCACCTTGTGGCCGATCGTCCGGGCGCGGTCGCCGAGCTTGGCCTGGAACACGACCGCGTCGAGCTTCTTGTTCCACTCGGCGAACGACTTCTTGCGATCCTCGGCGAAGAAGAACTTCGCGTCGGCCAGGCGCGAGGCGATCACGTACTCGTTGCCGCGCTGGACCACGGCGGGATCCTTCACGACGGTCGCCATCAGCGTCGTGAACCGGTTCGCGAGCTTGCCGCCCTGATCCTCCATCGCGAAGTAGCGCTGGTGCGTGCGCATCGCCGTCACGATGATCTCCTCGGGGACCTCGAGGTACGACGGATCGAACTGGCCGCACAGGCCCACCGGGTACTCGCCGAGGTGGATGACCTCGTCGAGGAGCGCGGGATCGGGCCGGACGCGCAGCCCGGTCTCCTGCTCGAGCCGGGAGAGCTCGGCGCGCACGAGCTCGCGGCGCGCCTCTGGATCGACGACGACGTGGTGCGCGCGCAACGTCTCGACGTACTCGGCGGGCGATGCCACGGAGACCTCGCCGCGCGACAGGAAGCGGTGGCCGCGCGTCGTACGGCCCGCCGTGAGATCCGCCCACGCCACGGGGACGACCTCGCCGCCGTAGAGCGCGAGCAGCCACTGCACCGGGCGCACGAACGCCGTCATGCCCCAGCCCCAGCGCTGCGACTTCGGCCACGGGATCGCGGCCGCGAGATCGCGGAGCATCGCGGGCAGGAGCGACCGCGTGTCGCCACCGGCGACGTTGCGGATCGCCACCGCGTAGAGGCCCTTCTTGCCGGGGACCTCCTTCTTCGTGAGCGACGCGGGATCCACGCCGGACTTGGCGGCGAAGCCCTGCCCGGCCTTCGTGACCGAGCCGTCGGGCGCAAACGCCGCCGAGACGGGCGGGCCGACCACCTCCTCGACGAGATCGGGCTGGCGATCGGCCAGGCCCTTCACGATCACGGCGAGCCGGCGCGGCGTGCCGAGCGCGCGCACGGCGCCGTGGGCGAGGCGCGCCGCGGCGAGCCGCTGCTCGACGGCGGCCGGCAGCTCGGCGAGCGCCCGGGCGAGCATCTTCGCCGGAATCTCCTCGCACCCGATCTCGAACAGGAGGTCGGCCGGCCGGCCATCGCTCGCGCTCGCGCTCGCGGTCGGGGCGACGGCGTCGGTGATCTGCGGGTTGACGATGTCAGGCATGGGCGGCCTCCGAGCCGGCGCGCTCCTGACCGGGCGCGTGATCGGCGACGGCGGCGGCGGCGGCGAGCGCGGCCGCGTTGACGCCGGCCTCGGCGGCGGCCTCGTAGGCCGCCACGGCCTGCGCCTGCAGCGCCTTGGGCAGGAGCGGGAAGCCGAGCCGCGCGCGCGACGCGACGTACGTCTCGGCGCACGCCTTGGCCATCGCGCGCACGCGGCCGATGAAGCGCTGGCGCTCGGTCACGCTGATCGCGCCGCGCGCGTCGAGGCAGTTGAACGCGTGCGACGCCTTCATGCAGAACTCGTAGGCGGGCAGGACGAGGGGGCCGGCGGGCCGCGCGAGGAGGCGGCGGCACTCGCCCTCGTACGTATCGAAGCTCGCGAACGAGATCTCCGGCCGCAGCTCCTCGAACTGGTACGTCGAGTACTCGACCTCCCACGGCTTGCGAATTTGCCCGTAGGTCACGTGGCGGTCCCACTGCAGGTCGTACATGTTGTCGATGTTCTGCAGGTACATCGCGAGCCGCTCGACGCCGTACGTGAGCTCGCACGTCACCGGCCGCAGATCGATGCCGCCGGCCTGCTGGAAGTACGTGTACTGCGTGACCTCCATGCCGTCGCACCAGACCTCCCAGCCGAGGCCCCACGCGCCGAGCGTGGGTGACTCCCAGTCGTCCTCGACGAACCGGATGTCGTGGCTGCTCGGATCGAGGCCGATCGCGCGCAGCGAGTCGAGGTAGAGATCCTGGACGTGCAGCGGCGACGGCTTGAGGCCGACCTGGAACTGGAAGTACGCGCCGGCGCGGTTCGGGTTCTCGCCGTACCGTCCGTCGGCCGGACGCCGGCAGAACTGCGCGAACGCGGCGTTCCAGGGCTCGGGCCCGAGCACGCGCAGGAACGTGGCGGGGTGGAACGTCCCGGCCCCGACCTCGACGTCGACCGGCTGTTCCACGACGCAGCCGCGCTCGGCCCAGTACTTTTGCAGCGTGAAGATGAGGTCTTGTAAATACATGGAGGAGCCTGCAAATGCGCCCGCGATGAGCCTGCGGACCCTACCCGCCGCACAGGGGCCCGGTCAAGCGACGCTCGGCGCCTAATCCCTGAAATCTCTTGATGTTCTTCCGGGTGCGCGGCACGTGGGCGGAGGGCCGCGCACGATCCCGCGCCCGCGCGCACGGCGCAGGACCGATCCCAACCGGCGCGGCTGGCAATTGAGTTCTCGGCGCGGCGCGGCTAGCGTCGAGGCATGGTTCGAGCGGGCGTCGGTGCCCTTGTCGCTGGCTTTGTTGTCGCGAGCGCGAGCGGCTGCTCGCTCCTCCTCGATTTCGACTCGGTCGGCGACGATGGGGGGGATGACCTGCCGTACACGCAGGCGGAGTGCGACTACAAGGAGCCGAACAACGCGGTGGCCGAGGCCGCGATGGTCATGCCCGGGGACATCGGCCCCGCGGCGGTCTGCGCCGGCAGCACCGACGACCGCGACCTCTACCGCTTCACCGTGCCGGCGGGCACGACCAGCGTCAGCGTGAGCGTGTCGTTCACGAACCGCCCGACGGGCGATCTGGATCTGCGGATCACGGATATGTCCGGGGCGACGACCCTCGGCCAGTCGCGCGGCTTCGAGAACCTCGAGCAGATCATGTGTCCCGGCGCGTCGCCGGTGTGCCCGATGCTCGCCCCGGGCGACTACATCTTCGAGGTGTTCCCGGCCACGCCCGGCGCGATCAACCGCTACGAGTTCTCGCTCCTGCTCACGCCGTGAGCACGGCGTGAGCACGGCCGTGGTCGCCGCGCCGCGCCGCGCCGCGCGCCTAGCGATCCACGAGGCGCGCCACCACTGACAGCAGCGGCTCGGGATCGCGGCCGGTCTGCACGACGCTCGCGTCGATGACGTACCGCTTGCCGGTGGCGGGGACGGTGCCCCGGATCTGGGCGAGCTCGCTCGAGCCGCCGCGCAGGCGCAGCGTCGTCATGACGGTCCCGCACCCGATCGAATCCTCGAGGCCGGTCCCGCCGTCGCGGCGCCGCACCGGATCGCTGGACGAGCGGGTGATGAGATAGACGTTCGCGCCCCAGCGGTACGCGTAGACGGCGAGCCCTGGGAGCGTCGCCACCTCGCGCAGCGTGATCCGGCTGCGCGAGATCGGCACGAGCTCGCCGAAGACGACGTTCGCGATGACGCGCTCGAGCTCGGCGGTGTCGCCGCGCGTCACCAGCCGCTCGATCCCGAACGGCGTCGGATCGCCGATCTCCATCTCGGGGTAGCGGCGCATGAGGTCGCCCTCGCCGTCGATCCAGTACTTCGGCGGATCGTAGACCAGGCAGCCCGCGCCGGTGGCGCGCACCTCGTGGCCGGAGCTGTCGCGCGTGGGCGAGAACGGCGCCACGACCGCGGCGATCGGCCCGGGCGCCTGCGCGTAGCGCACCGGCTTCTCCGGCAGCGCCGACAGCAGGGCGATGTCGGCCGCGGCGAGCGCGGGCGCGAGCGCGGACGCGAGCGCGACGAGCGGCAAGCAGTGCATCGGGCTCTGCATCGGGCTCTGCATCGATTTCCTCATCGGGTCCCGAGGTACGCCTCGAGGGCGTCGAGCTCGCGCGGCGACAGCTTGCGCTTCTGGCCCATCTTCCCCTGCGACTGCTCGAGCAGCTCGCGCAGCGTCGCGAAGCGCCCGTCGTGGTAGTACGGCGCCGAGCCGGCGAGGTACGAGAGCGACGGCGTGTCGAGCTCGCGGCGCTGATCGCCGGCCGCCTTGCTGCCGACGTCGTGGCGCATGCCGTCCGGCGTCCGGCCGTCCTCGCCGTGGCAGCTCGCGCACTGGGCGTCCGATGACTGGAAGATCGCCTCGCCCAGGGCGATCAGATCCGCGGCCGCGGGCGCGGCCGCCGGTGCCGGCGCGCGGAGCTGTGTCACGTAGGCGACCAGCGCGTCGAGATCCTCGCCGCGCAGGCCCGTCCCCCGCAGCCGCCCGAACGTCTTCGCCAGGTGCCGCGCGACGTCCTTGGCGTCGCCGTTCCAGCCGTACGGCGCGGTCCCGGCGAGCCGGCCGGCGAGCATCGGCGTCTGCCGCGGCCCGTTCGGCGACGACCACACGAGCGCGTCCTGCCGCCCGTCGGGGTGGCAGCTCTCGCACGCCTGCCCCGTCCCCGAGATCCGCGGATCGGCCACCGCCGCGAACAGCTCGCGCCCGCGCGCGAGGTTCGGCGGCAGCGCCGGCCCGTCGAGGACGACCGTGCGCACCGCCGGCGCGCGCTGGCTCGTGCCGATCACCGTCAGCGTGCGGGCGTACTGCGACCACACGATCGCGCGCTCGCGCGCGTCGTCGATCGCGATCCCCACCGGCCCCGACGGGACCGGCCAGCGGCGGAGCTCCACGCTCATCGGCGCGGCCGAGGCGCCGTCGAGCTCCACCACGGCGTTCTCGCCGAGGCAGGTCACGAGCAGAGAGCCCCGCGCCGAGGCCGCGGCCGCCCGCGGCAGCGCGCACCGGCCCGCGCGGGGGAGCACCCGCAAGCGCAGCGACTCGCCCAGCACCTTGCCGCGATCCTCGTCGATGACCGCGACGTCGAACACCTCGGGCTCCATCCCGGTCTCGGAGCTGCCGTAGCCCTCCGAGGGCGAATCGGGGCTGCCCGTCTCGGCCAGGACCTGCGGCGCGAAGATCCGCCCCGCCGGCTGGATCGACTGGACCAGCGCGAACCCCTGGCACGCCTCGCGGGTCCGGGCGACGTTCGCCATGTCGTCGACGAGCTCCTCGGAGCCGGCCATGCGGAGGGCCAGCGCGGCGCCGGTGCCGAGCTCGATCCGCTCGAGGCTCTGGCCGACCGCGTGCGAGACGAACGCGTGCTCGCCGTCGTCGGAGACCACGACGCCGCGCGGCTCGGGGGCGAGCGGATACGTGCGCGCGACCGCCAGCGGCCGCCCCGGCTCGCCCGGCACCGCGAGCACCGTCAGCGCGTGCCCCCACCCGCTCGTCACCACCAGCTCGCGGTCGCCGGGCGCGATCGCGACGCCGATCGGCTCGGCCGGCAGCGCGAGCCGCTGGGCGATCCGCAGGGGCGCGCCGGGGAGCCCCGTGCCGGCGAGCACCGCGAGCTCGTCGCGGTCGCGCAGCGTCGCGACGAGCCGGCCGTCGCCGAGGATCGCGAGCTGCGCCGGCCGCCCCGGCAGCGCGAGCCGCGCGAGCTCGCCCAGGCCGTCGACGTCGATGACGCGGATCGCGGCGCCGTCCTCGTCGGCGACGTACGCGAGCGTCGCGCCGTCCGCGCGCGCGAGCACGACCGGCGCACCGAGCCGCGGCGCGACGCGCTCGAGCGGCACCGGCGGCGGCCCCTCCTCCGGCGCCGCGGCGACCTCGGGCGGCCCGCCCGGCAGGGCGCGCGGCCGGGTCGACTCCGCGCCGAGGTCGTAGGACGTGGGATGGGAAGTAGGAGCGGTCGAATGGCAGGCGGCGACGAACGCGCCGAGGATCGCGGCGTTGGCGGTGCTCCGGCTCATCCATGCGCGAACGCCAGGGCGCGCGGCCTCGATTTCACAATTTTGAACCGGCGCGCCGCGCGCCGGAGTTCAGCGCGCGATGCCGATCGCGCGGCGCACCCGATCCATGACCGGCGCCGCGAGCTGCCGGGCGCGGGCCGCGCCCTCGGCGAGCAGCGCGTCGAGCCGCTCGGGGTGCGCCATCAGCTCGTCGTAGCGGGCGCGCGGCTCGGCGAGCATCCGCTCGAGGAGGTCGGCGAGCGCGGCCTTGGCGTCGCCCCAGCCGATGCCCGCCTCGTAGCGCGCGCGCAGCGCGGCCGTGTCGGTCGGCGGCGCGAGCAGGCGGAAGATCTGGAAGATGAGCGACGCGTCGGGCTCCTTGGGGACCTCCGGCGGCGTCGAGTCGGTGACGATCCGGCCGACGGCCTTGCGGAGCTGCTTGGCCGGCGCGAACAGCGGGATCGTGTTGCCGTAGCTCTTGCTCATCTTGCGGCCGTCGAGGCCCGGCAGGAGCGCCGTGTCCTCGCACAGCCCCTCGGGCAGGTGCAGCACGCCCTCGCCATAGATGTGGTTGACGCGGCCGACGATGTCGCGCGCGATCTCGATCTGCTGCAGCTGATCGCTGCCGACCGGGACCACATCGCAGTCGAACAGGACGATGTCCGCCGACATGAGCACGGGGTAATTGAACAGGCCCATGTCGACGAGCGCGTCGGGCTCGAGCTGCTTCTGCTGCGCCTCCTCGACGCGCGCCTTGTACGCGTGCGCGCGGTTGAGCTGGCCCTTCGACGTGAAGCAGCTGAGGATCCAGGCGAGCTCGAAGATCTCGGGCACGTGCGACTGCCGGTAGAAGACGACGCGCTCCGGATCGAGCCCGAACGCGAGCCACGCCGCCGCGATCTCGCGCGTCAGCCGATCGAGCTCCGCGCGGTCGTGGATCAGGGTCAGCGCGTGGTAATCCGCGATGAAGAACAGGCCCTGCACGTCCGCGCGCGCGGCGAGCTCGAGCGCGGGCCGGATCGCGCCGTAGTAGTTGCCCAGGTGCGGGATTCCGGAGGCCTTGATGCCGGTCAGGACGCGCTTCACGACCGCGTTATGGCACGGCGCCAGCACGGCGCGGGCTCAGAACGCTGGGCCCGGTCACGCCGGATCGGATAGCTTCCGGCCATGGTGCCCAACTTCGAGCAGCTCGTAGAACGCATGGCAGCTTCGGCCGCGCAACACGCCACCGAGGTCGATCGCGGCAACTTCCCCAAGGAGACCATCGGGCTGGCCCGCGAGACCCGCCTCCTGGGCCTCACCTCGAGCAAGGACGTCGGCGGCATGGGCGAGGGGCACCGGGCCGCCTCGTACCTCATCGAGCGGGTGTCGCGCGAGTGCGGCTCGACCGGGATGGTCCTCTGCATGCACTTCAGCGCGACCGCGATGATCGAGCCGCACGGCCCGCGCGAGGTCCGCGAGGCGATCGCCGCCGGCCGCCACCTGGCGACGGTCGCGCTCTCCGAGGTCGGATCGCGCAGCGAGTTCTGGATCCCGGTCAGCTCCGCCACGCCCGACGGCGACGACGTGCTCCTGACCGCGCAGAAGAGCTTCGTCACGTCGGTGCGCCACGCCGACGTCTACGTGTGGGGTAGTAAGCCGATCACCAACAACGAGATCAGCACGCTGTGGCTCGTGCCGCGCGAGACGTTTGGCCTGCAGCACGGCCTGCCGTTCGACGGCGTCGGGCTGCGCGGCAACGACTCGGGCCCGCTCACCGCCGAGAATGTCCGCGTCCCCGCCAGCGCGCGCCTCGGCGACGACGGCGGCGGGTTCCCGATCGTGATGAGCCACGGGCTCACGTGCTTCAACATCCTGGCGTCGTCGGTCTCCGCCGGCCTGATGGAGGCGGTGGTGCAGAAGACGGTCGCCCACGCCGCCGGCGCGAAGTTCCAGCACCTCGGCTCGATGCTCGCGGATCTGCCGACGATCCGCGCGTACATCGCGCGCATGCGGATCGCGACCGATCAGATCAAGACGCTGCTCGCCGACACGATCACGGCGGTCGAGACCGACCGCCCCGACAAGATGCTGCGCGTGCTCGAGAGCAAGGCCGCGGCCGGCGAGGCCGCCGGCATGGTGACCGATCTCGCGATGCGGGTCTGCGGCGGCGTCGCGTTCCGCAAGGATGTCGGCATCGAGCGCATGTTCCGCGACGCGCGCGCCTCGCACATCATGGCGCCGACCACCGACCAGCTCTACGACAAGCTCGGCAGGGCCGTGTGCGGCATGCCGCTCTTCTGATCCACTGATCCACCGGAGCGAGCAGCCATGAGCAAGAGCTGGCAACCAGCGGCGGCGCGCGAGATCATCCTCGGCGCCGTCGCGTACGATCCGAAAGTCGTCACGATCTGGGAGGGCTTCCGCGCGCACTTCCTCGCGCACGGGCTCCCGTTCGACTTCGTCCTCTACTCGAGCTACGAGCGCCAGGTCGCGGCGCACCTGCGCGGTGACATCGACGTGGCGTGGAACTCGCCGCTCGCGTGGCTCGAGGCCGAGCGCGCCGCGCGCGAGAAGGGCCGCCGCGCGGAGGCGATCGCGATGCGCGACACCGACCGCGATCTGACGAGCGTCGTGCTCGTGCGCGACGCCGGGCCGATCCGCGCGGCGGCGGACCTCGGCGGCGCGCGGATCGGCGTGGGCGCCTTCGACTCGCCGCAGGCGACGCTGATCCCGCTCGCGTCGCTCGCCGAGGCCGGCGTCATCGGCGTGCCGGTCTACCACGACGTGCTCGTCGGCAAGCACGGCGATCACATCGGGGGCGAGCGCGACGCCGTGCGCGCGCTGCTCGCTGGCGAGGTCGACGCGGCCTGCGTGATCGACGGCAACCGGCTCGCGTTCGCGCGCGAGGGGCTGATCGCGCCGTCCGGCCCCGCCGCCGTGCGCGTCGTGCACCAGACGGCGCCGTACGATCACTGCAACTTCACCGTGCTCGATGGCGGCCCGCCGGAGATCGCGCGCTTTCGCGATCTGCTCCTGGCGATGTCGTACGACGACCCGGCGGTCCGCCCGCTGCTCGAGCTCGAGGGCCTCACGAAGTGGATGTCCGGCCGCACGTCCGGGTACGCGCCGCTCGAGCGCGCCATCGATCGGTACGGCACGCTCGAGGCCTGGCTCGCGCATGTCCGCTGACGGCGGCGCGCGCGACGGCGAGAGCATCGAGAGCATCGAGAGCATCGAGAGCATCGAGAGCATCGAGCTCGGCGACCTCGGGCTCGACGAAGGCGCACACCTGCTCGTCGATCGGGCGCTCCGCGCGCAGCCGTCCGCGCGCGTGCGCGGGACCGCGCCGTCGCTCGCCGTCGATCTGCCGGCGTGGTGCCGCGCGCGCGGGCACCACCTCGAGCGCGCGGCCGCGGACTTCGTGGTGACGCGCGGCCCCGCCGACCGGCGGCGCGGCGCCGAGCGGGCCGGGACCGCCGCCGCGCCCGAGGCGCACGCGCCCGCGCGCTGGGGCCTCGCGGCGCGCGGCGCGCTCGTCGAGCCCGGCGGGCCGGCGCTCCCGCTGCCGCTCGCGGATCGGCGCGAGGTCTGGGCCGACGAGGCCGCGCGGCTGTACGCGCAGGCCGCCGCGGCGCAGTGGGATCCAGCCACCGCGATCCCGTGGGACACGCCGATCACGCACCCCGAGGAGGTCGAGGACGCGATCGTCCAGGTGATGACGTACCTGATCGAGAACGAGACCGCGGCGCTGCTCGTCCCCGTGCGCTTCCTCGGGCGCCTACACCCGCACTTCCGCGAGGTGATGCAGCTGCTCGCGATCCAGGCCGCCGACGAGGCGCGCCACATCGAGGTGTTCACGCGCCGCGCGCGCCTCCGGCGCGAGGCGCTCGGGCTGTCGACCGCGGGCGGCCAGGCCTCGCTCGCGACCCTGTTCGACGAGCCGAGCTTTGCGATCGCGAGCTTTCTGCTCGCGGTGCTCGGCGAGGGCAGCTTTCTGGCGCTCCTCTGGTTCTTGCGCGATCACGCGCCCGATCCGTGCACGCGCGCCGTCGCGCAGCTCGCGGCGCAGGACGAGGCGCGCCACGTCGCGTTCGGCCTCGCGCACCTCGGGCGGCACGTCGGCGAGGATCCGGCGCTGCGCGACCAGCTCGCCGCCGCGATCGAGCGCCGGCACGCCGCGCTCGCCCACACCGCCGGCCTCGGCGCCGAAGTCTTCGACGCGCTGATCCTGCTCGCCGCGGGCGGCTGGGCGCCCGCCGATCTGCGGCGCGGCCACGCGGCCGTCGTCGAGCTCTCGCGCGAGATGGCCGCCGGCCGGACGCAGCGGCTCGTCCGGCTCGGGTTCGATCCCGATCGCGCCGCGCGGCTGTCGGGGCTGCACACGCGAAATTTCATGTGACCGCGCGTCGCGCTCCCCGCGTGCGTTGTACGCTCGCCGCGTGCGGGTGATCGATCAGGCGCGCCTGGCGTTCCGCGAGGGCTCGTCCGACAAGGTCTACGAGGTCGATCTCGTCGAGGTCGCGAGCGGCCAGTACGTCGTCAACTTCCGCTACGGCCGGCGCGGCGCCGCGCTCCGCGACGGCACGAAGACGCCCGCGCCCGTGCCGCTCGGCAAGGCGCGCGCCGTCTTCGACAAGCTCGTCGCCGAGAAGACGGCCGGCGGCTACCAGCCGATCGCGGCCGCCGGTGCTGCCGGTGCGGCGCGCCCGACCGCCCGCGCCGCCGCGGGGCGCGGCGGCAGCAGCAGCAGCGACGACGACGACGACGCGAGCGCGGCGGCCGGCTCCGCCGCGGCCACCGAGCGCGCGATCGTCGAGCGGCTCCGCCTCGGCCACCGCGGCGAGGGCCCGACCGGGCCCGTCGTCTGGAAGGCCGGCGACCGCGATCTGCGCGCCGCCGAGCCGGCGCTCCTCGAGCTGCTCACCGCGCGGCCGCCGTCCGGCGTCAAGCCCGAGCCGTGGCAGCACACGGTGCTCGCCGCGCTCGTCCGCTGCGGCACCACCGCGTCGCTCGGCCGGCTCGCCGAGATCGCCGGCAACGCGCGCCAGCCGACGCACGTGCGAGACGTCGCGCGCCTCGCGATCGCGCGGATCGATCCCGCCCGCGCGCCCGAGCTCGCGCGCTCGCTCCTGCCCCCCGCGCTCGCCGCCGCGCTCGACCGCCGCGACGCCGCCGGGCTCGCCCGCGCCGCCGAGGAGCTGCTCGCGACCGATCCCGTGAAGGCGCAGGCGGCCGCCGTCGGGCTCTCGCTCCTCGATCGCACCGGTGAGCCCGTCGCCCGCCCCGGCGGCGAGGTCGATCCCATCGTCCGCCCCGCCGTGCTCGCGCTCGCGCGCGTCGCGCGGCTGTCGAACCGCGAGGCCGCCGTCGTGCGCTCC
The DNA here is from genome assembly GCA_035558535.1 of Kofleriaceae bacterium. Lineage (GTDB taxonomy): Bacteria > Myxococcota_A > Polyangia > Haliangiales > Haliangiaceae > JABFXX01. The sequence goes on from DATMCI010000141.1 coordinate 25,600, forward strand.
CTGTACCGGCTCGCCGAGCTGCGCCGCGACGGCGAGCTCTTCGCGCTGTGCGCCCGCCGCATCGACGAGCACACCGGGGCGCGCCCGTTCGGGCCGCGGACGCGGAGCTACCTCCGCCGCCGCGTCGCGCGCATCCTGCGCCGGCTCGCGCGCGCCGGCTCGCCCGACTACGTCCGCATGGCCTCCGCGATCCTGCTCGCGTACACCGAGGAGGACGCCCAGGCCCCGCGCCTCGAGGCGCAGGGTGGGCCCTACGATCGCTTCGCCCGCTACCACGCGCTGAACGACATCATCTACGGCCAGAGCCCCCGCTACGAGCGCGCCCACCACGGCAAGGCGACGTGGCGCTGCCGGCGCGGCTACCGCCCCGGCCAGCCCGCGCCCGCCGTGCGCGAGGAGCGGTACCCCGCCCTGTGGGACCGCGCGCCCGAGGCTCTGTGGCACCTGCTCGGCGCCGCGCGCGCCACGCCCGTCCTCGAGTTCGCCGCCAAGGCGATGCGCGCGAACCGCGCGTACGTCGAGGCCCTGTCCGACGAGGCCGTCGCGGCCGTCCTCGGCGGCGGGCACCCCATTGCGCAGCGCCTCGTCTTCGACCTCGTGCGCGCGCGCCCGCTCTCCCCGGCGCTCGCGCGCGGCGCGCTCGGCAGCGAGCTCGACGAGGCCCACGTCTGGGTGCTGCTCTGGATCGCGAGCCACCCCGATCGCGCCGCCGGCGATCCCGAGCTGCTCTCGCTGCTCCTCACCGGGCGCACCGCCCAGATCCGCGACGCCGGCCTGGCGCTCGTCCGCGGGCGCGCGCTGCCCGACGACGTCGCGCGCTCCGCCGCCGCGCGCGCGCTCGCGATCCTGCTCGGGCTGCCCGACGACGCCGCGGCACAGGAGCGCGCCGCTGGCGCTGCCGCCGCGCTGCTCGCCGCGCTCGCCGCGCCGCTCCGCGAGCTCTCCGGCGACGTGCTCCGCGATCTCATCCGCCACCCGCTCGCCGCGCTCGGCGAGCTCGCCGGCGAGCTCATGCTCCGCCACGCGCAGCGCGACGAGCTGCCGCACGATCTGCTCGAGCTCCTGCTCGCGTCGCCGCACGCCGGCGTCCGCCTCCTCGGCGCCCGCCTGCTCGCGACCACGCCCGCCGAGATCGCCAAGGACGATCTCGACGCGCTCGAGCTGTTCGCCACCTCCGGCAACCGCGAGCTGCGCGAGGGCACGCGCACGCTGCTCGGCGAGATCGCCCGCCGGTTCCCCGACGCGGCGCGCGCGCTCGCCGACCGCCTCGTCGAGGGCCTCGTGCGCCCGCAGCCCGAGGGTGTGCCCGCGCACATCGTCTCGCTGCTCCGCGCCGAATTCGCCGCCGTCCTGCCGCACAAGCCCGCGGCGCTGATCCTCCGGCTCTGCGGCGCGCTGTCGCCGCACGCGCGCGAGGCCGGCGGCCTGCTCCTGCCGCAGGTTGCGCCCGACGACCTCGGGCTCGACGACCTCGCGCGCCTCGCGAGCAATGAGATCCTCGCGATCCGGCAGGGCGCGTGGAGCCTCGCGCGCGCCTCGGCGGATCGCTACCGCCTCGCGCCCGTGGCGCTGGCGCGCCTCGTCGACTCGGCGTGGGAGGACACGCGCGACTTCGCCGCCGGCCTCATCCGGGGCGAGCTCAAGGCCGCGCTCACCGCCGACGCGATCATCGCGATCTGCGACAGCATCCGGCCCGAGGTCCAGGCGCTCGGCAAGGCGCTGCTCCACGAGGCGTGGCAGACCGCCGACGCTGGCCGCTACCTCGTGCGGCTCGCCGAGCACCCGTCGCAGAACCTCCAGCTCCTCGTGTCTGGCCTGCTCGATCACTACGTCTCCGGTGACCTCGAGCAGCTGCGCACGCTCGTGCCGTACCTCGTCACCGTGCTGTCGCAGGTGAACCGCGGCCACGTCGCGAAGCAGCGCGTGCTCGCCCTGCTCCGCCGCGAGGCCGCGCGCTCGGCGGAGGCCGCGGCGCTGCTCGCCCCCGTGCTCGATCGCCAGTCGGCGACGATCGCCGTCACGCAGAAGCACCCGCTGATCGCGGCGATGGTCGATGTCCACGAGGCGCACCCCGACGTGCCGGTGCCGATCCGCGTCGCCAAGCCGGCGCCGCACGCGCGCGCGAAGGGAGGCCGCTGATGCTGTTCGAGCACCGCTACGCCGGCAGCTCCGGCGTCCAGCAGGGCGACCACGCGACCGCGATGTCGTTCTCGCCCGACACGCTGCGCGAGCCCACGTACTTCCGCGGCGAGGTCAAAAAGCAGCTCGAGTTCCGCGAGGCGATCAGCGCGCTCCACGACGTGGTCACGAGCGATCTGCGCTTCATCCCGAAGGACCGCACCGCGTACCTCGCGTGGCGCGAGCAGCAGAGCTACATCGATCTCGCGCAGCTCACCGCGAGCCAGAAGCGGGTCTCCGACGAGATCGCGGAGCTGTCGCGCGAGCTCACCGCGCTCGAGGCGCGGTCGTCCGGCCGCCGCTCCGCGTTCTACGCCGCGCGCCAGAAGTACTTCAACTACCTCTACAACCGCGACAAGGAGCTGTGGTTCAAGCTCGATCCGGTCATCACCGTCCACCCCGATCAGGTGTTCTTCGAATGCTTCTCGCGCGACGAGTCGAGCTACGGCCGGCTCGCCGCCTCGTACGAGGTGTTCGCGCAGCTCGGCGATCGCGCGTGCGGCACGACGAACATCGATTACTCCGAGAAGCTGTACGGCGAGTTCCAGAAGATCCGCTCGTACAAGACCACCACGCTCGACGTCGATCCCGGCGGCTTCAACGTCCAGACGTCGATGGAGGACCAGTACCGCGAGGTCAAGATCGACCTGCCCGACTCGTGGGTGCGCGGCTTCCTGCAAGTCTCATCGGCGGCGACCTTGCCGGCGCACGTCGTCGAGCTGCACCCGATGGACGTCCACAACCTGTGCTTCGTCCTGCGTCGCAACAAGGAGCTGTTCGGGCCGCGCTCGCTGCGCTTCCAGCTCACACCCGGCGCGCCCGTCTCGATCGTCGTCGATCCGTGGGGCAAGAAGATCGACTGCCCGCGCTCGCGGTACGAAGGCTCCGGTGTCGGCGGCGGCGCGACGGAGATCCGCGTGTGGGGGCGCCGCCGGCTGTTCATCCTCGAGCGGCTCCTGCCGCGCGCCCGCCGCGTGCGGCTGTTCCTCCTCGGCACGGGCCTGCCGACGTTCTGGGTCGTCGACCTCGGGGACCTCTCGTTCACGCTCGGCCTGTCCGGCTGGACGCACAACAACTGGTCGGAGGCCGGCAACTTCGATCTGATGGCGGCGCGCGAGGAGGTCGACTCGGTGACGCAGGCGCGCGTGTTCGACGAGCTCGGCAAGAGCTGGCTCGCCACGCCCGAGGAGCTCGCCGCGCGCACCGGGCTCGCCGCGCCCATCGTCGCGTCGGCGCTCGCCGGCTGGGTGCAGGCCGGGCGCGCGATCTTCGATCTCGATCGCGGCGTGTACCGCAAGCGCGAGCTGACGCGCGAGCCCCTGCCCGTCGAGAAGCTGCGGTTCGCGAACGCACGCGAGGAGCGCGCCGCCGAGCTCCTGCACCGCGCGAAGATCGCCGTCGACACCGCCGAGAGCATCAATGGCGGCCTCCACCTCGTCGGGCGGCTCAAGGATCGCGGCCGGATCTTCGCGCCCGATCTCACGTTCGACGCCGATCGCCGGCTGATCGCGGGCGAGTGCAGCTGCGACTTCTTCGTGCGGAACCGCCTGCACAAGGGCCCGTGCGAGCACATGCTCGCGCTGCGCGCGGCGCACCGGCGCGGCATCTCCGACAAGATCACGTTCGAGGCGCCCGCAGGCACCGGGGCCCGCGCCACCGCCGTGAGCCGCGAGGCCGCCGAGGATCGCGAGAACTTCCAGGCCGCGTTCCGCCGCGCCGTCCTGCGCGCGACCGAGCTGCGCACTGCCGGCCGGATCGCCGACTCGATCCACGAGCTCGATCGGATCGCGAAGCTCGCGCCGCCCGACAGCGAGGAGTACGCGCGGCTGCAGGAGGTGATCGCCGAGGCGCAGCTCGACGTCGGCGAGTACCAGGCCGCGCGGGCCGCCGCGGATCGGGCGCTGCGCAAGCTCCCTGGCAGCGCGCTCGCGCTGCGGGTCAAGCGCGACGTGGCCGTCCAGCTCAGCGACCACGCGACGGCGATCACCGCGGGGCGCGCGCTCGCCGGTGCCGAGGGCAAGCTCGATCGCTGGGTCGAGCTCGTACGCCTGTGCGAGGACATCGAGGACTGGAACGCGATGTACCAGTTCGCGCGGGAGGGCCTGATCCTGCACCCCAAGGCGCCGCGCCTGGTCGCCGCCCTCGACGTGGCCGCGACCCGGGGCGCCACGGCCGCCGCCGAGGCAGCCGGCGGGGGCGCCCCCGCCGCGGAGCCGCCGAAGGCGTCCTGGTGGCGGCGCACGATCGGCAAGCTCACCGGCCGCGGCGATGGCGTCGAGGAGGCCCTCGCCACCGCCGCCGCCTCCGTCGATGCGAAGCTCGCGACGATCGCCGACGAGCTCGAGCGCCGCGCCACCGTCACCGATCGGCGCACGCTGCTCCAGGTCCTGCGCATCGCCCACGCCGGGGCCGATCACACCGACGGCAAGGTCGCCTCGATGCTCCGGGCGCTCCGGCAGACGCCCGCCGTCTCCCGCCTGCCCTCCGACAAGGACCTCACGGCGCTCTTGCGGCGCGTGCTCGCTTGACCGATCAGCGAAACAGACGGCGCCCGATCGCGCCTTGAGAAGGCGTATGCGCGCCGCGATGGGAACTCAGTCAAACACGATATGCGCATCTCGCTCGAGCGCCGAGCGCAGCGCGGACTGCAGGTTGTGGACATGCACCAGGGCCTCCTGCACCGCGAACACGGCATCGTTGCCGCGCGACTCGGAGATGTCGAGCAGCTTCGTGCGCATCCGCAAGGTAGGCAGCTGGCCGATCGGAATCTCATGGCGCTCGTTGGCGACAGCGCCGTAGATCGCGTCATCGAGACCGGCGAGCAATCCAAGCATCTTCTCGATGTCGGGGGTCGTGAGCAGTGGAACGTCGTAGTCGTAGGCGCGCAGCACCAGCTCATCGATCGCGCTCGCGCGCTCTGGTCGGGCCGCGAGCCGCCACAGCTCGGCGGCAAGCGCGAAGTGGTCGTAGACGCGATACGACTCGAGGATGTCGAGATCCAGGCCGTCCACCACCGGCGGACGAACGATATGGATCGAACGCCTCATGACCCACCTCCCGGCTTCGGAGGCGGATGCCAGTCGTCCAGCAGCCTCTCGATCGCCGTTTCCAGCGACTTCGCATCGAGCCCGAGGCTCTTGTCAAACTTGTTTTCGGGCTTCTCGGGACCATGGGTCTTGGCTGTCGCTGAGCCGAAGCTCGCGAGATCGAAGGTCGCAGTGACGTCCTTGCCACCTTCGAGCAACTTGATCGGCTCCCCACCAGCAACGGCACCGGAGATCGCCTGGCGACCGTTGGCGATCTGATCGGCCGCCTTTCCGGGAGTGTCGTTCTTGCCGGTCTTGAGCTCTTCGACATGGATGACGTGGTCGCCTTTGGTTCCAGGCGTCGTGACCACGAAATCGAGATCCGTGATTTCGAGGTGGACGCGACCGTCGATCATCCTGATGCCGCGGTCACTCTTCTCGAACAACTCGGGCCTCGCGGCTTCGAACTCCTTCGGCGACTTGTATTTTGGATCTTGCGCTTGCCAGACCTGAATGTCCCGCCGCACCTTTCGTCCGGGTCGATTCTGAAACTCGATGTACAGCTTCCTTGTGACTTCGACGCCCATGACCTCGCTGCGCAGGTTCTTGAGTGCGATATCGCGTGCGTTCTTACGGTCGGCGCTGGTCTTTGCGTTCTCTAGCGCTGCCCGGTAGGCATCGATCACACTCTTGACGCGAGGATCCTTGTGAAACTCACCGTCCCTTGCCCACTGGCGTAGATCCTCGATCTTCTGCTCGTTCGCCGCCGCCGTAGCCACCGTGGCGCGATCACGTGCCACCGCGTCGCTGACGACCTTGCGAGCTGATTCGACGTCACCTTTGAACTGGTCGTGCACTTGCTTCGCGCTGCGCTTGCCGACGATCTTTTCGAACCTGGCCTTCTGGTCGGCATCAGGGAGCTTCGAGCGAACGTCCTCCAGGAACTGCTCTTCGGGCGTCCTTCTCGGCGGTGCAGCATCGGTCGGCGGGCCATCGTGAAACGTGATGTCAACGTCGCCCAATTTCACGACCGTCTTGCCGACGCCATTCTTCGGGAGCCCCACCGGGAGGCCCATCGCGTTCGCCGCCTCGATCGCGCGTCGCATCTGATCGGCGGACCCGCGGTATTCGCTACCCGGAACAATCTCTTCCAGCCCCGCGGCCTCGAGCACGAACCTCCGCATCTCCGGCTGCAGAGCCTGCTGCTCGGCCCGGAGCTGGCCGATTTCGGCCTTGACGTCCTGCATCGAGAGCTTGATCTGCGGAGTCGCTGTCAACAGCGCGGGGTTCCTCTCGATCATCTCCAGAATGCGCAGCTCCTGCTCGATCACCTGGTGCTGCTTCGCGAACACCTCGCGCTCCGCGTCACGCGTCGGCTTCGTCTCGGCGTTCGTCGCGAGTGCGGCGAGCTCGTTACCCGCGGTCAGCAGGTGCTTGCCGCCGAGCGCTTCTGGCAGCTTGCCGAGCTGTTCGTGCCCGGGTTTGCGTGCCTTGATGAATTTACCAGCGTAGCGCCCGACTCCCATCGCGACGCCCTGCATGATCCACTCCTGGGCCATCATCGCCGTCGGGTTCTTGTGCGTGACGATCATGTGCGCGACGTAACCGAGGGCCACGTTCATGATCGTGTGCGCGGAGACCGCGACCGTCTCCTTCAGCACGAGCTTACCGGCGCGCTTGGTCCAGTGCTGCGCGGTGCGCATCTCGATACTGCGCACGAGCGCGAGGTCCTTCGACAGCGAACTCATGATCGCGTTCGCGCCGATCGTCGAGAGCAGGTTCGAGAAGAACGCGTCGTCCGCACTGCCGCCCTGCATCCTAACCTGCGCGACGGTGATGATGCTGGCTTCGGTGGCGGCGCCTGCGAGATGCGCAGCGCCGCGTGCGGCGAGACTGCCGGCGCGCGCGAGGGTGCCGCCGGTCTCGGCGATCTGCGCGATCGCGGCGGTCGAGCCGACGCGAGTGAGCGCACTCGTCGCCATGCGCACGACCGCGCCGCCCGCGGCACCGGCGACGATCGAGATGCCGATCAGCGCGAGCATGTGGACGCAGCTGGTCGCGAACTGCTGCCACTTGACGGTGTCGGCGCCTTCGCGCAGGAACTCGACGAGATCGGTGTGGCGCTGCAGCTCGTCGAGCAGCTTCTGGTTGCGCGCGAGCGCGCTGCGCCGGAAGCCGCGCTGCTCGGCGGCGGACTCCCAGTTGCCCTTGACGAAGCTCGCTTCGCTCTGCTGGTTGATGACGATCTGGTTGATCGTGCCTTCGACGGGAACGCTCGCCTGTTGCAGCGACTTGAAGCTGCCGTGGAACGTCCGCGCGATGTGCGACGCGAGCCCGTCGCCGGCCTGATCGACGGCCATCCTGAGCGCGCGGATCGACCAGAACACGCCCTGCACGCGCGTCTTGAACGCGATCTCCTGCGCGTGCAGCGTCGTCTCCTCGAGTGAAGCCGAGCCGACCGGTAGCCCCGCAGCGAGCTGATCCTGGAGCTTCTGCGCGTCGGCGGCGACGGTGATCGATTCCTTCGACAGATCGGCGATGCCGGTCTGGTTGCTCTGCGACGCGACGCCGACTGCGTTCTTCATGTCGTTCGTGACGCCGCGGAGCATCAGGATCGCGAGCTGTTGTTGCTGCTGGCCGGCGTCGCCGATCAGCCGCTCGCCGGTGTCCGACAGATGCGAGAGCGCGGCGGCCTGTCCGTACGTATCGAGCAAGCTCGCGAGCGGCTTCGCGCTCGGCGAGGTCGAGTCCTTCACGCCGAGACCGCTGGTATGGTCGACGATGCCCTTCACGCCGCCGACGATGCGCCTCAGGCGGTCCTTCTGGCCTTCGATGATCGGGGCCCACGTGCCAAGCTCGGCGGCCGGCATCGTCGTGATCTTCGATTGCTTGTCCTTGATCCACGCGATCAGCGTCTCGATCGTCGGCCCCTGCTTCCACGGCGACAGCACGCGGTGTAGATAGGCCGCCGCGATCAACGAGTCGCCGAGGGTGGTCTTGAGCGCCTCGGCCTTCGGCGTCGGCGCCTTCGTCGCGTCGGTGTGCCTCTGCGCGATCGCGACCTCATCGTCGATCCTGCTCGACGCGAGCGCGGCCATGCGGATGCCCTTCTCGGGACCGATGTCTCCGGCCGGCGCGTGCCTGCGCGCGTCGGGAAAGTCCATCGCCCAGCCGGGCGGCACGCCAAACAACGGCGGTGCCTCGGTCAGGCCATACGCGCGCGTCGAGCCCGACTGCCCGGGGTACGTGTTGTCGTAGCTCGGCCACAGCGACGCCGCGACGTCTTCTACGGTCGCGTCCGGCGGCGCCTTCACCCAGTTCCACAACGCCTTGTCGCGCGAGCCTTGCCACTCGAGCTTGACGATCTTCACTTCGCGCGGCTTCGTCGACGGGTCGGGCTTCCCGGCCTTCGGGACGTAGCGCACGATGCCGCGCTGGACGAGCGCGGCGGTGACCGCGTGGTCCATCGGATGCGACTTGACGATCTGGTCTGCGTGCGCCTCCGACCTCGAGTCGTGCTCCGCCGAGCCCGCGTAGCGCGCGCCGACTCGCGAAAGCGACGCGCGCGCGGCATCTTCGATCAGCTCGGCGAACGCCTTGCCGATGCCGGGCAGCCACGTGCGCGTGTACGTCGGCAAGAGCGGCGCGAGGGCCTCCTGGTGCGTCGCCGGGAACACGAGCCGCCGGATGCTCTGTGGCTCGTCGAGGAACAGCCCTCCGTCCTTGAGCCACGCCCACACCAGCGCGCCGAACTTCGGCTCGTTCAAGAACTGCACATCGGGATGCGGATCCGGCCACGGCACTCGGGCCAGGTGCTCCTTGAGCGCGGCCCAGATCCCGGTGCTGTTGACGTGCAGGTACAGGTCGATGCCCTTCAGCGGATCGCGGCTCAGCTGCACCGGCGCAGCGGCCGCGTGCTGCGCGCCACCGCGCGAGCGCAGCTCCTCGGGTACTGGCTGCCCGCTCGCGATCGCATCACCCGCGCGATCCGCTTCCGCCTCGAGCCCCGCGTCCGCCACCAGCCCATCGTCCTTACCCTGCGGCCCATCCACGCGCCCCTCGCGCTGCTGCACCACGTGCGCGAGCTCGTGCCCGAGCAGCCGCTTGTCCTCGGGATCGCGATGCGCCGCGACGTGAACGTCGTCGCCCTGCGCCGCCGCCTCGGCGCCCATCGACTCGGCGACGCCATCGCCGTGGTGGATCCGCACGTCCGAGAAGTCCGCCCCGAACGCCTGGCCCATCTCCGCGAGCAGCGCCGCGCTGTCGCCGCCGACGGCTCCACCAGCGGAGGCTTCGACGCGCTCCGGGAGGTGCCCGCCACCGGCCTCGGCCAGCGTCGTAACGCGCTTGCCCAGCTGCTCGGTGAGGGTGCGCTTCCCAGGCGTGCTCGTCGCTCCGCCGGTCTGGCTGTTCTGGACGAGGCTTCCTCCGCCTGGTTTCCGCTCGAACCCGCCGCCCATGTGATCGCCCTTCCCCTGCTGTGCCGGTCTTATACGGCCAGCCCGCCTTCGTCAACGCCCGCCATCAGGCGGCAGTGAGGTACAAGGATCTCGCAAACCGGCTCGGAGACCGAGATCGTGCTATCGAACGGTACGGCGACCATGTCGGGCGTGTCGACCTCACCGAGGCGGATGGTCTTTGCTGCGAAGCAAACGCCTCCGGTCACTTCGACCTCCACGAGGCTGCTGATGTCGACTGGTCAGGGCGCGTCCTCGAGTACTTCGAGATCGAGCACGAGGAATGACCGTGCTTCCTGAGATCAAGAACCGTCGCGACCGATTGCCACGCGAAGTCGTTTGGGTCCGCGAGCTTGAGGAGTTCGAGGGCCCGATCCTCTCCGAGTATCGGGCCGCGCTCGGCTCGACCCAGTACGTTGAGAAGTGGTGCGCACGGGCCGATGGTGTCACGCGCTCGTTGCTGGTCAGGGTCGACCAGCGCGCGATCGCGGAGTACCTGGGGAAGCGACGCACGCTGCTGTCGCTGCTGACAGAGCCTAGCGATGGGATGGGCCATGTCATCGATCGCCGGAAGGGCGAGACGGTAGCTGTGTACGGGGTCTACCTCGATGATTTGCCACCGGGATACTTACCAAAGCCGACCGTCTTCCACGACGAGGAGCTTCGCCCGGAGTGGGACACCGGCTGAGGCCGGATGCAGCCCAGAAGGTGCCATCGGTCGCGCGTGACAACCTCGTTCGCCTGTGCTCGCTGCTGAGCGTTCGCCCCGAGTCGATCCTTCAGCCATTCCTCACCAGCGACGAGGAGAAGATGTCCCTGCTCGTTGCTGGCAAGCTGATCGCCTCGTACTACCGGATGCTGTTGCGCGTGCTAGCGCCGAGCACTCGCGCGGAGTACCTGGGTGAGAAGTACGAGGCCGATGATCTGGATGCGTCCTCGTTCGAGGAGTACGACGACTTCGATAACGACGATGGCGACTTCTGAACGACTCGGCCACGGCGCTCCATCCGCATACGCAACGCGACCGCCAGCGAGACGGGACGAGGAGCCGGCCGGGGCGCCGCGAGGCGCGCGAGATCGGAGGTCCAGAGCGCCTCGCCGATCCGCAGGGACTCCGCCCCCGACATGCGGCGCAGCTCCTGCCACTTCCGGTCTTCGTCTCGGTGCCCGCGAGCCACGTCCAGAGGGTACCCGATCGGACATCGGGGCCCCTCCTCCCGGCCTGCCCTCCGACAAGGACCTCACGACGCTCTTGCGGCGGGTGCTCGCTTGACCGATGATCGCGGTGCGTGGCGGGTGGCCACGGACCTTGCAACCTGGGCGGCGGATCGCCGTCCATGCGATCACGTCCTTCATGCCTCACTGGCTCGCTCAATACTGTGTGGCGGTAGCGTCCATCAGCGATTTCCGGTAGGGATTTCGAGAAATCGAATGCCGCCGATGGACGCCACCGCCACTCGAGCAAAGCAATCCAGTCCCGAGACGAGACGAAGGTAGCCACCCGCCACGCTCCTCTCCTCGGTCCTCTCCTCGGTCCTCTCCTCCATGTCCGACGACCTCCCGCCCCGCGACCGCCGCCAGCTCTACGAGCGCATCGCGCGCGGCGGCAAGGAAGAGGCCATCCTCGACGAGATGGTGCGGCTCGGCTTCTGGTCGGGCGACAAGCCGCCGGCGCACGATCCGCCCGACGAGGTCCGCCGCCGAGGCGAGCTCCGCGCGCGCCTCGACGGGCTGCGGCAGAGCGCCGCGAAGCTGCGCGACCTCGCGCAGCTCGAGATCGAGCTCAAGAAGCAGCGGATGGCCGAGTCGCGCCGGCGGCGCGAGGAGACCAAGCAGCGCCGGCTCGGCGAGCGCGCCGCGGCGCGCGCGGAGACCCAAGAGAAGAAGACGCGCGAGCTCACGTACCTCGGCGCGCGCGTCTCCGCCGGCCTCGGCCCTGCCCCCGGCCGCCGCGAAGGCAACGCCGCGCGGCTCGGCGCGCAGCGGCTCCCGGTGCTCCACACCGCCGCCGAGCTCGCGGCCGCGATCGGCGTCTCGCTCGGCGAGCTGCGCTTCCTCGCGTTCGCGCGCGAGGTGTCCACCACGACGCACTACCGGCGCTTCACGATCCCCAAGCGCGCCGGCGGCGAGCGCGTGATCTCGGCGCCGATGCGGCGCCTCAAGCGCGTGCAGCGCTGGATCCTCGATCACCTGCTCGAGGCGGTGGCGCTGGCCGAGCCGGCGCACGGCTTCCGCACCGGCCGATCGATCGTCTCGAACGCCGCGCCGCACGCCGGCTCCGCGATCGTCGTCAACGTCGACCTGCGCGACTTCTTCCCGACCGTCACATACCGGCGCGTGAAGGGCCTGTTCGGCAAGCTCGGCTACAGCGAGGAGGTCGCCACGGTGCTCGCGCTCCTCTGCACGGAGCCAGAGATCGCCGAGACCACGCTCGACGGCATCACGTACTACGTCGCGCGCGGCGAGCGCCGGTTGCCGCAGGGCGCGCCGACGAGCCCGGCGATCACGAACGCGCTGTGCCGCCGCCTCGATCGCCGGATCGCCGGCTGGGCCGCCCGCCACGGCTTCCTGTACACGCGCTACGCCGACGATCTGACGCTGTCGACGAAGCACGGCGACGCGCGCGTCGGCTCGTGCCTGGCGTTCCTGCGCCGGGTCACCGCGGCCGAAGGCTTCCAGGTGCACCCCGACAAGGTGCGCGTCGTGCGCCGCGGTCGCCGCCAGGAGGTCACCGGCATCGTCGTCAACGAGCGGCCGGCGGTGCCGCGCGTCGAGCTCCGCAAGTTCCGCGCCCTGCTCCACCACCTCGAGAAGGACGGCCCCGCCGGCAAGACCTGGGGCACGGCCGGCGGCACCGGCAGCGCCGGCGCAGGCGGCGGCACCGACGTCCTGGCCGCCGCGCTCGGCTTCGCCAGCTTCGTCGCCATGGTCGATCCGGCCAAGGGCGAGCCGCTGCGCGCCCGCGTGCTCGCGCTGCGCGCGAAGCACCGGCCCTGACGCCGGCCTGGCGGACCTGGCGGATGATGACGGTGAAGCCGACCGGAGTCGACCGGGCGAAGTGCACCACGCCCACCGAGGCGGCCAGCGCCGGCACGTTGTCGGGCATGAAATACCACTTCTCACCGTTGGCCGTGCCGGGCTTGTAGACGGCGATCTGGTCGCGGGCGCTGCGGCGCCTGGAAACATGATGACCTTGCCGAGGTGCTTAATCGTCATCCCGTCGGGAAGCGTGCGCGATGAGCGCGGTGAGCCCCATCCGTCCGAAATCTGAGCGCTACGATCTTCTAGATACTTAATCGTTCAAAGACGGAAGGCTTCTCTCTATTTAGCCATGCCTCGACTACCTTATTTGCATTTACTTCTGCTGGTGCTTCGGAGTCAACTTCAAGATCGTAGGGCAAAAAGGTATGCACAGTCTTGAAGTCAAGTTCGGCATCACCTGTTCTACGATCGCCCCGCAGCCTCTCCCTCTGAATGAGCATTTCCAGGTTGCAGTGTACTCCTACCAAAAAAACATCGTAGGTCGCCAATAGGTTTCGTAGGCGGTTCCTTTGATTTTCATCTTCGATGATGACGTCTACCAGAAGATTGTTGCCTGCCGACAGGAGGGCCGGGAGGCATCGATAAAAACCCTCGAAGACATGGGGTCGCATTTGCTTCCATGTGATTCCAAGTTCAGGGACGTTTCTCTTCTTGGGAAGAACATCAGCATCGAACATGATGAAGTCTAAGGAAAAGTGAAGGAAGGGCGCTGGAATGATGTCTCGAATGTGCTTACAAAGGGTCGTTTTACCGGCGCTGGAGGCACCATTCAGCAGGATCAAACTACCTTTAACATTACTTAATTCCATGCAATTTCCTGTCATAAATACTTAATGTTGAGGCATCGAATGAATCTATCTATCCTTGATGCCTCGCGCATCCTTAGAATAGGCAATTCAGTATACCCTTATCGTAAGCGAAGGTTCCCCAGATGCTTCTCCCACGGGCCTTACCAAGCATTCTTCTCATGATCCTTACTGGCTGCGATGCCTTGGAGTTTCCACGAGATCCGAAAAACCTTTGAGGAAATGTCCGGCTCTACTTTTAAGGTCGGCTACACGGCAGCCCTGCTGAACCGCGGCTCGCCGGACAGCGCGCGCTCGAAGGCCTCGTGGTCAGCGCCTGCTCAGGAGGCGCCCTCGCGGCGCACCGACAGCTCGCCGCACGCCGGCGCGTCGATCCGCCCCTCGAGCGTCTGCTGCTCGAGATCGCTCGTCGCGGTGAGGCCCGTCATCGACCAGCCGTCCGGCTGCGTGATCCACCGCTCCGGCACCAGCTTCACGTGGAGCTGCCCGCGCGACAAGAGGCGCACCGCGCCCGTCATCCGGTACTCGCCCCGCGGCAGCTTCGGGTTGTCCGGGTGCGGCCCGAACTCGAACGTCGCCACCGCCTCGCCGCTCCGCTTCGCCTCGATCGACAGCCGCAGCGACGTCAGGCCCTGCGGGCACGTGTAGCTGCCGACCCAGACGCTGAACGGCGGGATCCGGCTGCGGGGCTCGGCGACGGCGCGCGTGTCTGCGCCCGGAGCGACGGCGATGGCAGCGACGGCGGCGACGGCAGCGACGGCGGCGAGCAGGAGCTTCGCGGGGCCGGCGCTGCGCATGCCTGCATGATAGCGCCGGTAACGGGCAGCGCCGAGGCAAGCCTGACTTGACCTTGCCGCGGCGTTGACCGACGATGGCGACATGGGTGAGCGGCGGGCGGGCGAGCGTGATGGGCATTGGAGCGTGCAGGGCAAGGGCGGCGTCGTGACGAGCGTCGCGCGCGGAGCGCTGTTCCGGCTCCTGCGCTGGCAGCGTCAGCACCGACTGATCGCGGGGGACCCGCTCGCGCTCGAGCCGCGCGTCGAGCCGCACGCGCGCGAGCTCGGGTTCGCCCACGTCTACACCGCCGTCGAGTCCGGCGAGACGGCGCGCTGGCTGACCTCCGCCACGTACGGGGGCGAGGCGGCGAAGCGCGATCCGATCGACATGTGTCACCTCGCGATCGATCACTTCCACGCCTTCCTCGAGACCGGCGATCACACCGCGCACGGCGCGTTCCTCGCGACGGCGCGGCAGATCCTCGAGCTGGGACGCACCGTCACGCTCGAGGGGCGCCGGTGCTTCGTCGTGCCGCACTTCGATCAGGTCGAGGAGTACGCGCGGCACAAGGCGCCGTGGGTCAACGCGATGGTCCAGGGCTGGACTGGCGCGGTGCTCGTTCGCGCGCACCAGCTGACCGGCGACGCGCGCTACCGCGACGCGGCCGTGGACGCGGTCGGCCCGTGCTTCGTGCCGGTCGAGCGCGGCGGGGTCCGGGACCTCGACCGCAACGGGCGCCTGTTCTACGAGAAGTACGCGCTCCCGGGGCAGACCCGGCACGTGCTCAACGGCTTCTTGTCGTCGCTGCTCGGCCTGTGGGACGTCGCGCGCGCGACCGACGACGCGAACGCGCACCGCGCCTTCGCCGAGGGCGCCGCGTCGCTCGACGACACCGTGCTCGGGACCTACGACAACGGGCACACGAGCCTCTACGACCAGGATCCGGACCGCCGCGCGAAGCCGTCGTGCGTCTTCTACACCTGGGTGCACGCGCGGCAGCTCGCGTCGCTCGCGCGCATCACCCGCGAGCCGCGGCTTGTGCGGTGGGCGGCGCGCTGGCGCGAGTACACGCGCGGCCCCGCGTACCGCGCGCACACCACGCTCGAGTGCCTCGGCTACCGCGCGCGGAGCCTGCCGCGCTACCTCGATCGGCTCGCGGGCCCGTAGATAGGGGCCCGCGAAGTGAGGTTCCGCACGATCGGCGCGCTGGGAGGCGCTGGCGGCGATTGATACTGTCGGGCCCCGATGCGGTCGGCGGTCTACAGCTTCGCACTGGTGCTCGTCGCGAGCTGCTACGCGCCCGAGACGCGGTCGGGTGCGCCGTGCACTCCCGGGCTCGCGAACTGCCCGTCCGGCCAGACGTGCGAGTTGGTCGCGGGGGCGCACGTCTGCGTCGCCGGGCCGGTCCCCGACGCGGGGCCGGGTATCCTCGTCGACGCGCCGACCGACGGCGGCTCGGCGCGATCGTGGACGCTGGTCCAGACGCGCGGCTCGAACGGGCAGCGGGTCAACATCGCCGCCACCGGCGCCGCGCACCTCATCGTCGTCGCGGTGCAGACCGGCTTGAACCAGGTCGCGTCGATGACCGACGACGCCAACAACACGTACGTCTCGGTCGCGGGGAGCCGCGCGGTCGACATGGCCCAGACGACCGCGGTCGAGCTGTGGTACGCGGCGAGCTCGAACGCGGGCGCGACGACGATCACCGCCAGCGGGGACCCCATCTTTGCGGTGGTGGCGTGGGAGGTGGCGGGCATCCGTGGGGCGAACCCGCTCGACACGGTGAGCAAGCTGGAGAGTCAGCCGCAGTCCACGACGCCCTTCGGCGCGAGCATCACGACCCGCGCCGCCGGCGAGTTCGTCGTCTCGGCGGTCATCGTCGCCAACGCGGTCATGGGCGTGGCGATGGGCAGCGCGTTCACGAACGACCACACGACCTTCGGCAACGGCTGGGCGCACCTGACGAGCGCGACCGCGCCGGCGGGCACGTATCAGGCGCGCTGGAACCAACCCGAGCCCGGCACGTCCTGCGCGACCTCGGCGGCGTTCTTCACCGGGCCCTGACCGGGGCCGGCGTGGGCCCCAGGCGCGGCCTCGCCCGAGCTGCGCCGCATCGATTCACCGGCGTGCCGGCCCAACACCGCCGCGGGCATCGGCATCGTCGGCGGCGCCGACTACGTGGCCGACAATCACCTGTTCCGCGGCACCCTGTCGATCAACGAGAGCTTCGCGCGGACGCCCGTCGTCGATGAGTTCGTGAAGACGAACGTCCGCGTTCGCCGCCGAGGATGTCCGAAGCTCCGCACGCTCGAGCAGCAGCTCGGAGCGTGCACCAGCGCGTGCCCTCCCGGCACGGCGCCCGTGCCGCCGCCGCCTGCGCCCGCCCCGCCGCCTGCGCCTACGCCGCCGCCCGCCCCGCCGCCTGCGCCCGCCCCCTAACCGCCGCCTGCCCCGCGCCGAGCGCCCCGAGAAAGCCTGACTCGCAGGTGGAGTGACCGATCGGCCGTCATCAGGTAGCGTGGCGCCCGCCGCCGTGAAGAAACACACCATCCTGTTCCTGGCCGCGAACCCGAGCGATACCAACCAGCTCGCGCTCGACAGGGAGGCGCGCGCGATCCTGCGAGAGCTGGAGCAGAGCGGCTACCGCGATCGCTTCCAGCTCGAGACCCGGTGGGCGGCCGAGCCCCTCGATCTGCTGCGCGAGCTGCGCAAGCTCAAGCCGACGGTGGTGCACTACAGCGGCCACGGCGGGACGCAGGGCCTGTTCTTCCAGGGATCGGACGGCACCGCGCGCGTCGTCTCGACCGAGGCGCTCAAGCAGACGTTCGGCGCGGCGGGCGCCTCGGTGCGGGTGGTCGTCCTGAACGCCTGCTACGGCGACGCGCACGCCGACGCGCTGCTCGCGCACATCGACTGCGTGGTTGGCACCCCGGGCCCGCTCGGCGACGACGCGGCCCGGAGCTTCGCCGTCGGCTTCTACGGCGGCCTCGGCGAGCAGGAGCCGGTGGCGACCGCCTACCGGCAGGGGTGCGCCGCGATCAGCCTCGAGGCCGGCGGGCACGCGGGGGTCTCGCGCGACGTGGTCCCCGAGCCGGCGCCCGATACCAGGCGCCCGCAGCTGCGGGTCCGGCGGGGCGTCGACGCCGAGCGGCTCGTCCTCACCGCAGACCCTCGCTAGCCCCGCCGCCGGCGCCGGCACCGGCGGGGCTGATCGACTTCACGGCGGAGCGCCAGCGCCACGCGCGGTTCGTCCGGCGCACGGACGTCCTGGCGCGCCTCGACGAGTGGCTGCTCGGGCCCGGCGAGGCCGGCTGGGTCGTCGTCACCGGCGGGCCGGGGATGGGCAAGAGCGCCCTCCTGTCGGCGTGGGTCGCGCGGCGCGAGGCGGCCGGCGCGGCGGTCCCGCATCACTTCATCCGCCGCCAGGTCGCCGACTGGGACCAGCCCGAGGCGATCGCCGCGTCGCTCGCCGCGCAGCTCGAGGCCGCGTACCCCGAGCTGCGCGATCCCTGTGCCCGGCCCGAGCGGCGCCTGCTCGAGCTGCTCGGCCGGGTCGGCAAGCGGCTCGGCCCGGCCGAGCGCGTGGTGCTCGTGATCGACGGCCTCGACGAGACCCGCGGCGAGCCCGGGGACAACCCGCTGCCGCGCTTCCTGCCGCAGGTGGTGCCGCCGGGGATCCGCCTCCTGTGCGCGACGCGGCCGAAGCACCCGCACCTGCGCTGGCTCGACGCGCGGAGCCCGCTCCGGCGGCTCGATCTCGATGATCCGAGGTGGGCAGAGTCGAACGCGCGCGTGGTGCGCGGCTTCTGGGAGGCGGTCGCCGCGGAGTACCAGCCGCCGCTGCCGGCGGCGACGATCGAGGCCGCGATCGCGCGCGCCGACGGCAACGTGCTGCACGCGGTGATGCTCCACGACGCGCTGCGCGACCTGCCGGCGGCGGAGCGGCGCGCCGATCGCATCCCGCGCGGGCTCAAGGCGCTGATCGGCGAGATCTGGGATCGCGCCGCCGCGTGCGAGCGCGTGCGCGCCGGCCTGGGGCTCCTGTGCGCGGCGCGCGAGGCGCTCGCGGTGGAGGTGCTCACCGACCTCGCCGGGTGGAGCTACGACGACCGCGAGCGCTTCGTGCGCGACGCGCGGCAGCTCCTGCTCGAGGAGCCGGGCAGCGCGGAGGCGTACCGGCCCCGCCACGACTGGGTGCGCGAGCTGATCGCCGAGCGGCTCGGCGCGGGCGCGATCCGCGCGCACCACGAGACGCTGGCGAAGCGGCTCGCGACGTGGCCGCCGCCCACCGACGAGCCGCGGCGGCGGTACGCGGTGCGGCACGCGCTGGCGCACCGGCTCGCCATCGCTGCCGGCGACTTCGGCGCGGTGCGCGACCTCGCGGCGGACCTGGGCTACCTGGAGGCCCGGGCGCAGCTCGCGGAGATCGCGGCGCTGGAGCAGGAGCTGGCGGAGGCCGGCAAGCGGTGCCCGGGCCCCGCCGCGGCGCGCGATCTGAACGATCTCGCGCAGGCGATCGCCCGCGAGGCGCACTGGATCCGGAGCTACCCGGCGGAGACCGCGGGGCTCGTCTGGAACCGGCTGCGGCGCATGGGCCGGAGCGAGCCCGACCTCGCGGAGCGGCTCGCACTCCCGCCGGAGGCGGCGTTCCTGCACGTGCGGCACGCCGAGCGCGCCGAGCGGGCCCCGCGCAGCGCGGACGGACACACCGATGCCGTGCGCGCGTGCGCGGTCACGCCCGATGGCCGCCGCGTGCTCTCCGCTTCCGTCGATCGCACGCTCAAGCTCTGGGACCTGGAGACCGGCCGCCTCGCCGTCACCCTCGAGGGCCACGCCGACGCGGTGCTCGCGTGCGCAGTCACGCCCGACGGCCGCCGCGCGATCTCTGGCTCCGTGGATCGCACGCTCAAGGTCTGGGATCTCGCGGCCGGCCGCGCCGTCGCCACCCTCGAAGGGCACACCGGCTGGGTCCGCGCGTGCGCGGTCACGCCCGACGGCAGCCGCGCGGTCTCGGCGTCCGATGACCGGACGCTCGAGGTCTGGGACCTCCCGGCTGGCCGCCGGATCGCCACCCTCTCCGGCCACACCGACTGGGTCACCGCGTGCGCGATCACGCCCGATGGCCGCCGCGTGATCTCGGCGTCCGATGACCGGACGCTCAAGGTCTGGGACCTCGAGACCGGCCACGTCCTCGCCACCCTGGAGGGGCACACCGACTGGGTGCACGCGTGCGCGATCACGCCCGACGGCCGCCGCGTGCTCTCCGGCTCCACCGATCGCACGCTCAAGCTCTGGGACGTCGAGACCGGCCGCGTCCTGGCGAGCTTCGAGGCCCACGCGACCGCCGTGCGCGCGTGCGCGGTCTTGCCCGACGGTCGCCGCGCGGTCTCGGCGTCCGACGACGGCACGCTCAAGATCTGGGACCTGGGCGCCGGCCACGCCACGGCCACCCTCGTCGGCCACACGGACGGGCTGCGCGCGTGCGCGGTCACGCCCGACGGCCGCCGCGTGATCTCCGGCTCCGATGACGGCACGCTCAAGGTCTGGGATCCAGACGCCGGCCGCGAGGTCGCCGCCATCGAGGGCCGGGCCGCCGGGGCGCGCGCGTGCGCGCTCACGCCGGACGACCGGCGCGTGGTCACCGCCTTCGACGACGGCGCGCTCGAGGTCCGGGACCTCGAGACCGGCAAGGTCGCCGCCACCTGGCAAGCGCACGCCGCCGCGGTGCGCGCGTGCGCCGCGACGCCCGACGGCCGCCGCGCGGTCTCGGCGTCGTCGGACCGCACGCTCAAGGTCTGGGACCTGGCGAGCGGGCGCCTGGTCGCCACGCTCGAGGGTCACGCCGGCTGGGTGCGCGCGGTCGCCGTGTCGCCGGACGGCCGCCGCGTGATCTCCGGCTCCGACGACCGGACGCTCCGGGTCTGGGAGCTGGCGAGCGGGCGCCCGCTCGCCACGCTCGAGGGCCACACCGGCTGGGTGCGCGCGGTCGCCGTGTCGCCCGAGGGCCGACGCGTGCTCTCGGCGTCCACCGACGGCACGCTCAAGGTCTGGGACCTTCTGGCCGGCCGCGCCCTCGCCACCCTCGCCGGCCACGTCGCGGGCGTGCGGGCGTGCACCGTGACGGCGGATGGCCGCCGCGCGATCTCGGCGTCCGACGACCGGACGCTCAAGGTCTGGGACCTTCTGGCCGGCCGCTGCCTCGCCACCTTCTCCGGCCACACGCACGGCGTGCGCGCGTGCGCGCTGACGCCGGACGGCCGGCACGTGATCTCGGCCTCGGTCGATCGCACGCTCAAGGTCTGGGAGCTCGAGAGCGGCCACTGCCTCTACACGCACCACGGCGAGACGGTCTTCCGGTGCGTCGCCGCGACGGGCGCCGTCATCGTCGCCGCCGACAGCGCGGGCACCGTGTGGACCCTCGAGTGGCCGCGCGAGGCCGCGCCGCGCCGGACGCGCCCGCGCAAGACGACGAAGCGCCGCGCCGCCGCCCTGGGCGCGCGCCCGCGCAAGCGCCGGTGAAGGATGAGAGGAGAGGATCGATGCGCAACGCTCGCGCCACGGTCGTGAAGAGTAAGATCGGGGGCCGCCCCGCGCGACTCTCGGCGATTCAAGTCGGCGGAGGCCGCCCGCGCGACTCTCGGCGATTTCAAGTCGGCGGGGCCGTCCCACGCGACTCTCGGCGATTTCAAGCTCCGGGGCTGCCGCACACGTCTCTCGGCGAATGATGTCGTGAAACGGCATCGGCCGGCGCCTCATCGGGTAGCGGAGCGCGCTCCGCCGAGGCCGCCGATGCAGAAGCACACCATCCTGTTCCTGGCCGCGAATCCAAGCGACACCGACCCGCTCGCGCTCGACAGGGAGGCACGCGCGATCCTGCGGGAGCTGGAGCAGAGCGGCCATCGCGATCGGTTCCAGCTCGAGACCCGGTGGGCGGCCGAGCCCCTCGATCTGCTGCGCGAGCTGCGCAAGCTGAGACCCACGGTCGTCCACTACAGCGGCCACGGCGGCGCGCAAGGCCTGTTCTTCCAGCACGCGATGGGCGGCGCCCAGCTCGTCCCGACGGCAGCGCTCGCGGAGACGTTCGGCGCCGCTGGCGCTTCGGTCCAGGTCGTCGTCCTGAACGCCTGCTACAGCGAGGCGCACGCCGATGCGCTGCTCGCACACGTCGACTGCGTGGTCGGCACCGACGGCCCGATCCGCGACGAGGCGGTGCGGAGCTTCGCTGTCGGCTTCTACGGCGGCCTCGGCGAGCGAGAGTCGGTCGCCGCCGCCTACCGGCAGGGCTGCGCCGCGATCAGCCTCGCGGCTCCGCCGGAGCCGGGAGACCGAGATGTGATGGCGCCGGTCGCCGCGCGACGCACCGGCGAGCGTCCACGGCTGAAGGTCCGAGTGGGTGTCGACGCCGAGCAGCTCGTCCTCGCCGCGGACCCTCGCTAGCCCCGCCGCTGGCGCCGGCACCGGCGGGGCTGATCGACTTCACGGCAGAGCGCCAGCGCCACACGCGGTTCGTCCGGCGCGCGGACGCCCTGGCGCAGCTCGACGAGTGGCTCCTCGGACCCGGCGAGGCCGGGTGGGTCGTCGTCACGGGTGGGCCGGGGATGGGCAAGAGTGCTCTCCTGTCGGCGTGGCTTGCGCAGCGCGAGGCGGCCGGCGCCGCGGTCCCGCACCACTTCATCCGCCGCCAGGTCGCCGACTGGGACCAGCCCGAGACGATCGCCGCGTCGCTCGCCGCACAGCTCGAGGCCGCGTACCCCGAGCTGCGCGATCCCTGTGCCCGGCCCGAGCGGCGCCTGCTCGAGCTGCTCGATCGGGTCGGCAGGCGGCGCGGCCCGGCGGAGTGCCTGGTGGTCGTGATCGACGGTCTCGACGAGAGCCGGGCCGAGCCCGGGGACAACCCGCTGCCGCGCTTCCTGCCACAGGTAGTGCCGCCCGGGACCCGATTCCTGTGCGCGACGCGGCCGAAGCACCCGCACCTGCGCTGGCTCGACGCGCGGAGCCCGGTCAGGCGGATGGATCTGGACCACCGGCGGTGGGCGGCGTCGAACACAGCTGTGGTCCGTGGCTTCTGGGAGGCCGTCGCGCCTGGGTATCAACCGCCGCTGCCGGCGGAGATGATCGAGCTCGCGATCACGAGCGCCGACGGCAACGTGCTGCACGCGGTGATGCTCCACGACGCGCTGCGCGACCTGCCCGCGGCAGAGCGCCGCGCCGATCGCATCCCGCGCGGGCTCAAAGCGCTGATCGGCGAGATCTGGGATCGCGCCGCCGCGGATCGGAGCGTACGCGCCGGGCTGGGGCTCCTGTGCGCGGCGCAGGAGGCGCTCTCGACGGAGGTGCTCGCCGAGCTCGCGGGGTGGAGCTACGACGAGCAGGAGCAGTTCGTGCGGGAGGCGCGACAGCTCCTGCTCGAGGAGTCGGCGGTATGGGCCGACGCTGAGGCGTATCGCCCCCGCCACGACTGGGTGCGCGAGCTGATCGCCAGGCGGCTCGGCGCGGCTGCGGTCCGCGCGCATCACGAGACGCTGGTGCGGCAGCTGGCCACGTGGCCGCCGCCCGCGGAGGAGGCGCCGCGGCAGTACGCCGTGCGCCACGCCCTCGCGCATCGGATCGCCGCCGGTGACTGGGCGAGCGCGCGCTCGCTCGCGGCGGACCTCGGCTACCTCGAGGCCCGGGCTCGGTCGGCGGACGTGTTCGCGGTGGAGCAGGAGCTGCGCGAGGCCGCGGCGAGGTGTCCGGATCCCGAGGCGGCCCGCGATCTGGCCGACCTGGCGCAGGCGCTGGCCCGCGAGTCGCACTGGATCCGCAACCACCCCGCCGAGACCGCGGGGCTGATCTGGAACCGCCTGCGGCGATCCGGCTGGCGCGACGAGGATCTGGACGCGCGTATCACGATGCCCACAGGAGCTTCGTTCCTGCGCGTACGGCACGCGGCGTCGCGCGAGAGCCCCGCGCTCGCGCGTACCCTGAACGGCCACGAGGGTGGCGTGACCGCGTGCGCGGTGGTGCCCGGCCGTCAGCGCGTGGTTTCGACCTCGCGCGATCGCACCCTCAAGGTCTGGGACCTGAGCACCGGCGCCGTCCTCGCCACGCTCGAGGGTCACACCAACGAGGTGAACGCGTGCGCGGTGACGCCCGATGGCAGCCGCGCGATCTCGGCGTCCGACGATGGCACCCTCAAGGTCTGGGACCTGGGCACCGGCCGCGCGGTCGCCACGCTCGAGGGTCACGCGGGATGGGTGCTCGCATGCGCGGTGACGCCCGATGGCAGCCGCGCGATCTCGGCGTCCGAAGATCGCACCCTCAAGGTCTGGGACCTGGACACCGGCGCCGTCCTCGCCACGCTCGAGGGCCACACCGGGTGGGTGACCGCGTGCGCGGTGACCCCCGACGGCAGACGCGTAATCTCGGCATCGAGCGATCGCACCCTCAAAGTCTGGGAGCTCGCCACGGGCGTGGTCGTCGCGACGCTCGCCGGTCACGGCCGCGCGGTGACTGCGTGCGCGGTGACGCCCGACGGTCGCCACGCGATCTCGTCCTCCAAGGACCGCACCCTCAGGGTCTGGGACCTGGGCACCGGCCGCGCCCTGCGGACGCTCTCCGGACACCGCCATTGGGTGACCGCGTGCGCGGTGACGCCCGATGGCAGCCGCGCGATCTCGGCCTCCCGGGACTGCGGCCTCAAGCTCTGGGACCTGGACACCGGCCGGCTGCTCGGAACGCTCGAGGGCCACGCCTCGAGGGTGAACGCGTGCGCGGTGACGTCCGACGGCAGCCGCGCGATCTCAGCGTCTCGCGATCGCAGCCTCAAGGTCTGGAGGCTCGACGCCGAAAGCATGGTCGCCGCCGCCGAGGGCCACGCCGCGACGGTGTCCGCGTGCGTGGCGCCGCCCGATGGATGGCGCGCGATCTCGACGTCCAGCGACGGTAGCCTCAAGCTCTGGGACCCGGACGCCGGCCGCGTCGTCGCCACTCTCGAGGGTGCGCGTGGGCTGTCCGCGCACGCGGTGACCCCCGACGGACGGAGCCTGGTCTCGGCCGCGAGCGACGGCCTCACCGTCTGGGATCTCGCCACCCGCCGCCGCCGCCTCAGCTTCGGCGACCGCAGGAGCAAGTTGACCGCGTGCGCGGTCACGCCCGACGGGCAGTACGTGATCGCGGGGTCCCAGGCCGGCCACCTCGAGGTCTGGGGCCTCGATGGCCGCGCCGTCAGCCGCCTCGACGGTCACACCAGCGCGATCACCGCGTGCGCGGTCTCACCCGATGGCCAGCGCGTGGTCTCGGCGTCCAACGACAGCACGCTCAGGCTCTGGGACCTCGCGTCGGGCCGTGCCGTCGCCACGCTCGACGGCCACGAGAACTGGGTGACCGCGTGCACGATCACGCCCGATGGTCGGCGCGTGATCTCGGCCTCCTACGATCGCAGCCTCAGGATCTGGGATCTCGACGGCCGCGCCGTCGGCACGCTCGACGGCCACACCGGCGTGGTGCGCGCGTGCGCGGTGACCCCCGATGACCGCCGCGTGCTCTCCGCCTCCGAGGACCGCACGCTCAAGGTCTGGGATCTCGCGAGCGCGCGGTGCTTGTTCACGCTCCGCGGCGACGCGGACTTCAAGAGCGTGGCGGTCACCGCCGACGGCATCATCGCCGGCGACCGCGTCGGCACAGTCTGGTTCCTCGCGTGGCCGCGCGAGCCCGCGGCCGGCCGCCGATGACGCGACGATTTCTTGTCATGTCCGGGCCGGTGGGGGGCACGACATGGTTGGATGACCGCCGCGATGCGAACCTCGATCTTGCTGCTCCTCGCGCTCGGATGTGGATCCTCGCCACCGCCGCCCGCGGGCGCGCCGGGCGGCTCGCCGTCGGCGCAGCAGCAGCAGCACCAGCCAGCGGCGCAGCTCCCGCCGGTCGAGATCCCGGCGGAGGCGCTGCCGCCGCGCGGCACGCTGATGCTGGGCGAGATCCACGGCACGCGGGAGATCCCGGCGTTCGTCGGCAAGCTGGCGGCGACCGTGGCGGCGAAGGGGCCCGTCGTGCTCGCGCTGGAGATCCCGCAGGACCACCAGGCGGCGATCGACGCGTACCTCGCCTCCGACGGCAGCCCGGCGATGCGGCAGAAGCTCGTCGCAGGGCCGTGGTGGCAGAACGTCTATCAGGACGGCCGCCGCAGCGTCGCGATGGCCGATCTGTTCGAGGCGGCCCGCGCGCTGCGCGCCGCGGGTCGATCGATCGCGGTCGTGGCCATGGATCAGAGCGGCCAGGACGGCGAGCGCGAAGAGATCATGGCGCAGAACGTGATCGCCGCGCGGCGCGCCCACCCCGACGCGGCGCTGCTCGTTCTGGCCGGCAACCTCCACACCAGCAAGCGCGAGCGGTCGTTCCGGCCGGGGTTCGCATGGATGGCGATGCGCGTCGCCGCCGCCGGCATCCCGCTGATCAGCCTGAACGCGCGGTACGCGGACGGGACCGCGTGGACCTGCCGGGACAACGTCGCGGAGCACTGCGGCGTCTCGTTCGCCGCCGGGCGCGGCCCCGAGCTCGGCATCCGGCTCGAGCCCCCGCAGGATGGCCAGTTCGACGGCTGGTACGGGGTCGGCGCCGTGACCGCGTCGCCGCCCGCCGCTCGCCCGGAGCTGGCGCAGGGGCTCGAGGCGAAGCTCGCCGCGGCCGCGACGTCGCCGCAGGCCACGCAGGCGAAGGCGCGCCGCGCCTACGACGCCAAGCGGTACGGCGAGTGCGCCGACCTGCTCGCGACCATCTCGTCGCCCGACGGCGGCGCGGCCTACGATCACGCGTGCTGCCTGGCGCTCGCCGGCCGCAAGGACGAGGCGTTCGAGCGGCTGAAGTACGCGATCGGGGCCGGGTTCCAGGACCTGGCGCACCTGGAGAAGGATCCGGATCTGGCCTCGCTGCGAAGCGATCCGCGCTGGCCGATCAAGAAGTGAGCGCGCCGCCCCGCGCCGCCCTCCCGCCCCGCGCGCTACGTGATGCGCCGGCGCACGGCCTCGAGCGCCGCGGATGGAAACTCCGGCACCCGGCCCGATAGCTCGCGCTGCGCGAGCTCGAGGAGGCCGGCGGTCGCCGCGGGCAGCGGCCGATCGAGCACCTCATTGAGCGCCGCGCCGAGCTCTCGGTAGACGAGATCGAAGCGGCGCAGCGGATCGAGGTTGTCGAGCAGCTCCGCGCCGTCGACGGGGACGTACTTCGCGAGGAGCCGCACGAGGTGCTGTACGGCCTGCCCGAGGAACGCGCGCGCGCTCAGCCGCTCGCCGCGGCTCCAGCGCCCGTGCGCGATCAGGACGAACGTCAGGACCTGGCCGATCGCGTACGGATCGGTCGGCGCCTCGGCCCGGCTCTGCTCGCGCGTTCGGCCGACGATCTCGTCCATGCGCCGCGCGAGGTCGGCGCGATCGAAGAGCACGCGGAACCGGTTGAACCGCCCGAGGTACAGCTCGTCGGGATCGAACACCGCGAACTCGATCATGTGCCCGTGCTCGTAGATCGCCTTCAGGC
This sequence comes from Kofleriaceae bacterium, assembly GCA_035558535.1. GTDB lineage: Bacteria > Myxococcota_A > Polyangia > Haliangiales > Haliangiaceae > JABFXX01. The sequence goes on from DATMCI010000141.1 coordinate 52,396, forward strand.
CGTGCGGGGTCTCGCGGTAGATGAGCGCGAGGCGCTGGTGATCGGGCAGCCAGTCGGTGCGGTGGCGGAAGTCCTCCTGCAGGCCGGGCGGCACGATGACGAGGAAGTCGTGATCCGACCAGTCGTCGGGCTGGGTGTCCCGCTGCGCCATCGAGCCCACGGCGATGAGGCCCAGGACGCGCGGGTCTGCCTCGAGGTTTTTCCGCAGCGTGTCGCTGAACGCCCTGTATTCGACGAGGTTCATGGCTACCAGCTGTCGTCCGGCAGCTCCATCAGATCGAGGTCGCTCGCCTCGATCAGCTTGCGCGCGTGCCCGAGGCCCGGCAGCACCTCCTTGGCGTACCACCGCGCCGCGGCGAGCTTGCCGCGATAGAACGCCTTGTCCTCGGCGGTGGCGGCCCCGATCCGCGCCAGGGCGACCTGCGCGCTCACGACGAGCCGCCAGCCGATCACGAGCTCGGCCAGCGCGGACAGGATGCGGTTGCCCTGCAGGCCGGCGTGGTAGACGGACTGGCCGAGCTTGCCGAGCATCGCCATCACGATGGCCTGCACGTCGCCGAGCGCGGCGCCGAGCGCCGCCTGCTCGACGCCGAGGTCCGCCGGCAGCCCGTCGGCGGTGGCCTTGATCTGGCCGAGCAGCGCGCGCAAGGTCGCGCCGCCGTCGCGGCCGATCTTGCGGAAGAACAGATCGAGCGCCTGGATGTGCGTCGTGCCCTCGTAGAGCGAGTCGATCTTCTGATCGCGGATGTATTGCTCGATCGGGTAGTCCTGGCAGTAGCCGGAGCCGCCGAAGCACTGCAGCGAGACGGCGAGCAGCTCGTAGACCTTCTCCGAGCCGTAGCCCTTGATGAGCGGCAACATGAGATCGTTCAGCGCGTCGTGCGCGACGGCCTCGGGCTTGCCGTACCCGCCGGCCCGCTCGACCTGGTCCTGCACGCTCGCCGTCCACAGGATCATCGCGCGCAGTCCCTCGGCGAACGCCTTCTGCTGCATCAGCATCCGCCGCACGTCCGGGTGCCGGATGATCTCGACGCGCGGCGCGGCCTTGTCCTGCATCTGCGACAGGTCCGCCCCCTGCTTGCGGATGCGCGTGTACTCGAGCGCGTTCAGGTACGCCGTCGACAGGGTCGCCATCGACTTCGTGCCGACGGCCATCCGCGCGTACTCGATCACGTGGAACATCTGCGCGATGCCGCGGTGCACCTCGCCGAGCAGGAGGCCGCGGCACGGCGCGCCGTCGCCGAGCGTCAGCTCGCAGGTGGCCGAGCCGCGCAGGCCCATCTTGTGCTCGACCTTCGTCACCATGGCGCCGTTGCGCGCGCCGATCGAGCCGTCGGCCTCGACCCAGTACTTGGGCACGATGAACAGCGACAGCCCCTTCGTGCCGGGAGCCGCGCCCTCGGGGCGCGCGAGCACCATGTGCACGATGTTCCTCGGGTGATCGAAGTCGCCGTTCGTGATGAAGCGCTTGACGCCCTCGAGCAGGTACTCGTCACCGGCGACGTGCGTGGCCTTCGTGGTGCCCGCCCCGACGTCGGAGCCGGCGCCAGGCTCGGTCAAGACCATCGTGGCGCCCCAGTGCCCGTCGAGCATGCTCTGCACGTAGCGCTGCTTCTGCGACGGCGTGCCGTGGGCGTCGATGATCTTCACCATGAAGTTGCCGAGCACGTAGAAGCAGATGGCGGGGTTCGCGCCCGCCATGAACTCGAACGCGGCCCACTGGAGGCTCGGCGGCGCGCCGTAGCCGCCGAGGTGCTCGGGCAGCTCGAGCTTGTTCCAGCCGCCGCCGTAGTGCGCGTCGAGCGCCTTGATGTAGCCGGCGGGCAGCTTCACGTTGCCCTGGCCGTCGAACGTGGCGCCGTCGCGGTCGCCGGAGACGAACGACGGCGCCCACGTCTCTTGCATGACCTCGAGGAAGCCCTCGAGCGACGCGCGCGCGGTGGCCTCGTCCATCGACTCGAACGGCGGCTCGCCGAGGGCGGTCTTCTGGATCTCGAGCACCTCGAAGAGCTGGAAGCAGGTGTCGCGGAGGTCGGCGCGATAGTGATCGACGGTGGTCACAGCGCCCGAAGATAGCGCCATGCGCCCGCCCGGCGTGGGCTAGTTGCAGGTCTTCGTCAAGGGCAAGGTCACGGTCCGGCGGAGCCCGGCCGCGCGGATCCGGTGCCGCTGATCGTGCAGCCAGCACGGCATGGCGCCCTGCAGCGCGACGACACGGATCCGGTACTCGTCCGCCGGGAAGTGCGCGGCCGTCACGCGCTGATCCTTCTCGATGCAGCCGGCGCTCATCGGCGCGGCGCAGTTGATGGGGTACGTGGCGGCCGGCTCGATCGCCAGCGTGCTCGTCTGGCAGGAGCCGTCGGAGCGGTACAGCTCGAGCGTCATGTCGGTGATCTGCGAGCCGCCCCCGCAGCTGGCGAACAGCGGCGTCTCGAGCGTCATCACCAGATCGCCGAACGGATCGAGCGGGAGCTTCACCTCGTCGAGGGCGGTGTCGCCCGCGATCACGTACCGGCGCGGCGGGAGCGTCACGAGCGTCCCGAGCCGATCGGCGAGATCGAAGCCGATCAGGTACTCGCCCGCCTCGAGCGAGCGGCTCCCCGTCTTGCGGAAGCAGTCGAACACGTCGGTGAACGACTGGCCGGTCTCGGCCTGGAAGAAGGTGACGGTCACGAACTGGCCGTCGACCCGCTCGCAGGGGATCTCGACGTCGCCGAGGTCCGTCACGCGCCACGACGCCGACACGGTGTACGCGGCGGGCCCCGGCGCGTCGACGGGATCCTCGGCGCCGCAGGACTCGCAGCCAGAGAGGCCCGCCAGGACGACCAGGATCACCAGCACCGCGCGCGGAAGGCCCATGCGCCCGAGGCTACCGCGGCGCGGGCGCGCCGCCCAGACGCAGCCCAGACGCAGCCCAGACCCGTCCAACCATCGCTGGACAGGTCTCGTCGACCGGCTCGCCGGCTCGCCGGCTGCGCCACGCGGAGCCGATCTCGCCTCTCGCAGGCTCGGCTCAGACCGCGAGGAGCTGGCGCGCGATCGAGCGCTGCATCTCCACGAAGTGACACGGCCGCTTCACCGGCCCGTGATCGTACGGCGCGGTCCCGATCTCCTCGTAGCCGAGGCTGCGGTACCACCGGCCGAGCTCCTCGCGCAGGTTGACGATGCGCAGCCGCACCGTCGGCGCGCCCATCGCTTCGCACATCGCCTCCGCGATCCGCACGAGTCGCGTGCCGAGCCCCATGCCCTGGAGCTCCGGCGCGACGGAGAGCATGCCGAGGTAGCCTGCCTCGGGCCTGGCCTCGACGTACACCGCGCCCGCGAGCGTCGGCCGATCGCCGCTGCGCTCGAGCACGAGGAACGTGCCGGTGCGCATCATGGCCGCGATCTCGTCGGCGTTGGTCCGCTGGCCGTCGACGAAGAAGACCTCGATCTCGTACGCGCGGTTGATGAGATCGGCGAGCGAGGGGGCGTCCGCGAGCTGGGCGCGGCGCACGCTGGGGAAGACGGTGGCCTGCGAGACGTTCACGGGCCCGGAACCTAGCAGCCCCCTCTGATCGCCCTGGCACGGCAGGGGGATCGCCTCGCCCGCGGCGCGCGCGTCGGATCGATCACGAAGGCAGGCGTTGCTGCTGCGAGCGGCGGGTGCCTTGCCGCTCGGCCAGCGCCACGTGCACCAGCACGATCACGGTCCCCAGGGTCACGTCGGCCACCGCTTTCATGGCCCGATCTGCCAGTCGCAGCATGTCTCCTCCTCGTCGTTCCGCAGTCGTCCCTTGAAGCCCCGGCAGCGTGACAAGCTCGCGCGACGCGCGCACCGCCGCCAGGTGACGACGCGGTCACGTTGACATGGCGCCCTCTACGCGCCAAGCACGCGCCGCGTAGCAAATTTGCGCGGCGCTGCCGCCGCGACCGGCGACAGCGCGGGAGGAGAGCGCGTGGGCGCAGAAGAGATCGACTCCCGAACAGCCGGCAGAACAAGTGACGCCCGTCGTGCGTTTCACGGCTCGATGAGAGCTCTGCTCGTGCTGATCTGCGGGTGTTCCTCGGCCAGCAGCGCGCCGACTCCGCCGGATCCCGCGGCTGTCGCGCCCTCGCCCTCCTCCCCTGCATCGAGCCCCGCGCCGACCCCGGCACCGAAGCTGGGCGATCCGGCCGCGGCGGGGCGCGTCATCGCCGCGCACGTGGTCGCGGCGGTCGATGATCGCGCCGCGAACGAGCGCCCGGTCCACGCGCGCGCCGGGCAGCGCGTGACGCTCCACGCGGCGATCGTCGTCGAGCAGGCGGGCCTGCGCACGATCTATAGCGACGCGCCGCAGCTCGCGCTCGGCGGCAAGGCGGTCACCGCGCAGCCGCTCGCGCGCGCGCCCGCGCTCGAGCTGCGCTGGAACCGGATCGAGCCGGCCGTCGCGACGATGTCGAACGGCGACACGCCGAAGGAGTTCCACTTCGAGCCGATCGATTACCGCGCGACGCCGATCGACGGCGCCGCCGGCAAGGCATCGATCCCCGCCGACGTCCGGCCGACGCTCACGCCGGATCACGGCGGCGGCATCGGCACGATGCGCTACCAGATCGTCGCGCTCCAGGGCGATCGCGTGATCGCCAGCGCCGGCCCCGAGGCGCGCCGCGGCAAGGGCTCGGGCGGCCTCACCGACGCCGTGCTGCGCGTCTCGCTCCGCCGCGACGACACGTTCCTCGGCTACATGACCGAGCTCTACAACCAGCCGTACATCTGGGCGTCCGAGGGGCTCACCACCGATACGCACCAGAGCGAGCGGCTCGAGGGCTCCGACTGCGCCGACCTCATGATCTACGGCCAGCGCCGCCTCGGGAACAAGCTCGCCTACACCTGGACGGGCGCGCTGCCGCAGGTCACGGCGCTCGTCGCGTCAGGCGCGCGCGGCGCCGACGGCGTGTTCCGCGACGCGCGCGGCCAGCCGATCCCGTTCCCGAAAATCGGCGATCTGATGCTGTTCCCGCGCCACGTCGGCGCGCTCGCCGCCGACCGCGGCAAGCCGGGCATCCTCGACGATCAGGACCTGATGATGCACACGCTGTTCGACTCGCCCAAGGAGCAGGCGATCGGCGAGTCGGGCTACGCGGACCGCCCCGTCGAGGTGCGCCGGTTCCGGCCGGCGAAGCGCTAGCGCGGCGAAGCGCGGCGAAGCGAGCCGCGGCGAAGCGCCGCGAACTAGACCAGATCCTCGTCGGGATCGATCACCAGGCTGATCAGGCCCGACGCGATCGGCGGGTAGAACGCCGTCGAGCCCGCCGGCAGGAGCTGGCCGTGCTCCGCGACGTGCGTGATCTGCGCGACGGACACCGGGCGTGTCACGAGGACCGCGTCGGCGCCGCCCGCGCCGCCCGCGCCGCCCGCGCCCGCGCCGCCGCCGAGCGCCGCGAGCGCCGTCTGCGCGTCGGTCTCGGTCGTGACCTGCGCCTTGGGCATCACGCGATCGAGGAACATGTGCTGGATCGCGATCGGATCCAGCTTCTGGATCGCGCGATCGACCGGCACGCCCTCGGCCGTCGGGCTCACATCGGGCTTGAGCGTCAGCTTCCACGCGTCGGCCTCGTTCGCGAACACGATGACGAACGCCGGCTGGTGCGCGACGGTGTCGGCGAGCGCGGCCTGGAGCTTGGCCACGTCCTTCGCCGCGCCGGCGAGCTTCTCGACGATGAAGTGCGACTTCGCCGCCGCGAGCGCGGCCTCGCCGCGGGCATCGAGGCCGCGCAAGATGCGGTGCCGCGGCGCCGCCGTCAGCATCGGATCGTCGAGGTTCACGAGGTACGCGAGGCCGTAGTTCGCCGACGAGTACGTCGGGATCGAGTGCTTGGCGGCGAGCTCCTCGTGGTACGCGAGCATCGCCTCGTAGCGGTCGTGGCCCTCGAGGACTTGCAGCGGTTTCGGCGCGAAGTAGTGGCGGAGCTTGCCGAGCGTCTCGGCGTCCTGGACGCGCCAGATCTGGTGGACGGTGCCGTCCTTCGTCGTCAGCTCGACCGTCGGGCGGCCGCTCTCGAACTTGCGCATCAGGCGGTCGACCTCGAGCGGGCCGTCGCGGAAGCCGGCGAGCACCGGCGCGGTGTGCGCCCCGTTGGCGCGGATCGCGGCGAGCGCGGCGTCGCGCGCGGCCGGCACGGTCGCCTCGTGTGGCCGCACCGAGCGCTCGGCCCACGGCGCGAGGCGGACGGCGCAGACCAGGGTCTTGCGCACGAACGAGCGGCCCCCCGATCCGGGGAACACCTGGTGATAGCGGTAGACGGCGCGGCTCGGATCGCGCGTCAGCGTGCCGGCGGCGAGCGCCTTCCCGAGCTCGGGAGCGCCCGCCTTGGGGACGTCCTGCGCGACCACTCCACGAAACCCGGCGATCTGCGGCATAGGGGCGACCTTATCGCATTGTCGCCCCCCCGCGATCAGTACCCCCGCGCGCCGATGTCGTGCCGGACCTGCTTGCCCGGCAGGTCGATCCGATCGACGGCCGCGTACGCCTTGGCACACGCCTGCGGGACGGAGATCCCGAGCGCCGTCACGCCGAGCACGCGGCCGCCCGCCGAGACCAGCGCGTCGCCCTGGCGCGCGGTGCCCGCGTGGAAGACCAGCACGCCGTCCTCGTGCGGGGCGTCGAGCCCGGCGATCGGATCGCCGATCCGCGGCGCGTCCGGGTAGCCGGCCGCCGCCACGACGACGCACACGGCCACGCGCGCGTCCCACGCCAGGGAGCCGACGTGCAGCTCGCCGCGCGCGGCGCCGAGCAGCACGGCGCCGAGATCGCCCTTGGCGCGCGCCAGGATCGGCTGCGTCTCCGGATCGCCGAAGCGGCAGTTGTACTCGAGCAGGTACGGCGCGCCGGCCGGATCGACCATGACGCCCGCGTACAGGACGCCGCGGTAGTCGATGCCGTCGGCGGCGAGGCCGGCGACGGTCGGATCGAGGATCTCGTGGCGGATGCGGGTGGCGAGCGCGTCCGTGATCCAGGCCGGCGAGACGGCGCCCATGCCGCCGGTGTTCGGGCCGCGATCGCCGTCGAAGAGCGCCTTGTGATCCTCGACCGAGGGCAAGACCTCGAGGTGCTTGCCGTCGGTGATGGCGAGCACCGAGACCTCGCGGCCGGTGATCTTCTGCTCGATGACGACCGTGGCACCGGCGTCGCCGAAGCGCCGCGCCTCGAGCATCTCGCGCGCCGCGGCGCGCGCCTGGTCGGCGGTGGCGGCGACGACGACGCCCTTGCCGGCCGCGAGGCCGTCCGCCTTGACGACCACCGCGCCGCCGGGCCCCGCCAGGCGCTCGATCGCGGCGTCGGCGCCCAGGGCGGTGGACGCGATCTCGAATGGCGCCGTCGGGATGCCGTGCCGCGCGAAGAACTGCTTGCTGAACACCTTGCTGCCCTCGAGCCGCGCGCCGGCCGCTCCCGGCCCGAACGTCGGCACGCCGGCGGCGCGGAGCCGGTCGGCGAGCCCGGCCACGAGCGGCGCCTCCGGGCCCACGACGACCAGGTCGACGCTTTCGGTCCGCGCGAGCTGGACGATGCCATCGAGGTCGGCGGCCGAGGCGCCGGGCACGCAGCGGGCGACCGCCTCCATCCCCGGGTTGCCGGGCGCGGCGACCACGTCGTGATGGTCCGCGAGCCGCCACGCCAGCGCATGCTCCCGCCCTCCGCTGCCGACGACGAGGATCTTCATCGATGCAGCCTAGCCGTGCGGTCCTCCCGTTCCAAGCGGGCCCGTGCACGAGGCCACGCAACCGCGGCCGGGGGCGGCCGACAAGCGCGGTCCCCTTACGAGGAGCCCTCATGCCCGCCGACCGCCCCCGCACCGCCGCCGCCCGCCTGCTCGCCACCGCTCACCGCCGCGGCGCCGCCTCCGCCCCCGCCCCCGCCGCTACCGCCGCTACCGCCGCTCACCGCCGCGGCAGCACCGCCGCCGCCGCCGCTTCTGCCGCCGCTTCTGCCGCCGCCTATGGCCAGGGCCCCGGCCCGGTGCCGCTCGGCGGCACCGCCGGCTCGGCCCGCGGGCGCGCCGGGCGCGACTCCCGCGGCGGCGCACCCGGCCCCGCCGGCCCCGGTCCCGCCAGCCCCGGCCCCGCCGGCATCCTCGCTGCGAGCGGGACGATCATCTTCCGGGGCGCGCCCCGGCCCGGCACCGCCGGCGCGCCCCGGCCCGGCACCGCCGGCGTGCCCCGGCCCGGCACCGCCGACGCGCCGGCGTCCGCTCTCGCCGCCCCGTCCGCCGCCCCGCCGCCTGGCGGTGCCCGCCGCCTGACGGCCGTGATCGAGGAGCTCGATCCGGCCGCCACCCTCGACTTCCAGGCGTTCGCCCCCGCCGCCACGATGGCCCTCGACGTCAGCGATCTGGAGCCCATCGCTCCCGAGGCGGCCATCCCTGAATCCATCGCTCCCGAAGTCACCCGGCACGCATTCATCGATCCTGGCAGCACCGTCCAGCTCTCCGCCGAGACGATCGCCGCGCTCCTCGCCGAGGCCGCGGCGGCCCCGGAGCCCGCCCTCGCCTTCGCCCCCGCCCGCGCGCGCAGGGCCGTGCCCACGTACTCGCCCGCGCTGCTCACCGCCCCGGCCTCCGCGCAGACCCTCGTCTTGCCCACCGCCCCGGCCTCCGCGCAGACCCTCGTCTTGTCCACCGCTCCGGCCTCCGCGCAGACCCTCGTGCTGTCCCCCGAGCAGACCTTCATACTGGCCACCGCGCCGACCCGCGCGCCCGCGCCCATGCCCACCGCGGCCGGGAACGCCGCGAGCGACCCTCGCAGCTTGCTCGCGGCCATCGTGCTCCGCGGCGCGGTCGCGACCTGCCTCCTGCTCGGCGCCCTCTATGTCCTCTCCGTCGTGCTCACGCGGTCCGGGGGCCACGGCCTCTAGCGAGGATCCCGATGGGGCATGGGGAGCTGTCCGGCTCCCCCATCTGAGGGCGCCGCAGGCGTCCGGCAGACTCACTTCCGCCCTTGAGGCGCGGCCACGGCCCTCGTACGGCCACGACGCACGCACCCACGCACCACGCCGCCGCCCGAGCGCCAGCTCCCGCGCGGCCGCGCCTCAATGGCGGAAGTGCCGCATCCCCGTGAACAGCATCGCGAGGCCATGCTCGTTCGCCGCGCCGATGACCTCGTCGTCGCGCACCGAGCCGCCCGGCTGCACGACCGCTACCGCGCCCGCCGCCGCGAGCACATCGACGCCGTCCCGGAACGGGAAGAACGCGTCCGACGCCACCACGGCGCCCTGTAGCGCGTCGCCCGCCTTGCGCTCGCAGATCCGCACCGAGTCGACGCGGCTCATCTGCCCGGCCCCGACCGCGACGGTGACGCCCCCGCGCGCGAACACGATCGCGTTCGACTTGACGTGCTTGGCCACGCGCCACGCGAACGCGAGGTCCGCGCGCTCCGCGTCGCTCGGCGCGCGCGCCGTGACGACCTTCGCCTGCGCGAGGTCCACCATGCCGTGATCGACCGTCTGCACGAGCGCCCCGCCGGCGATCGTGCGGAGCGACCACGCCGCCGCGCCCGTCGGGGCGCGCCAGTCGCCCGGCGCCGCCACGAGCCGCAGGTTCTTCTTGCTCGCCAGGATCTCGCGCGCGTCCGCCGCGTACCCCGGCGCCACCACGCACTCGAGGAACGTCTCGACCAGGAGCCGCGCGAGCGCCGCGTCGACCTCGCGGTTCACCGCGACGATCCCGCCGAACGCCGACGTCGCGTCGGCATCGCGCGCGCGCCGGTAGGCCGCCGCGACGTCGCGATCGATCGCCGCGCCGCAGGGGTTGTTGTGCTTCACCACGACGGCCGCCGGCTCCGCCAGCTCGAGGCAGAGGCCGAGCGCCGCGTCCAGATCGAGGATGTTGTTGTACGAGAGCTGCTTGCCGCCCAGAACCTCCGCCGCGGCGATCGTCGGCCGCGCGCCCGCGCCCGCCGCCCCGCCGCTCGCGAGCGGCGACCGGGCGTCCGCGTAGAACGCCGCCCGCTGGTGCGGGTTCTCGCCGTAGCGCAGATCGTACAGCCGCCGCCACGCCAGGCCGAGCGTGTCCGGCAGCTCGCGGCGCGCCGGCACCGCGCCGCGCGCGTCCGCCGCCGCGTCGTCGATCGACGACAGGTACGCCGCGATCGCCGCGTCGTACGCGGCCGTGTGCGCGAACGCCTTGCGCGCGAGCCCCAGCCGCTGGCCCGCCGTGAGCCCGCCGGCACCGAGCGCCGCCGCCACCCAGCCGTAGTCATCCGGATCGACGACGACCGCGACGCGCTCGTGGTTCTTGCCGGCCGAGCGCAGCATCGCCGGTCCGCCGATGTCGATGTTCTCGATCGCGTCCTCGAGCGTCGCGCCGCCCGCGCGGGCGATCGTCGCCTCGAACGGGTACAGGTTCACGACGACGAGATCGATCGGATCGATCCCCTGCTCCGCCAGCTCGCGGCGGTGCGCGTCCGTGTCACGGCCCAGGAGCCCGCCGTGGATCCGCGGGTGCAGCGTCTTCACGCGCCCGTCGAGGATCTCCGGCGCGCCCGTGTACGCCGCCACCTGCACGACCGCGATGCCGGCGCTCGCGAGCGCCGCCGCGGTGCCGCCCGTCGAGAGCACCTCGAAGCCGTGCGCCGCGAGCGCGCGCGCCAGCTCCACCACGCCCCGCTTGTCCGAGACCGAGATCAGCGCACGGCGAGTCATGAGCGCGTGTACCAACCGCCTCGCCGACGGTCAAGCCGCGCGCCGGACCGTCCCACCACGCGAGCACCGGCGCAAAACGCTGACGAGCAGCGCGCCGCGCCACGCTCGACGGAGCCGCGCGCGCGTCGCTCGTCAGAGCGCCGCACCGACCGCTAGAGCTTCGCGCCCTCGAGGTTCGGCTGCCGGCCCGCCAGGAGCTCCGCGCCGAGCTCGTCGGGGGACGGCGAGCCCATCTTCAGCTTGAGCAGCCCACGCACCTCCACCTGACGGATCCGCTCGCGCGTCAGGTTCATGATCTCACCCACCTCCTCGAGCGTGATGCCGCCGCGCTCGGCCACATCGAGCGCGCACGTGTTCTGGAGCTCCCACGGCTCGAGATCGGGGAAGTTGATCTTGATCGAGCCCGTCTCCGGGTTGATGTCGAGGTAGAGGTGGTGCTTGCACGCCACCCACGGGCACGGCCGCATCTCCTCGCGGCACTCGGCGCGCGTGGACGGCCGCGGGATGTCGACCGGCGGGTACATCGCCGCCCCGACCCGCAGCTCCTCGCGCGTCAGCCGCTTCATCGCGATCGTCTTGCTGCGTGGGCGCGTGCGGCGGCGGCGCCGCCGGATCTTGCGGCTGACCTCCGGCGGCTCGGCGCCGCCCTCGCCTTCGTCGGCGTCGGCGTCGACGCAAGCCTCGGCCTCGGCATCGGCGTCGGCGTCGGCGTCGGCGTCGGCGTCAGTCGTGGCGAGCTCGCTCCCATCGAGGTCCTGATCGAGTTCTTCTTCGGCACGGGCACGGCAATCGTCGCTCATCGCTTTTTCCCTCGGTGTGGTGATCGTGGCTGCTCGCTAGAGCAGGTCTTCGGCGCCCCCCGCGGCGCCGGCGAGACGGAGGCTGTCGGTTCGTGGTGCGGCGACCTTGCGCGTCAGCTCGCCGAGCCGCTCGACGAGGCGATCGCCGTCGCGGCGGCTCTCGGAGAGCTCGCGCTCGAGGTTCTTCCGCTGCGCGGGCTCGTGCTTGCCGACATCGGTCGCAAGCCGCGTCCAGAGCTCCGCGAGGTTCTCGGCCACGCCCTCGACGAGATCCGTGTAGAGCAGGAACTGCCCCTGGATCTCCTCGATCGTGTAGCCGTCGGCCATCAGCTGCTTGACGGCGTTGATCCGGCGGATCGTCTTCGCCGGGTACACGCCGAGCGAGCCGCGGTGCTTGCCCTTGCGACCCACCCGCTTGCTGCGCGGCAGGAGGCCCTGCTGCACGTACTTGCGGAAGCTCGCCTCGGAGAACTTGATCCCGCGGCTCGTGAAGACGTCGACGATCTGGACGGCGGTGATGCCCTCGGCGTAGGTCCCCTCGATCGCGCGGAGCTCCTCCTCCTTGAGGAGCTGCGTGCGCGAGGCGGCTCCCGCGGGCGCGCTCGCGCGCGGCGCATCGTCGTCGCGGCGATGCGCGTGGTCCGGCACGAGCGGTCGCCGATGCGCGCGGAACGGTACGACCGTTCCCGTCGACGACGTCTGCGTGGACCAACCTCGGTAGCGCGTGAGCAACGGATTCCCCCTGGGTGACGCTCGCGGCGTCGCACGCACCGACGGCACACCCACGAAGCACTGCTCCCTCAAGCAGCGCGTCGTCTCTGGGGTGTGCGTAGGCGCCTGCTAGAGCCGTCTACCTTCGGTGGATTTCGCGTGAGCTGTCGTCCGTCGAAGTGTTGTGACGATATTCTTGTGAATGGAATCGGTCAACTAGATCTACGTCAACGCATTCGAGTTTTTAACTGGGTCTCTGTTCAGCGCCGCGAGAGAGCACGTCGCTCGCGCGCATCACGTCGAACCGGCTAGCTTGAAGCTCGATGCGACGCCGGATCGCGACAGCAGGCAGCGCGCTGGCGATGCTCGGCGCGGGCGCGCTCGCGATGCGGTTTCTCGTCGGAGAATCGAGCGCGGAGCTCGAGAACCCGGGCCGCGACACCGAGCCCCGCGTGTTCACCTCGGCGCGCGATCAGATCCGGATGGTGGTGCCGCGGCTGTGGCACGCGACCGACCAGCGCACATACCCCGGCCTCATCCTGTGGATGATGCGCAGCCAGCCGCCCGCGCAGGTCACGCTGACGGCGGAGGCGTTCACGCGCGAGCTTTACTGTTCGTGGCCCCCGCAGTGCCGCGCCGCGAGGCAGGATCCGCTGACGTCGCAGCTGGCGTGCGCGCTCCGGACGAAGCTCTCCACGCAGCGCCTCCGCGTCGGGCCCACGCAGCCCGGCCCGAAGGAGAACGAGACCGCCGGCATCCCGTCGGCGTGGTTCGAGTACGAGGACAGCAAGCGGTTCCTCCGCCAGGCCGTCGCGCTGACGGACGATCGCGTGTTCACGCTCGTCATGTCCTCGCCGTCGACCGAGGCGCGCGCGGCGCACGCGCGCGCCTTCGAGCAGATGCTGCGGACGCTGCGGCCGCTCACGCCCGCCGAGGCCGCGGTCGCCGAGGCGGCCAGCTCCGCCGCGAAGATCGATGGCTCGCTCGGCGGCCCGCCGCCGGACGCCGCCGCCCCGCCGACGGACGACGCGGGCGCGCCGCCCGCCGACGCGGCGCCGCGCCCCGCCGACGCGGGCGCGCCCGACGCCGGCATGACGTTCGGTTCATCGCCAGCGACGAAGATCGATCCGGTGGGGCCCTGCCCGTAGCGCGCGGCCGAGCGAGCGCAGGCTCGGCGTCGGCGGGGACGCGCCGCCCGCGCCGCCCGCCGCCGGCGGAGACGCGCCGCCCGAGGCCGGCGGCATGCCGAGGGCGCCCGGGCCCGCACCCGGGCCCACCGCGAGCTCGGCGCCCGCGCCGGCTTCGCGCTCGGACTCGAGCTCGGCCTCGCGCTCGGCCAGGAGCTCCATCGGCCCGCCGTCGACGCACCCGTACATCCGGTCCGCCGGCGAGCAGTAGACCCGCACGTGCATGTGATCGTCGTGGCGCGCGCTGTCGCCCGGCTGCTTGACCGCCTTGCGCGCCCGCTCGATCAGCCACTCCGGCTCGCCGGTCGACTCGGCGTGCTCGAGGAGCTTCGCGGCGATCGGATCGTACATGAAGACCCACTGCACCACGGCCTCGGGCGCGGTGAGCAGCTCCTTGACGAGGAGCCACGTCCGCGGGATGTCGATCGTGATCCCCGAGCCGTCGCGCGCGACGCCGCTGCGGCCAAAGACACGCATGGCGTCGGCCTCCATCGGTTTGCCGTCCGCGTCGCGCATGTAATAGAGGAGGTCGACGTCGCGCCCGCTCTGGTGCGAGCGGTGCCACGCGTACGCCGGCCCCCCGCCCTTGCCGGACAGATCGGCCACGACGAGCCGCGTGCCGCCCGAGGTCGCGGCCACCCGCCGCGAGACCGAGACGAGCAGATCGACCAGCTCCTCGGTGCCGTAGCGCTGGCCGCGCGTGGCCCAGATCTCGCGCGTGAAGAAGCCCTCGCCGCTCGCCGGGATCCGGACGCCGTCGATGATGCGGCCGCGGCTCGGCCGGCCGATCGAGATGCTCGTCCCGTCGCCGACCACGCCGAGCTCGGCACATCCGGCCACGAGCGCGAGGGCGGCGACGAGACGGCGCACGACTCACGCAGTATGCACCGCGCCACCCCGGGCATGCACTTTCGTTCGCCCGGCCCGCTCAGCCGCCGGGCGTTCGCCCGGCCCGCTCAGCCGCCGAAACGACCGCGGGCCGGGCATTCGCCCGGCCCGCTCAGCCGCCGCAGCGCCCGTGGACTACGACTTGTCCTCGAACTCCGCGTCGATCACGTCGTCCGGCTTGCCGCCGCCGCTGGCCTGCGCGTCGCCCGGCTGCCCCTCCGCGCCGCCGCTCTGCTTGTACATGGCCTCGGCCAGCTTGTGCGCCGCCCCCTGCAGCTTCTCGAACGCGCTCCGCAGCTCGTCCGGCGAGCTCGCGTCCTTGTTGCGCTCGAGGACGCCCTCGGCCTCCTTCAGCGCCTCCTCGATCATGAGCTTCTCGGCCTCGGGCACCTTGGCGGAGTTCTCCTGCACGAGCTTGCGCGTGCTGTAGACCAGGCTGTCGAGCTGGTTCTTGGCCTCGATCGTCTCCTTGCGCGCCTTGTCCTCGGTCTCGTGCTTCTGCGCGTCCTCGACGGCGCGCTTGATGTCCGCCTCGGACAGACCGCTCGACGCCTCGATGCGGATGTTGCGCTCCGCGCCGGTCGCCTTGTCCTTCGCGGTCACGTGCAGGATGCCGTTGGCGTCGATGTCGAACGTCACCTCGATCTGAGGCACGCCGCGCGGCGCCGGCGGGATGCCGGTGAGCTGGAACTTGCCGAGCGTCTTGTTGTCCTTCGACAGCTGGCGCTCGCCCTGCGTGACGTGGACCTCGACGGAGGACTGGTTGTCAGCCGCCGTGGAGAACGTCTCGCCCTTGCGCGTCGGGATCGTGGTGTTGCGCGGGATCATCGCCGTCATCACGCCGCCGAGGGTCTCGATGCCGAGCGTCAGCGGGGTGACGTCGAGGAGCAGGATGTCCTTGACGTCGCCCGAGAGGACGCCGCCCTGGACCGCCGCGCCGAGCGCGACGACCTCGTCGGCGTTCACGCTCCTGTTCGGCTCGCGGCCGAAGAACTCCTTGACCTTCGCCTGCACCATCGGGATGCGGGTCGAGCCACCGACGAGGACGACCTCGTGGATGTCGCTGATCTTCTTGCCCGCGTCGGTGAGCGCCTTCTTGCACGGCTCCATCGCGCGCGCGACGATGTCCTCGATCATCTGCTCGAACTTGCTGCGCGACAGCTTCTTCAGGAGGTGCTTGGGTCCGGTCGCGTCAGCGGTCAGGTACGGCAGGTTGACCTCCGTCTCCTGGACGCTCGACAGCTCGATCTTCGCCTTCTCGGCGGCCTCCTTGAGGCGCTGCAGGACCATCTTGTCCTTGCTGACGTCGATCCCGGTGTCCTTCTTGAACTCCGCGACGAGCCAATCCATCAGGCGGTTGTCGATGTCGTCGCCGCCGAGGTGCGTGTCGCCGTTCGTCGAGACGACCTCGACGACCTTGTCACCGACCTCGAGGATCGAGATGTCGAAGGTGCCGCCGCCCATGTCGAACACGGCGATCAGCTGCTCCTTCGTCTTGTCGAGCCCGTACGCGAGCGCCGCGGCCGTCGGCTCGTTGATGATGCGCTTGACCTCGAGCCCGGCGATGCGGCCGGCGTCCTTCGTGGCCTGGCGCTGGCTGTCGTTGAAGTACGCGGGCACCGTGATCACCGCCTCGGTGACCGGCTCGCCCAGGTACTCCTCGGCGGCGCGCTTGAGCTTCATCAGCACGCGCGCGCCGATCTCCGGCGGAGAGTAGCGCTTGCCGCGGATCTCGAACGCGGCGTCGCCGTTCGACGCGGCGACGACCTTGTACGGCACGCGCTTGGCCTCTTCCTGGATCGCGGGGTCGGTGAACTTCCGCCCCATGAAGCGCTTCGACGAGAACACGGTGTTCTCGGGGTTCGTGATTGCCTGGCGACGGGCGATCTGTCCGACGAGGACCTCGCCCTTCTCGTCGAAAGCAACCACCGAGGGAGTCAGGCGTGCGCCCTCCTCGTTGGCGATAACCTTCGGCTCCTTGCCTTCCATGATCGCGACCACGGAGTTGGTAGTGCCGAGATCGATACCGATGATCTTGCCCATGGCGTCTTGCTTCCTTGCGTTCGGCTTTGTGTGCCGGGCAACCTAAGGAGCCCCCAACCGGCCGTCAAGACTGGCCCTGAACTTCTCCCGGACCGGCTCAGAGCCGTCCTGAGCACCCCCCCGATCCGGGCGGGATTGCCGGCCCCGAGCCACCGGGAGCGGGGCCCGCGAGCCGGCTTTCCGGGCAGGCGGTCACGCGGCCGCCGCAGGATCGACCGTCCGTCACCTTCGAGCTTTCGTCACAGCGAGCGACCGCGCGCCGGGCGGGCACGGACGTGCCCCCGGCGCACAGGACGCGGCGGCGAGATCAGGCGCTGGCCTGCGTCTCGAGCTGCGCCTGCTTCGCGAGGTCGATGATCGAGGGCGGCGGATCCTTGAGCGCGAGCGCGAGGACCTCGTCCATGCGCTTCACCGACAGGATCTCCATCTCCTTCTTCACCTCGTCGGGCACGTCCACGAGGTCCTTCACGTTGCGATCCGGGATGATCACCCGCTTGATGCCGGCGCGGTGCGCCGCGAGCAGCTTCTCCTTGACGCCGCCGATCTGCAGCACGTTGCCGCGCAGCGTGATCTCGCCCGTCATCGCCACGTCCGGCCGCACCGGCACGTTGCAGAGGAGCGAGACCAGCGCCGTGTACATCGTGACGCCCGCCGACGGGCCGTCCTTCGGCACGGCGCCCGCCGGCACGTGGACGTGCAGGTCCGTGTTCTCGAGGAAGTTGCCCGGATCGAGCCCGAGCGCCGCGGCGCGGCCGCGCACGAACGACAGCGCGGCCGTCACCGACTCCTTCATGACGTCGCCGAGCTGGCCGGTCAGCACCAGCTTGCCCTTGCCGGGCATCCGCGTCGCCTCGATGAACAAGATGTCGCCGCCCACGGCCGTCCACGCGAGGCCCGTCGCGACGCCCGGCTCGCTCGTGCGATCCGCGACCTCGCTGACGAACTTCTTCGGCCCGAGCACCTCCTCGACGACCGGCGGCGTGATCTCCTCGTGGTCCTTCGCCTGCCCCTCGGCGACCTTGACGGCCACCGCGCGGCAGACGCTGCCGATCTCGCGCTCGAGGTTGCGCACGCCGGCCTCGCGCGTGTAGCTGTCGATGATCTCGAAGACCGCCTCGTCGGTGATGTCGCACCGCTCCGCCGTCAGGCCGTGATCGTCGAGCTGCTTGGGCACGAGGAACTTGCGCGCGATCATCTTCTTCTCCTGGCGCGTGTAGCCAGGCAGCTCGATGATCTCGAGGCGGTCGCGCAGCGCCCATGGGATCGGATCGAGCTGGTTCGCCGTGGCGATGAACAGCACCTTCGAGAGATCGAACGTCACCTCGAGGTAGTGATCGCTGAACGAGCTGTTCTGCTCCGGATCGAGCACCTCGAGCAGCGCGCTCGCGGGATCGCCGCGGAAGTCGTGGCCGAGCTTGTCGATCTCGTCGAGCACGAACACCGGGTTGTTCGTCCCGGCCTTCTTGATGCCCTGGATGATGCGGCCCGGCAGCGAGCCGACGTACGTGCGCCGGTGACCGCGGATCTCGGCCTCGTCGCGCACGCCGCCGAGCGAGATCCGGCCGAACTTGCGGCCGATGGCACGCGCGACCGAGCGGCCGAGCGAGGTCTTGCCGACGCCCGGCGGCCCGACGAGGCAGAGGATCGGGCCCTTCTTGTCGTTCTTGAGCTTGCGCACCGCCATGTACTCGACGATGCGCTTCTTGACCTTGTCGAGGTCGTAGTGATCCTCGTCGAGGCAGCGCCGGACCTCGGCGAGCTCGATGTGGTCCTCCGTCGAGATCGACCACGGGATCTCGACGAGCCACTCGAGGTACGTCCGCGTGACGGTGTACTCCGCCGACGACGGCTGCATGCCCTTCAGCCGGTCGAGCTGCTTGCGCGCGACCTTCTCGGCCTCCTCGGGCATCTTCGCCTTCGTGATCTTCTCGGCGAACTCGTCCAGATCGCCGCCGCCGTCGTCGAGCTCGCCGAGCTCCTCCTTGATCGCCTTGAGCTGCTGGCGCAGCACGTACTCGCGCTGGTTGCGGCCCATCTCCTCCTGCACCTGGGTGTTGATCCGCTCGCGGACCTTCAGCACCTCGAGCTGGCGGGACAGGAACTGGAGCACCTTGCGCGTGCGCGTCTTCAGATCGAACGTCTCGAGGACGTCCTGCTTCTCGCCGACCTCGAGCTCGAGGTGGCTCGTGATGAGATCCGCGAGGTGGCCCGCCTCGGTCACCGAGTCGACCAGCGCGCCGGCCTCCTTCGGCAGCTCGGGCATGAGCTTCACGACGCGCTTGGCGATGTCCTTCAGGTTCATCACGAGCGCGTCGAGCTCGACGTCGGACGACGTCGGATCGGGGACCGAGCGGACCTTGGCGGCCAGGAACGGCTCGGCGCCGTCGAACGTCGACACCTCGAACCGCGAGACGCCCTGCAGGATGACCGAGAAGTTGTCCTTCGCGAGCTTGATGACCTTCAGGATGCGGGCCGCGCAGCCCACCATGTAGAGGTCGCCCGCGCCGGGGTCCTCGGTGCGCGCGTCCTTCTGGGTCAGGATTCCGATGACCGGGCGCTC
>DATMCI010000142.1:0-7449 GCA_035558535.1 Kofleriaceae bacterium
CATGGGATAGCGCCGCGGCGACATGCGATGCCGCCGTGGCGACATGCGATGGCGATCGCGGCGACATGCGATGGCGCCGCGGCGGCATGGGATGGCGCCGCGGCGGCATGCGATGCCGCCGCGGCAGCATGGGATAGCGCCGCGGCGACATGCGATGCCGCCGCGGCAGCATGGGATAGCGCCGCGGCGACATGCGATGCCGCCGTGGCGACATGCGATGGCGATCGCGGCGATATGGGATGGCGCCGCGGCGATATGGGATGGCGCCGCGGCAGCATGCGATGCCGCCGCGGCGATATGGGATGGCACCGCGGCGACATGCGACGGCGATCGCGGCGATATGGGATGGCGCCGCAGCGACATGGGGTGGCGCCGCGGCGATATGGGATGGCGCCGCGGCAGCATGCGATGCCGCTTGAGCTGCATGGGATATCGATCGCGGCGGCATGCGATGGCGACCGCAGCGATATGGAATGGCGCTGCGGCTGCATGGGATGGCGATCGCGGCGACAACCTCGCCGGTCGCGGCGACAACCGTGGCGGTCGAGGCGCCAACCGTGGCGGTCGAGGTGCCCGGGACCAGGTGCGCGTCCATCCCTTAGCCCCCCTTAGCCCACGAGGAGGAGACCGCGGTCAAGACCGGCGCCGGGGAGCGCAACGAGCAGCCAGTCGCGATGGCCGAAGCCACACCTGGGTTCGGCCGGCCAACGGTGAACACGAACGCCGCCCCGCTCGTGAGCGGCTTCGAAAGAAGGCGGCGAACGATGCAGCCCGCTGTGGAGCGCTCGGTTACGCCGCCCATCGACGCATCTTGAATTCGCCGAGAGTGTCCATCAGCATCGTCGCCGGTCGTTGAGCAGAGCGCCTGGGCGCAGGCGGCTTCGCCCGCCAAGCCGACGCTGACGTGGGCAATAGCAGGCCGGATGCGAACTATCGAGATCACTGTGGCGGTCGCGCTCGCCACGAGGAGGAACCCGCGGCTGAGCTCGGCGCCCGGCTGCGCCAGCCATCGTCGCATCTTGAATTCGCCGAAAGTGCTCGTCCACATCGTCGCCGGTGGGTTTCAGCACCACGCGCCTGGGCGCAGGGCGGCTCCGCCCGCCGAGCCGACGTACGCCACAGCAGGCCGGATGCAACCGTCGCGATCGCCCGATGCCCATCGCGCTCACCCGGATGAACGCAAGCCCCATGAGAGGCCGGCGCCAACCATCGAGACCGCCGTGGGCCGGCCGCGCTCGCCACCGGGTACGCCGCCCATCCCATGGCCCACGGAGGAGACCGCGGCTGAGCTCGGCGCCGACTGCGCGGACCAGCGCCGCACCTTGAATTCGCCGAGAGTGCTCGTCCACATCGTCGCCGGTGGGTTTCAGCACCACGTGCCTGGGCGCAGGCGGCTCCGCCCGCCGCGCCGACGTACGCCACAGCAGGCCGGATGCAACCAGCGCGATCGCCCGGGCCGATCGCGCTCACCCGGATGAATGCCGAGTCCCACGAGTGGCCGGCGCCAATCATCGAGACCGCCGTGGGCCGGCCGCGCTCGCCACCGAGTACGCCGCCCATCCCATGGCCCACGCGGAGGAGACCGCGATCGAGCTCGGCGCCGACTGCGCGGACCAGCACCACACCTTGAATTCGCCGAGAGTGCCCGTCCGTGCTCCTCCAACGCGCCGGATTCCGCAGCTATTCACGGGTCCAGTGGCGCGAACCATCGCCGCATCTTGAAAGCACAGGCGGCTTCGCACGCTGCGCCACACCGACGTAGGCAACCCTCAGGCCGGATGCGAACCATCGAGTCACCCTGGCGATGGCGCTCACCACCGGTGCGCCGCCCATCCCATGGCCCACGAAGTGGAGACAACGACCGAGCTCAGCGCCGGCTGCACCGGCCATCGCTGCATCTTGAATGGGTGCAGATCTTAGGGTGCGGCTCTTTTGCGTCACTGGGGAACAGGAGCGATTTCGATCGATTGCGCCGCGGTTCGAGCACCGACGAGCGTCATGATGCCGTCCGCCGTGTTCGAGTGTCGTGGGGCATTCCTCGATGAGAAATGCGCGCGCGAGGTCGTCTCGGTCGCGCTGTGCGCCGCAGACCGTCGAGCGCCAGTTGCCGACCATCTCGCTTTTCGCGAGGCGGTCGGCTGATCCAAGTGCGCGAAATGAGATCGGTCTGGGTTGCCCGCAAAGATCCACACCCAGATCTTTGGGCAATCCTCGATGAGGACGGTCGGCGCGCCTGGGTTGGGCCTCGACGAGCGTGTCCCCCAAAGAGCCGCCCCCATCTCGAATCTTGAATTCGCCGAGAGTGCTCGTCCGTATCGTCTTCGTTCATTTCAGCCAACCGAGCGCCTGAGCGCAGGCGGCCTCCGCCTGCCAGGCCTGGGAGCCGACGCGACGCACGCAACAGCTACGCCGCGGGTGCATGCAAGCGGACACTGTCCACCCGCAACAGGCCACCAGACACGCCAGCACACACTCGGGTTACGGGACCGAGTTTGCTCCCCCAACGCCTGGCAGAAGGCGCTCCTGAGCGAGCCACTTCGGGTTTCGTTTCGGCCACCAGTGAACACGCACGCCGCCCCGCTCGTGAGCAGATTCGGGAAAGAAGGTGGCGGACTACGCAGTCCGTCGTGAAGCGCTCCGGCCGCGCCCAGCCGTCGCTGCATCTTGAATTCGCCGAGGGTGACCGGCCGCGCCCAGCCGCATAGGCGCCGGTCAAGACCGGATCCACTCACGGCGGCGCGGCGGATCCAGTACGGTTGCTGTGCAGTGAGCTTGATAGGACGACGACCGCCGCTGGCACACGAGAGCAGCGGTCAATAGAGCCGGCCGGGAGCGTGGCGTTTCGGGGCGACTGGTGTGTCGAGCTGGCGCAGTCCTGTCCTGATCATGCTGCCCAAGCGCGGGTCTCATCATCGCGAGCGCGCCAACGTCCGCGGCC
Organism: Kofleriaceae bacterium; assembly: GCA_035558535.1. GTDB lineage: Bacteria > Myxococcota_A > Polyangia > Haliangiales > Haliangiaceae > JABFXX01. The sequence continues at coordinate 2,939 of DATMCI010000142.1, forward strand.
TGCGAGGTGAGCGCGTGGGGATTCCGGAGAGCGCCACCTCCCCGCGCGTTCAGACTCGTGTTTCGCCTTTCTCGGCCCCCCTCTCGGGGGCTCTCCGACGGAGAGACCTCGCGAAAGGCGAGTTTTTGCTCCGGGGGCGTGCACCGAGGGCAACGCGGCAACCTGCAAGCACGGGCCGCTCCGTCGTCGGGGAACTCAGCCACGAAAGGGCGAAACACGAGTCAGAGCACAGGACGTTCATGTAGGAGTACGGCTGGTACCGTCCGGGCGCTGGACGCCCGTGCTCGTCTCGGGTGAGGAGGGCGAGGCGGCTCCAAGTCCGGTTGCTGCAACACACAACCATCCGCCGTACTCAAGGCATCAAAATAGATAACTATCCTTGAATGTCCAGGTATTGGCAGGTTGCGCTGTCTGTGCTTGAGATGGGAACGCTGGGCGTCGACTCACCGTCGTGGTTGGCATGCTCGAGTTGCCGAACGGCAACTGCTCGTTCTCGAGACGTGCTTGAAGCAGGATCGGTGCCATCGAGGTTCGCTTCGGACCCGCGCCCGCCGCTTTCGCTCGGCGGTCTCCTGGGTCCACTGGATCCACTCGCCGCCCTCAGGTGGGGCCGCATTGACCACCTCCTATGCTCAGCCGTCGCTGCATCTTGAATTCGCCGGGGGTGACCGGCTGCGCCCAGTCGTCGCTGCATCTTGAATTCGCCGAGGGTGACCGGCTGCACCCAGCCGTCGCTGCATCTTGAATTCGCCGGGGGTGACCGGCTGCGCCCAGCCGTCGCTGCATCTTGAATTCGCCGAGGGTGACCTGCCGCATATGCCGCGTATGGCTCGTTCGAATTGCGAACCCGCACCCCGGAAGGGCGTTCGCACGAGGTATGGCTCGCTCGAACTTGCGAACTCGCACCGGAGGCGTTCGCACGAGGCTGCAGAAGAACGCGTACCGCGTTGTACCTCCCTCTGCCGCTCATGGACGATCCCGGAGGCTCGTGCTGACGGCGAGGGACACGCGCTTGGTCGCATGAATCGCGCAACGCCACGCTCGAAGCGAAGGCACACTGGATGATCCGCAATGACTAAATGCCACTCACATTTGACACCGCAGCCGAATCAGCTATGCATTGAGAGTGGCGAGCAAGCGGCGCGGCCAGCAGTCATTCGAATTCAGGACATGGGGCGGGAAGCGCGAGGGTGCAGGTCGACCGCCGAAAGAGTATCGCTCACGCGCGCCGCACAAGTCCCGCGTTCGATTCTCCCGGTTGACACCAGTCCACGTCACGCTGCGCGTGATCGCTCCCATCGCGACGCTCCGGCGGCCAGACGCGTACCACGCGATCCGTCGAGCGATGTATACGGTCGTCGAGCGGACCGACTTCCGCATCATCCACCTCGGCATCGAGCGCGATCACCTGCACATGATCGTCGAGGCGGATGACCACGAGGCGCTGTGGGGAGGCATGCGAACATTCCAGTCCTCGGCCGCGCAGCGCCTCAATCGCGTCATCTCGCTCACCACGGGGATCAGGCGCACCGGGAAGGTCTTCCATGATCGCTATCACGCGCGGCTCATCACGACGCCGACGCAGGCCCGCAATACCATCTCGTATGTCCTCTCGAACTGGCGCCGGCACGGGCTCGATCAGGGCATGGAGACCATGTTCTGGGATGTCGACTATTACTCCAGCGGCCCCAGCTTCGATGGCTGGGCGGAGCTCGACGACTCGCCTTTCCTCTACCCGACGCCCGATTACCCGCGCCTCTCCGTCTGCCGCCCGAGGACGTGGCTCTTGAGAGTGGGCTGGCGCAAGGCCGGGCCGATCAGCATGCGCGACACTCCGGGTCCTCCGCGCTGATCTGAGCTCCCCATCGCCGCATCGCCGCTCCGCGACCCGGCAGATGACAAGGTGCTCAAAGCAGTTCCGATGATTCCGCTGAGATGGCGTGGTGCGAGGACGATGGGTGACCGGGATGGGGATATGGGCGCAAGTTTCCGTTGGGTGCGGTGACGAGCACCCAGCCTCGCTTGAAGACGTGGTGCAGGATGAGAACGACACCCAGATGACAACCGGTTCGACGGTTGCATGCGTTGTCTATCGAGCCAACCCTTCCCGCCACTGCGAATCGGGCCGCGGCCGCGCGACGCGCGACACCTGCTCAGGCGATGAACGCCGACGATAGATCTCGTCCCCGGTGAGCGCGGCCGCAACGGGCTCGACGACGCCCCGGCCGCCGCTGGTCGCGACGCACGTGGTCCACGCGCCGCGACCGCCGCGGTGATGGACGGTACGGTGGTGAACAGTGATGCAGCGCTCGCGATGCGAGACGATGATGCACTCGCGCAGCGGAGGGGGAAGGTCCGGTACATCTCGAGCTTCGCGCCAGTGTCGTACTCCTCCGAGGAGTCGCTCATCACCTCGAGGCGCACGGCAGGGTTCTGCGCGGTCGCGTCCGGGCTCGGCCCATGCTGCTCGAGCGAGCCACAGATGACGGCGCCGTCGGGGGACGTCGACAGGCCCACGGCTCGACGTAGATCCGCAGATCCGAGGTGTGGACGCGGCACGCGACCACGCCGCACGCGACGCTCACGGCCGCACGCGACGCTCACGGCGAGCTCCCCGTAGAGCCGCAGGTCCGACGTATGAACGCGGCACGCGACCACGCCGCACGCGACGCCGACGGCGATCCCCGTAGAGCCGCAGGTCCGACGTATGGACGCGGCACGCGACCACGCCGCACGCGACGCTGACGGCGAGCCCCCCGTAGAGCCGCAGGTCCGACGTGTGGACGCGGCACGTGACCACGCCGCACGCGACGCTCACGGCCGCACGCGACGCTCACGGCGATCCCCCGTAGAGCCGCAGGTCCGACGTATGGACGCGGCACGGCTGGTCTCCGAACGTACTGGGCGCACGTGTAGCGATGGAAGCCGCGGCCCGGGCGGCCCGGGCCCATCGTCATCGTCCCGAGCAATGCGCGGGCGAAGACGGTGCAGGACACCGCGCCGACTCCGCCGGGGATCATCGCCATCGTCCCGAGCAATCATGCGGCGTGGGCGCCGGCCGGTGCTGTGGAATTTCCCGCTGGCGCGATCCGCGACGCTGACGCGACGCCAGCGCCGTAAGCCACTGCAACCGCGACGGCGCCGCGCGGCCTGCACGTTGCAGCAGCCGGTCGGATGCGAATCATCGAGATCGCCCTGGCGACCGCGCTCGCGACCGGGTGCACCGCCGATCCCATGCCCCACGAGGAGGAGACGGAGGCCGAGCTGAACGGCTGGTGCAACGAGCAGCCAGTCCCGATCGTGAACCTGCCCCCGCAGCTGTACGTCGAGGAGCCGTTCGTCCGCATCGTCGGGACCACGACGCTCCTCTACTTCAGCGATCACGGGCCTGGCGAGCTGCGCGACCTGCACCACGCCGTGTGGGTCTCGGGCATCGGCTTCGTGTACGGCGGCCCGCTCCAGGGCGTGAACACGGCGCCGTTCATCGAGGGCGCGCCCTCGGTCGACGCGCAGGGCTTCATCTACTTCACGAACACCGCGCTGCCCGAAATGATCGGCCGCGGCTGGCTGAGCCAGCCCGGCACCGTCGCGGCTTCATCGGGCATCCCGGGCATGCCAGCGCGCGTGCAGATCGGCACCACCCTGCACGGCAACATGGATCTCGGCGTCGCGCCGAACCACCCGTTCGCGATCCTGTCACGCGCCGTCTGGATCCCGCCCGGCGCGCTGCCGATCCAGGCCGACCTCTGGTACCTGCGCCGCGCCGGCGGCGTGGTGTCCCACGATCCGCTCGAGACCGCCTACTTCCTCGGCGCGCTCAACACGCAGGATCGCCTCGAGTACGCCGCCGAGCTGTCGGGCGACGGGCTCGCGATCGTTTATACGCAGCTCGACCCGGCCGCCGGCACCACGCGGATCATGGCCGCCGTGCGCGCACGCGTGGATCTGCCGTTCGGCCCCCCGGCGCCGCTCGTCGAGAACGCGCCCGGCACTGCGATCGAGGGCCCGACGATCATCCCGGACCGCATCTTCTTCCACAAGATCTTCCTCGGCGGCGGCCCGTCCCGGCTCTACACCATCGAGCGCTGCGGCCCGTGAGCCTGCTCGTCCGGGAGCGAGCCCCGGACGAGCTGCTTCATGGTCGCTGCCAGCATCGCTGCCAGCTTGCACGGCCCGCTGACAGCCTTTGCCACCGGGAGCCGCCGATTCCATGGCTCACGAGGCGGAGGCCGAACCGCCGGGTGGTGCAACGAGCAGCTGGCCCCGGGTCGCAAACCTGCCCCACAGCTCTGCGTGGAAGCGCCGTTCGTCCGCATCGTCGACGCGCGCTGCGGCCCGTGGGCCTGCGCCCGACGCTATCGCTCCAAGGTCCTAGCCCGGATTATTCACGGGTGGCATGGCCTCGTCGAGAGCAGGCCGACAGGGTGTCGGCGCCGCCTGGTAGGCCTGCTAGGGTTCGGCCGCATGGCAGGCGAGCGCGCGCGACAGCAACGGCTTGAGCGGACGGCACC
>DATMCI010000143.1:0-19837 GCA_035558535.1 Kofleriaceae bacterium
CGACCCACGCCAGCGCGATCGCCTTGGCGATCGCCGCCGACAGCGCGACGCCCTGCCACGCGAGCGTGCCCGCCATCGCGGCGGCGAACACCCCGACGAGCACGCTGAGCAGGAGCGCCATGCCGGCGTACTTGCCGACGACGAACTCCCAGCGCTCGATCGGCTTGCTCACGATCGCGTGCACGGTGCGGCGCGAGACCTCGGTGTAGAGCAAAAACACGCCGAGGAAGATCGCGGTGAGCGAGCCGAACAGCGAGATGCCGGCGAGCCCGATGTCGCGCGCGATGCGCGCCTCGTCGGCGCTGGCGGCCAGCTCGCGGACCACGAGCGACAGGAGGTTCGCCCCGACGGCGAGGACGAGGATGCCGTAGAGCACGCGGATCCGCACCGCCTCGCGGAACGTGTTGAGGGCGATCGCGGCGATCCGGCCGATCACGTGGCGGCCTCGGGGGCGGATTCGGTGGAGCTGGCGGAGGACGCGCCGGACGCGGAAGCAGCGGGCGCGCCCGCGGCGCCGGGGCTGGGGCCACCTGCGCTCTCGTCGGCGCCTTCGGCGCCTCTGGCGTCGACCGCGCGCAGGAACAGCTCCTCGAGCGTCTCGTGCCGCGGCGCCACCGAGATCACCTTCGCGCCGGCCGCGTGCGCGCGGGCGATCCACGCGTCGGCGTCCGCGTCCGCCGGCAGGGTCAGCGCCAGTTCGTCGCCGCGCCTGCGCACCTGGGTCGCGCCGGCCGTGAGCGGGCCGGCGTCGGCGCCCGCCGGCAGCCGCACCGCCACGTCGATGCCGAGCACGGCCCGGCGCACCAGCTCGGACGGCGTGCCGTGCGCCTGGAGCTGCCCGCGCGCGATGATCGCGACGCGATCGGTGATCGCCTCGACGTCGGACAGGATGTGCGTCGAGAAGAAGACCGTCTTGCCGCGGTCGCGCAGCTCGAGGATGAGGTCGCGCACCTCCTTGCGCCCGATCGGGTCGAGGCCGCTCATCGGCTCGTCGAGCACGACGAGCTCGGGATCGTTCATGAGCGCCTGCGCGAGCCCCGCGCGCTGCAGCATGCCCTTGCTGAACTTCTTGAGGCTCTGCGACCGCGCGCGAGAGAGCCCGACGCGCTCGATCAGCTCGTCGGCGCGCCGCCTGCGCGCGGCCGCCGGGAGCCCGAACAGCCGGCCCGCGAGATCGAGCAGCTCGCCGACCGTGAGGTAATCGTAGAAGTACGGCGCCTCGGGCAAGAACCCGACGCGCGCCCGCGCGGCGCGGCTCGGGACCGGCTCGCCGAGCAGCGCGGCCCGGCCGCTCGTCGGCCGGATGAGGCCCATGAGCGTGCGGATCGTCGTGGTCTTGCCGGCGCCGTTGGGCCCGACGAACCCGAAGATGTGGCCGCGCTCGACGGTGAACGTCACGCCGCGCAGCGCCTCGACGCGCCGCCGCCGAAGCGGCGTCCGGTACGTCTTGCACAGGCCCACCACCTCGATCGCCGGCGGCTCTCCGCCGGGCGCCTGGTCCGTCGCTCCGTCCGCCAAGGCGGGCCGGAGGATAGCGCTACTTCATCTCGAAGCGGAACGTCACCACGCCGCAGGCCGGCGCCGGGCTACCGTTCACGGTGTACGGCTGGTAGCGCCAGCGCCGGACCGCGTCGAGGATCGCCGCGTCGTAGTCCGCGTACTTCGTCGACTGCGTCAGGGTGATCGACGTGACCTGGCCGCGCGTGTCGAGGCACAGCTTGAGCGACGCGCTGGTCTTCATCTGGCCGCTGCGGACCATGTCCTGGACGACGTCGCGCGGCGGGTGGATCGCCGTATCGCCGCTCGTGCGCAGCGCCTTCAGGATGAGCGGCGTGACGCTGTGGACCGGCGGCTTCGGCGACGGCGGCGGGGGCTTCGGCGGCTCCGGCAGCGTCGGCGGCTCCGGTAGCTCGCACCCGCCCGGATCGGCACACAGCTCGCCGCCCGGCGGGCCGTCGCCGCCCGGCGGGCCGTCGCCCGGGCCCCCGCTGGAGCCGCCGCCCGTGGTCACGGTCGTGTCCGGGGGCGTCGGCGTGGGTGTCGGCGCCTTCGACGGCTGCGTCAGCACGTTCGCGATCTTCGGGGGCTTCGGCGCCTGGACCGGCCGGTCGATGCTGACGCGCAGCCCCGCCTCCGCCGCGGGCGGGGTGATCACCGCCAGGCTGGACCGCACCTTCGGGCGGTAATCGACCTGCTCGAGGTCCCAGACGCCGTGGACGAGCACGCCGGCGAACAGCGCGGCGTGCCCTGCGATCGAGATGCCAATCAGGAGCTTGCGACGGGCCATGAAGGCGCAAACGGCGCCCCGCCCGCGGCGATCTATGAGGCCTGCTCGCAGCCGCTCACCGGCGCCGCGCCGGCGTATCGTAGGTGTCGCAGTGGTCGGCGCGCTGGTCGTCTTCACGCTCACGTACCTGGTGATCGCGAGCCGCCAGCTCCACTGGGTCGGGCTCGATCGGCCCGCGGGCGCGGTGGTCGGTGCCGTGGCGATGGTGATCATCGGCGGGCTGCCGATGGACCGGGCGCTGCGCGCCGTGGATCTGGAGGTGGTGATCCTCCTGTTCGCGATCCTCCTGATCGCGGCGTACCTGGCGGAGGCGCGGTTCTTCCGGCTCACGACGTACTTCGTGCTGACCCGCGCCCGCTCGGCGCGCTCGCTCCTGTTCGGCCTTGTGTTCGTGGTCGGGGCGCTCTCGGCGCTGCTCCTGAACGACACCGTCTGCGTGCTCCTCACGCCGCTCGTGATCGCGGTCGTCGTCGAGGCGCGCCTGCCGGCGCTGCCGTATTTATTGGCATTGGCATCGGCGGCGAACGTCGGCGGCGTGGTCAGCTTCTCCGGCAACCCGCAGAACATGATCGTGGGGGCGGCGGCGCACGGCACGATCGGCTTTTTGCAGTACTTCCTGGTCACGCTGCCCGTCGGCGCGGCGTGCCTCGCCGCCAACGCGTTCGTGCTCTGCTGGCTGTTCCGGCGCGAGCTGCCGTCCGGCACGCTGGCGGAGCGCTCGCCGCCGCGCCCGGCGATCGATCGCGTGCTCGCGGCCAAGGCGCTCGCGGCGCTCGCCGTCTTCGCGGGCCTGGCGATCGCCGGCTATTCGCTCGCGGGCGCGGCGATGACGGCCGCGGCCGGCCTCATGGTCGTCGCGCGCACGCCGCCGAAGAAGGCGTTCGCGTTCGTCGACTGGCAGCTCCTCGTGTTCTTCGCGGGGCTGTTCGTCGTCGTGGCGGGCGTGGCGCACGCCGGCGTGCTCGACCATCTGTTCGACGTGGTCGCGCCGGCGATCGGCCGCGGCGATCTCGCAGGCGATCTGGTGTTCGTGGCGCTCGTGGTCGTCGCGTCGAACGTCGTCTCGAACGTCCCGCTCGTCCTCGTGGCGGTCGCGTGGATCCCGCGCATGCCCGATCCGACGTGGGGCTACATCCTGCTCGCGGTCGCCTCGACGCTCGCCGGCAACCTGACGCTCTTCGGCTCGGTCGCGAACATCATCGTGATGGAGGGCGCCGGCCCGCGCGGCGAGATCGGCTTCTGGCGCTTCCTGCGCTACGGCGCCGTCATCACGACGCTCGACCTCGTGCTCGCGCTCGCGATCCTCTCGGCCGAGCGGGCCGCCGGCGTGCTCCGCCTGGTCGGCCTGTGAAACTTTGGGCGCTGGAGCGGCAGCGCCATCGCCGGTTCGTCGCTGCGAGGTGTCAACGCCAACGAGGGGTTGACCAGTCGGAACCTTGGCGCTAGACATTGGATACGCCCGGTCTCACGGGACCGGGTTTGACCCCCCCAGCGTCTGGCGAAAGCCACACCTGGGGTTTTTAGTTTCGGGGAGAAGCTGTGGCTGTTCCGACCGAGCGGGCGATCCTCTTCATTGACGGCAACAACTGGTACCACGGCATCAAGGATGCGGGCATCGACGACCCAGCGCGTCTGGACTACTGCAAGATCGCCACGAAGCTGGTCGGCTCGGCGCGATCCTGGATCGCAAGCCGTTACTACATCGGGCGCGTGACTGCTGCGTGGAGTCAGCAACTGGTTGCGGATCAGCGCCGCTTCCTCGCGAGCTTTGAAGCGGCGGATCCGCGCAACACCGTCTACTACGGGCGCCTCGAACCCCGTGCAGTTCGGAGCGAAGCTGCGCACGAACTGCTCGCCTATCTTGGCTCACTCAAGACAAAGATCGATCCGACCGTCTATCGCGACCTGTTCGCCATCGGTAACCGGCACAAGAACTCCTACACGCAAGTCGAAAAGGCGGTGGACGTGATGCTTGCCGTCGACCTCGTGGTGATGGCTCAACGCAACGAGTTTGACACCGCGTACATCCTCTCGGCGGACGGCGATTACACTCACGCCGCCCAGTTCGTCCGCGACTCGGGGAAGAAGGTCTTCGCCGCTGCTGCGACCAGCGGCGCGCAGCTAGCCAAGGTCGTCAACGCTTTCATCCCAGTGCGCAAACCGTGGTTCGATGACTGCTACAAGTAGCCATCTCGGACCAATCAGCCTCCGCTGATCAGCTACGGCGGCTTGGCCGGCATGACAACGCGCGACGTGGATATCGGGGAGCTTGTGCCGTGGCCACGCTCTGCGCGCGATTTCGGCCTTGTCGTGGGCATCGACCACTACCCGCGGTTTCGCTCGCTGCAGGGCGCTGCGGCGGACGCGATCGCCTTTCACGCCTGGATGTGCGATCCGGACGGCGGCGGGGTCGCGCCCGAGCACGCGCGGCTCATCACGTCGACGCCGGAGCCGCCGACGCCGCTGCAGGACCACGTCGACGAGCAGGTGGTCGAGCTGGCGCAGGCGGTCAACGCGCTCGGCGGCGCGCGCCGGCTCTATCTCTACTTCAGCGGGCACGGCGCGTCGTGCGTCGACGGCGACGTCGACGATGTGGCGCTGCTGCTCGCCAAGTGGTCGCCGGTCCTGGCACGGATCGCGCTCAGCAGCCACAGGTACTGCAGCGCGCTCGGTGGACTCGGGCTCTTCGAGGAGATCGCCGTGTTCCTCGATTGCTGCCGCAGTCTCGCGGTAGGCGCGGTCGGGCTGCCCCCGACGTTCACGCTCAAGGTCACGCCCGGTGGTCCTCCGGCGCGCATGTTCGTCGCGTACGCAACCGAGGCTGGTCGTCCGGCATTCGAGCAGCCACAGGAGGGCGTGTGGCGTGGCGCGTTCACGCAGAAGCTCTTGTGGATCCTGAAGCGATCGCCGCAGGGGATCGATGCGGCGGCGCTGAAAGATGCACTCGAGCGCGAGCTGCGCGCGGACGCCGTCCAGCGGGCGCACGTGATGAACGGCCTGCGAGCAGGCAGCATGTTCGGACGGCGGGGCGTACCGCCGACGCTGCAGGTGAAGCCGGATGACGAGTGGGAGGATGACGTCGAACTCTACGACGGGACCGGCCGGCTGGTCGCGAGCCATCGGCCGTCGGACGGGACGTGGACGATCCCGCTCACGGTGGGGCTGTACAAGCTGATCTACGGCAGCCGCGGCGAGCGGTCGCAGAAGATCGTCGATCACGGCGTCACGGGCCCGACGGTCCTGAACTTCCGGCCGAGGCTGCGCGAGCCCGTCGTGCGCGTGTGGAGCGCGGCCATGGCCGACCGCTGGATTCCCGAGCGGGCCTTCATGCAGGTCTTCAAGTTATCCGACGACGAGCCAGTGTATATCGGTTCGTCTGCGGAGTGCGCGATCCGCGCGGAGGGGTCGTCTAGGCTCTCATGCGACGCGAGGATCCGGCGTGAGGATGGATGCTACGTGATCGAGGATCTCGGCGGCGATGGCACGTTGTTTCACGGCCGCATCCAGTACATACGTGGCAGCCGGTTCTCCGCGGACGGCAAGCGGGTCCGCTCCAGGCAGCTCCACGACGGAGATCTGTTTCGTTGCGGAGAGCTACGCCTCATGGTCGGGCACGTAGAAGATTTCGATCGAGACCGCTTCTCCAGAGGGACATATGCCTCTGAGCCGTGCGATCTGAGTGCACCTCGCTCTGTGGCGCTCGACATTCCTGCCGAGGTCCACCTTCAGATTCGCCCGTCGATCGCGATCAGCTCGCTGTCGCTGCGCTCCAATTCCGATGCCACAGTGACGGTATACGACGCGACCGGCGCGGTGCGTGCTCGGAGCGAGGGTGATCTCGAGGTTCGACTGCCGCACGGGCTCTATCGGATCGAGGTCGAGCTGTTCGAGCGCGCGGAGTCGCACGTGATCGAGCTCGATGGCGATCTGAGCTATGAGCTCAACGGGAACGAGATCTTGACGCCTGCTGTGGCGACATCACTCGCGCCGGGACAGCATCCCCCGCCGCCACTTACTCACAGCCGCGAGACAACGAGTGCTCCGCTCGGTGCAGCTCCCTACACGAGTCGGCTCGATGTGACTTTACGACCATGGCCTCCGAATGTGAGCTTGAGCGATCCGGTCTCGCTACACGACCAGGGTGGGCACCTGGTGGCGGAGCTGTCTCAGCTCATCAGACCTGTCAAATATGGACGCGCAACCTTGCGATGGCTCATGGCTTGCTCCTGCGAGGTCGCGCCAGGGACGTATTACTTGCGAGCATCCCGCTCGCAGCGCGAGGTCGCAATCACGATACCTGACGGCTACGCAGCGCGGGTCTTCGTCGCAGACGTGGGTGTCGTGCGTCTCGACGGCATGCGCGTCTCGATCGTTCCTGCGGCGGCAAAGCTGAACGACCACGCCGAGGTCGCGCGCGCGAAGGAGACCGTTTTTACCGCGCTGCACACACCGGGGCGGCGGCTATCGAAGTTTGCGCGCGCACTGCTCCTCACGTCGGTCTCGATGGATCTCTGCTTCGCCGTCGCGGCGGCGTGCCTCCTCGCGCGCGCGGACGAGCGCGCCGCGCTCGAGGAGGTTCTGACGGCTCTGTCTCCCCACGCCGGCATCCCGGACGTCGCGATCCTGCATCATGCATACGCGCAGCGCGCACCCGGTACCGTGCCAGCACCGGCCACGCCTCCCCTGTTGCGCGCGAGCCTGCGGTTGCTCATGACGCACCCGGTATTCGACCTGCGCGACGTGCCGGCGGACAGCGCGCTCTCGCGGGCGGCGTGCCGCGGCTACGCGGACTCGATCTGGTGCACGTGGAGCCCCCACGCGGACGACGAGCGCTGGATCGCCCCCACCGTTGCGGAGCTCCGGCGCGACGAGCCCGACGTCATCGCTCTGGGCCGCAGGCTCGGAATTCCGCCGCGCCGGGTGCAGCAGGCGCTCGACGAGCTGGACGGCGGGCCGTTCGGCACCGCGTCATGAGCCCTGATCGAAGACAGCAACGCGAGCGTAGCGCCCGGATCAGCCGTAGATGGCGTCGACGGCGAACTCGCGTCCATGCACGCGCACCGTCTGGCCCGCGGTGCCGACCTGCGTCAGCCACTGCTGGCCTTGGCGCGTGCGTACCTCGATGCGGCGCTCGATCTGCGAGATGAGCACGTACTCCTCGAACGAAGGGAGCTTCTTGTACGCCTCGAACTTTCCATCGCGGTCGTAGCGCTCGGTCGCGTCCGAGAGGACCTCGACGACGAGCATGGGGTTCACGATGGCCTCGCCGATGCTCTTGCCGTTCTTGTCGTGGACCGTGCGCGTGACGAGAGCGCCGCAGACCAGGCTCGCGTCCGCGTACGTGTGGTGTTGCGCCGCCTCGATGAAGATCGCTGTGTCCGACGAAAAGATCTCGCAACCATCATCGAGAAACGAGCTCAGGAGCCGCGCCGTGACGCGACCCGCGAGCCGGCCGTGCTCGGGGCTCCCACGGCTCATCGCGTAGATGACCCCATCGACCCACTCGTGTCGATTATCGCCCGACGCCTCGCTGCGGAGGAACACGTCGTACGGGACGTATTCTTGGGGCTTCGCCGCAATCATGGCCAGAGCATATCAGCCGGCCGCTACCGCGGCGCGGCCGGGGCGGCCGGGGCGGCCGGGACCGGTGCGTCGGCGTCCCAGGCGAAGCGCCAGCGCAGCGCGCCGTCGACGATCCGCGCCGCCTGGGCCTTGGCCAGGCCCTCGAAGTCGGCGGCCCCGACGAGCAGCGCGCCGATGGCGGACAGCGACGGCTCGTGGCCGACGAGCATCACGGCCGCGCCGGGGGCGAGCGCGCGGACCGCGGCGACGACGTCGCGCGGCGCGCCATCGGGCGCCAGCGCCGGCAGGACCTCGACGCACACGTCCGACTGCATCGCGAAGGCGACGAGCTCGGCCGTCTGGAGCGCGCGCGCGAGCGGGCTCGTCCATACCTGCGTCGGCGCGCAGTCGTGCCAGCGCAGCCGATCGCCGAGCCGGCGCGCCTGCTCGCGTCCCTCAGGCGTGAGGTGACGGTGAGGGTCGCGGAGCTCGAGCGTCTCGTCGACCGCCGCGGCGTGCCGGATCAGGAAGACCTGCACACCGAAGCTATACACCACCACCGGTGGCTCGCGGCAGCGCGCGGCGGGTATGGTCACGCCATGAAGATCTATGGCACCACCACCTCTCCATTCGTGCGCCGCGTCCGCGTGGTCGCCGCCGAGGTCGGCGAGCCGATCGATCGCGTCGAGACCGCGACCGATGAGGGGCAGGCAGCGCTGCGCGCGATCTCGCCGATCCGCAAGGTGCCGGTCGCGATGATCGACGATCGCCTCATCTACGACTCGCGCGCGATCATCGACTACCTGACGCTCACTCGCGGCTACGGCGGGATCGAGCCGCCCCGCGATCGGTGGCGCGAGCAGAACCTCGTCAACGCGGTCGACGGGGCGCTCGAGGCCATCATCCAGCTGTTCTACCTGCGGCGCGACGGGATCGCGATCGACGGCACGCCGTTCGCGCAGCGCCAGCTCGATCGCACCGACGCGGTGTTCTCGTGGCTCGCCGGGCAGCTCGCGCCGGATCGCCGCACGTTCTCGTCGGGGTTCGGGCTCGCCGAGCTCTCGGTGATCTGCACGCTCGACTGGATGGACTTCCGCAAGGCGTACCCGACGGAGCGCGCCCAAGGGCTCGCCGGCCTGCGCGCGGCGTGGGGCGAGCGGACCTCGGTCGTCGAGACGAGGCCGCACGCGTGAGCCAAGGGCCGGGGCGCGGCGCGGACGTCGCGCGCGGGGCGGCGCTCCTTGCGGCCGGCCGGCTCGTGGCGTTTCCGACGGAGACGGTGTACGGGCTCGGCGCGGACGCCTCGCGCGATGACGCGGTCGGCCGGATCTTCGACGTCAAGGGCCGCCCGCGCGCGCACCCGCTGATCGTGCACCTGGCCCCGGGCGCCGCGCTCGAGGGCTGGGCGGCAGACGTCCCGGACCTCGCGCACCGGCTGGCCGCGGCGGCGTGGCCGGGGCCGCTGACCCTGATCCTGCGCCGCGGCCCGCGCGCGGCGGCCGCGGCCACCGGCGGCGCCGACACGATCGGCCTGCGCGTGCCGGCGCACCCGCTCGCGCAGGCGCTCCTCGCCGCGTTCGGCGGCGGCGTCGCGGCGCCGAGCGCGAACCGCTTCGGCGCGGTCAGCCCGACGACGGCGGACCACGTCGCGGCGGATCTCGGCGGCGACGTCGACTACATCCTCGACGGCGGCCCGTGCGCCGTCGGCGTCGAGTCGACGATCGTCGACCTGTCGCGCGGCCGGCCGGTGCTCCTGCGGCCGGGCGGCCTGCCGCGCGAGGCGATCGAGGCGATCGCCGGCCCGCTCGAGGTCGCCGACGCGCGGGCGCCCGCCGCCCCGGGGACGCTCGCGAGCCACTACGCGCCGCGCGCCGAGGTGATCGCCGTCGATCTGGACGGCGTGCCCGCGGCCGTGGCCGGGGCGCTCGCCGCGGTCGCCGCGCGCCGCGGCGCGGTGGCGGTGCTCGCGCCGGCCGGGGCGCTCGCCGGCTGGCCGGAGCTTTCGCAGCTGCCCGTGCTCGCGTGCCCGCTGCCCGACGACATCGCCGGCATGGCGCGCGAGCTCTACGGCGCGCTCCGGGATCTCGACGCGCGCGGCGTCGATGTCGTGATCGCCGCGTTGCCTCCGGCGGCGGGGCTGGGCGAAGCTGTCGGGGATCGGCTGCGCCGCGCGGCGGGCCCGAGACCTCGAGGAGAGAGCGCCGAACCATGACCGTACGCGTCGGCATCATCATGGGCTCGCGCAGCGACTGGGACACGATGCAGCACGCGGCCGCCGTGCTCGGCGAGCTGGGCGTGCCGTACGAGGCGAAGGTCGTCTCGGCGCACCGGACGCCGGATCTCCTGTTCTCGTACGCCGAGGAGGCGGAGGGCCGCGGGATCTGGGTGATCATCGCGGGCGCGGGCGGCGCGGCGCACCTGCCGGGGATGACGGCGGCCAAGACGCGGCTGCCGGTGCTCGGCGTGCCGGTGCAGAGCAAGGCGCTGAGCGGGCTCGACTCGCTGCTCTCGATCGTGCAGATGCCGCGCGGGATCCCCGTCGGCACGCTCGCGATCGGCGAGGCCGGCGCGGTCAACGCGGGCCTCCTCGCCGCGGCGATCGTCGCGCTGCACGATCCGGCCGTCGCCGGCAAGCTCGACGCGTACCGCGCCGCGCAGACGCGCCGCGTGCTCGAGGACGCACCGCTCGTGCCTGAACCGAGCCGGTCCGGAGGAGCCGCAAGCGGAGGACCGCGCGAGGTTAAAAATGCCACGGACCGTGCGAAGTGACGTGACGCCGCTTCTGCCAGGCAAGGCGATCGGCGTGCTGGGCGGCGGCCAGCTCGGCCGCATGATGGCGGTGGTCGCGCGGCAGATGGGCTACCGCATCGTCGTCCTCGATCCGAGCGCGCGCTGCCCGACGGCGCAGGTCGCCGACGGCGTGGTCGTCGGCGCGCTCGACGACGACCTGGCCGCGCGCCGGCTCGCCGAGCAGGTCGACGTCCTCACGCTCGACACCGAGCACGTGCCGGCCGAGCTGCTCGCCGAGCTCGAGACGATCGCGCCGGTGCGCCCGGGCGCCGCCGTCCTGCGCACGATCCAGGACCGGCTGGTGCAGAAGCAGTTCCTGGACGGCGCGGGGCTGCCGCAGGCGGCGTGGGCGCCGGCCGGCGATCCGGCCGAGCTCGCCGCCGCGCTCGCGCGGATCGGCCGCCCCGCGATCCTCAAGGTCCGCCGCGCCGGCTACGACGGCAAGGGCCAGGTCCGCATCGATCCGGGCGCCGACGCGGACGCCCAGCTCGCGCGGCTCGCCGGCCAGCCGGCCGTCGTCGAGGAGGTGGTGCCGTTCCAGCGCGAGATCTCCGTGATCCTCGCGCGCGGGCTCGACGGCGCCCACCGGATCTACCCGATCGCCGAGAACGTGCACCGCCGGCACATCCTGCACACGACGCGCGCGCCGGCGCCGATGCCCGACGCGCAGCGCCGGCGCGCCGAAGAGATCGCCGTCTCGGTCGCCGACCTGCTTGGCCACGTCGGCGTGATGGCCGTCGAATTGTTCGAGCTCCCCGGCGGCGCCCTCCTCGTCAACGAGATCGCGCCGCGCACGCACAACAGCGGCCACTACACCTACGGCGCGTGTGCCACCTCGCAGTTCGAGCAGCACGTCCGGGCGATCTGCGGCCTGCCGCTGGGCGATCCGCGCCCGCTGAGCGGCGCCGTCATGGTGAACCTGATCGGCGATCTGTGGAGCGGCGGGCCGCCGAGCTGGCAGCACGTGCTCGCACATCCGGGCGCGCGGCTCCACCTCTACGGCAAGGACGCCCCGGCGCCCGGCCGCAAGATGGGGCACGTCGTCCTGCTCGACGACGACACCGCGCGCGCGCTCGCTGACGCCGACGCGCTGATCGCGACGCTCGCTGCGCGCACGTGATAGCTTCGCGCTCCTAGGGAATGGCGACCCTGCTCTATTCAGACGCAGATGGTGTGGACCGCTCGTTCTCTCTGGGACCCGAGCCGGTCATGGTGGGCCGGTCGATCGAGTGCCAGATCCGCAGCGAGGATCCCCGCGTCTCGCGTATGCACGCCCGGTTCTTCGTCGACGGCGGCACGCTGTGGGTCGAGGATCTGGGGAGTGCCAACGGCGTCTATGTCGGCGCGAGCCGCGTCCAGCAGCGCGCGCCGGTGCCGACGGGCGAGATGGTCCTCGTCGGAAGCCTGCTGATCCGCCTCCTGCCGGCGAGCGGCACGCTGCCGCCGCCCGTCGGCCTGCACGCCACGCTCGCGACGTGGCTCGATCACGAGCGGAAGGCGCGCGCGGCTGTCGAGGAGGAGCGCGACGCGTTCGCCAAGCGCGTCAACGAGCTGCACCAGGAGATGGCGAGCCGCGGGCTCGACTCGGCGAGCGACACGACGCCCGGGCTCGCGACGATGGAGATGCTCCGGCTGCGCGATCAGGCAGAGGCCCGCGCGGCGACGCTCGAGTCCGAGCTCGTGGCGCTGCGCGCGTCGATCGACCGCGACGAGGACGACGACGCCGACCTGCGCCGCCTGCGCGGCGAGCTGGCGGCGGCCCGCGATCGCATCGTCGTGCTCGAGCGCGAGGCGGCCCCACGCGCGGACTGGTCGCCGGCCCCCGGCGGCAGCGAGGCCAAGCTCCAGCGCGAGGTCGTCCGGCTGCGCGGCGCGCTCGAGGAGGCCGAGGCGGGCCGCTCGGTGGCCGAGCACGCCACCGGCGAGGCGATGCGCGAGGCGCAGCTCGAGCGCGACAAGCGCGTGGCGATCGAGCGCGCGAGCGCCGAGAGCCTCGAGGCGCTGCGCCTCGAGCTCGAGAAGACGCGCGAGGCACAGATCTTCGCCGAGACGGCGGTCGGCGTCGTCACGGCGGAGCGGCTCGCCGAGGCCGATCGCAAGATCGCCGATCTCAAGCGCCAGCTCGAGGAGCTCCCGGCGCGGTCCGATGTGGATCTGGCGAGCTACGTGCCGCTCGGCCAGCACCGCGAGGTGGCCGATCAGCTGGTGACGGTCACGGCGCGCGCCGAGAAGGCGGAGAAGGAGCTGGCGACGGCGCAGATCCGCGCGCAGGGCGCCGAGCGCAACCTCGCGCACGCGACCTCGCAGTCGGCCAAGGCCGAGTCGCAGTCGGCCAAGCTCGCCGCCGAGGTGGGCGAGCTCGAGGCCAAGGCGAAGGCCGCCGAGGCCCGGGCCAAGACGGCGGAGGCCGATCTCGCGACGGTCCGAGAGCGGATCGGGGCGCTCGAGGCGAAGGCCGGCGAGGTCAGCGCGCCGCTCCTGGCGGCGGAGACCCGCGCGGTGAAGGTCGCGAGCGAGCTGGCCGCGCTGACGAGCCAGCACGAGGCCGCGCGCGGGCGGATCGCCGAGCTCGAGCAGGCGGTGGCGGCGGCGGGGGAGAAGGCGAAGGCCGCCGAGGCCAAGCACGGCGCCGCGCAGCGCGAGATCGCGGCGGCGGCGGCCAAGCTCGCCGAGGCCGAGGCGCGGGCGGCGGGGCTCGGCAGGCGGATCACCGAGCTCGAGCAGGCCACGGCGGACGTCGCGGGCGCGCTCCGGGCGCGCGACGAGGCGGGCGCGCGCATGACCGACGCCGAGGGCCGCGCGCGCGAGGCCGAGCGCCGCGCCGACGACGCCGAGAAGCGCGCGAGCGCGGCCGACACGATGGCCAAGGCGATGGCCAAGGACGTGGCGGAGGCGCTGCGGCGCGCCGTCGACTCCGACTCGCGGTCGCGCGCGCTCGGCCGCGAGCTCGCCGAGGTGACGAAGCGGGTGGGCGACGCCGAGGCGCGCGGCGCGCAGGCGTCCGGCGCGATCGGCGATGCCGAGCGGCGGGTGGGCGAGGCGGAGGCGCGCGTCGCCCGGATCGAGGTCGAGGCGGCGGCCCGGCTCGCGGCGCGCGAGGCGGAGCTCTTGGCCCAGCTCGCGGCGCGCGAGGCGGAGCTGACGGCGGAGCTCGAGGGCGTGCAGCGCGAGCTGACGGCGGAGCTCGAGGGCGTGCGGCGCGAGCTGACCGGGAGGCTCGCGGCGCGCGAGCAGGAGCTCACGGGCCAGCTCGCGGCGGTGCAGCAGGAGCTCACGGGCCAGCTCGCGGGGCGCGAGCAGGAGCTCTCGGGTCAGCTCGCGGCGGTGCAGCGCGAGCTCGCCGCCGAGCGCGAGACGTCGCTGGCGCTCGTCGATCGCCGGACGCAGCTCGAGCGCGAGCTCGAGGGCCTGCGGGCGCAGCTCGCCGCGGCGACCGAGCGCGCCGAGGCCGCGGCGGGGCGCGCCGCCGAGCACGAGGTCCAGATCGACACGCAGGCCGAGCGGATCAGCGAGCTCGAGGCCGAGCTCCTGGCGGCGGAGACGGCGAGCCGCGAGGCGCAGGCGCAGGCGCAGGCGCAGCTCGCGGCGCTGCAGCAGGATCTCACCGATCTCTCGGCGGGCGCGGGCAAGAGCGGCGAGCTCGTGGCCGAGCTGCGCGCGCGCGTCACCGAGCTGGAGCAGAAGCTCGCCGAGGCGGTCCGGGCGCGCGAGGCCGCCGAGGGCGCGCTGCGCGAGGCGCAGGCCGAGGTCACCGCGCTCCAGCGCGCGACCGAGGAGCGCGAGGGCGACGAGGCGAGCGCGCGCGAGCAGCTCACGGCGGCGCTCGTGCGCACGAGCGATGCGGAGCGCAAGGCGGACGCGCTCGCCGCGCGCGCCGAGACGGCGGATCTCGCGGTCGGCCGCGCCAGCGCGCTCCAGCGCCAGCTCGACGAGGCGCTCTCCAAGCTCGCGTACATGGAGCGCGATCACGCGGCGAAGTCGCGCGAGTCGGCCCGGGGCGAGACGACAGAGGCGGTCGCCAGCGATCGGATCGCCGCCGCCGAGCAGCGGCTCAAGGAGGCCGGCGCGCAGCTCGAGGAGCTCGAGGCGCGGCTCAAGGACTCGGAGGCGCGGGCGCGCGAGGCCGAAGCGCGGTTCAGTGAGCGGCTGGCCGAGACCGAGCGCCGGGCGGTGGTGGCCGAGGAGCGCGGCGCGGAGCTCACGGCGCAGCTCGGCCCGCTCGAGCGGCGCGCCGCCCGCGGCGAGGAGCTGGCGCGCGGCGCGGCCGACGCCGAGCGGCGGGTGCGCGACGCCGAGGCGCGGGTCGCCGCCGCCGAGGAGCGCGGCCATGCCAGCGCCGCGCAGGCTGCGGCGCTGCAGGCGCAGCTCGCGGAGCAAGAGGCGCAGCTCGCGGCGCTCCAGCAGCAGCCGGTGCCGGCGGCGCGGCAGACCCAGCCGGGGGCGCAGCCGGCGCAGGTGGCGGCGCTGCAGGCGCAGGTCACGGCGCAGCAGGCGCGGATCGTCGAGCTCGAGCGCGAGAACGCGGCCGCCGACAACGTGCGCTCGTTCGCGGCCGAGACCGAGCGCGAGATCGCCCAGCTCCAGCGCGAGCTGCGCGAGGCGCGGAGCAAGCTCGCGCAGATGACGCTCGAGCGCGATCGCCTCGAGTCGGAGCTGCGCGACGTGCGCGAGGACAGCGACACCACGAGCCGGCAGCTGTCGAACGAGCGCGGAGCCGAGCGCGGAACCGAGCGCGCGACCGAGCGCGGAGCCGAGCGCGGAGCCGAGCGCGGAGCCGAGCGCGGCAACCGGCGCGGCAACCGGCGCGAGAACGAGCGTGACGACGACTCGGAGAACACCGCGCAGCTCGATCTATCGCGCTACGAGTCGACGCTCGCCAAGACGTCCGAGCTCGAGCTGCAGGTCGAGACCTTGCAGCGCGAGGAGCAGCGGCTGCGCGAGCGGCTCGCCGACACCGAGGAGCGCCTGCGCGAGGCGATGGAGGGCTCCGACGACGGTGTCGAGTACACGCACACCGGCAGCCAGCTGCCGATCGACGTCGCCGAGCACGTCAACATCCTCGACGAGTCGATCGACTCGCTGCGCGCCGAGATGCGCGCCGCCAGCGACGAGACCGCGGTGATGGAGCAGACCGAGTCGGTGATCGTGGTGGCGAACGCCGTCAGCTCCGCCGCCGAGCACATCGAGCGCGCGCGCGCGGCCGTGCGGACGCTCAAGTCCGCGATCGGGATGAACTAGCGAACCTCGGGGAAGAGCGCGATCGCCTGGATCGGCGACGTGCGGAGCGACAGCGCGAGCTCGATCAGCGAGCGCGCCCGCTCGGCGAGGATCGGATCGGCCGCCGCGAGCGCGGACACGGCAGCGCCCGCGGCCTGCACGGCGTCCGCGGCCTGCGCGGCATCTGCGGCGTTCACGGCGCCCGCGCCTGCGCCGACGCCCGCGCCGAGCCCGAACGGCAGCGCCGCCAGGCCGCCGAGGCCGTGGAGCAGATCGCGCAGGGTCGGCGTCGGCGGGTAGAGCTCGAGGTCCGCGGCCGCGTCGACGCCGCCGAGCCGCTTCGCCTCGGCGAGCGCCGCGTCGAGCCCGCCGATCTCGTCGACGAGGCCGAGCGCCTTGGCCTTCGCGCCGGTCCACACGCGGCCCTGCGCGAGCGGCTCGATCTGCTCCACCGGCTTGCCGCGGCCGGCCGCCACGCGGCCGAGGAAGACCTTGTAGACGTCCTCCATCGAGCGCCGGATCGTGGCGCGCTCGTCGTCGGTCCACGGCGAGAGGCTCGCCATCATCGTCGCGCGCTTGCCGCGGCCCATCGGGAACGTGGTGACGCCGAGCTTGCCGAGCGCGCCGCCGGGCGCGAGCTTGCCCCCGACGACGCCGATCGAGCCGGTCAGCGTGTTGGCGTGGGCGAAGATCTTCGTCGCGCCCGCGGCGATGTAGTAGCCGCCGCTCGCCGCGACGTCGCTCATCGAGACCACGACCGGCTTCTTCGCGCGGACCTCGGCCACCGCGCGCCAGATCAGCTCGGACGCCTGCGCGCTGCCGCCGCCGGAGTCGATCCGCAAGACCACCGCCTTGACGCTGTCGTCGGCGGCGATCCGGCGCAGCGCGGCCACGAGCGTGTGCGAGGCGATCTCGCGGCGCGCGCCGAGGATGCCGCCGCCGTCGCCGTCGATGATGTTGCCGAGCGCGTAGACCAGCGCGACGTGATCGCCGGCCGGCCGGTCCGGCGGCGCCGCGCCGACGAAGCGCAGGAGCGCGAGGCCCGCGGCGAGCTTGTTCTTCGACAGGCTCTCGGTGAGCTTCACGCGCGTCCACGCCTGCTTCGCCACGGCGTCGCGGAACGCCTCGAACGGCAGCACGTCGTCGGCGAGCCGCCGCGCCTTGGCCTCCTCCGCCGAGAACAGCGCGACGTCGATCAGGCCCTTCACCGCGTCGGGGGCAAGGCCGCGGTCGGCCGCGATGATCTCGACCATCGTCTGGTAGTGGCCATCGAGGATGGCGCCGAGCGCCTCCTCCATCTCCTTCGACGGCCGGTCGCGCGTGAGCGGCTCGGCGGCGCCCTTGTACGCGCCGATGTTGATGAAGTCGGGGGCGACGCCGAGCTTGTCGAGCAGCTGGCGGACGTGGATCGGCATCGCGGCCGGGCCGCTGATCGTGAGCTGGCCGAGCGGCGCGAGCGCGATCCGCTCGCACGCGGTCAGCACGAGGTACGTCGCGTTCGAGACGTCCTCGGCGTGGCACGCGATCGGCTTGCCGGCGCGCCGCAGCTCGTGCATCGCCGCGCGCAGCTCGACGGCGTCCGGGATGCTGATCCCGAGCGGCTCGACGCGGAGCAGCAGGCCGGCGAGCTTGTCCTGCTTGGCGAACGCGCGCAGCCGCTCGATCAGCTTGCCGAGCTCGGTGCCGCCGCCGCCGCCGCCGAGCCCGTACACCTGCCGCTCGACGACGCCGCCGCCGATCTGGAGCACGCCCCAGTGTGGCGCGCTCTCGGCGTAGTCCTTGCCCTGCTCCGGCTCCTCGTAGGGGCCGGGTCGCTCGATGCTCTCGGCGACCGTCGACAGCATCTTCTGCAGATCGCCGAAGTCGTCGCCGCCCTTGCGATCCGGCGCGGCGCGCGGGGCGCGCTTGCCGCCGCCGCCCGCCCACGGATCATCGGCGCCGCGGCCCTCGACGGCCGGATCCAGGCGCGACGAGCGGCTCCCGCACGCCGCGGCCGGCAGCGCCGCAGCCAGCGCCACGGCCAGCGCCGCGGACATCCATCGACGAGGACGCATGTCCTCGTTG
The DNA here is from genome assembly GCA_035558535.1 of Kofleriaceae bacterium. Taxonomy (GTDB): domain Bacteria; phylum Myxococcota_A; class Polyangia; order Haliangiales; family Haliangiaceae; genus JABFXX01. Next base: position 17,921 of record DATMCI010000143.1, read on the forward strand.
ATAGCACGTCAGCCGGAGCCGCTCCCTGCGCCCGGCGCTGGCGTCGAAGGCGGCGTCGGCGCCGGCGCCGCCGAGCCGGTCCCGCCGCCGCCGCCTGCGCTACCGCTGCCGCCGCCCGCGCCACCGCCGCCACCGCCGCCGGCCGCGCCGAGCCGCTCGAGCTGCTTCTGCGCCTTCGCGCTCCCCGGGAACACCTCGAGGTAGCGCTGGAACGCCTCGATCGCCTGCTCCTTGCGGCCCTGCTGCACGTACGCCTCGCCGATGCCCCACAGCGCCGGCTCGAAGCGCGGCGAGATGGCGAGCGCAGAGCGGAACTTCCCGAACGCGCTCGCGAACTGCTTCTGATCGATGAAGCAGTACCCCAGGCCCGTCATCGCCTCGACGCCGGTCTGCTTCTGCTCGAGCGCCTTCTGGTAGATCGGGATCGCCTGGGCGCAGTCGCGCTCGGCCGTCGTGTCCGCGCGCCGGACCAGCGCGTCGTACGAGCCGCCCGCGACGGGGCCGGCCCCCGAGCCCGAGCCCTGCCCATCGGGCGGCCGCGGGGCGGAGCCGCTGCCGCCTTTGGGATCCTTCGGGTCCTTCTGATCCGGGTCCTCCGGCGGCAGCGGATCGCTCTTGGTGACCGCGGTCTCGAGCTTCGCCGCGAGCGCCTTGGCGGCCGCGTGCTCCGGCTGCGCCGCGAGGACCTGCTCGACGAGCGGCTTGGCGTCGGCGGCCTTGCCCTGGAGGAGGAGGACCTTCGCGAGCTGGAACCGCGCGCGCACGTCGCTCGACGTCTCGAGCCGGCCCTCGCCGGAGTCGATCGCCTCGAGCGCCGCGCGCGCCTCCTCGAGCTTGCTGTCGCGCGCGAGCACGAGCGCGTCGGCGAGCGCGACGTCGCGCGCCCACGCCGGATCGCCCTTCTGCCGCGCGGCGTTGCTGTAGCGCTTGAGCTGCGTGGCCGACTTCTTCTGCAGGCGCAGCACCGCGGCCATCGCCAGGTTCGCCGCTGCATCGTCGGGCACCGCCTTGAGCGCGCGCTGCGCCGAGGTGAACGCCTCCATCACGAGCGGATCGGCGCTCGCGCGGAGCTTGTCGGCCTCGGCGCGCTCGGCGGTCAAGCTCGCGCGATCGATCAGCGCCTGCGCGAGCCCGACGGCGAGGTTCGCGCGCACCGCCTGCGCCGCTGGCTCGTCCTTGCCCGCCAGGGACTCGAACGCGGCCTTGAGCCGTACCTCGTTGTCGGCGAGGAGCTCGCCGCGCGCCGTGTCGACCGGCGAGATCGGCGGCGGCTCCGGCGCGTCGACCGGCGTCGGGACGGCGACCGCGGCGTCGATCACCGCCGAGCCTGCATCCGGCGTCGGCGTCACGACCTGCCGCGGCGAGTCCTTCTTGATGACGAACATGTACACGCCCGCCGCGGCGGCGCCGCCGAACGCGAGCAGCGCGAGCACGATCCACAGGCCTGCGCGCGTACCGCTCCGGGCCGGCAGGACCTCGTCTTCGTCGGGCAGGCGCGAGACCTTGCCGGTCTTGTAATCGGCCTCGGGATCCGTCGAGCGGAACCGGGGCGCCGCGAACGCCGGCTCGTCGGGGATCGCGGCCAGCTTGCCGACGAACGGCCCCGACTGCGCCGCATCGTCGGGCGGCCGCAACGGCTCGCTCGCCCACGCCGCGGTGCTGCGGCCATCCGGCGGCGGCTTCTTCGGCGGCGCGGGCGCGGGCGTGGATGCGGCCGGCGCGGATGCGGGCGTGGCCGCGGCCGCGGCCGGCGCGGATGCGGGCGCGGGCGCGGCCGGCGCAGAGGCTGCCGCGGCGGTCGGCGGGGCCGGCGTCGGCGTCGGCGTCGCGGCGGCGGGCGGCGGGGGCGCCGCGCTCGGCGGCGTCCGCCGGGCGGCGACGGGCGGCGGTGGCGGCTCGGTGATCGGGCGGCGGGCG
>DATMCI010000144.1:0-26074 GCA_035558535.1 Kofleriaceae bacterium
CCTGGCTGTTCTACGTGATGAGCCTCGTCTACACGCCCGACTCGCTGCCGATCGTCGAGTCCGATCGCTTCGTCGCGCGGTGCCGGGCCCACGGCATCGAGTCCGAGCGGCTGTTCGGCCAAAAGGAGCTCGTCTTGCCCGCGCCCGCGACCTCCCAGGAGAAGCCTTGGTGAATCAGCTCCGCAAGCTCTTCCGCGGCCCGCCGGCCAAGGACAAGCAGAACGACAAGCAGAACGACAAGCAGAACGGCGAACAGAATGGCGAGCCGGATCCGGCCGAAGCCGCCAAGCAGAGCCGCCGCCGAAAGGCGATCCTCGAGGGCCCGCTCACGAAGACCCTGGTGACGGTCTCGTGGCCGCTGGTCCTGTCCGGGCAGATCGGCCACGTCATCGGCCTGATCGTCCTGTTCTGGGTCGCCCGGTTCGGCGGCTCCACGGGCCTCGAGGTCTGGGCCCTCCTGAACCCGCTCACGTCGCTCGCCTCGCTGCTCATCTCGAGCACGCTGAACGACGGCAGCGGCGCGCTGATCGCCCAGTCGGTCGGCGCCGGTGACCAGCGCGGCCTGGCCGTCGTGCGCGCGGCCCTGCAGCTGACGCTGCTCCTGTGCCTCGGCCTCCTGATCCCGGTCGCGCTGTTCTCCGGGCCGCTGGCGGAGCTCCTCGCCGGCGAGACCGGCGCCGCGGCGCCGCTGATCGATTTCATGCTGCCGTGGCTCCTGTTCGCGTTCCCGATCGCGCTCGCGTGCGATCTCCTCCTGGGCGCGATCCAGGTGTCCGGCTGGACCGCGTTCGGGCTCTTCCGGATCATCACGGATCTGGCGATCATGTGCAGTCTCATCCCGCTGTTCATGGGGGTGTTTGGACTCGGCATGATGGGACCGCCGCTCGCGAGCGGCGTCTCCGCGGGAGTCCTGGCGCTCCTCGTCTGGCGGACCCTCCGCAGGCACGGCCCGGCGCTGGGGCTGGGCGACGATCCGGGGCGCTTCTCGTCGGTGGACCGCGGCACCTGGCGGCGCATCGTCGAGATCGGCCTGCCGCCGCAGCTCGGCCGGATGGCGACGTGGATCGCACAGCTCGTCTACGTGCAGATGCTCGCCCACGGGGCCGGCGCGCTGGTCGGCGGCTACGGGCTGGCGATGGAGGCGATGCTCGTCCTGGGCCTCTTCAGCATGTCCCTGGCGTGGGGGACCGCGATCATGATCGGGCAGAACATGGGCGCCGGGCAGTGGCAGCGCGGCGTCGGCGTGCTGCGCCGCGCGGCCGGCGTGCTCGCCACCCTCTTGCTCGTGTTCCTGGCCTGGACGCCGTTCGCCCGGCCCGTGTTCGGCCTGCTCAGCGACGACCCCGCGATCCTCGACGCCGCGGTGGCGTTCCTCTCGATCATGCGCTGGGGCTGGATCGGAATGGCGATCTACCAGCTCCTCAATGCCACGTACACCGCGGTCGGCGCGACGAAGCTGGCCGGCGTCTTCGTGATCCTGTCCGAGTCCCTCGGGGTCGCGTTCGCCGTGTGGTGGAGCGCCAGCAGCACCAGCGATGGCGCCGTGTTCGAGGCGGTCACCTACGGCTTCTGCCTCAGCTGCGGCGTCCGGGCCGTGCTGATGCTGTCGCTGATCCGGCGCTCGCTGCTGGCGCCCCTGGCCGCCGCGGCCTCGAAGGCGGCCAGCCGCTCGGGCGTGCCGATGTCGTAGAAGCGCGTCGGGCTCTCCTGGGACCACAGCTGGCGCCGGGCGATCAGCGCGGGGAACACGTCCGCTTCCAGCGAGCAGGCCCCGGTCTGCGCGAACTGGCGATCGAAGACCTCGCGGCTCCACACGGCGACGCCCGCGTCGATGTACGGCAGCGGCGCGCCGGCCGCGCTCTTGCGATACGCGGTGAGGAAGCCGTCCTCGCCGACCTCGACGTTCCCCGGCTGATCGAGCGCGCCGCGCTCGCCGTGCTCGCCGCGCGCGGCGCCCGTGGCGAGATAGACGACCATCGTGGCGAGGGCGCCCTCCGGCGCCGCCTGCGCGAGGAGCGCGGCGTAGTCCACGTCGAGATAGGTGTCGCCGTTGACGAGCACGAACCGCTCGTCGAGCAGCGGCGCCGCCTGGCGGACCGCGCCGCCCGTCCCCAGCGGGCTCAGCTCCTGCGACCAGGCGACCTCGATCCCGTCGACGGGGTGCCGCGCGAAGTGCTCGTGGATCAGCTCGGCCCGGTGGCCGGTGAGGAGGAGGGCCTGGGTCATGCCGCGATCGCGCAGGAGCTCGACGAGCCAGCGCAGGAACGGCTTGCCGCCCACCGGGACCAGCGGCTTCGGCAGCTCCCCCGTGCTGGCGCGAAGCCGCGTGCCCATCCCGCCCGCCAGGATGACGGCCTGCCGGCGCTTCACGGCAGCCGCCTCCTCGCTCGGGCCGAGCCGTGGGGCACATTGCCCGATGCTGCAATCATCATTGCCAGTGATGAAATCCGCCGCAGGAGAAGCTCTGATGGAGCATGGGTCCAACCAATCCGTCGCCCAAAATTTCCTAGCTGAGTCCTCATTTTCGTAGTCAAGCTGTATTTTTCTTAATCGCGTGTAACCATCGGCGTCATGAAGAAAACTCACTACAAGCTGCAGCTCAAGAAGGCCACCATCCGGGTGTTGCAAAGCGCCGAGCTCAAGGGTGTGGTGGGCGGAGGAATTTCTGATGACCCCCTGAACTGCAGCAGTACCAGCTGCGGGAACCCTCCTCCTTCCGTTGGGGGAGCCTGCAAGACCCAGCACGGAAATTGCTAATAACCCCTAATAACCCTAATAATCCCTGATAACCCCTAATAACTCCTGGAGATAGTCAGTAAAAGCTGCAGCGCCAGGACTGCGTCGCGAGCGGCCCCGAGACGAGGAGCTGATCGCGCACGAACGCGAGGTGACTCACGGCGCTTTTGGTCGGGATCTTCGCGAGTTGCAAGAACCGCTCGGGATCCCAGATCGCCACGATCCCGTCGCCCCCCGCGCTCGCCAGCAAGGTGCTGGCGGCGTCGAAGGTCAGCGCGATGACGAAGTTGTTATGCGCGTCCAGGGTCTTCACGGCGCTCCAGCGCGCGCGGTCCCAGAGGGTCACGGCGCCGCCGAAGCTGCCGACCGCGAGCCACCGGCCGTCGGGGCTCCACGCCGCGGCCGAGAGCGGCCCGTGATGGCGCAGCGACGTCTCGAGCACGCCGCCGCGGCGCCAGACGCGGGCGAGGCCGTCTAGCCCGAGCGTCACGAGCAGCGCGCCGCCGGGCGCGAACGCCGCGTGGCTCACCCCGGCGCCGTGATCGAGCCGGTGCGCCTCCGCCAGATCCGACGACAGGAGCCAGGCCGCGGCCTTGCCCTGCGAGGTGGAGACCTGGTCGATCGCGAACAGCGCGTCGCCCTGATCGGAGAACCCGATCGTGGAGACGCCCCCGAGCTGGCGCTCGGCGAGCTTGCGCCCGGTCGCGAGCTCCCAGATCGCGACGGTCCCCTCCTCGTCGCACGTCGCGGCCCGCCGGCCATCCGGGTGCGCGGCGACGCTTCTGATCGCCTGCGCGTGCACGCGGAAGCGATGCCGCTCGGTCCCGCGCGCGTCGATCACGTGCAGGGAGCCCTGCCCGTCCGCCGCGATCACCGTCTGGCCATCGGGCGTCAGCGCGCCCGTGACGATCTCCGGCGCCTCCCACGTCCACAGCGCCGACGACGCGAGCTCCCACGCCGCGACCCCGCGCGGGCCGATGCGCGCCAGCCGGCCGGCCTCCACCACCGCCTTCGCCGCGGCGGGCGCGCTCGTGCTCCGCGCGATCGCGTGCGAGTACGTCGCGAACCGCGCCTGGCGGCGCAGGTCCCAGATCTTGACGGAGCCCGACCAGCTCGCTGTGGCGAGGTGCCCCGAGCGCGGATCGAGATCGGCGCGGCCGAGGAAGCCGCCGTGGTGGTACATGGCCGTCTGGATCCCCGCCGCCAGATCCCAGACGCGGGCGGTCCCGTCGGCGCCGACGCTCACGAGCTGATCGCCGGGCCCGAAGATCAGGCCGTTCACCTGGGCGGTGTGGCCGCGCAGCGTCGCGAGGGGCTCGCCGGTCTCGAGGCTCCAGATCCGCACCGTCGTGTCGGCGCTCGCGGTGGCGACGCGGCGCCCGGCGTCGTCGATCGCCATGCCCGTCACGCGATCCTCGTGCCCCTGCAGCCGGTAGATCGGCTTGCCGCTGCGCGCCTCCCACACACGCGCGGTCGTGTCGAGGCTCGAGGTGACGACGCGCTCGTCGGAGGGATCGAACTTCGCCTGCCAGACCGAGCCGGTGTGGCCCTCGAGCCGGACGAGCTCGCGCCCCTCGATCGACCAGATGACGGCCGCGCCGGACTGCCCGGCGGTGACCACGCGCGTGCCCGACGCGTCGAACGCGACCGCGGTGAGGCCGCGGGGATCCGCCGTCCACGACGCGCGCACAGATCCGGTCCGCGCGTCGTGGATCGCGACGGTCCCGCGCGCCTGGCCCAGCGCGAGGAGCGCGCCGTCGCTGTGGAACGCGACCCGGATGGCCGGCCCCCGCTCGCCGCTCACCGACGCGCGCAGCGCCCCGCCGGAGGTCCACAGCCGCACCGTCCCGGTCGCGTCAGCCGTCGCGACCTCGCCGCTCGGGCTCCACGCCGCCACGACCGGCGGCGCGTGGCCCGCGAGGGCGAACAGCTCGCGCCCGCTCGCCGGATCCCAGATGCGGACAGCGTCGTCCTCGCTGGTCGTGAGGATGCGCGTGCCCTCGGCGCCGAACACCGCGGAGCGCACCGGCCCCTCGTGCCCCTGGAGCGTCGCGAGCTCGGCCTCGAGCGGCTCCCGCGCGCGCGCGAGCATGAAGCGGACCGCGGGCGTGCGGACGCCCATCTGGTACGCCGCCTCGAGCGAGGCGAGCGCCGCCGTCACCTGCCCGCCGAGCAGCGCCAGCTGGCCGCGCTCGACGTAGCTCGCCGCGAGCTGCTCCTGGACGAGGGCGCGCTGGTGCGTGGCCTCCCGGCGCAGCCAGAACATGATCGCGAGCGCGATGGCGAGCCCCGTGAACGTCGCGCCGACGGCGAGCCGGCGCAGGCGGCGACCGCGCGCCGCGGCCGCGCGGCTGGCCTCGGCGAACGCGCGCTCGGTCGCGGTCAGGCCGTGCGCCTCGTGGTGGCGCATCCACCACTCGAGCTCGGCGAGCGCCTCGTCGCTCCACAGGAGGCCGCGCTCGCGGCCGCGCGACTCCCACTGCCGCGCGGCCGCGCGGACCTGATCGCGCATCCGCGCGCCGTCGGCGCCCTCGCGGATCCACTCCCGGACGCGCGGCCACGCCGCGAGCAGCGCCTCGTGGACGATCTCGATCCGCGCGCCGTCCTCGTGCTCGGCGATCACGAGCAGGCGCGCGGCGACCAGCTTGTCGATCACCGCGCCCGCGCTCGGGCTCGCGAGCGCCTCGCCGAGGTCGGCGACCGGGAGCTGCGCGCGCGTGCCCTCGGCCGTCACGAGGTGGCGGAACGCCTCGCGGACCAGCCGCTGCTCCTCGGCGCCGAGCGCGGCGAGCGTCTGCTCGGCGTGCTGGCCGAGCGCGCCGCCGACCCCGCCCATCGCGTCGTAGGCGGCCCGCGTCAGCCGGTGGAAGCGGCGATCGCGCAGCTCCCACAGCCGCGACGCCGTGAACGAGAGCAGCGCCAACGCGCCGGGGTTCCCGGCGACCGCATCGGCCATCTCCGGCGCGAGCTCGGGATCGGCCAGCTCGTACCCGGCGCGGCGCGCCGGCTCGACGATCGTGCGGATCAGGTCCTCGCGCGACGGGTTGCCGAGGAAGAACACCGACGCCGCCATCCGGGGGCCGAGCACGGGCAGCGCCGCGGCGCGCATCATGAAGTCGTCGCGCAAGGTGCAGATCACGCGGAACCGGCCGTCGAGCGCGGAGGCGAGCAGGTCCACGGCCGAGGCGAACCGCGCGCGCTCCGCCTCATCGCGGCAGAGCGTGAACAGCTCCTCGAGCTGATCGATGACGAGCACGAACCGATGGCGGCCGATCGCGTCCGCGACCACCGACGAGGCCGCCTCGAGCGCCGCGCCCGAGCTCGGGTCGGTGGCGGTCCCGGCCGCCACGTCGAGCAGCGCGCGGATCCGGCCCCCTCGGATGCCGGCGGCGCTGAGCCGGCCCCCGAGCGTCGCGGTCGGCCGGCTGCCGGGGCGCATCGTGACGACCCGCGAGCCCCGCAGCAGCGCCGGCACGACGCCCGCGTGGACGAACGAGCTCTTGCCTGCCCCCGAGGCGCCGACCACGATCTGGAGCGCCGTGGTGCGCAGCCGGTTCGCGAGCGCGTCGACCTCGCGCTCGCGGCCGACGAACCGATCGGCGTCGGCCGCGGAGAACGCCTCGAGCCCGAGGTAGGGCGCGCGCTTCTCGACGCCGGCCGCCGCGTCCTCGGCCGCGCGCGCGAACACGTGCTCGCCGAGCCAGTCCCAGAGCGCCGGATCGTGGCGCTCGAAGCCGTGCGGCATCGAGATCAGGCGGGCGCCGCGGCGGTCGTGGCCGTCGAACAGGAACAGCTCGTCGTCGGCGCCCGGGGCGGGCGGCGCGAGCTCGGCGAGCGGCCACAGGACGAGGGCGCTCCGGCCCTCGGGATCGAGCAGCACCGGCTGCCGCTCGGCCGGCAGGGGCCCGCGGACCGTCGCGAGCGGCCGCCGCACGTGCCGGACGCCGCCCATCCAGCGCTCGCAGACGCCGCCCTGCGCGACGACGAGCGGGTAGTCGAGGACGAACGCGGCGGCGCGGAGCAGCCGGCCGAGCGTGACGACCAGCTGCGCGAGCTGCGAGCGCACCAGCTCCCCGTCCCTGCGGCGCGAGTCGAGCGCCGGCTCGAGCCGGAGCATGGCCTCGAGCGCGTCGTCGTTGCCGGGCTCACCGCTGCCAGCGACGGTCACAGGGCCGGTCACAGGGCCCGTCACAGGGCCGGGCACCGAGATGCCCGGCGAGCTGCTCGCCACGCCGGTCACCACGCCGGTCACCGAGATGCCCGGCGAGCTCACCGCGCTGCTCGTCGAGCCGGCCGCCAGGCCGGTCACCGAGCCGGTCACCGAGCCGGTCGCCGCGCCGGTCACCGAGCCGGTCACCGAGCCGGTCGCCGAGCCGGTCGCCGCGCCGCTCGCCGGGCCACTCGCCGGGACCAGCAGATCGACGAGCGGCGGGATCGGGTGGGCGCCGCGCCGGTCCGCGAACGCGCCCGCGAGCCGGCGCGCCAGGCGGACGCGCTCGGCGTCGTCGAGGCCCCGCCGCCCCAGCTCGCGGAGCAGCGAGTCGGCCGCCGGATCGCGCCGCGCCTCGCGCACCTGGGCGCGCGCCGCGAGCGAGAGCGCGAGCAGGTAGCGGACGAGCGTCCGGAACAGCTCCCACGCGGCGTCGCGGGCCTGGTGCGGGTTGTGCGCGTCGTCGAGCGTCGCCACCGCGGCGGCGAGCGGCTGCGGCGCCCGCGCGACCCAGGCGTCGTGGATCGCGCGATCGAGGTGCGGGAGCTCGATCGACGCCTCCCCGAGCCCCGACGCGACCCGCAGCACGGAGGCGAGCTCCAGCGCGCTGCCCGGCCGATCGAGCGGGTGCTTGGCGAGCGCGCGCGCGAAGAAGCGATCGAGGGCCGGCGGGTGCTCGCCACCGAGCGGCGGCACCGGCTCGTACAGGTGCAGCTCGGCGAAGCGCATCGCCGTGGTCGCCCGGAACGGCCGCCGCCCCGTGAGCGCCTCGTACGCGAGCACGCCGAGCGCGTAGAGATCGGCGCGCGGGCCGACCGACTCGCCCCGCCACTGCTCGGGCGCCATGTACGGCGGCGAGCCGACCGTCGCGCCGGTCGCGGTGAGCTCGGCCTCGAGCGGCACGTCCGGGACCTCGTCGGCGGTGTCCGCGAGCGTGCCCGTCTCCGACGGCCGCCGGATCCGGGCTGAGATCGCGTCGGACGCAGACCGGCCGTCACGCGACGCCGCGGACGGCGCCTCCGGGATCGGCACGGGCGGGGCGTCCGGCGGATCCGCGTCGTGCAAGAGCTTCGCGATGCCAAAGTCGAGGAGCTTGGGCAAGAGCCGCCCCGCCCGCTCGATCACCATCACGTTCGACGGCTTGAGGTCGCGGTGCACGATGCCGCGCTCGTGCCCCGTCTGCACCACCTCGGCGATCCGCTCGAAGAACGGCACGAGCTGCGCGAGCGGCAGCGGGCCGCGGTCGCGCAGCCAGCGATCGAGCGGGGTGCCGTGCACCATCTCCATCGCGATCCACAGGAGCCCGTCCTCCTGCTCGACGCCGAACGCGTAGACGTGCGCGGCGTACGGGTGGTCCAGGCGCGACGCGAGCCGGGCCTCGCGCAGGAACCGCTGGATCATCACCGGACGTGCCCGGTGCTTGCCGTGCAGCACCTTGATCACGGCCTCGCGGCCGAGCAGCGGCTGCACGCAGCTGTAGACGGCGCCGTAGCTGCCCTCGCCGATGCGCTCGCGGAGGACGAACTCGCCCACTGCGCGACCGCACAGCTCGTCACGCAGCTCGGTCATCGTCGAGCATGAGTCCAGAGCATACCCCCCACGATACAGCAGCGCCGATGACAAACGATGCTCTCGAACGCCAAGCTGATCCACGCCGAGGGCGTGCGCTCGCGCTCACTCCGTGACGTTGCGCATGAAGTCCGCGACCTCGGCGAAGCGGTCATCGAGGAACCGCCGCACTGCGCCCGTCACCTCGAGGTCGTCCATCGCGGTCGTCATGCAGCGCAGCCACGCGTCGCGCATCGCCACGTCGACGGCGACCCGCGCGTGCCGCATGCGCAGCCGCGGGTGCCCGTACGCCGCGATGTAGTCGTCGGGTCCGCCCAGCCAGCCGATCAAGAACAGCCCGAACCGCTCGCGGGGGCCGCGCTCGACCTGCCCCTCCGGAGTGCACGGGTGCAGCTGCGCGAGTGCCGGCTCACGCTCGCTCATCACGTCGTAGAACCGCTCGACCAGCGCGCGCACGCGCGCCGCGCCGCCGAGCAGCGCGAACGGGCTGTCGCTGTCATCGACCACGCCCTCTCTTAGCGCGCCCGGCCGCCCCCGCGGGCGGCGCGCCCGGATTTCGACCGCCTTCGACCGCCTGGGGGGGTGCTTCAATTTGCTGCATCCGGATCCGCGCGGGCCGCGTCGCCTCCTTCATTGGCAGCAGTGACTGCGGAAACGAGAGGCGGACATGATCGGGCTCAATAGCCGCGGACCGGCGGTCAAGGATTTGCAGCTCCAGCTCAAGGCAGTTGGTTGTGATCCCGGTGATATCGATGGGATTTTTGGTCTGCAGACGCAGGCCGCCGTGAAGGCGTTCCAGAAGCGCTACGAGCGGGTCGCCGACACCGGGAACTACGATCCCGAGACGGCCGCGGCGCTCGCGCAGGCGCTCGTGATCAAGCCGCACACGGTCACGCCGCGGGTCCTCGAGCCGGGGGCGCAGATCGCGTGCAAGCCCGAGATCTGGAACGCCTTCCTGGCGCTCGTCGAGCTGATCACGAAGACGCCCGTCTGCTACGGACCGGGCCGCGGGCTGTTCCGCGACGGGACCTGGATCATCACGCACGGCCCGGGCGCGCTCGGCAGCAAGAAGTGGCAGAGCCACCAGGGCAAGACCTACCCGAGCTTCCACTGCTCGAGCTGGACGAACTTCTTCCTCGGCTGGCTCCTGCGCCGCAACGAGCAGTACACGCACTGCGGCAACATCCCGAGCCTGTTCGATCTGTGCGAGCAGACGGAGGCCATCCACCCGATCACGGGCGGCGGCGCCTATCGCGGCTACGGGTCGCACTGCCGGGAGATCAAGCCCAGCGGCGACGCGCGCAAGCGGACGGGCATCGCCGACGTGCTCGACATGCGCGAGCTCTACGAGCGGCGCGCGACCTTGCCGCCGTTCCTCGTGTGCGGCCAGTCGACGCGCTTCGAGAGCGGCTGGCGGTGGTGGCACCACACCGTGCTCTTCGCGATCGATCACGCGTCCCCCGGCGCGCCGATGTTCCGGCTGGCCGCCGATGGCGTGCAGGACTCGCGGGGCTGGTCGGGCAAGCCGATGGAGCGGATCGACATCACGCCGGCCACGATCCCGGGCTTCGACCGCGCGATCTTCCGCGGCTACGGCGTCGTGAGCGCAGACGGCAGCTACGGCGGCGACCGGCCGCTCGCGCCCGTGGTCATCGAAGCCTGACGCGCGTGACGCGCCGCTATCGGCCGGCCGCCGGACGGACGCCGACGCATACACGACGCCCGCGCGCCCGCACGTCCCGCCCTCGCTGCGCGCTAAAGCAGCCCGGCGGCGGGGGGCTGAACGCCTCGACCGCTGCTATTGGGTGAGCACCAGGACTCGCAAGCCCACTTGCCAGTACTAACCCTCCGTATGCGGCGTCGCCGTGGCGGGGCTGGGACTCCTTGCAGATTCGCAAGCCCCACGTGCCAGTGCTAACTTCTCGATCTCCTCCGGCACGTGGATATGTACGCAGGAATCCCCGGGGCAGAAGTACGCGGAAATACATCCGGACGTGACGAGCCGTCACAGCTTCTCGCAATCGCGTTGCGGAAATTGGCTATGACGCGTCCCGTCGAAAATCACATCTCCTATCCTGATGTTGACTAGGCGTGATACGTTTCCTTCTCGCTTTTATCCCACCTGTCTCTCCCCTGGCAGTACAGGGGCCGACTGATTTTGGTGGGGCCGCTTACTGGTCCCGGAATAAGGATTACAGCCAGCGTTAAAAGTCATCCATTCGATGCGCCGCGCTTGCGTGGCCTGACAGCACTGAGGCGTCGAGCTGCGTGAGTTGCGCATTTTGAATGGCATTGCTCGTGGATACGGCCCGCCGCCATGCCGCAAACGCGCATGACGGAGAACGGGTGGCTCCGGGGCAGCACTGCCGGTCACCGTGATGGCGAGCTGCCAGCCGCAGCTCATACGGGACCCAAGGATGATGCGGACGAACCCGGACCTCGTCGAGGTGACGTCCGCTTGCCCGAGGCGCAGGTGCTCCAGACCTCCACCGACGGTGTGCCGCGGCTCATCGTCGCCGAGTTGAACAAGGTGAATCGACGAGGTCAGCGGCCGCCACCAAGGCGCCGGACTGCGAACCATCCATTCCGGTAATACGACATCTTTCGCGATCTTCCAGGCGATGCAATGGCTCGCAGCGGCGAGCCCGGCAATGTCGGGGATGCGCTTACACCATCACGATGAGCATCGCTCATCCAGCCACGACTAGATTCGCAGTCTGCGGGCTGGAGATTACTCAGTTAACAGACCCTCAGAAAGGAAGACAATCAGGCCAATGATCCCGAATCATGTTCGCAATGACTGTGGACGGCGACGAAGAATCATCTGCGTGAATCGGCGGCGCTGGCATCACGCCGAGGACGGCACGTGAGCGCGTCGATGCTGGTCGTGGATCAGCTGGTTGACTTCTTGCTGGACCTCGAGGTCACGCACGCGTTCGGAGTCTCCGGGGGCGGCATCGCGCCGCTGTGGGGGCGCCTGCTGACGAGCCCGATCCGGACGCTGCACTTCCGGCACGAGACCGGCGCGGCATTCTCGGCCGCGCAGTACTACTTCATGACCGGCAAGCCGACGGCGCTGTTCGTCACGACGGGGCCCGGCTTCACGAACGCGCTCAGCGGCCTGTTCTCGGCGCGCTGGGACGGCGCGAAGATGATCGTCATCTCGGGCGGCACTGCCCCGGGGCAGCGCGGCCGCTGGGCGTTCCAGGAGATGAGCCCGCACGTGATCCCGCCGGACCTCATGACCAGCGGGCCCCTGTTTCACTTCGCGCTGTCGGTCGATGGGCTCCCCGAGCTGACCAGCGTGCAGCGTCGCATCGCGGGTGGGTTCGCTTCACGCAGCGCGTTTCTCGCGCACCTCAGCATCGCGCCAACACTGCAGTGTGCGCGTCCCGCCCCGCCGGTCTTCCTGCACACGGATCGCGTCGCGAACAGCAACGCGATCTCGGTCGCGCAGCCCACGCCCCCCGAGTCCGTCGTCGACGCGTGTGCTGCGATGCTGCGAGAGGGCCCGTTCGCGATCTGGGTCGGCTTCGGCGCGCGCGGCGCAGCGCGCGAGGTGCGGAACCTCGCAGCGCGGACCGGCGCGGCGGTGATGTGCTCGCCGCGCGCCAAGGGGATCTTCCCCGAGGACCACCCGCAGTTCGTGGGCGTCACCGGCACGTTCGGCGGCCACGACTCCGTGACTGATTACATGGCGCAGCACAAGCCGCTGCGGACCCTCGTGCTCGGCACGCGGCTCGGCGAGTCAACATCGGCGTGGAATCGCGAGCTCGCCCCGCCACGTGGATTCATCCAGGTCGACATCGATCCAGCAGCGATCGGCGTGAGCTACCCCGAGGTCGAGACGTTCGGCGTGCAGTCAGATGTCGGCGCGTTCGTCTCACGGCTCCTCTCGAGGCTCCCCGAGACCGCGCCGGCCGCGAAGGCGTACCCGCGCCCGACGCCACTGCGGCTCCTGCCGCGCCGGGGGGCGGGGGTGCGCCCCGAGGCGTTGATGCTCGCCGTGCAGGAGCTCGTCGTCGATCGCGGCACGCCACTGCTCGCGGACGTCGGTAACTCGTTCGCATGGACGAACCACCTGCTGAGGTTCCGCGACGCGAATCAGTACTGGGCCAGCACCGGATTCGGCTGCATGGGCTCGGGCACGACAGGTGTCATCGGTGCAGCGCTCGCCGCCGGCGATAAAGCGGTCGCGATCGTCGGCGATGGCGCGATGCTGATGATGAACGAGGTCAGCACGGCCGCGAAGTACGGCATCGAAGCAGTCTGGCTCGTGCTCAACGACTCATCGTACGGAATGGTCGAGCAGGGAATGCGCGGCCAAGGGTTCTCGGAGGTCGACACCGATCTCCCGAAGACGGACTTCGCGAAGCTGGCCGAGTCGATGGGCGCCCATGGCGTCTGCGTGACCCACGAAGACCAGCTGCACACGGCGCTCGCGCACGCGCTCACGATGTCGGGCCCAGTCGTGATCGATGTCCTCATCGAGAGGAGCTCACGCGCGCCGTTCGGCAAGCGCCTCCAGACGCTCCTCTCCGCACCTATCTCCTCGAGGAGACCGCGGTGACGATCACGGCGGGCCTTCGCTCAGTCGCCGTCGGTGTGCCGCGGACGATTCGCACGAACCAGCACTGGCGCGAACATCGCCCACAGCTGATCGCCGAGAGCGAGCAGCGGAGCCTCGCGCGGAGCTTCGCGCCGATCGATCCGAGCCCGGAGACCCAGCCGTTCGACGCCGAGATGGCGCCGTACCTCGATGATCCGTTCCGCGGCGCGGTGCAGCGGCACGTGCTCGCCGCCGATGAGACCGCGCTGATGATCGAGGTGGTAGCCGCGCGCGACGCGATCGCCGCGGCGAACATGACCGCTGCTGACGTCGATCTGCTGCTGGTGTGCTCGCTGCGACCGGACCAGCTCGGGCCCGGTAACGCAGTCTACCTTGCACGCGAGCTCGGGCTGACCTGCGCGGCGTGGAATGTAGAGTCGACATGCTCGAGCGCGATCGTCGCGATGCAGTCAGCCGTGGCGCTGGTCAAGACGGGCGAGTATCGGAACGCGCTCATCGTCGTGTCATGCACCTACACGCGCGACGTCGATCCAGACGACACGCTGCAGTGGTTCATGGGCGACGGCGCCGGGGCGTTCATCGTCGGGCAGTGCGCTCGCGGCGAGGAGATCCTCGGATTCAAGACCGCGAGCAGCATCGCGACGTGCGGCGCGTTCTTCTACGAGCTGCTCGCGGGCGTGGACGGCACACCGCGGATCCGCATGGCCGCGGGGAAGACGGCGAGCCGCCTCCTGCGCAACAGCGGAACGCGCCTGGTGCGCGAGTGCTGTGCGGGCGCGGCGAAGGCGGCAGGCGTCCAGCTGTCAGATATCCATTTCTTCATCTTCAACACACCATTGGCCTGGTATGACAAGTTCTGCGCGCGAGCGCTCGCGATCGATCCGAGCAAGACGATCAGCACATACCCACTGTATGCGAATGCCGGCCCCGCCCTGCCGGCGATGAACCTGTTGCACGCGGCGCACGCACAGAAGCTCGCGAAGGGTGAGCTCGTGCTCGTGTACTCGATCGGCTCGGCTTCGAACGCGAGCGCGATGGTGATGCGGTGGAGCGGCGTTGGGCTCGGTCCGATCCCGCCACGCAGTCCTGCTGCGATTCTTCCATCGCTCGATGAGGCGGCGGCCCCGATGGCAATTGCGGGCGCCACTGCCTTGGATTCCTCCACTCGTTAGAGGTGTCTCTCATGCACTCGCTCGCAAACAAGCTCCATGCCCTCTCCTCGCTCTACGACGCGGCGCGACGCATGCGCCCCGTCGACTTCGCGATGCATGCCTTCCAATGGTTACTCGGCCACATCGGGTTCGACCGAGGCATTATCGCCACCTCGCGGAGGAGTGATCCCACGTGGCTCGACGCGCACTTCTGGGGGATCGCCGATCCTCGCGCGCTCATGGAGAGCTACACCCGGGTGCGCCACCTCGACGTGCTCAGCCAGCACATGCTGGAGCGCGCGCTCCGGGCGCATCGAATCGACATCGATGATCCCGAGATTTCTGGGCCGCGCTTCACACCGTTACGTGAGCATTTCCGAAAGTTTGGAGGGATCCATGTGCTCGGTATCGCCGTTCCGATCGGCGAAGGCGCTGTGAGCTCGGTCTTCATGCTCGCCCGTGGAAAGGACGATGCGCATTTCACGGCCGAAGAGCTCGAGCTGTTCGAAGTGGTCACCCCGCACTTCGCCCAGGCCGCGGCGGTCAACCGCCTGTGCTGGCTGCCGTTCGACAACGACCCATCCAACGCCGACACGATCCCGGTCGCGTTGATCGGCCCTGATGGTCGCTTCATGCAGATGACTCCCGCATTTGCCCAGCTGTTCTGGCCGGCAGCGCCGCCGGACTCGGCCTACCTGCCCGAATCGATCTTCGCGGAGCTGCGCGAGAGCCGAGTGCCGCTCTTGCCCAGCAACAAGCACAGCCTCTACGGCCAGACCGACAACTCGGGCAACTGGCTGCTGCGCATTCGATCCCGTGGTCCACTCGATTGGCTAACCCCGCACGAGCGGCAGGTCGCATGGCTGTTCGCGCGCGGTGTGAGCTACGAGGAGATCGCCCAGGATCCCACGCTCCTGGATCCAGCGTTCGTCCGGAAGTACTTACGACAGATCTACGAGAGGCTCCGCATAAGCAACCGGCACGAGCTCGCCGTGCTCTTCGCCCGCCGGTAGCGTCCTCGTCGAGCTACCGCCAGGAGGACGGAAGCGCCGCGAGCCGCTAGCGGCCGGCGGCCGGACGGACGCCGACGGCCTCGTAGAGCGGCGCCGACGGGTACACGACGCCGGCGCGCATCGTGCTCGTCACGGCGCGGATCGCGCGGATGTCGGCGAGCGGATCGCCGTCGATGACGGCGAGATCGGCGCGGCGGCCGGGGGCGATCGTGCCGACCTTGCCGTCGGTGCGCATCGCGCGCGCCGCGCCGAGCGTCGCCAGCTGCAGGATCGCCGCGTTCGGGATGCCCGCGCGCGAAAACAGCTCCAGCTCGTGGTGCAGCATGAGGCCGGCGATGTGATCGGTCCCGAGCGCCACGACGACCTTCGCGTCGTAGAGCGCCTTCACCATCGCGAGCTGCTTGGTGAACGCCGCGCGGTACTGGGCGCGCTGCTCGGGGCCTGACACTGGCAGGCCGCCCATCAGGAACCGGCGCCGCGGCATCACCGGCAGGCGCGCGGCGAGATCCTCGAGGCCGGGCGGGATCTGGCCGCCCTCCGCCACGAACATGGGCTCGAACACGGCGAGCGTCGGCGTGATCACCGTGCGCTTCGCGCGGAGCAGCGCGAAGAAGTCCTGCACCGGCCGCGCGCGCAGATCGAGCGAGGCGGCGCGATCGCCGACGAGCGTGAACCGCGTCCGGTCGCGCGTCTCGGTCTCGTGCGTCGCGAGGAAGTTGAGGAACACCATGTTGATGTGCTCGATGCCGTCGAAGCCGGCCTGCACCGCCTCGTGCGCGAGCATGTGGACGGGGACATGTCCGGTGACCTGCATGCCGCGGGCGTGCGCGGCGGCGGTGATCACCGGCACGAGCTCCGGCCGCACGGAGTTGTAGATCTTGATGCCGGCGTAGCCGCGCCCCGCGTAGAACTCCACGCCGGCCTTCGCCTCGTCGGCGGTCTCCGCGGTGATCTTCATCGAGGCGGCCTTCTCGCCGCGGCCCTCGATGAAGCCGAACCGCACGAGGTGCGGCCCGATCGCGGCGCCCGCGTCGTAGCGGCGCGCGAGGTCGTCGATCGTGTCGGGATCGCCGCCGACGTCGCGCAGCGTGGTGACGCCCGACGCGATCGCGAGCACGCCGTCGGTCGGATCCGTGTGCTGGTGCATGTCGACGAGGCCGGGCACGAGCGCGCGGCCGGCGAGGTCCACGACCTCGGCGCCCGGCGGGATCGCGACCTTGGCGGCCGGGCCGACGGCGCGGATCGTGTCGCCGACGACGAGCACGGTCTGTCGCTCGAGCCAGCGGCCGCGCAGGACATCGAGCACGCGCGCGCTGGTGTACGCGAGGCCGGCGGCGGGCGGCCGGTGCGCGTGCGCCGCGGCGAGCCGCTGATCGCGCTCGCGGAGGAACGCGTCCTGCTTCGCCGTCAGCGTCGGGATCACGGCGTCCCAGCCCTCGGGGACGAGCGACAGCCGCAGCGCGTGCGCGGTGCCGAACCAGGTGCCGTCGGCGTTCATCCAGGTGAAGAGCGGCGCGAGATCGAGGCCGTGGATCGCGTAGCCGGTGATCCGGCGCGTCTGCCCGCTGGCGCTCACCGTGGCCTCGCCGATCGGCTCGACGGTGGCGGTGCCGGCGGGCAGGAGCGCGAGCGTGCCGCCGGCCTTCAGCGCCGCTGGCACGAGCAGGCTCTCGTAGGGCAGGTGCGCGATCGGGACGTAGAACGCCGGGGCGGCCGGGCGCGCGAGGCCGGCCTCCTCGTGGCTCTTCCAGCGGAAGGCGTCGCCCTCGCGCGCGAAGCGCTCGTCGAGCGGAGCGCCGATCTCGTGGTTGCCGGTCGCCTGGAGCTGCGCGATCGTGCCGTCGGCGGCGAGCCGCAGCGTCGCGTCGACCTTGGGGCCGCGGCCGTTGTCGGACACGACGAGCGCAATCGCGATGGCGCCGTCCGGCGCCGTGGTCGTGACCAGCGAGCCGATGCGCCGCGTGGACGCGCCGATGGCGACGTGCGTGACGGTCACCGGCCCGGCCGCGAGCTTCGGCGTCGTCGGCGCCGGCTCGGCCGGCGGCCGCGGGATCGGCTCGGGCGGCCGCGGCGGCGCGAGCGGCTCGGGCGACCGCGACGGCGCGGCCGGCGGGGTCCCGCACGCCAGCGCAAGCAGAGAGAGCAGCCACGCGGATCGCATCGGGCGCAGGATACCGCTCGCCGCGGAGCCGGCGGCGGCGTACGAATCGCCTGATGGCGACTCCCCGCGGAGCCAGCGGCGGCGTACGAATCGCGGCGATGTCAGCATCCTCGCAGCGCCCGCTCCGCGTCGGCCTCCTCGGCTACGGCCTCGGCGGCCGCGTGTTCCACGCGCCGCTCATCCGGGCGTGCCCCGGGCTCGCGCTCGCGGCGGTGGTCACCGGGTCGCCCGAGCGGCGCGCCGCGCTCGCGGCGGCCTGCCCGGAGGCCGCCGTGCTCGACACGCCCGACGAGCTGTGGGCACGCGCGGCGGAGCTGGATCTCGTCGTCGTCGCGACGCCGAACCGGAGCCACGTCCCGCTCGCGCAGGCGGCGCTCCGCGCCGGGCTGCCGGTGGTGGTCGACAAGCCGCTCGCGCGGCACGCGGCGGAGGCGCGCACGCTGATCGCGGAGGCGCGGGCGCGCGGGCGCCTCTGCACCGTGTTCCAGAACCGGCGCTGGGACGGCGACTTTTTGACGGTGCGCAAGCTGCTCGCCGAGGACGCGCTCGGCCCCGTGCGCCGCTTCGAGTCGCGCTTCGAGCGCTGGAGCCCGACGCCGCGGCCGGGCTGGCGCGAGAGCGGCGATCCCGAGGAGGCGGGCGGCCTGCTCTACGATCTCGGCGCCCACCTGGTGGATCAGGCGCTCCAGCTGTTCGGGCCGGTCCGCACGGTGTACGCGGAGCTCGATCGGCGCCGCGCCGGCGTGGTCGCCGACGATGACGTGTTCGTCGCGCTCACGCACGCGTCGGGCACGCGCTCGCACCTGTGGATGAGCAAGGCCGCCGCGCAGCGCGGCCCCCGGTTCCGCGTGCTCGGCGAGCGCGCCGCGTTCACCAAGCACGGGCTCGACGGCCAGGAGCCCGCGATGGCCGCGGGCGGCGTCCCCGGCTCGCCGGGCTGGGGCGAGGAGCCGCCCGAGCGTTGGGGCGTCCTCGGCGAGGACGGCGCCGCGCGGCTGATCCCTACCGAGGCCGGCCGATATCTCGCGTTCTACGAGGCGGTCGCCGCCGCCGTGCGCGACGGCGCGCCGCCGCCGGTCGATCCGGAGGACGCCGCGGCCGCGCTCGACGTCATCGAGGCGGCGCGCGCGTCGGCGGAGCGCGGCCAGGTCGTCGCGCTCGGCGAGCATCGCGCCGGCTGACTCCGATCGAGCGCGGCGCGGGCTCTCCGGCGCCAGACACATTGCTAACGACTGTTAGCGTCGACGCGAAGGTCGTCGATCACGGACCCGATTTCAGCGAGCTGGCCACTCGCGTGTTCGCTCGCTTCGGGAATCGACACATTTACATGCCCCGCATCCAGGCCGACGAACCCACAGCGCGGATCCGATCCCCGAGGCGTTCGAAGCAGTGATCGCGCGCTTTGGCTCCAGCTGACGGCTGGAGGCGGCGTCACTTCGCGGAGATGCGCGTGACGTCGACGACGATCGGCCGGTGGTGATGGGACGTGTGGGACTGGAAGCCTTCGCCGGTCACGGTGATGTGCTTGCCCTTCAGGGTGCCGAGCTGCGCGTGCAGCGTGTCGTTGGAGGCGTAGACCTGGATCGAAGCGGTCTCCTTCTTGTCGAAGCCTGCCGGGAGGCACACGGGCCGATCGAGCTCGAGGACGAACGGCTGATCGACCCGGCTTTTCGGATCGCTCTCGTTGAGGCGCACCGTGACGCTCTGGAGCGTCCCCGCGTACGAGGTCTCGCGAAACGTCACGATGTCCTCGCCGCCGCCCCCCCAGGGGAGCTGCGTGCAGCGGCCGGAGGGAGCGCCGGCCGCGGGCGCTCCGCCTGCGGCCGAGGCCGGCGGGGTCGCGGGCGTCGACGCCGTCGCGGGCGCCGCGGGTGCCGACGCCGTCGCGGGCGTCGACGCCGTCGCGGGTGCCGACGGATCCGCGGGTGCCGGCGGATCCGCCGGTGTGACCGGCGGCGGGGCCGCGCTGCGGGCGCCGCATCCGCCATGAACGAGCATTGCGACGCTCACGATTCGAGCTGCGTGGGACCGCATGGGCTGCCGAGCATACCGGAGGACGAGCGGCATCCTGGCGGAGAGCACCAGGTGCTGCGCTCGGCGGCGAGCGTCGACCACGGCGCCCACGTCACCCGACGCCGCCTGTGTAGACGGCAGGCTCATGTCTCGCTGTGAGGTGCCGCATGCTGGAGCGCTCGCTCCCGTCCGGATCCCGTCCGGACCGAGGAATCCGCCTGGCAGGCACGAGGTGTGCTCATGGATCGCCTTCGCGAGCCTTCCAGCTCGAGCCGAGCTGAGCTGGCTCGCGAGAGGCCGCCGAAAAGAGAGGGAACATGATCGGATTCAACAGCCATGGCCGCGCCGTCAAGGAGCTCCAGCTCCAGCTCAAGGCAGCTGGCTGCGATCCCGGCGACATCGACGGCATCTTCGGCCAGAAGACGCAGGCCGCCGTGAAGACGTTCCAGGAGCGCTACGAGCAGCTCCCGGACACCGGGGTCTTCGACTTCGAGACGGCCGCGGCGCTCGCGCAGGCGCTCGGGATCACGCCGGACAAGGCCATGTCACCGGAGGTCGAGCCGGCGGCGCAGGTCGCGTGCAAGCCCGAGATCTGGAGCGCCTTCCTCGCGCTCGTCGAGCTGATCACGAAGACGCCCGTCTGCTACGGACCGGGCCGCGGGCTGTTCCGCGACGGCGCGTGGATCATCACGCACGGCCCGGGCGTGCTCGGCAGCAAGAGCTGGCAGAGCCACCGCGGCAAGACCTACCCGAGCTTCCACTGCTCGAGCTGGACGAACTTCTTCCTCGGCTGGCTCCTGCGCCGCAACGAGCAGTACACGCACTGCGGCAACATCCCGACCTTGTTCGAGCTGTGTGAGCAGACGGCGGACGTCCACGCGATCCCGGGCGGCGGCTCCTATCGCGGCTACGGGCCGTACTGCCAGGAGATCGAGTCCAACGACGACACGCGCAAGCGGACGGGCCTCGCCGGCGTGCTCGATCTGCGCGAGCTCTACGAGCGCCGCGCGACCTTGCCGACGTTCCTCGTGTGCGGCCAGTCGACGCGCTTCGAGCACGGCTGGCGGTGGTGGCACCACACCGTGCTGCTCGCGATCGATCACGCGTCCGCGGGCGCGCCGATGTTCCGGCTGGCCGCCGACGGCGTGCAGGACTCGCGGGGCTGGTCGGGCGCGCCGATGGAATGGATCGAGATCACGCCGGCCACGCTGCCGAGCTTCGATCGCGCGATCTACCGCGGCTACGGCGTCGTCAGCGCGGACGGCAGCTACGGCGGCGATCAGCCGCTCGCCCCCGTGGCGCTCGAGCCGTGAGGTGACGGCCCCGACAGGGGCGCGCCCGCTGCCGCCATGGGCACAGCGCACGGTGAGACGGCACCGCACGCACGCCGGTCCCCCGGGCGCGCGGTGCGGTGGTGGGCGAACGTAGGGTCAGGTTCGCTCGAACAGCGACACCCACGCGGGCATCCCGCCGAGCGCCTCGTCGATCGGCAGCCGGCCGGGCTGGAGCTCGAAGGCGGCCGGCCGAATGAACACTTCGCGGAAGCCCGCGAAGTAGCTGCGGAGGTCCTCGGGCGAGTAGCCGCGCGGCGGGTGGCCCAGGTCGATCGTGGCGAACCCGAGCATCAGGAGGCGGCCGCCCGCGGCGAGCACGTGCGGGAGCTCGGCGACACAGCGGCTGCGATCTTCGTCGGAGAGCATGTGGAAGAAGCCGCAGTCGATCACCGTGTCGAAGCGGCGGCCGAGCGCGGCGAGCGCGAGCGCGTCGCCGTGGACGAACGTGGCGGGGAGGCCCCGCTCGGCGGCCTTGCCGCGCGCGGCCTCGATCGCCGGCAGGGCCGTGTCGATGCCCCACGCGTCGACGCCCCGGCGCGCCAGCTCGAGGACGTGCTCGCCGGTGCCGCAGCCGAGATCGAGCGCGGAGCCGGAGAGCTGGAGCTCGTCGAAGGCGGTGACCAGCGCGCGCTGCGGGCGGCCGATGTCCCAGGGCGGACTGGCCGCGTATGCCATCGTGAAGAACTCGGGCGTGACCATGCTGTCCATGCCGCCCGACCTTAGCGCGATCCGGCGCGCTGACACGCGCGCGCCGCGGGCCGCCTGCGCGCGCGGCGGCCGCGCCGGAGTATCGTCGCGCCATGTCCGAGGAACCGGCTCCCGTCGAGCGGATCGTCGAGCTCGAGATCAAGCTCGCCTACCAGGATCACGTCATCCGCGAGCTCGACGCGCTCGTGCGCGCGTTCGGCGACCGGCTCGATCGCGCCGAGCGCGAGCTGAAAACAGTCAAGGACTCGCTGGTGTCGCCCGCGGTGCCGCTCGGTCCGCAGAACGAGCCGCCGCCGCATTACTGAACTGAGCTGCTCGCTGCCGCCGTGCCGCCCGGAGCGCTCGCGGTAGCGAAACAGGCGTCCGGGATCCCGGCGGTGTAGGCTCGTGCGGCGACATTTCGTCTGCCTCCCAGCACCTCGACGCTCCGGCTGCCCGCCGATCCTATGTGCCCCCGGACCTGCGTTCTTCCGCACGTCCTCCGAGAGGCCGCTGCTGATCGAATTTGAATTCGCCGAGGGTCGCCGCGGCAGGACCTCCACCTTGATTTCGCCGAGGGTCCCCGCGGCAGGACCTCCACCTTGATTTCGCCGACAGTCCCCCGCGGTAGGACCAAGCGTACGAGCGAGGTTTGCTCGCATGCGAGCGCGCGGGTATTGCAGCAACGGCTGGCGCGCGCTCAGCAGACTTCAGACAGCGTAGGAGCTCACGGCACCGTCACCGCGAGGGCGGTGCTCGATCTTCACCGGCCGCCTCAGCCTCTCATTCGCTCATTTCAGGGCCAGCGCACGCCGCGCCAGCGTGAGCGTCAGGACGCCTGCGCCGCAGCGCCGGTGGCGCCGGCGGCGCCGAGCGCGCGAGAGAGCAGCGCCTCCGAGCGCGCGATCAGCGTCGACACGCGCTCGGGCGTCATGACCTCGCTCGGCCGGATCGCCACGCCCTTGGGGTTGATGTGGATCCCCGACGCGCGCTCGAGCTCGGGCGCGAACAGCGCGGCGCCGACGCGGCGCGCGTACTTCTCCGGCGAGGGCATGAAGAGGCCGATCAGCCACTCGATCGCGCGGTGCTTGAAGCTGCCCGCCCCGAGGTAGTTGCTGCGGATGTCCGTCGCGATGAGCCCCGGATTCAGCCCGAACGCGCCGAGGTGTGGGTAGCGGGCGGCCGCGTCGAGCACCAGCGCCTCGTTGCCGGCGACCGTGTTCATGTGGGCCGCGAACGCCTGGTAGCTGCGCTCGGAGTTGAGATCGTCGGGGTCGCCCGCCTGGCCGGTGCCGGGGAAGCCCATCACGAACAGGCGGGGCCGCGGGCCCCCGCTGCGCGCCGAGCCGAGCCGCGGCGCCGCCTCGCGCACGATCGCCAGCCGGCTCAGGTAGCTCACCGCGAGGTCGCGCTCGAGCCCCTCGCGGGTCGCCTCGCGCGCGCGCGCGGTCATGATGCCGGTGGTGAGGACGAGCGCGTCGAGCGCCTCGGCGGGCAGCGCCTGGCCGACGCGGCGCGCCTCGGCCATCGACTCGAGGTCGGCCGGCACGAACGAGAGCCGCGCCACGCCCTGATCGCGGAACGTCCGGCCCACGACGGTGACCTCGGCGCCGCGGGCGGCCATGAACGCGGCGAGCGCGCGCCCCAGGCCCCCGGTCCCGCCGACCACGGCGATACGCTTGCCGGTCAGATCGAGCCGATCGGGGTCGACCCGCGGCAGGGTGATGGTGCGATCCGGGGTGCCCGAGAGCTTGCTCATGAGGTCAGCATGCGCCGGACGGGCCCGTGCAGGAAGCTCATGACGCTTCATGTGCACATGAGAGATGCTCATGACCATGGATCCGCTCCCGCTCTCTCAGATGACCGCGCTCGACGCCCTCCTCCAGGAGCGCAACGTGCGGCGCGCGGCCGAGCGCTCGGGCGTGACGCAGTCGGCGATGAGCCACGCCCTGCGCCAGCTGCGCGAGGCGCTGGGCGATCCGCTCCTCTTGCGCAGCGGCAACGCCATGCTGCTCACGCCGCGGGCCGAGGCGATCCGCGCGCCGCTGCACCACGCCCTGGCCCAGGTGCGCGCGGCGGTAGCGGCCCGCCCGGGGTTCGACGCCAAGACCTCCACGCGCCGGTTCTCGATCGCCTGCAGCGACGCCGTCGCCGTCACGCTCATCCCCAGGCTCGCCCGCGATCTGTGGCGCGCGGCGCCGGGCGTCGGGCTCGAGCTGCGGCCGCTCGGGCTCGAGCGCGTGCCGGAGCTGCTCGAGGCGGGCGAGCTGGATCTCCTCGTCACGCCGGTGCGGCCGGCCGCGCCGGGGCTCAAGGCGCAGGCGCTCTACCGCGCGGACTGGCGCGTGGTCTGCAATCGGTCGCTCACGCGCGGCGGCGCGCCGCTCGACCTCGATCGCTACTGCGCGCTGCCCCACGCGATCATCGGGGCGCAGGGACCGGGCGTCGTCGACGAGGCGCTGGCCAAGCTCGGCAGGACGCGCCGGGTCACGCTGGTCATCCCGTACTTCATGGCGGCGAGCGCGATCCTCGAAGCGACCGACCACCTGGTCACGCTGCCCGACGGCCTCGCCGAACAGATCGTCCGCGGCCGGCGGCTCGTCCGCTTCGAGCCGCCGCTGCGGCTGCCCACCGGCCGCGTCTTCGCGGTGTGGCACGAGCGCTTCGATCACGAGCCGGGAGCCCGGTGGCTGCGGGAGCGCGTCCTCTCGGCAGCGCGCGAGCTGGGCCCTGCTTCGTGATTCCTCCGACCCGGCGCGCGAGCCGCCGCCAAGAAACGTTGCTTGCGCCCCCCCCTGGAACGGGACCAAGCTCCGGACTGGGTCATGCAGCGCGCGGACGTGGTCAGCGGACGCTTCGAGGTCCTGCAGCAGGTGAGCACCGGCGGCATGGGCCACGTCTTCCGCGCCCGCGATCTCGCCTCGGGCGACACCGTCGCCGTCAAGGTCATCTCCGGCACGCAAGGCCAGCGCTCCGAGCGCTTCACGCGCGAGGTCGAGCTGCTCGCCGAGCTGGTCCACCCTGGCATCGTCCGCTACATCGACCACGGCGAGACGCCTGGCGGCGAGCTGTTCCTCGTCATGGAGTGGCTCGACGGCGAGGACCTCGGCGTCCGCCTCCTGCGCGGGCCGCTCACCACCAGCGAGGCCGTCCGGCTCGCGGCGCGCGTCGCCGAGGCGCTCGGCGCCGCGCACGCACGCGGCGTCGTCCACCGCGATCTCAAGCCCAGTAACCTGTTCCTGCCGGGCGGCCAGATCGATCAGGTCAAGGTGATCGACTTCGGCATCGCCCAGCGCGAGGGCCGCTCCCAGATCACCCGGACGGGCACGCTGCTCGGCACGCCCGGCTTCATGGCCCCCGAGCAGGCGCAGAGCCACCGCCTGATCGACGCGCGCACCGACGTGTTCGCGCTCGGCTGCGTGCTCTTCCAGTGCCTGACCGGCGTGCCCCCGTTCGAGGGCGACAGCCCGGTCGCCGTGCTGGGCCAGCTCCTGTTCGGTCAGGTCCCGCGGGTCAGCGCGCTGCGGCCCGAAATACCGGAGGACCTGGACGTGCTCGTCGCCAAGATGCTGGCGAAGGACCCGGCGCTCCGGCCCAGCGATGGCGCGAACCTCGCGGCAGCGCTGGCCGCCCTCGGCCCGCTCGTCCACAGCGGCACAGCGACGGCAGCGCTGCGGCGCCGCGCGGCCTCACCGGCGGCGCTCACCGGCGGCGAGCGGCGCCTGTTCTCCGTGGTGCTGGTTGGGCCATCCGCCGGCACGCACGCCGGGGACGCCCCGCACGCGCCCGACGACGCGGCGGATGCAGCGCTTTTGCGCGCGATCCGGCCGTTCGGCGGCCAGCTCGAGCAGCTCGCCGACGGCGCGGCCATCGTCGTCCTCGAGGGCGAGCGCCAGGTCGCCACCGATCAGGCCGCGCAGGCCGCCCGCTGCGCGCTCGCGCTCGGCGCCCTGGGCGCGGGCCGCTCGATCGCGGTCGCGATGGGCCGGGCCGACTCGACGATGAAGCTCCTCGAGGGCGAGGTGCTCGACCGCGCCGCGCGCCTGCTCACGCAAGCCGCCGCGCCGCGGATCGCGATCGACGACATGATCGCCGGCCTGCTCGACGCCCGGTTCGAGGTCCTCGAGGACGACACGGGCCTCCAGCTGTGCGGTGAGCGCGCGCTCGTGCAAGGCGCCCGGACGCTGCTCGGTCGGCCGACCGCGTGCGTCGGCCGCGACTGGGAGCTCGGCGCGCTCGTCGCCCTCTTCGATGACTGCATCGAGGAGCCGCAGGCGCGCGCCGTCATCGTCACCGCCACCCCCGGCATGGGCAAGTCACGCCTCGCCGCCGAGCTGATCGGTCGCCTCCAGCGCCGCGACGACGAGCCCGCGATCTGGATCGGCCGCGGCGACTCCTTGCGCGCCGGCTCCACCCTCGACCTGCTCGCCCAGGCGCTGCGCGGCGCGCTCGGCATCCGCGGCGGCGAGCCGCTCGAGGAGCGCCGCGACCGCGTCCGCGCCCGCGTCGCCGAGCACGTCCCGGCCGCGGATCGCCAGCGCGTCGCCGAGTTCCTCGGCGAGCTCGTCGGCACCCCGTTCCCGAGCGGCGACCCGGGCAACGACGCCGGCAGCCCCCAGCTCCGCGCCGC
>DATMCI010000145.1:0-12769 GCA_035558535.1 Kofleriaceae bacterium
GACGGCCGCCTGCCCACCACGACCACCGACCTGATCCGCACCGCGGTCCTGCGCCCCGACTGCTCGCCCGTCGGCACCGTCGGCGCCGCCAACCAGAACGCCGCCACCCTGTTCCCCGGGCGCAGCCACCTCGCCGCGAACGCCACCAACATCCTGTACGCGTGGACGCTCGACGGCGGCGCCCACATCCGCGCCGCGAGCCACGCCGGCACGTTCGTGAACAGCGACACCGAGATCATCGCCAAGACCGCGACCGAGCGGATCGAGTTCATCCGCGTCGCGCCGTTCGGCACCGGGTTCGCCGCGATCGTGCGGTGGGCGCAGATCACAGGCGCCACCGGCCCCGGCCGGATCGATCTCTACCGCCTGACGGCCACCGGCGCGGTGATGGGGCCGCCGATCCTCGTGAGCAGCCGCAGCGGCTCCGACTTCGCGTCGAGCGAGTCGTTCGGCGTCGCCCCCGGGCGCGACGGCTCGCTGCTCGTCGTGTGGCACACGTGCCTCGAGCGGGGCGACGGCAGCGGGTGCGGCGTGTTCGGCCGCCTCATCCGCCCGACCGGCGAGCCCGCCGGCGAGGAGTTTGTGATCCCGACCTCCACCATGGGCGACCAGACCCGGCCGTCCGCCGTGGCGCTGCCCGACGGCGCGTTCGCCGTCGCGTGGACCGACAAGAGCATGGCCGCCCCGGACACGTCCGGCAGCTCGGTGCGCGCGCGCATCATCTATCCGGCGACCGCGGGCGGCAGCGCCGCGCGCAGCACGCCCTGACGGGGCCCTCGACTGCTCCGCGCCCGTCATCGAGGCCGATCCCCGAGCCGCCGGACCCTGCGCGACGGGAGACGTCGTCGTCGTTGAGCTCGCCCTCCCACGTCATCGACCGCGAAAGATCCGGCGTGCGCTGCGTCTGGGCCTGCCGAAGCGGCCGGCGATTACTGTCGAATCGAAGGGAGCTCCACTCGAACATCCTCTAGGATGGACACCATGGGCGGGCACGGTAGGGAATCGCGCGAACCGAAGAAGCGGGCGGACAAGCGAAGCGACGCCGCGACCGACACACGCAGTCGGCTGGCGCGACGCCATAGCAAGGGTGGCGGCGCGGGCGGACCGACGATATCAGACGTCGCGACGGCCGCCATCGAGAGCAAGGACGCCGGGACCCCGGTCGACAGCAGCGTCGCCGCCGCCGTCGGCGCGCACCTGGCCGCCGACCTGTCCAGGGTCAGGGTCCATAGCGACGCCAACGCTCGGATCGCGAGCGCGGCGATCGGCGCGCGCGCGTTCGCTCACCGCTCCGACGTGTTCCTCGGCCCCGGCGAACGCGGCACCGACCTGGGCCTGATGGCTCACGAGCTGACCCACGTGGTGCAGCAGGGCGCCGCCCGCGTGGCCACACCACAGCGCAAGGTCGAGGTCGGCCCCGCCGATAGCCCGGCGGAGCGCGAGGCCGACGGAGTCGCGGCCGCGGTGACCGGGAACAGCCGCCCGGCGCAGCTCTTGGTCGACGACGGCCCGGTGGCCAGCGGCCAGATGCTGAAGTCGACCTTCTTCAAGACCCTGCGGGCGCAGGTCACCGCGGTGGCCAATGAGGAGCTGGGCATCATCTACTCGGCGATCGGATGCCCATACATCCAGCAGTACTTCGATCGCTACGAAAGACAACCGGCCAGCGCCGGCCAGGCGCTGCTCGAGCGATGGGTGCCCGCGCTCCGCCAGGTACGCACCGCCGCCGATATGATCCCGCTGGTGCTGCAGCGGGTGCGGATCGGGGTCCGCGCTTGGCGCGAGACCGGCGAGCCGCCAGCAGATCTCGCCGACGCCGACCCGGGCGCTGCCGACGCCGCCCGCGCCACCGCCGGGGGCGAGGACCAGGCCCAGGCGCTGCGCGCGCCCGGCGGCGAGGAGACCCTGGCCTCGCTCGAGGCCTCGCTCGGCGAGGGCCAGCCGCTCGCATCTGACGTAGCGTCGCGGATGTCGAGCGCGCTCGACCTCGACGTGTCGGCGGCCCGCATTCACACCAGTCCCGTCGCCGCTGCGAAGGCAGCCGAGCAGGGCGCGCTGGCGTTCACGGTCGGGCCCAACATCGTGATGGGCGCCGGCGCGCCCGCCGCTGGTACCCTCGAGGGTGACGCCCTGCTCGCCCACGAGCTGGTCCATACCAACCAGCAGCGCGACGCCGCCGCCGATCCGGCAGCGCGGCGCAGGCCGATCGGCCGTGAGGACGTCGGCGCCGAGGATCACGCCGACGTCGCGGTGGCCACCGCCGCCGCCGCCACCACCGGCGAGCGATCGGGCCTCCTGCAGCGGCTGGGCGGCGGGCTGCGCACCGGCTTGCAGCTCCAGCGCTGCAAGGGCAAGGAGACCAAGGCCACCGGTGCCTCGAAACGCCCGATCCCGCTCGGTCCCGCCACCCCCAAGCCCGAGCTCCACACCCAGCGCTTCGACGGCGACAAGAAGCTGGACGCGATCGCCGCCGGCAGCGAGACCGTCAAGGCTGGCGACGAGGGCCTACACGTGCGCAAGGTCCAGCAAGCGCTCGCCGACCTCGGCCTGCTCGGTGCTGACAAGGTCACCGGCAAGCTCGACGCCGACACCCAGGCCGCGCTCAAGGCGTTCCAGCACAAGGCCAAGATCGCCGAGAGCGGCGTGCTCGACGCCGCCACGCTCGACGCCCTCAAGAAGAGCTTCGATGACATGTCGCGCTACCGCGAGATGGCCTACGCCCCGGCGATCGAGAAGGACGGCAAGACCGGCACTCGCACCCTGACCGACGAGGATCGCAAAGCGATCGAAGGCGCGCTCAACCCGCAGGTCGAGACCGAGGTGGTCCTCGACGTCACCACTGGCAAGACCACAACCAAGATCAAGGAGCCCAAGTTCGTGGACCCGGTCGGCGGCAAGTCGATGGAGAATCGCCTCCGCGAGTTCTTCGAGAGCAAGATCAAGTCCCAGTACAACTCCTACGCCAAGGGCAAGGCCGCCGATCGCAAGGACCCCAAGAAGATGTTCTCGTGGCCGGCGCTGGAGTCGCTCGGAGCGGAAGCCTGGCGTGAGGTGCAGACCGTGTTTGGTGGCTACACCAAGGGCGCCGGTGCCGAGATCAAGAGGGGCACGGTGCTCGAGGATCGCTGGGAGATCGAGGAGGAGCGGATCAAAAAGTCGAATGCGGCCGGCAAGCACAAGACCGCGCGCTGGCGCATCCAGAAGATCATGAACGAGGTCGACGAGTTCAAGGAGATCCTCAAGAAACACGGCGCGCTCAGCACGCGCGACCCCGAGAAGGGCATCATCGAGAAGGTGCACGACGAGCTCGCGACCAAGTTCGAGGCCGAGCTCCTCGAGATCCACAAGGGCTGGGGCGGCGCCCAGGGCGGTGGCAAGATCTACCTGCAGCGCTACCGCGGCGGCAGTCCCATGGCCGACCGGCTCAAGCTGTGGCGCCTGTTTCAGACCGTGATCCACGAGTACCTGCACTCGCTGACGGACAAAAAGTACGCGGACTACGCCGACAGACTCGGCGACCCCAGCGGCCACACCCTGCGCGAGGGCATGACCGATTTCTTCACCAAAATCGTGTGGAGCGGGGTGGCCATCACCGAAGAGCTGCGCCAGAAGATCGAGGGCCCCGATCTGTACGATGTGGACAACCCGGTCAAGATCCCGGCGCTCGACACCTACGACGAGACCGCGCAGGCCGAGCAGCTCACGTCGATCGTCGGCTTTCACAACGTGTGCGCCGCCTACTTCCAGGGGGCGATCGAGCTGATCGGAAAGAAATGACGCGGGTGATCCTCAGTGTCTGGTTGTTGGTCGCTGCGGCGTGCTCGCCGCAGTCGCAACACGACAAGGGAGTGAAAAACGACATGCACTCGACTACCTGGACCTGCGACAACGCGGTGGCCGCGATCCGCGCGCGGGACTTCATCGCCTGGCGCGGTCTAGCCGGTACCTGCAAGGACGCGGTGCTGAAGGCGTTCCCACCGGCCTACGACGGCGAGGGCCAGATCCAGCTTGGAAGCGAGGGGGTGCGGGTGGCGGTGCTACGCCGCAAGGCCCCCGGCTACAGTCACACGCTCGACGTTCAGACTGCGTCGGGTGCGGTGGTGCGGGTCGACATCGAGCACCCGGAGCTGGCCGGGCCCGTGCCCGCGCTGCTGTCGACCCTGGGCGCGCCCGACGGCAAGCTCGACTACTACGACGGCGTGCTGCTGATGCCGGGCGGCCAGCAGGTGTGGCCGGCGCGTGGTCTGGCCCTTTACCTCGATGAGACCGGCGCCCAGGTCAAGCGCATCGCCTTGTTCAAGCCCACCGATCTCGCCCACTACCGACGCGAGCTCGAGCCCGATCTGCGCATCCACGAGGAGTAACGAGCGCGACGACGATCACCCACGCCCCTGGCCACGCGCGCTAGCTGGCCTCGTCGTCGGCGCGGTGGTCGATCCCGAGCGCGCGCATCTTCTTGTACAGGTGGCTGCGCTCGAGCTGGAGCTCGCGCGCCGTGTTCGAGACGTGGTGATCGTTGGCGTCGAGCGCGGCCATGATGATCTCGCGCTCCGCCGCCGCGACCAGGTCCTTGAACGGCGTGCCGCGCGAGAACTCCGCCTTCACCGACTTGACGCGCGGCAAGGCGTCGCCGACGTCCGCCTCGGTGATCACGTCGGCGTCGCCCGTCAGGATCGTGAGCCGCTCGACGACGTTCTTCAGCTCGCGCACGTTGCCCGGCCACTCGTGCTGCATCATGAGCGTCATCGCGCTCGGCGCCATCTTCTTCAGGCGCCGGCCGTTGTCGGCGCACACCTGCGCCAGGAAGTGCTCGGCGAGCGACGGGATGTCCTCGCGGCGCTGGCGCAGCGGCGGCAGCTCGATCGGCACCACCGCCAGCCGGTAGTAGAGGTCCTCGCGGAAGCGCCCCGCCGCGATCTCCGCCGCGAGGTCCTTGTTCGTCGCCGCGATCACGCGGACGTCGACCTTGATCGTCTCGCCGCCGCCGACGCGCTCGAGCTCGTTCTCCTGCAAGACGCGCAACACCTTGGCCTGCGCGCTGGGGTTCATGTCCCCCACCTCGTCGAGGAACAGGGTGCCGCCGTCGGCGAGCTCGAATTTTCCGCGCCGCTGCTGCGTCGCTCCGGTGAAGGCGCCCTTCTCGTGGCCGAACAGCTCGCTCTCGATCAGCTCGGAGGGGATCGCCGCACAGTTCAGCTTCACGAACGGCCCGTCGGCGCGCCGCGAGTGCTCGTGCACCGCCCGCGCCACGAGCTCCTTGCCCGTGCCGTTCTCGCCGGTGACCAGCACGCGGCCCGTCGTCGGCGCCGTCTTGGCGACCTTGTCGAAGATCGCGCGCATCGCCGCGCCGCGGCCGATCATCGCGAAGTCCGCCTGCGCGCGCTTGCGCAGCCGATCCGCCTCGTACCGCAGCCGCGCGAAGTTGAGCGCGTTCTGCACCGTCAGGAGGAGCTTGTCGCCCGACAGCGGCTTCTCCACGAAGTCGTGGGCGCCGCCCTTGGTCGCCTGCACCGCCGTCTCGATCGTGGCGTTGCCCGACATCATGACGATCACCGTGTCGGGGCTCGCGACCCGGAGCTTGGGGAGGACCTCGAGCCCGCCCTCCCCCGGCATCATCACGTCGAGCAGGATGAGATCGATGTCTGACTCCGCCACCTTGGCCAGGCCCGCCTGGGCGCTCCCGGCCACTTCGACGTGGTACCCCTCGAGATCGAGGTTCCGGCGCACCGTGGTCAAGATGTTCGGCTCGTCGTCGATGACGAGGATCGTCGCGCGTGCCACAGCCCGAACCTATCACCCGGAAGGTCGGTGGCCTGCCGATTTGACTAACGTAGCGGAGGCTTTTAGCTTCCTGCCATGAGTCGATCGAGTTGGCCCCAGCGATCGAGGCTCCACCCAGCCCTCCTCTTCGCCGTGCTCGCGGCGGCGATCGGCCTCTTCGCCGCGGGCTGCGGGAGCGAGGCCAAGAAGCCCGGCAGCTGCAAGGCCGACAAGGATTGCAAGACCGGCCAGGTCTGCTCCGAGAACAAGTGCGTCGAGTGCACGAAGGACGCGCAGTGCCCCGCGGGCAAGAGGTGCAGCGCGAACGCCTGCGTCGCGACGGCCGAGTGTACGAAGGACTCCGAGTGCACGGGCGGCAAGGTCTGCCAGGCCGGCAAGTGCAAGACGTGCGCGGCCGACAGCGAGTGCGGGCCCGGCGGCTCGTGCCAGGCGGGGGCGTGCAAGCGCGCCAGCGCGTGCACCAAGGACGAGGACTGCGCCGACGACGAGGACTGCGTGGGCGGCTTCTGCAAGAAGGCCGGCGCCAGCAGTGGCGCCGACGCCACGTGCTCCCTCGCGACCGTCTATTTCGGCTTCGATCAGGCCACGATCATGGAGAGCGAGCGCAACCGGCTCGATCAGAACGCGCAGTGCATCGAGAAGACGAAGGGCAAGCAGGTCCTTTTGATCGGCCACACCGACACGTCCGGCACCGAGGAGTACAACATCGCGCTGTCCGAGCGGCGCGCGCAGTCGGTCGCCGACTTCCTGGCGCGGCTCGGCGCCGATCCGGCGCGCCTGCAGGTCGTGCCGAAGGGCGAGACCGAGCCGACCGGCCTCGGCGACGACAAGGATCGTCGCTGCGAGTTCCAGTGGAGGTGATCGCATGAGGAAGCCAGCCGCACCCGCGCCCGCCGCTCTTCTCGCCCTTCTCGCCCTTCTCGCCCTTCTCCTCACTCCTCTGGGCGGGTGCTTCTGGGCCACCACGAAGAGCGAGGGGCAGGCTCTGCGCAAGGACGTCGACTCGCTCCAGAGCCGGGTCAGCACGAAGGAGCAGGCGCTCGACGATCAGATCGCCCAACTGAAGAAGGTGCTCGAGGACGGGACGAAGCTGCTCAAGCGCAACAGCGCCGACCTCGGCCTCGAGGTCGAGCAGCTCCGCGCCGAGCTCCGGGCCGCGACCGGCCTCGCCAACAACGTGAGCAGCCAGGTCACCGATCTGCGCGCCGCGTTCGACGCGTACAAGAAGCAGCACGACGCCCGGGTCGATCAGCTCGAGCAGCGGCTCGCGCAGCTCGAGAGCCAGAAGCCGCAGCCCGGCTCGTCGCCGGACGAGCTGTGGCGGCTCGGCTCCGCTGCGTTCGAGGCCGGCAAGTACACCGACGCGGTCGACCTCTTCAAGCGGCTGACCATGTCGTTCCCGACGCACGAGCGCGCCGACGACGCGCTCTACTTCCGCGGGCAGGCGTACACGAACCAGAAGGACTGGGAGAAGGCGATCGGCATCTACCAGCAGCTGCTCGACAAGTACCCCGACGGCTCGTTCACCGACGACGGCCTCTACTTCGCGGCGCTCGCCGCGAAAGAGCTCAAGCAGTGCACCGAGGGGCGCACGTACCTCGGCATCATCAAGTCGAAGTACCCGAAGTCGAACGTCGCGAAGCAAGCGGCTGATCTCGACGCCGCCCTGAAGAAGGACGCCAAGAACAAGGCCAAGTGCGCGGCCTGACGCCCTGAGGCTGCGGGCCGCGGCGGCGAGCGGCGGCGGCGGACGGCGCTACGGCGCGATGGCGAACGAGAGCTGCGAGAGCCCCGCTAGCTTCGCCTGATCCATCACGTACACGACGCGCCCGGCCGTGACGTTCTTGTCGGCGCGGATCGCGAGCGACGCATCCTTGCTCCGGCTCGCGATCTCGCGCAGCTTTGCAGGCAGCGCGTCGTCGCCGACGAGCGTGGGGCCGAGGTAGATCTCACCCTTGCTCGCGATCGTGATCACGAGCGAGGTCGCCGACGCCGTGGCGGGCGCGCCAGGCGTGCCGGGCTTGGCAGCCGCGCCGGCGCCAGGTGTGCCGGGCTTGGCAGCCGCGCCGGTGGCGGCCGCGCCGGGCTTGGCGGCAGCGCCGGTGGCGGCCGCGCCGGTGGCGGGCTTGGGAGCAGTGCCGGTGGTCGACGGAGGCAGCGTGGCGGCCGTGCTGCCTCCGCTGATTACTTTCCCCCGAGCTTCTTGAACTGCTCGAGGCCGTCCTTCTTGAGCTCGTAGTTCGGCGCGAGCTTCTCGTGGCACTGGTTGCAGGACTTGATCTTCTTCTCCTTGTTCCAGGCCTTCATCACGTCCTTGGCTTCCTTCTGCCCGCCCTTGGTGCACGCAGCCTTGACCATCTCCGTCTTGAACTCCTTCGCCACGCAGGGCGTCTCTGCGGCCGGGGTCGAGGCGTTGGCGAACATCAGGGCGCCGATCATCGCGGCGACGGAAGCGAAGAGACCGAGCTTTGCCATGGCGTGAGTTCCTCTGGTTGCGAGTGCAGGCATAAGACGCGCGCGCCTGGGACGTATTCACGAGGCGCGAAGACGGCCATCCTGCAACAACCCAAGGAGCGATGCAACGTCCTGTCATACCAGGGAGAATCAAGGTGATCCGCGTGACGATCTACGCCCCATCAGCCGCGCCGTCGCGGCCACGTCCGGTGCGTCGTTCACGGCGCCGATCGCACACACCGCCGCAGCTCCCGCCGCGTAGATCTCGTCCACGTGCGCCGGCGTGATGCCGCCGATCGCGACGACCGGGGTTTGGCCCGCGAGCGCCGCCGCCTCGCGCAGCTTCGCGATCCCCTGCACCGGGTCTGGGTTCGCCTTCGTCACCGTCGGGAACACCGGGCCGTAGCCGAGGTAGTCCGCGCCGCCCGCGAGCGCCGCGCGGACCTGCGCGAGGTCGTGCGTCGAGATCCCGATCCACAGCCGCCCGCCCGCGAGCACCCGCGCCGCCGCGAGCGGCAGGTCTGTCTGGCCCAGGTGCACCCCGTCGGCGCCTGCCGCCAGCGCGACGTCGACGCGATCGTTGACCACGAGCGCCGCGCCCGCCTCGTCGCACACCCGCCGCGCCATCGACGCCGCGCGGAGGAGCTCCGCGGCCGGCGCGCCCGCCGCCGCGCCGCGCGGCTTGATCCGGACCTGGAGCACGCGCGCGCCGCCCGCGATCACGAGCGCGCGCGCCAAGCCCTCGTCGGCGCGATCGAGGATCGCGTAGAACCCGCGGATCGCGCCCGCCGCCAGCCGCGGCGCCCTCGGCGCCGGCAGCTCCGCCGGCAGCTCCGCCGTCGTCTCCGCCGGCACTGCCGCCGTCACCGCATCTGCAGCTCGAGCTGCTCGAGCTCGCGCGCCTTGTCGCGCAGCGCCGCCGCGCGCTCGAACTCGAGGTCCGCCGCCGCCTGGCGCATCTCGCCGCGCAGCTTCTCGATCGCCGCGCGCAGCGTGTCCAGGTCGTCGATCTGCTTCAGATCGATCGCTGGCGCCTGGCCGCGCCGGCCCTTCTGCGGGATCGGCTCGGCCGGCTGGATGTCGAGGATCGTGCGGCTCGCCGAGCGCGGCACGATCCCGTGCTCTTCGTTGAACGCCCGCTGGACCTCGCGCCGGCGGCGCGTCTCGCCGACGGCGCGCCGGATCGACTCCGTCTCCTTGTCGGCGTAGAGCAGGACCTTGCCGTGCACGTTGCGCGCCGCGCGGCCGATCGTCTGGATCAGCGAGCGCTCGCTGCGCAAGAAGCCCTCCTTGTCCGCGTCGAGGATGCCGACCAGCGACACCTCCGGGATGTCGAGGCCCTCGCGGAGCAGGTTGATACCGACGAGGACGTCGAACTCGCCGCGCCGCAGATCGCGCACGATCTGGATCCGCTCGAGCGTGTCGATGTCCGAGTGCAGGTACTTCACCTTGACGCCGATCTCCCGGTAGTACTCGGTCAGATCCTCGGCCATGCGCTTGGTCAGCGTCGTGACGAGGATCTTCTCGCCGACGGTCGTGCGCTCGCGGATCTCGGCGAGCAGGTCGTCGACCTGGTGCGCCACCGGCCGGACCTCCACCTCCGGATCGAGGAGCCCCGTCGGCCGGATGATCTGCTCGACGACGATGCCGCCCGCCTGGCCGAGCTCCCACTCGGCCGGCGTGGCCGAGACGAAGACCGCCTGGCGCGCGCGCGCGTGCCACTCGTCGAACCGGAGCGGCCGGTTGTCGAGCGCGCTCGGCAGGCGGAACCCGAACTCGACGAGCGTCTCCTTGCGCGAGCGATCGCCAGCGTACATCGCGCCGACCTGCGGGACCGTCTGGTGCGACTCGTCGACGATCAGGAGGTAGTCGTCGGGGAAGTAGTCCATGAGCGTGGGCGGCGGCTCGCCCGGCCGGCGCTGCGTCAGGTGGCGCGAATAGTTCTCGATGCCCGAGCAGAAGCCCATCTGCTCGATCGCCTCGAGATCGTACATCGTGCGCTGCTCGAGGCGCTGCCGCTCGAGGAGCTTGCCCTCGCGCGAGAGCACCTCGAGCTGCTCCTTCAGCTCCTCGCGGATGCTCGCGACCGCCGCGCGCATCGTCTCGTCGGGCGTGGCGTAGTGCGACGCCGGGAAGATCACCGCGCGCTCCATCTTGCGCTTCGTGCCGCCGCGCAGCGGATCGATCTCGCTCATCGCCTCGACCTGATCGCCCCACCACTCGATGCGGATCGCGGTGTCCGCCTCGTACGCCGGGAACACCTCGACGGTGTCGCCGCGGACGCGGAACGTGCCGCGGTGGAAGTCGACGTCGTTGCGCTCGTACTGCAGCTCGACGAGCCGGCGCAGCACCGCGTCGCGGTCGACCGCCGTGCCGACGTCGACCTCGCACGTCATCTTCGAGTACGTCTCGCGGGCGCCGATGCCGTAGATGCACGACACCGACGCGACGATGATGACGTCCCGGCGCGACAGGAGCGCGAACGTCGCCGCGTGGCGCATCCGATCGATCTCCTCGTTCACGATCGAGTCCTTCTCGATGAACGTGTCGGTCGTCGGGACGTACGCCTCGGGCTGGTAGTAGTCGTAGTAGCTGACGAAGTAGTGGACCGCGTTCTCGGGGAAGAGCTCGCGGAACTCGCCGTAGAGCTGCGCCGCGAGCACCTTGTTGTGCGCGATGATGAGCGTCGGCCGCTGGACCTCGCTGATGACGTTCGCCATCGTGAACGTCTTGCCCGAGCCCGTGATGCCGAGCAGGACCTGCGCGCGGTCGCCGCGGCGCAGGCCCTCGGTCAGCTCGCGGATCGCCTTGGGCTGATCGCCGCCCGGCGGGAACGGCGACTCCAGCTTGAAGCGATCGCCCTTGCCGACGCCGCTCCCCTCGCTCGCCCGCACCGGCCGCGACGCGCTCTCGAGCAGCGCCGCGCCCTTGTTGTTCTTGGATCGTCCTCGCGCCACGCGGGGGGACTCTAGCCCGGATCGCTCCTCGGGCGAGGGGGGCATCCGGCCGGGTCGGGTCGTCGTGCTCATCGGCTGCTCCTGTGTTTCCGGGTAGACCTTGGCGCCCCTCCGTGACAGCCTTTTGTCATCTTTCATGCGCAAGAAATCCCGGATGTTCGCGATCGCCGAGGCGCTGCGGGCGCGCCGGACGGGCGTGACGGCGCAGCAGCTCGCGGACCGCTTCGGCGTCACGCTGCGGACGATCTACCGCGATCTCGAGGCATTGCAGGACGCCGGGATGCCCATCCGGGCCGACCGCGGCCGCGGCGGCGGCTACGCGCTCGACAAGAACTACCAGCTCCCGCCCGTCAACTTCACGGCGCGCGAGGCCGCGCTGCTCGTCGCGCTGGCGCGGCTCGCGCTCGAGCAGCGGCTGATCCCGTTCCCGGGCGCGATCGAGCGCGCCGCCGACAAGGTGAAGAGCGCGCTCTCGGCCTCGGCGCAGCGCGAGCTCCTGGGCCTGATCGGCGAGCTGCAGCTCGTGGGCGTGCCCGCGCTGCCGGTGCCGGCGGCCGTGCGCGAGGCGATCGAGACGGCGTGGTTCGAGTCGCGCGCGCTGCGGATCGTCTACGCCAAGTCGGCGTGGCAGCTGAGCCCGCGCCTCGTGCGGATCCGGAACCTCGTCTTCGATCGCTCGGTGACGCTGCTCAACTGCGTCGACCTCGAGACCGGCAACGATCGCCAGTTCCGCCTCGACAAGATCAAGGAGGCGACCGTCATGGACGCGGGCGCGGGCGCGGGGCCGAGCTAGCGCCGGCGGTACAGGAGCCGCCAGATCGGCAGCCCCGTCTCCTCGGCGTTCTGCTCGCGCCACGAGCGCACGCCGTACGGGTTGCCGCCGCGCCAGAACGTCCACTCGCCGGCGGCGTTGGCGAACCGCGCGTCGCGCTCGAACGTGCTCATCGCGTCGAGCGCGATCGCCCACACGTCGCTCTGCACGAAGATCTCGGCGCCCGCACGCGTGATGTACGCGACCCCGTCGGCGAGCGCCTCGTCGACCATCCGGCGGTCGTGGTGCCGCCGCTTGAACCACGGATCCGGGAAGTTGATGTAGACGCGCTCGACGCTGCCCGCCGGGAAGATCTCCCGCATGTGCAGCTGCGCCTGACAGAACACCGCGTGCACCGGCGCCGCCGCCGCCCGCGCCCGCCGGTTCACGAGCGCGACGAGATCCTCGCGGATCTCGAGGCCGACGTAGAGCCGCGCCGGCGCCGCCGCCGCGCGCTCGAACAGGAACTGCGCCTCGGCGCACCCGATCTCCACCTCGATCGGCCGCCCGTCGAGCGGCGGGGGCTCGCCGCGGAACCGCGCGAAGTGGAGCTGGTGCGGGTTGACGTGCTGCCGGATCCGCATCGCCGCGTCACGCCCAGATCGCATCGAGCGCGAGGTACCCGAACTGCCGCACGTTGAGCGGCGACGCGAGCCCGTCGAGCTCGGCCCGATCGATCCAGCGGTACGCCTCGAACTCGTCGTTCGGCGTGACCTCCGCGTCCAGCGGCACCTCCGCCACGAACACGAAGTTCATGTGCAGCCCC
>DATMCI010000146.1:0-7932 GCA_035558535.1 Kofleriaceae bacterium
GCCAAGAAGGCACCGGCCAAGAAGCCCGCCAAGAAGGCACCGGCCAAGAAGCCCGCCAAGAAGCCGGCCGCGAAGAAGAAGCGCTGAGCCCCGAAGCTTCGAGGGGCGATCTGCTCCGCAAGGCGCAGCCGGCGTCTTCGCCGGCAAGCCGTTCGACAAAGCCGGG
Source organism: Kofleriaceae bacterium (assembly GCA_035558535.1). Classification (GTDB taxonomy): domain Bacteria; phylum Myxococcota_A; class Polyangia; order Haliangiales; family Haliangiaceae; genus JABFXX01. The sequence continues at coordinate 167 of DATMCI010000146.1, forward strand.
GCGATTTATCGACACGTCTTGAGTTGAGCCCCGAGGCTTCGAGGGCGATCTCGCTCTCGACACGCCCGGGCGCAGCGCGCGGCCCACGTGAGCCTGCCATCGCCGGGCGCAGGCGGGTGACGCCGGTCCAAGCGGCGATCTACTCTCCGCTCCCTTGGCGAGGCGTCCCGACTTCGATCTGGCGAGCGAGCTCGGCAAGCCGAGCTTCACGCCCGCGCGCGCCGACGCGCCCGCGCTCGTCAGCCTGATCGTCGAGGGCGCGGAGCCGGCGGCGACCCGCGCCGCCGCCGCGCTGGCCCGGCTCGGCGATCGCGCCGCGATCGAGGCGCGGCTCGCGGCGAGCGGCGGCGCCGCGCCCGACGACGGCGCGCGGGCGAGGCTCGTCGGCGCGCTCGGCGCACTCGCGCGCGCGGGCGACGGCGCCGCGCAAGAAGCCGTGATCGCGCGGATGCAGGACGCGTCCGCCCGCGTGCGGCGCGCCGCGGCGCACGCGCTCGGCAAGATCGGCGCGCATGAAGGCGCGCGCGCGGCGCTGCTCGCGCGCTGGGACGCGGCCGATGTTCCGCCCGACGAGCGACGCGCCCTCGCCGAGGCGCTCGGCAAGGTGGGCGGCGATGCGGCGCTCGCGCGGCTCCGCTCGATCGAGGCGGGCGGCGACGCCGAGCTGGCCCGCCGCCGCGACCGCGCGCTCCTCATGGCGGATCGCGCCGCGCGCCGCGGCGAGGAGTCGGCGATCGATCCGGCCGCGCCGCCGCCCGCCCCGGTCACCGTGACGCTCGGCTGCCGCGCGGGACTCGCGCCGCTGCTCGCCGAGGAGCTGGCCGCGCTGGGCCTCGGGCCGGCGCGCCAAAGCGACGAGGGCGATGGGGTCGAGCTCTCGCTCGCCGGGCCGTGGTCGTCCCTGTTCGCGTCGCGGCTGTGGGCCACCGCGGCGGTGCAGATCCCGCTCCCGCTCGCGCCCGCCGCGCCGAGCTCGCCGCGAGCCAAGGCCGGCGACCGCGGCGATCGCGTGCCGGATCCGGACGCCCTCGCCGCGGCGATCGCCCGCTCGATCGCCGCGCCGGAGACCCGCGCGCTGCTGCGGGCGTGGACGCTCGGCCCGATCCGCTGGCGCCTGGGCTTCGCGAGCGGGCACAAGCGCGCGATCGTCTGGCGCGTCGCGCGCGACGTCACGGCGGCGGCGCCCGAGCTGATCAACGATCCGACGGCGACGACGTGGGACTTCCTCGTCGGCGCGGACCTGCGCTCGCTCGAGCTCGTGCCGCGCCGGCTCGCGGATCCGCGCTTCTCCTGGCGCGTCGCCGAGGTGCCCGCGGCGTCGCACCCGACGGTGGCCGCCGCGCTCGCGTGGGCGGGCGAGGCGCGCGCGGCCGACCGCGTGTGGGATCCGTTCTGCGGCGCGGGCGCCGAGCTCGTCGAGCGCGCGCGGCGCGGCCCGTACCGCGCGCTGCACGGCAGCGACGTCGACGACGCGGCGCTCGCGGCCGCGCGCGCGAACCTCGACGCCGCGGGGCTCACCGCCGCGCTCGCCCGCGGCGACGCGCGGACGTTCGCGCCGGGCGAGGTAGATCTGATCCTCACGAACCCGCCGCTCGGCAGCCGGGTCGCGCTCGACGCCGCGGCCCTGCTCGCCGCCGCGCTGCCCAACCTGGCCAGCCGGCTCGCGCCCGGCGGCCGCCTCGTCTGGATCACGCCTGCGCCGCGCCGGACGGAGCCGGTCGCCGAGCGATGCGGCCTGCGTCGGACGCGCGCGCTCCCGGTGGACCTCGGCGGCGTGCGCGGTCAGCTCGAGCGTTGGGATCGCTGATACGGTGATCCGGTGAGCGCGCCGCCTCGCACCGACGCGATCGCGCAGCCGGCGCAGATCCTCCGGCTCGCGCTCCGCGCGTACCTGCGCTACGCGGTCCCGCTGACCTTGCTCGCCGGCGCGGTGCTCGCGCCGTGGCTCGCGGTCGCGCTCACCGCGCGGGCGCCCGCGGATCCAGCCGGCGCGCAGGTCGCGCTCCGCACCGCGTGGCTCCTCGGCGCGACGGCGTGGATCGGCCAGCTCCTGCTCGTCGGCGCCGCGGCGCCGCTCGTGCGCGCGCTCGACACCGGCGCCCCGCTCTCGCAGCTCCGCGCGCTCTCGGGCGGCGCGCGGCAGCTCGCGCGGGCTGCCGTGCCGTGGCTCGCCGCCGTGGCCGCGATCGCGCTCGGCGGGCTCGCGCTCGCGCTGCCGGGGCTCGCGCTGCTCGTGCTGCTCTCGACGACCGCGGCGAGCACGCGGAGCGGCCTGCCCGCGCCGCTCGCCGAGAGCGCCGAGCTCGTGCGCCGGTGCTTCCCGCTCGCCGTGGCCGCGGTCGCCGCGCTGCTCGTGATCGATCTGGGTGCCGTCCTCCTCGCGCAGGCGCTCCTGCGCCCGCCGCCCGCCGCCAAGCTGCGGCCCGAGCAGCTCGCGATGTTCCGCCGCATGGTGGAGGTCGTCGCGATCGCGATCGTCTTCGCGGCGCCGCCGATCGCGGCGCTGCTCGCCGCGCTGCACGCGCGTGCCGCGCGGGCCTGAGCCGGCCCTTCCTACGAAAGGCTCGGAACGCCGGAGACGCCCGGCACACCCCAGCGCGCGAGCGCGGCGCGCACCTCGGCGGCGCTCCGCGCGACCGCCACGCGCGGATCCGCGACGGGCGCGGCCCGCCGGCCGAACCACACCGCACGCCAGCCCGCCCCGAGCGCGCCTTCGATGTCGGCCGACCACGAGTCGCCGATGTGGACGCCTGCCGTGCGGCCGGTGCGCGCGAGCGCGTGCTCGAAGATCCGGCGATCCGGCTTCTCGATCCCGAGCTTGCCCGAATCGACGATCGCCGCGAACGGCGCCGCGAGCCCGATCTCCTCGAGCAGCTCGGCGAGCCGCCCCTCCGAGTTCGAGAGCACGGCGACCGCGACGCCGGCCGCGGCCAGCTCGCGCGCGAGCGCGACCATGTCCTCGATCGGGCGGCGCCACAGGTTCACCCGCGGCTGCTCGCGCCACAGCCAGTCGACCAGGCCGCCGATCCCGTCCATCCCGTCCATCCCGTCCATCCCGTCCTCCGCCGTCCCCACCCCCGCGCCGGAGAGCAAGGTGGCCATCAGCTCCTGCCAGGGGTGGCCGCGGCTCGCATCAACGAGCTCGTCGTAGCGGCGCCACGCGGCGGGGAGCGCCTCGGCCAGCGCTGCCGGAGCGACGCGCACGCCGCGCTCCCCCAGGCGGCGGGCGAGTAAATCAAGATCCAGCTCGATGATCGTCTGACCGGCGTCGAATGTGATGAGCGGGTCCAAGGACCCCTTGTATCCCAGGGATGGCACCGCGGGTATACTGCCGCCCATGCCCGACGGCCCCCACGGCTCCGCCCCAGCGCCTGGAGCCGTGATCGTCTGGAGCGGCGCAACGCCGACCGTCCAGGCGTTTCGCATCCCGCCCGCAGGGCTGATCCTCGGCCGGGAGCTGCTCGATCAGACGACAGACGATCGGATCAGCCGCCAGCACGCGCGCGTCGCGTGGCGCGACACCCGCTTCGTGGTGACCGATCTCGGCAGCCGCAATGGCACGTACACCGGGGGGCACCCGCTCGTCGATCGCGAGGTCACCGTCACGCCGCCCTCGGTGGTCCGCACCGGGCGCACGGTCTCGGTGCTGCTCGCCGACGTCCGCCCGTTCGAGGGTGCCACGATCTCGAGCGCGCACGACGCGATCGTCGGGCCGAGCACGGCGCCGCTGTGGAGCGAGATCGAGGCGATCGCGGCCGCCGACGCGAACCTGCTCGTGATCGGCGAGGCGGGGGCCGGCAAGGGCCGGATGGCACGCGCCTACGCGCGGGCGCGCAACCGGACCGACGTCGTCTTCAACCCGCTGATCCAGGCGGTGCCGCTCGAGCGCGTCGTCGGGCCGAAGATCGAGACCTTGATCCTCGAGCAGGTGGGCAAGCTCGGCCTCAACAACGTGGCGACGCTCGTGAAGCTGCTCGACACGCGGCCGGGGCTGCGCGTCGTGACGACCGCCGCCACGCCGCTCGATCAGGCCGGGCTCTCCCCGGAGCTCGCGGCGCGCCTGTCCACGCGCACGCTCCGCCTGCCGCCGCTGCGCGAGCGGCCCGACGAGATGGCGTTCCTCGTCCACGACGCGGTGCGGGGCGCCGAGCCGGGGCTGCAGATCCACTCGACGCTGATCGAGGTGTGCCTGCTCCGGCCGTGGCCGGGCAACGTGCGCGAGCTCATCACCGAGGTCAGCCGGTGCGCGCACAGCGTCGCGGCGCAGGGCAAGAACAACATCCGCGGCGAGGATCTCAACAACGAGGCCGGCCACATGATGGTCGGCGCGCCGACGATCAACGCCGCCGTCCAGCCGACGCAGGTCGGCAAGGTCGTCCGCCGCCGCGCCACGCACAGCGATTAGCAGCTACGGCAGGTGCTCGTGCTCGTGCGCCTGCAGCGCCGGCACCGACGTGCGCGTGTCGTGCCGCAGCTCGCACTGATGGATCTCGATCGTGAGGTGCGCGAGCGGCAGCGCCTCGAGCACCTTCGCGCGATAGAACGCCACATCGCGCGGGACGGCGGTGACGATCGAGACGATGCAGGCCCGGCGGCCCGGACCGAGCTCCCACACGTGCAGGTCGGCGACCTGGACATCGTCGACCGCCTCGAGCCGCTCGCGCACCCGGCGCTCGTGGGTCGGCGAGGACACGACGTCGAGCAGCTGCCGGCCCGCCTGCCGGCACAAAGAGATCGCCCACCAGATGATCACCGCCCCGCCGACCGCGCCCATGGCCGGATCGAGGAACCATACGCCCGCCCACTTGCCGAGCACGAGCGCGACGATCGCGAGCAGCGACGTCAGCGCGTCGGCGAGGATGTGGACGTAGGCCGCGCGCAGGTTGAAGTCGAGCGTGCCGGCCTGCGGCTTGCCGGCAGAGGCGCCGGTGCTCCCCCGGCCCTCGTGGTGGCCGTGGTGGCCGTGACCGTCGTGGCTGTGGTCGTGACCGTGCCCGTCGTGGCCGTGGTCGTGCCCGTGACGGCCGTGGCCGTGGCCGTGGTCGTGCCCGTGCCCGTCGTGGCCGTGGTCGTGACCGTGGCCGTGACCGTAGTGATGCGACTGGCCGAGCATCACCGCCGACACGCCGTTGACCAAGAGCCCGAGGATCGCGATCGGCAGCGCCTCCCCGTAGTTCACTGTCTCCCGGAGGACGAGCCGCTCCAGGCTCTCGCGGGCGAGCCACAGCGCGACCAGCACGAGCACGACGCCGCTCGTGAACCCGGCGAGCGCGTACACCTTGCCGGTCCCGAAGCTGAACGCGTCGTTCCGGGCCCGCGTCCGCGCGTACCAGTACGCGACCAGGGTCAGCCCGAGCGCACCGACGTGCGTCCCCATGTGCCAGCCATCGGCCGTGAGCGCCATCGAGCCGCTGAGGAAGCCCCCTACGATCTCGCCGACCATCATGAGGAACGCGAGCAGGATGACGAGCAGCGTCCGGCGCTCGCCCGCGCGGTTGAAGACGTGCTCGTCCTCGTGATGGACGTGCGCGGACAGCTCGTGCCGGCTCATGAACTCACGGGCAGTCTAGCCCTATCATCGCGCCGTGCCCAAGCACCCGGTCACCATGGCGATCCGTACGCTGCGCGCGGCGAGCGTCGCGTTCGTGCCCCACCTCTACGACTGGGAGCCGCACGGGGGCACGCGCGCGTCGGCCGAGGCGCTCGGCGTCCCCGAGCACGCCGTCGTGAAGACGCTGATCTTCGAGGACGAGGCCAGGCAGCCGCTCTGCATCCTCATGCACGGCGATCGCGAGGTCTCGGCCAAGAACCTCGCGCGCACGATCGGCTGCAAGGCGGTCGCGCCGTGCGCGCCGGCGGTCGCCGACCGCCACTCGGGCTACCAGGTCGGCGGGACCTCCCCGTTCGGACTGCGCCGCGCGATGCCGATCTACCTGCAGCGTACCGTCCTCGACCTGCCGACCATCTATATCAACGGGGGCGCGCGAGGCTTCCTCGTGGCGATCGAACCGCGCGAGGTGCAGCGCGTCCTCCAGCCGGTGCTCGTCGATGTCGCCGTCTGACCCTTTCCGCGGCTTCCGTCCAACCATCCCCATCGATGCATCCCCATTGATGATAGGATGGGCCGAACCAGGGCGGCGGGCCTCTCTGTTCGCACGAAGAAAGGCAAACATATGTATGACGCCATCGTGGTGGGGGCTCGTTGTGCAGGTGCACCGACGGCCATGCTGCTTGCCCGCCGAGGTCACAAGGTGCTCCTGGTGGATCGCTCGAAGTTCCCGAGCGACGTGCTTCATTCGACGCTCTGGATCCACCAACCCGGCACCCAGCTCCTCAAGGACTGGGGGCTGCTCGACCGGGTGATCGCGACGGGCTGCCCCCCCATCCGTAACTGGCATGTCCAGATGGGGCCGCTCGTCTTCCGGGGCGCCCCGCCGCCGACCGAGCGCGGGCAGACCGATGCCTACGCGCCACGGCGCTACATCCTCGACCAGCTCCTGGCCGACGCCGCCGTGGAGGCCGGGGTCGAGTTTCGCGACGACATCTCGGTCGAGGAGATCGTCATGGACGGCGAGCGCGTGATCGGCATCCGCACGCCAGCGGGGACGGAGCACGCGCGCGTCGTGGTCGGGGCGGACGGGATCCACTCGAAGGTCGCCGCCGCCGTGCGCGCGCCGGAGTACCTCGTTCGCGAGCCGCGGGTGTCGGCCTGCTACACGTACTTCTCGGGCGCTCAGCTGGTCGACGACGCCCAGATCGAGATCCACACCGTGACGCACCGCGGGTTGTTCGGCTGGCCGACCCACGACGGCAAGATCATCTGCGGCATCAACTGGCAGGCGCACGAGCTCGAGGAGATGCGCAAGGACCTCGAGGGAAACTTCTTCGCCACCTTCGAGACCCTGGCGCCGGACTTCTACCGGCGCCTCCGGGCGGGCAAGCGCGAGGACAAGTTCATCACCGGCTGCATGCCGAAGAACTTCTTTCGCAAGCCCTACGGCCCGGGCTGGGCGCTCGCCGGCGATGCCGGCGCCGCCTACGAGTTCTCGACGGCGCAGGGCATCACGAACGCGCTCCGCCAGGCGCAGCTCCTCGCCGACGCCCTCGACGAGGGCCTCGCCGGCCGGCGGCCCCTCGAGGAGGCGCTCGCCGACTTCGAGCACCGCCGCAACGAGATCGAGCTGCCGTACTACGACTACACCTACGAGCAGGGCACGTTCCAGCCGATCGACCCGAGCCACCTCCCGCTGTTTCAGGCGGTGGCCGCGAGCCCCCGAGCCACGAGCGGCTTCTTCGGGCTGTACTCACAGACCACGTCCCCGGCGGCGTTCTTCGCGCCCGATCACCTCGCGAGCATCGCGAGCGGCCAGGGCTGACCAGAAGAATGGCAGATTGCACGCAGCGCACCACGGTCCCGTCACCGGACCGTCCGAGAATCCCCCATGAGTGAGGCAAACCGGCAGATCGAGATCCCGGGCATGCACCTGCAGCGCGAGATCGGCCGAGGTGCGCACAGCGTCGTCTACCGCGCGCTCCACGACGGTAAGCCGTTCGCGATAAAGATCGCCAGCGGCCTCGGGGGCGAGCTGTCCGCCGATGCCCGCCGCCGGTTCCGGCTCGAGGGTGCCACCCTCGCGTGCTTCGACAACCCCCACCTCGTCAAGGTGTTCGCCGTCGGCGACCACGGCGGCGTGCCCTACATCGTCATGGAGCTGCTCGAGGGCCGCAAGATGAGCCAGCTCCTCGACAGCGGCGCCATCGCCGAG
>DATMCI010000147.1:0-4256 GCA_035558535.1 Kofleriaceae bacterium
TGTGGGCCCGCATGGTGCGCGATCTGCGCTGCGCCGCCACCGTCCTGCCGTTCTCGTCGCTGACCGCGGAGACCTTGGCCGGCGCGCTCGAGGAGACGCTCGGCTCACAGAAGGTGCTCGCCGCCGCATCCGCCATGGGCGCGAAGCTCCGCGCTGAGCGCGGGCTCGCCCGCGCGGCCGATCTGCTGGAACGAGCTGCCAGCCGCCAGCCCCTCGATTAGATTCGCCGAACCTCGCACAGACCTCGGCGACAACTACGAGCCTCATCACCGGGTTGCACAGATCCGCTCGGCTCCGATCCGCGCGGACCCGGACCGGGGTTGCGGCGCGGATCGAAGCCCGAGGCGGCTGCTGGCTGGTGGCTTGCGAATCAACCCGTACCGGCGCCTCGCCAGCGTTGACCATGTCCGCGATTTTTGGTCGGGATCGGCGACCTCGATGAGCGGCTGCTTGATTGGATTGTCGCCGTGTGCCTGTCGTCGATCCGCCACGTCCGCGATCGGGTGGCGACGTTCCGCGAGTTGCGCCGGGTCGTGCACGACCGGCTCGTCATCGTCGAGTTCGACGGCGGCCGCCCCGTGTGCGTCGCGGCGCACGCGAATCGCGTCGGCACAGCCCTGCGCTGACGCGTGTTCGGCCCGCTCGTCGTGCGCACCGCGCAGCCCGCCGCCATGATCGCGCGGCTCGCCGAGGCGGCGGGGCTTGTTCGACCGCGGCGAGCTGCACCGCTGGGCGGCGAGCTGCACCACCTCGCGGCCGACCCGGCACGCCAGTGAGACTACGGCGTCCTCGCGCAACGAAACCCGAACTCGCTGAGCCGAACGGTCGGAGCGCTGGCGCCGCGGGAGGCCGCGCGCAGGGGTGACGCATTGTAGTAGAATCCACCGCCCCGGATCACGCGATTGGTGCCAGGCATCAGATTGGCACAATCATTACAGGGCATCGGATACGCAGATGCATGCCAGTCCAGCACCCACTCCCACACATTCCCCGCCAGGCCCGAGTGCCCCCACCGTCCGTCACCCTTGGGAGATTCGCTTCCCACCCGGTTCAACCCACCTGTCGTGCCATTCACACAGTACATTCCCGGGGGAGTATCGATTTTATAATTTGCATACGTGCAGTCGGTGGTCAGGTCGCTCACAGGATTCGACCATGGGTATGCCCGATGCTCGCTCCCTCCGCCCGCCGCGTAGTTCCACTCCGCCTCTGTCGGCAAATACCCCCCATCCCAGATACAGAATGCCATCGCCTCGTACCAACTCACGCAGTCCATAGGCTTGTTCTCGTTCCCCCCGGGGGCATCCGTCCAGGTCTGGTAGGTCACGTTGCATTTGACCGCGGCCTTCAGTGCTGCGGTGTCCGCGGCTAGATGCACTTCCCACGCGCTATCCCAGCCGCTGCCTGGAACACGCGGATGTGCCCCGGCCCCCGCCACAGGAGGGCTCCCTTGCGCCCGCGTTCCCAGCCCGGCATAGACGAACGCCCGGAACCGCCCCACCGTCACTTCGTACTTGTCCAGTACGAACGTGCTCACCGTCGCCGGGGCGCTCATATCGTTGTTTGCATCCGTCGCCTCGTCGTATCCGCGAAGGAACGCGCCTCCCAGAACGGTGTCCGCCGGGTCGCAGCAGCTCCCGGTTGCACCGGCGCCACACGTCATCGCCAGGCCTATACAGCTTATGTACTGAGGCGGCCGCGGCGGTCCATCGACCTCCGGCTCGTCGCCCGGAGCATCGGCTCCCAACACCGTCGGAAGGTCGAACCGGCACGAGGCCAACATCACCCCCATCGCCAGCCATGCCACGGGTTGCAGCAGAGGTTGTGTTCGCCCCCCAACGTTCACCATGGCGAGACCCTAGGATCGGGCCCCGGCTCGATCAAGCCCCTGCCGTAGAGATTGCCGGCATCGTGCATCGACGCGTGCTCCGGGCGGAGCAGACGTACATGACGAGCGCCGGAGCGGTGACGGCCGAGCGGTGGCTGTACCGGGAGCGCGCGAACGACACCGCCCATAGCATCAGTCCCATGGAGCTGCGACGCCGAGGGCGAGTTGCTCGGTGCAATCCGCATGGCCCGCGCCCCCCGAGCCCGGCAAGCGCACGCTCAAGGCGGCGCTGGCGGCGGAGCTGAGCGCTGCGTTGCGCCAGCGCCCCGACCTCAAGCTGGTCAAGGTCGCCGACGGCGGCGCCGACAACTGGACGTTCTTTTCCGACGAGCTGCCCCGGGGGGAGGAGGCGCTCGACTTCTTTCACGCCCGCGAGCACCTGCATGCTGCGGTTGCCGCGGCGTACGGCGACGGTACGAAAGAGACGCGCCGCCGGTTTGAGCAACTTCGCGACACGCTGCGCGACGAGGTCGGGGGCGTGGTGCGGGTCATCCGCGCACTCGATTACCTGCGCAAGCGGTTCCCGCGCCGGGACGCGATCCGGCAGTGCGCGGCGTACTTCCATTGACCCGCTTCTTCGAGGACGGTCGCCTCCAGCTGACCAACAACAGCTCCGAGCGCGCGCCTGCACAAGCTCGATCCCGAGGCCTACTTGCGCGACCTGTTCCGGGTCCTTCCGCAGTGGCCACGGGACCGCTACATCGAGCTCGCGCCCAAGTACTGGCTCGCAACGCGCGCGCGCCTGGACGCCGCCCAGCTCGCGGCCGAGGTCGGCTGGCTCACGATCCCGCCGCCCCCGACGCAGTAGGCGGTCACGTACCGAGCGAGCTGGCGTCGTCACGTTTCGAACGTGCCATCCCGCCACGCTGCGCACCAGAACGTGGTCCGTGCAGCGGATACAGCTACCTGGCAGCCGCGAGCCCACCGCTCGTCGTCGATGTCGCTCCTCTTCGCGTCGTCGCGCGGCTCGAGGGCCACACCGGCCAGGTGTTCTCGGCCCGCTGGATCGCTCAGGGCCGGATCCTGACGGCGGGCGCCGATGGGACGGCCCGCGTCTGGAACGGGGCGACGGGAACGTTGCTCCAGACATATCAGGGATGGCCCGGCTTCCTTGCCGACGCGATCCTCGCGCCGGACGACCTCGTAATCGGCGGCGACGCCGACGGCTCGCTGCGATTCTGGGACGCGGCGAGCGGCGCCAAGCTCTGGACGTTGCCGGCGCACAAGTCTGCCGTGATCGGCGTACACCTCGAAGGAGTCGATATCGTGACGCGCGGATTCGCCGGGGAAATCTCGCGCTGGAGGCTGCCGCACTCCGGGGCGGTCATGGAAGCCTGCGCCCATCATTCCCCCTGCGCTATCGTGCCGTGATGAAGATCGCGCGCCATCGGCGGACAGGAAACGGACCCGCCGATGCTTACTGCCTGATCTCTGCCTTCATCGTCGCTCAAGACAGACAGTCGGCGTAGTGCTCATGGTAAGCAGCGAACTCTGAGCGCTCAGCAGCGTCGCACTTTCCCAAGGCGTCGCGCTCGCCCACAGGGGTCCTCGTGGTTATCGGTGCCGTGCTCGCTCTGCTTGAAGCCCGATCTCACCGCTCTACGCGCGGCTGAGCTGAATATGTGCCAATCGTAGATCGTGTGCTGTGAGAGCCCTGTGAGAGCTTTGGGCTTGTTCAGGTAGTCTTTTATCTGATTTTGCAGCTGTTCTTTCATTTTGCAGTTCGCGTACACCGCGTGAATGTGGGGAGCCTTATCGCTAGGCCATTCATCCTTGCCGGGCAGGCGGTACCAAGCGGCGAAGCCATGCTTCCCGAGCTTCTCGAGCCGACGGTGGATCTGCAAATTGGACAGATGTTCGGTCTTCAGGTCGACCGCTGCCGTGTACTCATGGTTCTGAAAAATGCCGTCTGCGTGGTGATAGCCCGCCGAATCATCGGCGTCGCCGATCGTTTGGCTGATCTCTGCCGCAGTTACTCCTATATCGCGTAACGCAGCCGACGCGCGCGGGTGGAGGCCCGCCATAAGGAGCCGTCGCCGGTTCGCGACGGAGACGAACACATCTTCATCATCGAACGCTGCGGCGCCGTAGAATGCGAACGCGTCAGCCCCGTTTTCATCGATCCAGTCGTTGTCATCCAATTCCGACTCGTCGATCGGCTCGTCGGACGAAGCCTCAATGCCGCAGGCGGCCAGCGGCAAGTACAGCGCAATCACGATAGCAACAAATCTCGTGCAGGACATTGTAGCCTCCTCGTGTGCGTGGTGAGCGGCCGTGCCGTTCATGGAGGCTTATACACCAGCTGTTGCGACTCAAATGCAAAAAAAAGGCTGTGCGTTAATGCCTCAGTAATGGGAGTCGGTATATG
>DATMCI010000148.1:0-46488 GCA_035558535.1 Kofleriaceae bacterium
TTTCGTCTTGCCCCGAGAGAGTTGCGGTTGATGTCCCGGGAATGAGCAAGGGGTGTGCCGCGGTTTTCTCGGTGCAAGCAGCTGGAATTGCTGGCTGTGATACCGGTGAAACATGGGGCCCCAGGCTCCTCACCTGGGGGACGCGACGACTCGCCGGTAACTCTTCGGTGACCGCGATGACCGCGATGACTGCGGTGACCGCGGTGACTGCGGTGACCTCGATGACTGCGGTGACCGCGGTGACTGCGGTGACCTCGATGGCTCTGCCAGAGGTGGCGGCGGCGCGCGATCCATCACCGCGCGGCGCCGTGGTCGCGCGACGTGCTCAGCGGGGGCAGCAGACGGAGCCTTCGACGGCGGTCGGGCCCCCGGCGGGCGGCGCGATGTTGCCGAGCGGGGGCTTTCCGTTCGGGCAGACATAGTCGGCGCGCTGCGTGGCGCCGTTGCCGATGTCGCCCACGACGCTTCCACTTTGGGCCTCGCACTCCTCCTGGGAGAGCGCCTTGCGCTCGACGGGCTTCTGCTCGGTCAGGCCTTGCGTCTGCTCACCGGTCGGGGGTGGCGGCTGCTGCGAGCCGCCGCAGCCGGTCAGGACGAGGACGAGGGTGATGACCCAGCGGGTCGTACGGATATGCATGGGCAGCCTTGTATCACTCTCGCGGGGGCGCGGCGGCGCGGGCGAGCGTGTCGCGCGCGCCGAGCGTGATAGGGTGCCGCCTGAATGAGTACCGAAGACATCGCGGTGATCGGTGCCGGCAGCTACGGCACCTGCCTCGCCATGCTGTTCGGCAACGCGGGTCATCGGGTGAGCCTCTATTGCCGGAGCGCGGAGCAGGCGGCGGAGCTCGAGCGGACGCGCATCAACCGGGTGTACCTGCCGGCGTACCGGCTGCCGGACGGCGTCTCGGTGGGCGCAGACCTCGCGGCCGCTGTGCGCGGGAAGCGCTTCGTCGTCGGGGTCACGCCATCGCACGGCGTGCGCGAGGTGTTCGGGCAGATCGCCGACGCGCTCGATCCGGACGCGATCGTCATCAACGCGTCGAAGGGGCTCGAGGACGGGACGCTCGAGACGATCGACGCGGTCTACCGCGGCGTGCTCCCGGAGCGGATCGCGCGGCGCGCGACGTTCTTGTCGGGCCCGACGTTCGCGAGCGAGATCGCCGCAGGGCTGCCGGCCGCGATCGTGCTCGCCGGGCGCGACGAGGAGACGTGCAAGGCGGCGCAGGCGGCCCTCGCGACGGTGCACTTCCGCATCTACACGACCGACGACGTGCTCGGCGTCCTGCTGGGCGGCGCGCTCAAGAACGTGATCGCGATCGGCGCCGGCGTGTCCGACGGGCTGGGCTTCGGCTCGAACGCGCGGGTCGCGCTGATCACGCGCGGGCTCGCCGAGATGACGCGGATGGGCGTCGCGCTGGGCGCGCACGCGCTGACGTTCTCGGGGCTGTCAGGCGTGGGCGATCTCGTGCTCACGTGCTCGGGCGACGCGTCGCGCAACCGGCGCGTGGGGCTGGCGCTGGGGCAGGGCAAGAAGATGCCGGAGATCCTCGGCGAGATGCGGCAGGTGGCCGAGGGCGTCAAGACGGCGAAGGTGGCCAAGCAGCTCGCGGCCAAGCTGGGCGTCGAGGCGCCGATCACCGACGCGATGCACGCGATCATCCACGAGGGCGTCCCGGTCCGCGACGCGATCACGATGCTCTTGACCCGACGGACCCGCGAGGAGCGCGACCGATGACGCGACCAATGACGCGACCAATGAGCAACCAATGAGCGACCAATGAGCAACAGTTCGAACGCCAAGCTCGGCTACGTCCTCGACGAGATCTTCGTCCAGCACCGGTCCCCGTCGGGGCACCCGGAGCGGCCGGCGCGCGCCGAGGCGGTGCGCGCCGCGCTCGTGGAGGCGGGGATCGAGCGCCGCGGGACCCGCGTCCCGACGCGTGCGGCGACCGACGACGAGCTCGTCCGCGTGCACGCCGCGGGCTACCTCGCGGATCTCGAGAAGCAGGTGCCGGGGCGCACGGGCTGGCTGGATCCGGATACGTACTTCTCGCCGGGCACGTGGGACGCGGCGCGCGCGGCGGCGGGCTCGGCGTGCGAGCTCGCGGGTGCTGTCCTGCACGGCGCGCTCGGCCAGGGCATCGCGGTGGTCCGCCCGCCCGGGCACCACGCCACGCGCGATCGCGCGATGGGCTTCTGCCTGCTCAACAACGTCGCGGCGGCGGCGGCGGCGGCGCGCGCGGCGGGCGCGGCGAAGGTCGCGATCGTCGACTGGGACGTCCACCACGGCAACGGGACGCAGGACATCTTCTGGGACGATCCGTCGGTCCTCTACCTCTCGGTGCACCAGTTCCCGTACTACCCGGGGACGGGCGCCCCGACGGAGCTCGGCGGGCCAGCTGCGCAGGGCGCCACGGTCAACGTGGGCCTGCCGAGCGGCGCGGGCGACGCCGACTACGCCGCGGTGTTCGATCACGTGTTCGTCCCGGCGCTCGAGCAGTTCCGGCCCGACCTCGTCCTGATCTCGGCCGGGTTCGACGCGTTCGAGCACGATCCGCTCGCGGGCATGCGCGTCACCCACGCGGGGTTCGCGGCGATGGCGCGCCGGCTGCGGGCGGCCGCCGAGCACCACGCGGCGGGCCGCCTCGTCGCGGTCCTCGAGGGCGGCTACGACCTCGACGGGCTCGCGGGCGGCATGACGGCGGTCCTCGAGGCGCTGGCGGCGCCGGCGCCGGAGGCGGGCCCGACGCCGCCGCTCGCCCCGCTGCCGGCGGCGGGTGGTGTGCGGGCGGCGATCGATGCGACGCTCGCCGCGCACGCGGCCGCGGGCGTCCCGATCCCGCGACCGGCGAGCACGTGACCCTGTTCGGCGGGCGCTACACGCTCCTGCGGCGCCTGGCGGTCGGCGGGATGGCCGAGATCTACCTGGCGCGCCAGGCGGCGCGGGCGGGCTTCGAGAAGCTGGTCATCCTCAAGCGGCTGCGCGCCGAGCACGCCGCGGATCCGCGGATCGTGCAGATGTTCGTCGACGAGGCGCGCATCGGCGCGCTGCTCGGCCACCCGAACATCGTCCACGTCTACGATGTGGGCGAGCACGAGGGCATCCCGTTCATCGCGATGGAGCACATCCTCGGCGAAGAGCTCAACGAGCTGTGCCGCCGCGGGATCGCGCACAAGAGCTTCTTGCCGCTCGAGCACGCCGTCGAGCTGATGCGCCAGGCGGCGATGGGCATGGGCTACTTTCATAGCCGGCGCGGCGCCCTGGACGGCGCGGAGGCCGAGCGGCCGCTCGAGATCGTCCACCTCGACATCTCGCCGTCGAACCTGCTCGTCACGCAGGACGGCTTCCTCAAGATCATCGACTTCGGGATCGCGAGCGCGCGCGGCCAGCGCCACCGCGGCGACGTCCTCCCCGGCAAGCTCGGCTACATGTCGCCGGAGCAGGCGGCGCGCAAGGCGGTCGATCGCCGGAGCGACATCTTCTCGCTCGGCATCGTGCTGTACGAGATCACCGTCGGCAAGCGGCTGTTCCGCGGCTCGGCGCGCGACGTGATCGCGAGGCTCACCGAGGGCCAGATCGAGCCGCCGACGTCTGTCCGGCGCAAGTTCCCGGCGGCGCTCGAGGCGATCGTGATGCGCGCGCTCGCGCGGAGCCCGGACGCGCGGTACCAGAACGCGTACGATCTGGCCGACGATCTCGAGGCGTTCCTGCAGGGCGCGCAGCTGCGCTCGGGGCCGGTGCGCATCGCGCGCTACCTCGACGCGCTGAGCCAGGCGGCCGGCGGACCGCGGCGGCCGGAGCTTTTGCCCGAGGCCGAGACGCGCGGCGCGGCGGCCGCCGCTCGGGACGGCGGGCGCGGGACGCTCGAGGCGTACGCGCCGGCCCCGGCGAAGGAGTGGGAGGACGCCGAGCAGCCGGAGGCGGACGTCGCGGCGGCGCTCGGGCTTGATCTGGCCGAGCTGCGCGCGCTGCGCACGCCGCCGCCGCTGCCGGGCGGTGGAGAAGGCGAGGGCGAGGCAGACGCGACGGCGCCGCTGGATCGGATCGACCCGGAGGAGCTCGAGCGCCCGAGCGCCGCGACGATCGACGACGAGGACGACGACGACGACGACGTGCCGGCGCCGGGGGCGGTCGCCGCGCCTGCGGTGCCGCTGCCTGCCGCGCCTGCGCCGCTCGGGGGCCCGATGGCCTCGCCGCTGGCGGCCGGGAGCGGGCCGGGCGGCCCGGGCGCGCCGGACGGCGAGCCCGGGTGGCTGGTCGTCGGGCCACCGCCCGGGAGCCTTCTGCCGTACAGCCCGCCGCCGCCGGGCCTCGCGCAGCGGCTGCCGTGGATCCTGGTCGGCGCGCTCGGCATGGCCGTGATGGCACTCCTGGCGTATATCGTCGTAGGCGCGTGAACCCGAGGATCGTCACCCTGTCGCTGCTCTTCGCGGCGGCCTGCTCCGACGAGGATCGCAGGCCGCAGGTGCGCACGACCGAGCCGCAGCGGCCCCGCCGCGAGATCGATCCGCCAGCGGGCACCACGGTGCGCTCGCTGCCGCCGCACGCGATCCGCGCCGATGGCGTCGGCCCGTACCGGCTCGGCGAGAAGGTGTCGGCGGTGATGGCGCAGCTGCGGTCGGGGCCGCGCATCGCGCGCTTCGAGATCCCGGGCGTCGTGAGCACGAGCGTGATCCGCGCCGAGGAGGAAGACGCCGTCCTGATCGGCGGCGAGACCACGAGCACCACGACGTTCGTCGCGGTCGTCGGCGCCGAGGTCGCGCGCACCGACTCGAACGTCCACGTCGGCTCGACGGTGGACGAGCTGGTGCGGGGGATCGGCCCCCTGTTCGAAGATCCGGAGCACGCGCGCGATCCGCGGCTGGTCGTGCCGACGGCGCTCCGCAACGCCCGCGTCGTGCTCGCGCGCGATCGGATCGCCGCGTTCGTGATCGCGATCGCGCCCGAGCGCGCGCCGATCAAGGTGGGGCCACAGCCGGAGGCCGCGTGCAAGCGGCCCGAGCCGTCCAGCAAGAAGCAGCTGGGCGCGTGCCTGTCGGGGGTCGGCGAGATCGTCGAGGTCGGGGGCGACGAGATCGTCGTGCACCCGCCCGACTCCGAGCGCGTGCTGTACACGCTGCGCGCGCCGGGCCTCGTGTTCGCCGCGCCGCTCCGCAACCCGAGCGACGGGCGCGACGAGCTCGTCGTCGTGACGCGGTCCGACGAGTCGCACCGCCGGACGTGGACCCTGGTCGCGTACCGGCTCGAGGGCCCCCGGATCCAGCGCGTGATCGACCAGGAGCTGTACACGCTGACGGCGATGCAGAGCCGGTGGATCGGCGCGGAGCTTGGCGACGTCGATCTGTACCTCGAGCTCGCGAGCGAGCCCGAGGCGATCGAGGTCGGGGGGCTCCTCACGACGCGCGCGGGACAGCACGTACGCGATGTGGCGCTACTCTCCCCCAAGGTGGTCACGCGGCGCCACCACAAGCCGGGCCCGGGCGAGCCGGCGGATGCCAAGGCCCCGGCCGGCGGCAGCGCCGCGGCGGCCGCCCCGCGGAGCGATTAGGGGGGGGGCCCTTTGCCCGACCTCCTTTTTTTCGGCACAATGATCACTCGTGTCGCGCTGCCGCGCTTTCATAGATCGCGCTCGTGACGCTCGCGCTCGTCCGCGGCGCGGGGAGCCTGCCGCGTGAAGTTCCTCTGCGATCAATGCAAGACCCGGTACTCGATCTCCGACGATCGGGTGCACGGAAAAATCCTGAAGATCCGCTGCAAGGGTTGTTCGAACATCATCACCGTCCGCGAAGGGATGCCGCCCCCGGAGGATGATGCTGCGGCCGGGCCGGAGTCCGACGATGCCCCGCGCGGGCAAAAGTCGACCATCGCCCCGGAGATCCAGTCCGAGGCGCCGGCGGATCCGGCTGCGCTCGCCGGGGCCCCGCCGGACAGCGCGCTCGGCGCCGCGTTCGCGTCAGCGATGACCAAGCCGACGCCCGCCCTCGATCAGGAGTGGTACGTCTCGAACGAGGGCGCGCAGGAGGGGCCGTTCTCGCTGGCCGACGCGCAGCGCTGGATCTCCGAGAAGCCGCCCGACGCCGAGCTCCACTGCTGGAGCGAGGGCTTCGACGACTGGCTCCCCGTCGACAAGGTCAACCACTTCCGCGGGCTGCGCAAGAAGGCCACGCCGCCCGCGCCGCCCGGTGCGCCGGCGGCGTTGCCGCCGCGGGCGATCCTGGCCGCTGCGCCGGGCGCGGGGCCGGAGACGCTCCGCGGCGCCGCGCTGCGGGGCGAGGTGCCCAAGCCGATGTTCGCGTCGTCGATGGCGCAGGTCGAGCGGGGCACGAACGGCATGCCGGCGGGGATGCCGGTGCCAGCGAACGGCGCGGCGCCGCTCCAGGCCAAGACGTCGCGCGGCACGATCCCGCCCGGCGCGGCGCGGCTCCGGCCGTTCGATGTCAACGACGAGTCGGAGACGCAGCTCGAGTCGGGCCTGGGCGACGCGGCCGACGCGACGCAGCTCGAGCCGGGCCTCGCCAACTTCGGGACCGATCAGGCCGCGGCGGGGCCGACGTTCCCGGGCGCGGCGGGGCCGATGTTCCCGTCTTCCGGGGCCGCGGCGGGGCCCGCGTTCCCGGCGGCGGCGCCCGCGGCGGGGCCCGCGTTCCCGTCGGGGCCGGCGTTCCCGTCGGGGCCGGCGTTCCCGACCTCGGAGGGTGGCGGTGACGGCGACGATCTCGAGATCGCCGAGGTGTCGCGCGTCGTGAAGCTCACCGATCTCGCGAAGGACGCGGCCCGCGCCGCCGCGGCCGAGACCGCCTGGCCCGCGCCCGAGGCGGCGCCCGCGGCCGCGGAGCCGCCCGCGCTCGCCGCGGCCCGCGCCGTCGTGGCCGCGCGGCTCGAGCAGCTGCGCCCTGCTGCCGAGCCTGCGCCCGGGGGCCCGCCCGGCGAGGCGGCGCTCCAGCCGGTGCCCGAGCTACCGCCGCCCGCGCCGCCGCGGCGCGGGGCGATCGCGCTGATCACCGGCGCGGTGGTGCTCATCGGCGTCGCCGTCGCGGTCGTGTTCTTCGTGCTCACCGGCGAGGACGAGGCCCGCACGCGCCTCGGCAAGGTCGAGGAGATCGACACGACGCGCCCCGACGAGGTGCGCACGAATGGCAGCGGCGGCGGCTCGGGCTCGGCCACCGATGCGGCGGGGAACCCGCTCGGGCCCAAGCCTTGGAAGCGGCCCGGGAGCGGCGGGACGACGGGCCCGGTGCAGACGCCGACCCCGCCGTCCGACGTCGGCAAGCTCGAGGCGCGCGAGATCGAGGAGATGGCCGGCAAGAACGCGTCGATCACGCAGCGCTGCTACATGCGCTCGCAGCGCGGCGCAGACGGCATCCTGATCGGCGACGTGAAGAAGATCCAGGTGACGCTGACGGTCAGCAGCGACGGCCTGGTGACCGACGCGCAGCTCTCGGACAACCACGCCCAGAACTCGCTCGGCAAGTGCCTGATCACCGCGATCAAGTCGTGGAAGTTCCGCCAGTCGCCCGGCGGCACGTTCCGCTTCGTCCTGCACTTCGGCTAGCGGCCCGCGCGGCCGCGCCCGCGGCGCTCGCTACGGGATCGCGTCGATCTGCGTCTCTGCCACCGGCGCGTTGATGAGCATGATCTCCGGCGCGCCGCCGGCCGTGAAGCCGCCGAACTTGAAGCACTCCTTGTCCTCGGCGCTCTTGCACTCGTACGCGCCGGGATCCGTACACACGGGGAGCCGCGCGCAGGTCCGCGCCTTGCCGAAATCGAGGGTCATCAGCCGGAGCGGCCCCTCGAACCGCTCGGCCGGCAGGCCGAGCGCCTCCCCCAGCTTGACCGGATCGTGGCGATCGCCGGTCATCGACTGTTTCACTTTCTCCCCGAGGGCGCCCGCGGGCGCGGCGAACACGTAGCACGTGTCCCCGCTCTTGTTGCAGCGCCCCCACTTCTTCGCCCCCGGGCTGACGACGTACTTCTGGTAATCCGCCTCCTTCATCAACCAGGAGGCCCGCCCGTCGGGGAAGCTGGTCGCCAGGTGCTGCGCGATCGGCACCGTGCTGTCGTACTTATCGCCCTGGACGCGCTCGTCGGCGTCGCGGCTGATGGCGGCCTGGTACGCGTCGCAAATCGACACCCCCGCGGACGGCTGCGGCCCCTCGGGCGGCGGCTTGGGGCCGCAGCCGGTCACCGCCGCCAGGAGAACGAGGCCGCGCACGGTCCACCCACCGATGAGCTTCATGCGCCGAACATACACGCGCGAGCCGCGATCGCGCGGCGCCTGCGGCGCCCGATCAGGGGGCCCGGCTCGCCAGCTCGCCGACGACATCCGCGAGGATCTCCGTCGCCGCGGCGACCTCCTCGGCGGTCGTGTCGAGCCCGAACGACAGCCGGGCCATCCCGGTGTCCGCGGGAAGGCCGATCGCCTCGAGCACCGCCGATGGCTTGCTGTCGCGCTCGGCGCACGCCGAGCCCGTCGAGATGTACACGCCCCGGCTCGCCAGCACGGTGCGCAGCGCCGACGCCGGGACGCTCGGGAAGCCGAGCGCCAGGATGTGCGGCGCCCGCCGCTGATCGGGCACGAGCTGGCGGAACGCCGCGCCGCGCTCGGCGAGCCGCGCCGTCACGCGGCCCGCCAGCTCGAGCCACGTGGCGCGCGCGGCCGCGAGCGCCTGCGTCGCGCGCTCGGCGGCGAGGCCGAGGCCCGCCGCGCCGGGCGCGTCCTGCGTGCCGCCGCGCAGCCCGCGCTGCTGGCCGCCGCCGACCCACAGCGGCGCGAGCGCGGCGCCGGTGCGCAGCCACAGCGCGCCAGAGCCCTTGGGCCCGTGCAGCTTGTGGCCGGCGACCGCGAGCGAGTCGACGCCGAGCGCGTGGACGTCGATCGGGATCTTCCCGAGCGCCTGCGCCGCGTCGACGTGGAGGTGGCAGCCCGGCGCGCGCCGCCGCACCGCCGCCGCGATCGGCGCGATCGGCTGCACGACGCCGAGCTCGTTCTGCACCATCACGGCCGCGACGACCGCGGCGCCCGCCGCCGCCTCGGCGACCGCGTCGGGATCGAGCACGCCGTCGGGACCCGGCCCGATCGCGACGACCCGCCGGCCATCCGCGGCCAGCGCGGCGGCGGCGGCGCCCACGGCCGGGTGCTCGATCGTCGACACGACGACCGCGCCGTCCTTCGCGCGCGCGGCGCCGAGCACCGCGAGCGCGTCGGCCTCGGTGCAGCCGCTCGTCCAGATGATGTCGCCGTCGCCGCGATCGCCGAGCGCCGCGAGCAGGCGGCGGCGCGCCGTCTCGATGTGCGCGCGCGCCGCGGCGCCCTGCGGGTGCTGCGCGCTCGGGTTGCCCCAGGCCGTGCGCATGACCTCCGTCATGAGGGCGAGCACGTCGTCGGAGACGCGGGTCGAGGCGGCGTGGTCGAGGTAGATTGGCGGCTGCATCGTGTCCGGACTTGGCGTCTACCTCCACTTCCCATGGTGCCGCAAGCGCTGTCCGTACTGCGACTTCGCGGTCGAGGTCGGCGAGGTGCCGCACGAGCTGTACCTGGAGGCGATCCTCCGCGAGCTCGACGCGCGCGCGCCGGCCTTCGCCGCGGCCGGCGAGCTGGTGTCGATCTACCTCGGCGGTGGCACGCCGTCCCTGTGGCGCCCCGACTGCATCGCGCGCGCGATCGCCGCGATCCGCGCGCGGCTAGGTGCCGCGGGCGCGGGCGCCGCGGGCGCCGCGCCGCGCGAGGTGACGATCGAGGCGAACCCGACGGACGTTCTGCCCGCGAGCCTCGACGCGTGGCGCGCCGCCGGCATCGATCGGATCTCGATCGGCGTGCAGTCGCTCGAGCCGGCGGAGCTCGTCGT
Organism: Kofleriaceae bacterium; assembly: GCA_035558535.1. Taxonomy (GTDB): domain Bacteria; phylum Myxococcota_A; class Polyangia; order Haliangiales; family Haliangiaceae; genus JABFXX01. The sequence continues at coordinate 9,847 of DATMCI010000148.1, forward strand.
GCTCGGCCGCGATCACCGGTTCGGCGATGGCCTGGCCGCCGTCGAGCGCGCCCTCGCGCACGGCGGCTTCGCCGTGTCCGCCGACCTCATCCTCGGCGTCCCGTCCGGGAGCCGCGACACCGCCGCGTCGCTCCGCCGCATCGCGGACTTGCCGCTCGACCACCTCTCCGTCTACGAGCTCACGATCGAGGAGCGCACCGCGTTCGGCCAGCGCGCGCGCGACGGCCGCCTGGTCCCGCTCGACGAGGACGCCCTCGAGCGGCTCTACACGGCGGCGCACGCGGCGCTCACCGGCGCGGGCTTCGAGCACTACGAGATCAGCTCGTACGCGCGCCCCGGCCGGCGCGCCGTCCACAACGCGCGCTACTGGCGCGGCGAGCCGTACCTGGGCCTGGGCGTGGGCGCTGCGTCGCTCGAGGTCTTCGCCGACGGCGCGGGCGCGCGCGCGACGAACCCGCGCCGCGCCGCCGAGTACCTCGCCGCGCCGGGCGTGCCCGCCGAGGTCGTGCCGATCGATCCGGACGCGATGGCCGCGGACCGGGCCTGGCTCGGGATGCGGACGTCCGATGGCGTGCCCGAGGCGGCGCTCGCGCCCGCGCGCGGCGTCGCCGGCTGGCTCGTGGAGGCGGGCCTCGCCGAGCGCCGGGGCGGGCGCATCTGCCCGACACTGCGCGGATTTCTGTTCGCCGATCGGATCGCGGCCCGCATCGTGCAATGCTGGGGAGCGTGACGGCAGGGAGCCGTCTTTGTAAGCTGAGTCCTCGGAAACAGTCGTTCTGAGTGGCGTAACGGTCATGAGCAGCAGCACCGAGCTATCTCGCCGCGCGCGGAAGATCCTCCACGCGGTCGTGACCGAGTACCTCCAGGGCGGCGACGCGGTCGGCTCGCGCACCGTGACCCGGCGCCACGATCTGGGCCTGTCGGCGGCCACCGTGCGCAACGTGATGGCCGATCTGGAGGAGCTGGGCCTGCTCGAGCAGCGCCACTCGTCGGCGGGGCGCGTGCCCACGCCGTCCGGCCTGCGGTTCTTCATCGACAGCCTGCTCAAGGTGCGCGGGCTGTCGGTGCGCGAGAAGGAGGAGATCCGCGAGCGCGTGACGGCGCCGACCCCGGCGGAGGTGGTCCAGCGCGCCTCGCGGCTGCTCAGCGATCTCACGCAGCACGCGTCGGTGATCGTCACCCCGGATCCGGATCACCTGCGCCTCGCCCAGATCGAGTTCGTGCCGCTGCGCGACGGCAAGCTGATCGCCGTCCTCGTCACCGCCGACGGCCGGATCGAGAACCGGCTGATCATCGATGACGTGGACCCGCGGCGGCTCGAGCCGATCCACAACTACCTGAACGAGCTGCTCTCGGGCATGACCTTGGACGAGGTCCGCGAGCGCGTGATCCGCGAGCTCGGCGAGGACAAGAACCGGTACGACGAGTCGATCGCCGCGGCGCTCCGGCTCGGGCGCGCGGTGTTCGTCGAGCGCCCCGAGCGCGCGGCGGACGTGGTCGTCAGCGGCCAGGCGAACCTGCTCGACGACACCGTGGCGCAGGACCGCCTGCGCGAGCTCCTCCGCACGCTCGAGGACAAGGAGACCCTGATCCGGCTCCTCGATCGCACGCGGCAGGCGGCCGGGCTCCAGGTGTTCCTCGGTGCGGAGACCGCGCTCTCGGCGCTCGCCTCGTCCTCGGTGATCGCGGTGTCGTACGGGCCCGAGGAGCAGCCGATCGGCGCGCTCGGGGTGATCGGCCCGATGCGGATGAACTACGGCAAGGTGATGGCCGTCGTCGACGTGACCGCGGAGGCGGTGACCCAGCTGCTCGCGGAGCTGGGGGGGCAGGGATAGCGCCCGCGTTACTGGTCCCCGCGCACAAACGTGGTTATGGTCGCAAGCGATGAGCGCAGATGCCAACCAAGACGACCCTCGCACCGCGACCGAGCGCGCCGCCGCGGCCGACGGCACGGACGACGTGATCCCCGTCGAGGTCGTGCCGCCGCAGGACGGCGGGGGCGCGGATCCGGGCGGAGCGAGCCTCGAGTCGAAGATCGCCACGCTGGAGAAAGAGAAGAAGGAGAACTGGGAGCGCTACCTGCGCACGGCGGCCGATCTCGAGAACTTCCGCAAGCGGCAGCGCCGCGAGCTCGAGGACGCGCGGTTCGAGGCCAAGAGCAAGGTCTTAAAGGAGATGCTGCCCGTCGTGGACAACCTCGAGCGGGCGATCGAGCACGCCTCGCAGCAGGCCGGGGCCAGCCCGATCATCGAGGGCGTGCAGCTCGTGCTGCGCCAGTTCATGTCGGCGTTCGAGCGGCTCGACGTGACCCCGATCGAGGCGGCCGGCCAGCCGTTCGATCCGAACCTCCACGAGGCGATCTCCCAGGCCGAGAGCGACCAGCCGCCCGGTACGGTCGTCCAGGTGCTGCAGCGCGGGTACCGCTCCGCCGAGCGCCTCCTCCGCCCGGCGCTCGTCGTGGTGGCGAAGGCGTCGACGAAGACGGCAGAATGATCCGGCGATGACACGCGTCGTCGGCATCGACCTCGGGACGACGAACTCGTGCGTGGCCGTCATGGACGGCGACGCGCCGGTCGTGATCGCCAACTCCGAGGGCTCGCGGACCACGCCGTCGGTGATCGCGTTCGCGCAGAGCGGCGAGCGCCTGGTCGGCCAGGCCGCGCGCCGCCAGGCGATGACGAACGCCGAGAACACGGTGTACGCCGCCAAGCGGCTCATGGGCCGCAAGTTCGACGACGACGAGGTGCAGCGCCACCTCCTGACGTGCCCGTACGAGGTCGTGAGCGCCGACAACGGTGACGCGCACATCCGCATCCGCGGCCGCGACTTCTCGCCGCCCGAGATCTCGGCGCTCGTCCTCCAGAAGATGCGGCAGACCGCCGAGGACTGGCTCGGCGAGCAGGTCACCGAGGCGGTGATCACCGTCCCGGCGTACTTCGACGACTCCCAGCGCCAGGCGACCAAGGACGCCGGGCGGATCGCCGGGCTCAACGTGCTCCGGATCGTCAACGAGCCGACGGCGGCCGCGCTCGCGTACGGCGTCGAGACCGAGCACGCGCAGCGCGTGGCGGTCTACGACCTCGGCGGCGGCACGTTCGACATCTCGATCCTCGAACTCCACGAGGGCGTGTTCCGCGTCCGCTCCACGGCGGGCGACACGTTCCTCGGCGGCGAGGACTTCGACAACGCGCTCGTCGAGCACCTCCTCACGACGTTCTCGACGCAGAACGGCGGCATGGATCTGCGCGGCGACCGCATGGCGCTGCAGCGGCTCAAGGAGGCCGCCGAGCGCGCGAAGATCGAGCTGTCGAGCGGGCTCGTCACGGAGGTCAACCTGCCGTTCATCGCGGCGGGCCCCGAGGGGCCGCGCCACCTGCAGCTCGAGCTGGGGCGGCACGATCTCGAGCGGCTGGTCGAGCCGCTCGTCGAGCTGACGCTCGATCCGTGCCGGCGCGCGCTCGCCGACGCGGGCCTTGCCCCCCGCGACATCGACGTGGTCATCCTGGTCGGCGGCCAGACGCGCATGCCGCGGATCCAGGGGCTGGTCTCCGAGATGTTCGGCCGCGAGGCGAGCCGGCGCGTCAACCCCGACGAGGTCGTGGCGATGGGCGCCGCGATCCAGGGCGGGGTCTTGACGGGCGAGGTGCAGGAGGTGCTGCTCCTCGACGTGACGCCGCTGTCGCTCGGCGTCGAGACGGCGGGCGGCGTGTTCACGCGCCTCATCCCGCGCAACACGGCGCTGCCGGCGCGCGCGACCGAGATCTTCTCGACGACGGTCGACAACCAGCCGTTCGTCGACATCCACGTGCTCCAGGGCGAGCGCGAGATGGCCGCCGACAACAAGTCGCTCGCGCACTTCGAGCTGACGGGCATCCCGCCCGCGCCGCGCGGCGTGCCCAAGATCGAGGTCGCGTTCGACATCGACGCCGACGGCGTGCTCTCCGTCTCGGCCCGGGACCACGGCACCGGCCGCAACACGCGCGTCACGGTGACGCCGACGACCGGCCTGTCCGACACCGACATCGACCGCCTGGTCGACGAGTCGTTCGAGATGGCGGACGCCGATCAGGTGCGGCGCGCGCTCGCGGAGGCTCGCAACAAAGGGGAGGGTCTGCTCTACTCCTCCGAGAAGGCCATGGAAGAGTTCGGCGTCATCCTGCCCGAATCCGAGCGCTCGCTCCTCGCCGCCGAGCTCGCCGAGTGCCGCGCGGCGCTCGAGGGCGATGACCTCGCCGTGGTCGAGCACGCCGTGGCCCGCCTCGAGGTGTCCGCCCAGCGGATCGGCGAGGCGATCTACGCGGCCGCAGAGACGGGCACCACCTGATGGCCCGCCGCAAGCGCGACTACTACACGGTCCTCGGCGTCCCGCGCGACGCGAGCGAGACCGACATCAAGCGCGCGTTCCGCGAGCTGGCGCGCCAGCACCACCCGGACGTCAACCCCGACGGCGGCGAGCGCTTCCGCGAGATCAACGAGGCGTACGCCGCCCTGTCCGACAAGGAGCAGCGCGCGCGCTACGACCGCTGGGGCCACCCCGACGACGGGCCCTCGGGCCTGGCGGCCGTGGTCGACGCCGCGCAGGACATCATCAACGACGTGTTCCGCCGCCGGCGCGAGCGGCAGAAGGGCAAGGACGTCCGCTACACGCTCGAGGTGACGTTCGAGGAGGCGGTGTTCGGCGCGGACAAGGCGATCTCGCTGCCGGCGGACGCGAGCCAGCCGGCGCGCGCCGCGCGCGAGATCCACATCGTGGTCCCGCCGGGCATGAAGGACGGCACGGTGAAGACGCTCAGGGGCGAGGGCGAGCCGGGTCGCGGCGGCGCCCCGAGCGGCGATCTCCACGTGCTGATCCGGATCGCCGAGCACGCGCAGTTCCAGCGCGACGGCCAGGACATCCGCAGCGAGCAGACGGTCAGCTTCGCGCAGGCGGCGCTCGGCGCGGTGATCGACGTCTCGACGCTCGACGGCCCGCTCAAGGTGCGGATCCCGGAGGGCACGCAGCCGGGCCGCGTGCTCCGGATCCGCGGCAAGGGCATCCCGCAGGCGGCGGGCAAGAACGCGCCGCGGGGCGATCACCTCGTGACCGTGCAGATCGAGGTGCCGACCGAGCTGACGCCGCGGCAGCGCGAGCTGATCGAGGAGCTGGCGCGGGCGTTCGGCGAGCAGCATGCGATCAGCGCGCCGGCGCGCAAGGGCCTCCTCGATCGGGTGCGCTCGCTGCTCGACGAGTAGCCGGCGGCGCGAGGCAGGCAAAAGAGCAGGCCATGGGGAGCCGGCGCGGCGCGAGGGTTTCGGCGAGGCGCGCGCGAGCTGGCAAGGCTGTGCTCGGGGCCGTGCTCGGGGCCGGGCTCGGAGGCGTGCTCGGGGCCGTGCTCGGGGCCGTGCTCGGGGCGTGCGGCGCGCGCCCGCCGCAGCCGAGCTGGATCGAGGAGGACGCGCCGCGCGTCGGCGAGCGCCACGCGGCGCGCCCGGCCGCGCCGGTGGATCCGGCCGCGGCGGTGGATCCGGCGGCGGGGGCCGCCGCGGCGCCGCCGAAGGTCGACCTCGCGCAGCTCCTGGCCGATCCCGCGCGGATCGACGCGCGGATCGACGCGCTCGACGAGCCGGCCGTCCTCGCGGCGCTCCAGCAGGCCGGCAGCGCGGCCCCGGCGGCGCGGCTCGCGCTCCGGGCGGCGCGGCTCGCGTACCACCGCGGCGACGCCGCGGCCGCGCGCGCGATGGTCTTGCGCGGGCAGGCCGCGGCGCCTGCCCCGGGCGACGCGGCCGCGCGCGCGGAGCTCACCGCGCTCGGCGTGCGGCTCGCGCAGCCGGCTGTGGATCCAAAGCAGATCGCCGTCCTCTTGCCGCTGACCGGCCGGTTCGCCGCGCTCGGCGCCGAGCTCCGGCTCGCGATCCAGCTCGCGCCCGCCGCGGGCACGAGCTGGCTGTTCCTCGACACCCGCGGCGAGGCCGACGCCGCGGCGGCCGCCGTCGGCGAGGCGATCGCCAAGGGCGCGCTCGCGATCCTCGGCCCCGTCGGCGATCGCGAGGCGCTCGCCGCGGCGCGCGCGGCGGCGCTCGCCGGCATCCCGATCGCGCTGCTCGCGCCCGCCGACGGCGCGGACGCCGCCTCCGGCGTGTTCCGCGTGGTGGGCTCGCCCGCCGACGAGGGGCGCGCCGTCGCGCGGCTCGCCGCTGCCCAGGGCTTCCCCACCGTCGCGGTGCTCGCTCCGCGCGACGACGTCGGCCAGGAGGCGGCGGACGCGTTCACCGCCGAGGCGCGGCGCGGAAAGCTCGCCGTCACCGCGCAGGGCACCTACGATCCGACCGGCGGCAACCTCGAGCCGGACGTGAAGGCGTTCCTGAACCTGGTCCCCGCGAGGAACCCGCGCCTCGCCGCGCACCTCGCGCGCCACGGCCCGCGGGGGGTGACGACGTTCTCGCCCGACATCCCGTTCTCGCTGCTCTATGTCCCCGATCGGCACGATCGCGCCGCGCTCGTCGCCGCGTTCCTGCCGTACTTCGGCGTCGAGCTCCGCACCACGGACTTCCCCGATCCGGCGCGGCTCGCCAAGAAGCACGGCGGCAACCTGCCGCAGGTCGTGCAGCTCGTCGGCGGCGCGGGCTGGAACCACCCGACGTTGCCCGTGCGCGGCGGCGCGGCCGTGCAGGGCGCGATGATCGTCGACGTCTTCCCCGGCGCGCTCGGCGCCGATACGAGCGCTGCGTTCGCCGCCGCGTTCCAGCAGCGGAGCGGCCGCGCGCCGACCGCCGCCGCGGCCGAGGCCCACGACGCCGCGGCGCTGATCGCGCGCGCGCGCGCCGAGGCCGCGCCAGCGGTGGCGCGGGCGAGCGCCGGCGGCGCCACCGGCGGCGGCCGCGGCACGATCGACGCCCGCGCGCCGATGCGCGCCGCGCTCGCGCGCGCCCGCCTCGACGACGGCGCGTGCGGCCCGGCGGCGATGGGCCCCGACGGCGAGCTCGCCCGCGCGCCGATCGTGCTCGAGGTCGCCGGTGATCAGCTGATCCTCGCGCCCTGAGCCGCGCGCGCTACGCGCGCGCTGAGCTCCCTGAGCCGCGCGCGCTGCGGGCGTGCCGCGCGCGCTGCGGTTCGCGCGCGCGCCGGGGCGCTTTTCGCCCCGCGCGGGGTAAGCTCTCCGCGCGGTGCCGCTGTCCTCGCGCGAAGTCTCGATCCACCTCGCGCTGTTCCTCGCGTCGTGCGTGACGACCTGTGTGCATGGCGCCCTGGACTCCGAGTCGGGGTGGGTCGGCGGCCTGGCGTTCTCCGCCACGCTGATGGGCATCCTCGTCTGCCACGAGGCCGGCCATTACTTCGTCAGCCGCCGCCACGGCGTGCCCACCTCGCTGCCGTACTTCATCCCGCTGCCGCCGTACCTCACGCTCGGCACGATGGGGGCGGTGATCCGCATGGACGAGCCGATCTCCGATCGCAACGCCCTGTTCGACGTCGGCGCGGCCGGCCCGATCGCCGGGCTCGTCGTCGCGATCCCGCTGCTCGTCGTCGGGCTCACCCTGTCCGAGCTCCGCGTGCCCGCGCCGGATGCCATGATCGAGGGCAACTCGATCCTCTACGCGGCGCTCAAGTACGCCGTGTTCGGGCGGTGGCTGCCCGGCGACGGCCTCGACGTGCAGCTCCACCCGATGGCGCTCGCCGGCTGGTTCGGCCTGCTCCTCACGATGATCAACCTGATCCCGATCGGCCAGCTCGACGGCGGCCACGTCGCGCGCGCCGCGCTCGGCGAGGCGCACGAGCGGTGGTCGGCGCGGCTGCACGTCGCGCTGCCGGCGATCGGCCTCGCCGTCGGCCTCGTCATGCTCGCGCTCGCGCTCGACGCCGGCAAGGACATCACAGGCGCGCTCCTGTATGCGTTTCACGGCCTGGGCTCGTGGCTCGTCTGGGCGCTCCTCCTCGGCCTCATGCGGTGGCGGGCCGGCGAGTACCACCCGCCCGTCGGCGACGCGCCGCTCGATCCATCGCGCCGCCGCCGCGCGATCGGGATGCTGATCGTGTTCGTGCTGATCGCGACGCCGGTGCCGTTCCGGCCGGTCCTGTGACAGGATCGCCGCTGGCCGTGGCCGCCTCCGCTCCCGCGAGCTGTCCCAAGTGCGGCGCGCCACGGCGCGGCGAGCGGGCGTGCCCCCGCTGCGGGCTCTTCGCCGAGCGAATGGACGCGTACGCCGAGGCGGGCACCGCGGCGATCCCCGACGACGTCGCCGCCGCCTGGGAGCGCGTGCTCGAGGCGTGGGACGACGACGAGCGGCACGCCGCGCTGCTGCGGCGCGTCGCCCAGCACGACGCCTACGCGTGGGCCGCCGCCCGGTACCGCGACGCCAAGCGGGCCGCTCCCGCATCGCCCGCGCCGTTCCGGAGCTATCCGGACCACGCCGTCGACGCGATCGCCGATCGCCAGCTCGACCGCATGCGGCGCGCCGCGCTCGCGACGCTGTATGCCAGCGCGAGCGTGCCGGGCGCCCGCGCCGGGGCGCCGTACCGCGCCGCGACGGCCATCCTGGTGGTGCTCGTCTTCGCGGTCGTCGCGGGGCTCGCCTTCGCGACGGCGTTTCGGCGCCTTCCTCCCGCCGGTCCGGGTCAGGCCACGCCAGCCCAACCCGCGCGCCCGAAGTGAGGTAGTGTTCGACCGTGGCGGTCGTCGATTTCCAGGAGCGTCAGCTCACGCTGAAGCTCGTCTATTACGGCCCGCCGCTATCCGGCAAGACCAGCAACTTGCGCGCGCTGTACGCGGCCGTCGACAAGCTGAACCGCGGCCGGCTCATGACGCTCGACACGCGCGATGACCGGACGCTGTTCTTCGACCTGATGCCGATCTTCTTCCGCGCGTCGGGCTTCTCGTTCCGGATCAAGGTCTACACGGTGCCCGGGCAGCCGGTGCACGAGGCGACGCGCAAGGTCGTGCTCGCCAGCGCCGACGGGGTCGTCTTCGTGGCCGATTCGAGCCCCAAGGCGCGCCAGGAGAACGCCGCCTCCTGGCACAACCTGCTCGCGAACCTGACGGCGCTCGGGCTCGAGCGGCTGCCGATCGTCGTCCAGTACAACAAGCAGGATCTGCCCGACGCGGTGTCGATCGACGCCGTCGACCGGTTCGGCGACCCGCGCCGGCCCATCCAGGCGGCCTGCGCGAAGCGCGGCGAGGGCGTCGTCTCGACGTTCTTCCAGCTCGTGTCCCACGCATGGGACTACCTCGACCGCAATATCCGCGTGTCCCAGAAGCTCGGCATCGACGCCACGGCATTTCGTACGGCGCTCGAGGAGCACGTCGGGGTCGCAGAACCTGATAGACTCCCCGGGTGAGCGCGGGCTCAGGGCTCGATGATTCTCTCGAGCTAGGTCGCTTGGTCTCCCCGAGCGAGCTCGACGAGCTGGTGATCTCCGTCGGCCGCGCGATGGGTGGCGCCGTCGCGATCTACGATCGGGGCGGCCGCCGGCTCGCCGGCACCGACGAGGCCGGGGCGCCTACCGTGCCCTTCACGCACGCCGGCGAGGATCTCGGCCAGCTCGCCGCCACCGGGCCGCGGTCGGCCGTGGCGCTGACGCTCACCGCCGAGGTGCTCGATCTGCTCGTCCACCACGCGCACGCCCGCGAGCTCGGGGCCGTGACGCACGAGGAGGCGATGCGGCACACCTTCGCCGAGCTCCGGGAGCACAACCTGCGGCTCCAGCGCGCGGTCGCGCGGCTCGAGGAGCTGGATCGGCTGAAGTCGAACTTCCTCGCGACGATGTCGCACGAGCTCCGCACGCCCCTCACGTCGGTCATCGGGTACACCGAGATGATGGTCGAGGGCCTCGCCGGGCCGGTCTCCTCCGAGCAGCGCGAGTACCTGACGACGATCCTCGGCAAGGCGGATCAGCTGCTCTCGCTCATCACCGCTGTCCTCGACGTGGCGTCGCTCGAGTCGGGGCAGCTCGCGATCGAGCGCTGCGCGCTGTCGCTCGCCGACGTGGTCGCGAGCGAGGTGGCGACGATCCAGCCGCAGGCCGGCCGCCGCGGGATCGCGATCCAGCTCGACGCGCACGGCGAGACGACGATCGTCGGCGATCGGCGCAAGATCCGCCAGATCGTCTCGAGCCTGCTCTCGAACGCGATCAAGTTCACGCCGGATCGCGGGCGCGTCGGGGTCGCCGTGCGGCTGGGGCCGCTCGCGCCCGGCGAGCCCGGCGCGCCCGCGGTGCAGCTCGTCGTGACGGACTCGGGCATCGGCATCTCGCGCGATCAGGTGATGAAGATCTTCGAGCCGTTCTTCCAGGTCGACTCGTCGTCGACGCGCGCGTTCGGCGGCACCGGCCTCGGGCTCACGCTCGCCAAGGCGTACGTCGAGGCGCACGGCGGCCGGATCTGGGTCGACACCGCGCCGGGGCAGGGCTCGACGTTCACGGCGACGTTCCCGTCGCGATCGCCGGAGGGCGCGCCGGACGGTGAGGATCGCGGCGCGCCGGAGGCGGCGCCGGCCGGGTCTGGCGGGGCGGGGGCGGGGGCGGGGGCAGTGGCGGGGGCGGGAGGCGCGACGGCGTGATCCTCGCAGAGCTCTCGGTCGCGCTGCCGCTCGCGATCGCCTGCGTCGTGGTCGCGGGCTTCTGCTCCGGCACCGAGGTGGCGCTGTTCTCGCTGCGCCGGGTCGATCGCGAGCAGCTCACGCACTCCGATCTCGCGGTGGATCGCCGGATCCTGCGGCTGCTCGAGCGGCCGCGCGTCCTGATCGCGACGGTCCTGATCGGCAACCAGGCGTTCGGCGGGACGCTCGCGGCGATCGCGCTCGCGATCGTGCTCCAGGCCGGCTGGGTCGCGTCGCCGTGGGCCGCCGCCGGGATCGCGCTCGCGCTCGCGATGCCGCTCCTCGTCCTGATCGCCGAGGTGACGTCGAAGACGCTCGCCGCGAAGCACCCGCTCGCGTGGGCGCGCGCGTGCTCGCTGCCGCTCTGGCTGTTCGCGCTGCTCGTGACGCCGGTGCGCCTCGTGCTGCAGACCGTGGCGAACATCCTCTTGCGGCCGTTCGGCGAGGCGGCGCGCGCCAGGCCCGTGCGCGATCTCTCCGAGCAGGAGTTCCGCACGCTCGTCGACGCCGGCTCGGCGCAGGGCCAGGTCGACGCCCGCGAGCGGCGCCTCATTCACCGCGTGTTCGAGTTCAACGACAAGAACGTCGGCCAGGTGATGACGCCGCGTGAGCGGATCTTCGCGCTGTCGTACGATCTGCCGACGCAGCGGCTCGCAAAAGAGATCGCGGCGCGCGGCTTCTCGCGCGTGCCGATCTACCAGAAGTCGCTCGACAACGTCCGCGGCATCTTGAACGCGAAGGCGCTCGTGCGCGCCGCTGCCGGGCAGCCGCTCGGCCGGCCGCTCAACGATCTCCTGCACGAGCCCCTGTTCGTGCCGCGCACGACGCCGGTCAAGCGGCTGTTCCTCACGTTCAAGCAGAAGAAGGTCCACATCGCGATCGTCGTGAGCGAGTACGGCAAGGTGCTCGGCCTCGTCACGATGGACGATCTGCTCGCGCAGATCTTCGGCGTCCTGCGCGACGAGCGCGCGGATCTGCAGCAGTCGATCCCGCCCGGCAAGGTGCGCTCGGTGGCGGGGATCGCCGTGCCCGGCAGCGACAGCGGGCCCCTGACAGAGGCGGGCTCGTCGCCCGGCTTCGAGGCTGGCTCGTCGCCCGGCGCCCTGGCCGGCTCGTCACCCGGCGCCCTGGCCGGGGCGGCGCCTCGCGCGGAGGCGGCCGAGGCGGTCGGTGCCAGCGGCATGGGCCGCGGGCGCGGCGATCTGGGCGGCGACGACCGCCCGACGCACGCGCGCGACGACGTCACGCCGCCGGCGATCGACATCACCGAGCTCGCGCGCGAGCACGAGCAGGGGGGCGGCGGCTCGTGATGACGACGCAGACCCTCGCGCTCGTGCTCACCGGCTGCGTGGTCGTGCAGGGCTTCTTCGTCGCGTCGGAGGTGGCGCTGTCGGCCTGCGATCGCGGCCGGCTGCGCACGCGGGCGGCGGGCGGCGCGGCGCGGGCGGTGCGCGTCGAGCGCATGCTGGCGGTGCCGCAGGTGACGCTCGCGACGACGCTGGTCGGCGCGAACCTGGCCACGCTGGTCGCGGTGCTCGCGATCGGGCTCGAGCTCGCCGAGCGCGGCGAGCGGCTCCTGTGGGCGCCGCTCTTCGCGGTGCCGCCGCTGCTCGTGCTCGGGCACCTCCTGCCCAAGACGATCGTCACGGCCCACGCCGACAAGATCGTCGAGCTGGTGGCGACGCCGCTGCGGCTCATGTCGTTCCTGCTCCGGCCGATCGTCGCCGTCGTCGGGGCGTACGCTTCGCTCCTCACGCGGGTGACGCGCACCGATCGCAAGAAGGCGTTCGTGACGCGCGACGAGCTGGCGCTGCTCATCGAGAGCGAGCCGGAGACCGACAAGCCGGAGATCAGCACCGACGAGCGCGAGATGATCGCGAACGTCTTCGAGCTGTCCGAGTACAAGGTGGAGGAGCTGATGGTGCCGCTCTCCGAGGTGACGGCGCTCCCCGAGGACGCGCTGATCTCGGAGGCCGCGCTCGAGATCGCCGACAAGCAGCACTCGCGGCTGCCGATCTACCGCTCGCGCGTCGACGACATCGTCGGCATCGTCCACATGTTCGATCTCCTGCAGGCGGCGAGCAAGAGCGAGTCACAAAAGCCCATCGCCTCGCTCGCGCACCCGCCGACGTACGTGCCGGAGACGATGAAGGCGAGCGATCTGCTCGTGCAGCTGCAGACCGAGCAGACGCACCTGTCGATCGTCGTGAACGAGTACGGCAGCGCCGTCGGGATCTGCACGATCGAGGATCTGCTCGAGATCATCGTCGGCGACATCGACGACGAGTACGACACCGAGCCGTCGCCGATCCGCGTCGAGCGCCCCGGCGTGTGGCGCGTCGAGGCGCGCACGAGCGTCGCCCGGCTCAACGCCGAGCTCGACCTCGGGCTGCCCGAGAGCGACGACTACGAGACGATCGCGGGGCTGCTCATCGAGCGGGTCCGGCGCATCCCGGACCGCGGCGAGACGCTCGCCCTGCCCGGGCTCGTGATCGAGGTGATCGCGGCGACCGATCGGGCGATCGAGGCCGTACGGATCACGAAGCGGAAGAAGTGAGCCGGCGGATTCCGGATCGCGCACGCGCAAGGTTCGGCCGGTCCAGCAGGAGCAGCACGCGCACTCATGCCGCGGCTCGCGATGGCGGCCGCTGTGCACGCCGGGGTTGCGTTTGAGCAATGGCTACTTGGAATCTCCCCACCATCTGCCCAATGCCTGACAATATCGGCCTAGTCTTCGAGATCGAGTTTTACGTCGCCGTTGCGAAGGGCGGCTTCCACCGGAGCTGGCGAGCGAGAGCGTCTTCTTCTTCTGCGCGCGTGCTCGGGTCCTGTTCGTCGACGCGGCTGCTGGCGGGCGGTCGGCGCGGGCGCCGGAGCAGCGCGGGCAGCGCGGGCAGCACGATCGCGCCTCGGCTTACGGGAACACCTGCGCGGTGTAGAGCTTCTCGGGCGGATCGGCGTGCCCGGCGAGGTTGTTCAGGAGGTAATCGAGGTTCGCGTCCCAGGCGTCGAGGTGCACCTCGACCAGCGCCACCGCCGCGGCGGTGGCGGTCGACGGCGCCTTGAAGAAGTAGTTGGCCGTCGTGACCGAGCTGTGTGCCGGGACGTTCGCGATCACGGTGGTCGTCAGGATAGCGGCGCTGAACGGGCCGGCGGCGGCTGCAGCGACCGTCGCGCCGTTCATTCCCTGATAGTGGATCTGCACGTTCTTCATGTTCAGATCGCCGTTATTGGTCACGGTGATCTTGAATGCCCATACTTCGTTGATGTTGACCGCGCCGGCCGTGCCGGGTGGCTGTACGACGAGCGAGCCGATGGTCAGGGTCACATTGGCAGCTGGATAGCCCTGGATCGCAGCTGCAAAGTCATTGAAAAACGCCATGATTGTCTCCTTTGAGTCCTGGATTGATGATCGACCGGCCACGCGTCATGGGTCGATGCTGTGCGGTCGACGTCGGGCTCGTGCATCGTCCGTACCGCTGCCCGCAGCCGCGAGGGGGCGGACGGGGCGCGTCCGTCGCGTTCCGCTCCTCGCGGATCTCTGCATGAATACGCCGCGCGATCGCCCTCGGGGGCCCGAATGCAGGATCTCCCGGTTCTGCGAAGACGCTGGATCCCGACACCTGCACGGCAGGCGCGGATTGCAGGCCCACCGGCAAAACATGCCAGCCACCGATGGCTCCTGGAGCTTTGTAGAGTCGCTGGCTACGGCGGGTGCGCGCGATCGAACGCGGCGAGGGCGGCTGCGAAGACGAGCTTTGTGGGGACGCCGTGCTGCCGCGCGGCGGCGGCGCAGGCCTCGTACTCGGGGGCGGCGTTGCGCAGCGCGCCGCCGTCCTCGGCGACCTTGATCGGGATCGCGCCGTAGCGCGTCTCGACGAGGACGGTGCGGCGCGCGAGCACCGCGCGCTGGCGGGATGCGTACCGGACACCGATCGTCGTGGTCTCGCGCAGGATCGCGGTCACCACGGCCGGGCGCGCCTCGGCGGTGGTGAGCGCCGACAGGAGCAGCGCCGGGCGGCCCTTCTTCATCGTGATCGGCGACCACCACACGTCGAGCGCGCCGGCGGCGAAGATCGCCTCGGCGGCCGGCGCGCATAGCTCGGGGGACATGTCGTCGATGTTGGCGTCGATCTGCCAGACCGTGTCGCCGGGCTCGGCGGTGTCGGCGGTGTCGGCGGCGGCGGCGGCGGCGGTGACGGCAGAGGCGGTGGCCGTGACCGCAGCGGCGGGGGCGAGCGCGGTCAGGCGGAGCACGTTCGGCCGGTCGGCGAGATCGATGTCGCCAGCGCCCCAGCCGATCGCGGCGGGGCGACCCGTGGGGGCCGGCGTCCAGGCGGTGACCGTCGCGGCGAGGATGGCGGCGCCGGTCGGCGTGCATAGCTCGCGGGCGAGGCCACCGTCGGCCATCACGCCACCGGCCTCGCGCAGCACCTCGAGGGCGGCGGGCGCGGGCACCGGCAAAAGGCCGTGCGAGCAGCGGAGGGTGCCGTGCCCCATCGCGACGCTCGCGCAGGTCACGCGCGAGGGCGCGAGCCAGTCGAGGGCCGCCGCGGTCCCGACGACATCGACGACCGAGTCGATCGCGCCGACCTCGTGGAAGGCGACGTCGTCGACGGTGGTGCCGTGCAGCTTCGCCTCGGCACGCGCGATGCGGTCGAAGATGTCGAGCGCCAGCCGCCGCGTGCCCTCGGTCAGCGCGGCCCCAGTGAGGCGGCGCCTGATGTCCGCGTAGTGGTAATGCGGATGCTTGTGGGCGTGCGCGTGGGAGTGATCCGCGCCGTGGTCGTGGTCGTGGTCGTGGTCGTGCGCGTGGTCATGCGCGTGGCCGTGGTCGTGGTCATGTCCGCGGTCGTGGTCATGCCCGCGGTCGTGGTCATGCCCGCGGTCGTGATCATGCCCGTGCTCGTGGGCATGGCCGTGCTCGTGCTCGTGGCCGTGCTCGTCCGCGCCGCCCGCGCCCTCCTGGCCGCGATGCGCGTGCGGCGCGAGGCCGGCCAGCGTGCCGCCGGTGTCGACCTTGACGTCGACGGCGGCGATGCCGGCCTTGACGACGCGCGTGACGTGCAGCCGCTCCCGCCCGGCGCCGATCGCGTCGAGCGCCGCGCCGATCACGTCGACCGGGACGCCCAGATCGATCAGCGCCGCCAGCATCATGTCGCCCGCCGCGCCGCTCGCGCAGTCGACGTGCAGGTGCAGCCCACGCGGCCCCGGCGCCGTCTCCGGCACCTTCTGCGCCGTCACGGCGTCACCGCCAGGCGCGCCACCTTGACGGCCGCGACCGCCGCGCCGACGCCGTTGTCGATGTTGACCACCGTGATCCCCGGCGCGCACGACGTCAGCATCGCGCCGAGCGCGACCAGCCCGTCGACCGAGACGCCGTAGCCGACGCTGGTCGGCACCGCGATCAGCGGCTGATCGACGAGGCCGCCGAGCACCGAGGGCAGCGCGGCCTCCATGCCGGCGACCGCCACGACCACACCGGCCTGCCGGATCTCGGAGAGCCGCGCGAGCAGCCGGTGCAGGCCCGCGACCCCGACGTCCGAGATCCGGACGACAGGCGCGCCCAGGAACTCGGCGACCAGCGCCGCCTCCTCGGCGACGGGCAGATCGCTCGTGCCCGCGCACACGATCGCGATCGGCGCCGCGGCGGGCCGGCCGGCCGCCGCGCCGAGCGTCACGATCCGCGCGAGCGCGTGGACCTCCGCCTCCGGGCAGAGCGCGCGCACCGCGGCCGCCTTCTCCGGATCGACGCGGGTCGCGATCGCCGCGCCCTGGCCCCGCTGAAGCTCGCGCAGCGCCGCGGCGATCTGCTCGGCCGTCTTGCCGGCGCCGTACACGATCTCCGGGACGCCGGTCCGCAGCTCGCGGTGGTGATCGATCATCGTCGAGCCCACCGCGTGCGCCACCTCGGCGTAGGGGAGGGCGCCGATCTGGCGAGCTGCGTCCTCGGGGCTCAGCGCGCCCGCGCGCACGGAAGCCAGCACGTCGAGCAGCTGCTTGCGATCCACGGGCGCTTCGTAGCACGCACGGCAGGCGCTGCGTGGGCGCTGCGTGGTAGAGCGTGCCGGTGAGCTTCGTTCCCGGCGTGACGACCGAGGCCGCGGCGGGCCGGCTGTACGTGATCTCCGGCCTCTCCCTGTGCGTGCTCGAGGGGCCGCGCGTCCCGATCGGCCCGATCGGCCCGGTCGGCGCAGACTGGCTGTTCCTCGGCCACCGCGCCGGCGAGCCGTGCTTCGCGCGCGCGCTCACCGGCGAGCCGCCCGCCGGGACGACGCCGGTCCCGCTGCGGCAGCTGTTCGGCGCGCTCGACGACGAAGACTTCGGGATCGCCGGCCGCGCGCTCGGCCTCGTCGCCTGGGACCGCGATCACCGGTTTTGCGGGCGGTGCGGCGCCCCGGCCGAGCGCTCGGCCACCGAGCGCGTCCGCGTGTGCACCGCGTGCGCGCACGGCGCGTACCCGCGGCTGTCGCCGGCCGTGATCGTGCTCGTCGAGCGCGACGGCAAGGCGCTGCTCGCCCGGAACGCGCGCACGCGGATGCCGTTCTTCAGCACGCTGGCCGGGTTCGTCGAGGTGGGCGAGACGCTCGAGGACGCGGTCCTGCGCGAGATCCGGGAGGAGGCCGGCATCGAGCTCTGCGACGTGCGGTACTTCGGCAGCCAGCCGTGGCCGCTCACCGGCTCGCTCATGGTCGGCTTCACCGCCCGCTGGGCGGCGGGCGAGCTCGTGCCCGCCCCCGAGGAGCTCGCAGAGGCCGGGTGGTTCGGGATCGACGAGCTGCCGCACCTGCCGGGCAAGCTCAGCATCGCGCGCGCGCTGATCGATGACTTCATCCGCCGCCATGGGGGGACGCCGGCCTAGCGCCGGCATGGCCCCGGCATAGCGCCGGCCGGGCGCCGCGAGGACTCCCCCCGAGCGAGGGTGCCTCCGCCGCGCGGCACCGCGCGGGCGCGCCCGCTCGATGGCGATGTGTCCGGTTTCTGGACACGTCGCGCGGAGGCCGCACGCTCGGGCGCCGGAGGCTCGTGGTACGTTGCCCGAGCGTGGACACTGCCATCGTCGTGCTCGGCGGAAGCGAGCAGGAGCGGGGCCAGCTGGTGGCCCAGCTCCTGGCCGCGGGCCTGCCCGCCGTGGACCAGACGCACCTGCCGGTGGACGCGCCGCCCGAGCTGCTGGTCGCGATCGGCGCCGAGGCGGCGTACCTCGTGTCCCAGGCGCGCGACGTGCCGGCGTTCGCCGAGCTCCCGATCCTGGCGGTGGTGCCCGCGGTGCCGGTGACCGCGGTCTCGGAGGCGCTCGCCGCCGGGGCCACCGACGTCATGCGGCTGCCGGTGCCGGCCCCCCTCCTGGCGGTGCGGTGCAGAAACCTCCTCAAGATCGGGCGGCGCGAGACGACCGGCGCGGTGGCGCTGTCGCGGATCAACGACGTGCTCGCCTCCGGCGGCGACGACGCCGACTCGCTGGTGCAGGTCCTCTCGATCACGGCGGGCGTGCTCGGCTTCTCTCGCGCGTCGCTGATCGCGCACATCGAGGGCTCGGACCACGCGTTCGTGATCGCCGCGAACGACTCCGAGCCGACGACCCGGTTCACGCTCGCGATCGCCGAGTACCCCGAGGTCGCCGAGTGCATCCGCACGCTCGCGCCGGTCCTGATCGACGACGTCCGCACGCACGCGCTCACCGCCGGGATCGCGGGGCAGGTGGCCGAGTCGGTCCGCGGCATCGCGGTGATCCCGGTGCAGTGGCGCGGCCGCGCGCTCGGCGCGATCCTCCTGCGCAAGGAGACGCCGGGGGTCGGGCACCTGGGCGCGCGGATCGAGCTCGGCAAGCTGATCGCGAGCCTGACGGCCGCGCACCTGCGCCACGGCGCCGTGCTCGAGAGCCTCCGCGATCAGACGCACCGGCTGTCGCGGGCCCGCTACGAGGCCGAGCGCCGGCTGCGCGGCATCGACTCGCTCAAGGAGCACTTCGAGGCGGGCGCCGACGGCGTGTTCGTGCTCGACGAGAGCGGGCGCATCCTGTTCGTGAACCGCGCCGCCGAGCGGATCACCGGCTACGCGCGGGACGGCATGCTCGGCAACGAGCTCGCCGACCTGGTCGCGAGCGACGACCAGCGCGCGATGATCGCTGACACGCTCGCGCGCGTGCTCGCGGGCGTGAACGTGGACGTGTTCGACCTCCAGGTGTCGACGACCTCGGGCGAGCCGGCGTGGGTCTCGGTGTCGACATCGACCCTGCTCGCGGGGACCGGCGCCGTCATCTTCGCGTTCCGCGACGTCACCGCCGAGCGCGCGCTCGAGGCCGAGCTGCGCTCGACGAAGGAGTTCCTCGAGCGGCTGATCGACTCCACGGTCGACGCGATCATCGCCGCGGATCTGGACGGCCACATCATCCTGTTCAACCAGGGCGCCGAGCGGCTGTTCGGCTACCGCGCGCGCGACGTGATCGGGCGGCTCCCGGTCCACGATCTCTACGAGGAGGGCGGCGCCCAGCAGATCATGCGCATGCTGCGCTCGACGTCGTACGGCGGCGTCGGGCGGATCGAGCAGACGCGGCGCGAGGTGCGGATCGCGAGCGGTGATCTCGTGCCCGTCAGCATGACGGCGTCGACGATCTACGAGAACGATCGCGAGGTCGCCACGGTCGGGATCCTGACGGATCTGCGCGAGCGGATCCGCATGGAGCAGCGGCTCCTCGACGCGCAGCAGAAGCTGCGGCTGTCCGAGAAGCAGGCGCTGGTCGCGGAGCTGGCGGGCGCCGCGGCGCACGAGCTGAACCAGCCGCTGACGTCGATCATCGGCTACACGCAGCTGATCGAGCGCCAGAGCCCCAAGGACGCGATCCACCTGCGCGCGCTCCGCGTGATCCTCTCGGAGGCCGAGCGCATGGCCGGCATCGTCAAGAAGATCGGCCGGATCACGCGGTACGAGACGACCGAGTACGTCGGCACGGCCAAGATGCTCGATCTCGATCGCGCGAGCGAGGGCGAGAACGATCCGTCCTCGGCGCTCGCCGCGCTCGCCGCCGACGACACCCAGACCGGCGAGTTCCACGCGGTCTCGCCGGGCTCGGACACGATCATGCAGCCGACGGCCGCCGACCTCCGCGACCTCGATCCGCGCGGCCCGCAGGGCGCGCCTCCGGGCGGGGAACCGGTGTCCGGGGCGGTCGACGAGCGCGACGAGATCACGTCTCGGGCGATCGACCGCGCGGCCATCGAGAGGCACCGGTGAAGGGGCGCGCGATGAGGCCCGCGCGATGAGCGAGCCGCCGCCCGCCGAGGCGCAGCTCCACGCGCTGCACGCGCTCGCCGCGGAGCTGCCCACCGCCGGCTCGGAGGCCGTGCTCACCGAGCGCGCGCTCGAGGTCCTGGGCGCGCTCCTGCCGGGGCGCGCGGTGTGCCTGCGGGTGCTCGACGTGCGGGCGCGCGAGCCGGCCCGGGCGTACGTCCGCGGCGCGCCGCTGCGCGACGGCGTCCTGCGCGAGGGCGTCACGATCACCGAGGCGGCGCTCTCGCGCGCGCGGCTCAAGGGCGCGGTCGCGGCGAGCGCGCGGCTCGCCGTGCGGGACCGCTGGGACTCGCCGTTCCTCGGCATGGCCACGGGCTTCGCGGTGCCGCTCGCGGCGGCGGGCGAGCTGTACGGCCTGCTCGACATCGGCTACGCGCCGGGCCTCGACGGGCGCGCCGGCGACGAGTCGATCGTGCAGTCGGTCGCGGGCCACCTCGCGGTCGCGCTGCGCACGCTCCGGCTCGACGACGACGCGCTCGGCCTGCGCGACTACCAGGCGCGCCTGCTCGAGAGCGCGAACGCGCTGATCCTCGGCGTCGACCGCGGCTGGCGGATCACCGTCTGCAACCGCGCGCTGCTCGAGCTGCTCGGCGCCTCGCGCGACGAGGTCGTCGGCCGCGACGTGCGCGACTTCATCTCGACCGAGCAGCGCCACCAGCTGACGAGCGCGTTCGCCGCGGCGCTCGCGGGCGAGCACCACGCCGCCATCACGGTCGCCTTGCCGACCCGCACGGGCGGCTCGATCCGCACGGTGTGGAGCGTCGCGCCGGTCGGGCGGACGACGGTCGGGCCGGGCTCGTTCGACGCGATCGTCGCGATCGGGCAGGACCAGTCGCAGATCGACGCGCTCCAGCAGCAGGTGATCCGCTCGGAGCGGCTCGCCACCCTGGGCGAGCTCGCGGCTGGCGTCGTCCACGAGCTCAATAACCCGCTGACGTCGATCACCGTCTACGCCGAGTACCTCGTGCGCAAGCTCGAGAAGGCGGGCGCCGAGGAGGCGGATCTCGAGAAGCTGCGCCGGATCGGCGCGAGCGCGCAGCGCATCCTGCGGTTCTCGCGCGACCTCGTGCAGTACGCGCGGCCGTCGGGGACGGATCTCGAGCTGGTCGACGTGGCCGGGGTGGTGCGCCAGTCGGTCTCGATCTGCGATCACCTGGTCGAGCGCGGCGGGATCTCCCTCACGGTCGAGGTCGATCCCGAGCTGCCGGTGATCCGCGCGGTCGCCGGCCAGCTCGAGCAGGTGCTCATCAACCTGATCACGAACGCGGTGCACGCGGTCGAGAGCGGCGGCCAGGTGGTGGTCCGGGCGCGCGTGGACGGGCCCACGGCGGTCCTCCTCGAGGTGGCCGACTCGGGCCCGGGCGTCGCCGAGGAGGATCGGGCGCGGATCTTCGAGCCGTTCTTCACGACGAAGACGGACGGCAAGGGCACCGGGCTGGGGCTGTCGATCGTGCGCAACATCGTCGAGCAGCACCGCGGGGCGATCGCCCTGGACCGCTCGGAGCTCGGGGGCGCCGCGTTCCGGGTCGTGCTGCCGGCGGGGGCCTGAGCCCGGCCTGGCCCCCAGGACATCCGAGGGGAGAGTGGGATCTCGGGGCACAGGGTGAGATCTCCTCGGAGGGAGATCTCGCAGCGTCCGGCGCGCGGACAGAAGCGGCTCGGAGAGGGTTGCGCGATCGATCGGTCCTGATAGTGTGCTTCCAGCCATGAAGCCCGAAGCCCTCCTCGAGATGCTCGAGAACGCCGCGGATCAGCTCGAGGTCCGCGTCAGCTACGAGCAGCTCCAGAGCGCCGTCGTGACGGGCGGGCTGTGCAAGGTCAAGGGCGTGTACCGGATCATCATCGACAAGCGGGCGACCCCGGAGGAGCGCGTGAGCACGCTGGCGGGCGCGCTGGCCTCGTTCCCGGCGGACCGGCTCGAGGAGATCTCGCTGCCCGCGAAGGTCCGCGAGCTCCTGCGCCTCCACCAGCCGAGCGGCGGCAAGCGCCGCACCGCGGCCTGAGCCCGGATCCCGGCGCGGGTGCGCGCGCGCTATAACTGGCCGGTGCGCCGCGCTCGATCGCTCGTGTTCGCCGCGGCGGTTGCCGCCTTGGCCGGCGGAGGCGCCGCGGGCTGCGGCAGGGACGAGCCGGCACGGAACCTCGATCTGGAGCTGATCCGGGTCTCGGCCGATGCCCGGATGCGCACCGACACGGTCGGCGGGGACGCGTTCCAGGACACGGCCACGTTCGTCCTGGTCGACGCCGAGAACCGCGCCGCCGAGGGTGCGTACGTCACGCTGGGCGGCGCGCTGCTCAGCGAGGCCGGCGCGGAGGTCTCCGTGCTGCGGGCGCAGTCCCTGTGGATCCCGGCCGGCGCGGCGCGGACGTTCGCGCTCGTCGATAGCGAGCGCAAGGCGCGCCCGGAGGCCAAGACGGCGCGGATCGAGGTGCGCGGCGCGCTCGTGCCGCGCGATCCGCCGCGCGCGCACATCGACGAGCTGCACAGCTTCGTCGACGACGGCCGCGTCGTCGTGCAGGCGTACCTCGTCAACGACGCGGACCGGCTGGGCCGGATCGTCGTGATCGGCGCGTTCCACGACGAGGCGAACCAGCCGATGACGCGCCCGTTCGAGATCGTCGAGATCGCCGCGCGATCGCGCCAGGTGGTCCGCTTCGTCGGCCCGCCGCGGTCGAAGCGGGGGACGATCTTCGTCGGCGACGTCGTGTACTGAGCGGCCGCCCGCCGCGGCACGCGATCCGGGCCCCAGGCACTTCCTTCGTCGTGCCCCCCGGGTGTGTCCAGCCGCGGCCTGGACATGTCCAGTCCATGGGCGTTGGCATGTTCAAGCGCGCGTTCGTCGGTCGTCCGTCGCTCGTCCGTCGCTCGTCGACCGTAAGTCAGCAGACGCCCGCGCCCCGGTGTGTCCCGCAAGCCGGGAGAACTCCAGCAGATCGCGCCGCCCCCGGTGGTGCGCTCTCAGCAGCATTCGAACGCCTCCAAGTGCGTCCCGTCGAGGGCTCACAGCTTGCACAACGCCAGTACGAGCTCACGCCGGTTCGGTCGTCGCACCGTGCCGAGCTCTCGGCGCTCATTTCACTGCCACTGCCACTGCCACTGCCACTGCTGAACGTCGAATCACATGAGGAACGACCGATGAAAACGCAGATCACGCGAGCCGTGATGATAGGGCTCCTTGTTGCGGCGACCGTGGGTGTTGGCACGCGCGTGTCGTCGCAGCCGGGTGTGCCGCGCGGCGACGGCAATGCCAACAACGACGACGGCTGCCATGACGACTGCAACGTCAGCCTCTCTACGTATATCAAGGCGTCCAATACTGGCACCGCTGATCTGTTTGGCGTGAGCGTCGCGCTGTCGGCGGACGGCTCGACCCTGGCGGTCGGCGCCCCTTGGGAGGACAGCGCGGCCACCGGCATCGACGGCGACCAAGCCGACAACGTCGCTCCGAATGCCGGCGCGGTCTACGTGTACACGTGGAGCGGCACGGCGTGGAGCCAGCAGGCGTATGTCAAGGCATCCAATCCTGGTGCAGGTGACGAATTCGGCGCCAGCGTCGCGCTGTCGGCGGACGGCGCGACCCTGGCGGTCGGCGCCCGGAAGGAGGCCAGCGCGGCGACCGGCATCGGCGGCAACCAGGACGACAACACTGCTGGGGACGCCGGCGCGGTTTACGTGTACACGCGGAGCGGCACGACGTGGAGCCAAGAGGCGTATGTCAAGGCGTCCAATCCGGGCGCAGGTGACTATTTCGGCAATAGCGTCGCGCTCTCGGTGGACGGCTCGACCCTGGCGGTCGGCGCCTGGAGGGAGGCCAGCGCGGCGACTGGCATTGGCGGCGACCAGGCCGACGCCGCCGCGACTCCGTACGCCGGCGCGGTCTACGTGTACACGCGGAGCGGCACGACATGGAGCCAAGAGGCATATGTCAAGGCGTCCAATCCGGGTGCTGGTGACCGATTCGGCAGAAGGATCGCGCTCTCGGCGGACGGCTCGACCCTGGCGGTCGGCGCCGATAGGGAGGCTTGCTCGGCGACCGGCATCGGCGGCGACCAGGACGACAACTCCGCAAAGAACGCCGGCGCGGTCTACGTGTACACGCGCAGCGGCACGGCGTGGAGCCAGCAGGCGTATGTCAAGGCGTCCAATCCTGGTGCAGGTGACCAATTCGGCACCAGCGTCGCGCTCTCGGCGGACGGCTCGATCCTGGCGGTCGGCGCGGATGGGGAGGCCAGCGCGGCGACCGGCCTCGGCGGCGACCAGGCTGACAACTCCGCTGGTGCCGCGGGCGCGGTCTACGTGTACACGCGGAGCGGCACGACATGGAGCCAGCAGGCGTATGTCAAGACGTCCAATACGGGTGCAGGTGACAGATTTGGCTTCAGCGTCGCGCTCTCGGCGGACGGCGCGACCCTGACGGTCGGCGCCCTCGAGGAGAGCGGCGCGGCGACCGGCCTCGGCGGCAACCAGGCCGACAACTCCGCTCGAGCCGCGGGCGCGGTCTACGTGTTTGAGCGCAGCGGCTCCACGTGGAGTCAGCAGGCGTATGTCAAGGCGTCCAATACGGGTACAAGTGACAACTTCGGCTTTGGCGTCGCGCTCTCGGCGAACGGCTCGACCCTGGCGGTCAGCGCCTTCGGGGAGGACAGCGCGGCGACCGGCATCGACGGCGACCAGGCCGACAACTCCGCTGGAAACGCCGGCGCGGTCTACGTGTACCAGCGACCGGCCCAGTAGTCGCTGTGCACCACCGTCGCCCCGAGCACCCCGGCGTCGTGTGGCAATTGCCGTAGGCCGTGTCTAGATCCGTGTCCAGTCACGGCCTGGACATGTCCAGTCGGCCGATATGCATGTCCAGCGCGCCGCGCCGGGCGGTCGCCGGCCGCCGTCGGCGGCCCCCGGCGCCTCGCGGGCGCCCTCGCACAACCCGGGCCGACGCCAGCGGATTCCGCTGCCCTCCGTGGCGTGAGCTCGCCTGCGTCTGACGTCCCGGCCTGTATCACGTCTCGGGCGCAACGTTTGCACGTTGCAACTCAAGGATCGGGCGCTCGGCCCTGTCCGGCCAGGCCTGTGAGGAAGGCGCCATGGAGTCAGTCATTGGATATCGACGAATCCGAGCCGTCGCGGCGGCAGTGCTGGTAGCGCTGCCGCTGGTGCTGGTGCTGGCGCCGCCCGTGGCGCGCGCGGAGGTCGCGCGAACCGGCGGGGAGCCCTGGTATGGGCAGGCCTCTGCCGCCGCGCGGCAGCGGGCGCAGGCGTTGTTCGCGCAGGCGTTCGACAAGCATCAGCAGCTGCTGCGTGGGGAGGCGATGGAGCTGTACGAGCAGGCGCTGGCGCAGTGGGACAACCCGGACATCCGGTGGAACCTGGCGCTGGTGCTCGCGGATCTCGGCCAGTATTTGCGCGCCTACCAGGGCGTTAGCGTGGCGCTCTCGGCCGACGGCTCGACCCTGGCGGTCGGCGCCTATGGTGAGGCCAGCGTAGCGACCGGCATCGGCTGCAACCAGGCAGACAACTCCGTTTTGTATGCCGGTGCAGTCTACGCGTACACGCGGAGCGGCACGACGTGGAGCCAACAGGCATACGTCAAGGCGTCCAATACTGGCATCACTGACTATTTCGGCGCTAGCGTCGCGCTGTCGGGCGATGGCTCGATCCTGGCGGTCGGCGCCAGTGGTGAGGCCAGCGCGGCGACGGGCATCTTCGGCGACCAGGCCAACAACTCCGCCTCGGCGGCCGGCGCGGTTTACGTATTCAGTGACCCCGTATGGTTGCCTTGAGCTAGCTTGAGCGTATGCACACGCCGTCGCCGGTGGCCGGTGGCCGGTGGCCGTGGCAGTGGCTGCTCCGCAACTCTCGCCCATCGTCTGATCACCCCGTGGTGACCGTGTCCTGATCCGTGTCCAGCCGTGGTCTGGACATGTCCAGTTCATGGCTTTGGACATGTCCAGCGCGCGGTCGGCGCTCGTCCCCGGCGCTCGCCGACCGTGAGCCAGCAGACGCCCGCGCCTCCGGTGTGTCCTCGTAATCGGGGACGACTCCAGCGGATCGCGTCGCCCGGGGATGCGCGATCTCTGCTGCATCCGAAAGCTACCGAGTGCGTCGCCGTCGAGGGCTCACGGCTTGCACAGCGCATCCCGGTGCCGGTGCCGGCGGGCGGGCGGGCGCGCCCGCGGCCGTCGTCATGTCGCAGCCAAGGAGCCTCGTGGACATCCCCAAGCCCGCCCGTAACGACGACAAGTCGGCGCCCACCCGCGGCGTTGGCGCCGATGCGAGCGCCGAGACCCTCGACGTCGATCACGGCCTTGGCGCCGACCCGTCGGCCCGGCGTTCCGCGGCCGACATCGCCACCATCGCCCCGCCGCGTCGTCACGAGACCGTCAACGCGGTCGGCTCGCGCGATCACCTGCCGGTTCGGAAGGCGCAGGCCACCACTGCCGTCCCCGGGTCGGCCGGGGCCGGGGCCGGGGCCGGAGCCGTGCCCGGCGGCCGGCTGGGGCAGTACGAGCTGATCCGGCAGCTCGGGCGCGGCGGCATGGGCACGGTCTACCTGGCGCGCGATCTGCGGCTGGGCCGGCTGGTCGCGATCAAGGTGCTGGCCCGGCTCGGCAGCTACGACCAGGCGCGGTTCCTCGCCGAGGCGCGCGTCACCGCGCGCTTCAACCACGAGAACATCGTGGTGATCTACGACCTCGGGGAGCACGAGGCGCAGCCGTACCTGGTGTTCGAGTACGTGGCCGGTCAGACGCTGCGCACGTGGCTGGACGAGCGTGCGGCGCGGAGCGGCGCGGTCGCGCGGGCGCTCGAGCCGCGGCTCGCGGCCACGCTGATGCTGCCGGTGGTGCGTGCGCTGGCGTACGCGCACGACCTGGGGATCGTGCACCGCGACCTCAAGCCGGCGAACATCATGCTGACCGACGCCGGGACCCTCAAGGTGCTCGACTTCGGGATCGCGACGCTGCTCGCGGGCGGCGACCCCGCCACCGGCTCGAGCGCGGGCCTGCACATCCCGGCGATCTCCGGGCCCGGCGCGATCATGGGCACGCTGCCGTATATGTCGCCGGAGCAGCTCGAGGGCGACGCGATCGATCACCGCACCGACCTCTGGGCGGTGGGGATCATGCTCTACGAGATGGTCACCGGGCGGCACCCGGTGCTCGACGAAGACTCCAATCTGCAGCGCGCGCTGCTCGACATCACGTCGCTCGAGCTGCCGATGCCCAGCGTCGGCGAGCGCCGCGAGGACCTCGGCCCGCTGGCCGGGATCATCGATCGCTGCCTGCTCAAGGACCGAGCGCATCGCACCCGCGACGCGCACGTCCTGCTGCAAGAGCTGGAGGCGCTGTCGGCCGACCGTCGCGTGGCGGTGCAGGGGCACGATGGCAACCCGTTCGCCGGGCTCGCGCCGTTCCAGGAGTCCGACGCGGATCGGTTCCACGGCCGCGCGCGCGAGGTGGGCGCGGTACTGGCGCGGCTGCGCAGCAGCCCGCTGCTCGCGCTCGCGGGCCCGTCGGGCGTGGGCAAGTCGTCGCTGGTCCGCGCGGGCGTGATCCCGCTGCTCAAGCGCTCGGGCGAGGGCTGGGACGCGCTGACGCTCCGTCCCGGCCGCAGCCCGCTGTCGGCGCTGTCGGCGATGCTCGTCGAGCTGACGCGCGCGACGACCGATCCCGCTGCCAGCGCGAGCCAGCCCGGCAGCAGCGAGCCCGCGCTCGACGCCGCGCACGCGGATCTGCGCGGCGCGCCCGGCCAGCTGGGTGCGGTGCTGCGCGGGTGGGCGCACCGCAAGCGCCGCCGCGTGCTGGTGTTCGTCGATCAGTTCGAGGAGCTGTACACGCTGTGCGGTGATCCCGAGGAGCGCGCGGCGTTCCTGGCGTGCCTCGAGGGCGTGGCGGACGACGCGAGCTCGCCGTTGCGCGTGCTGCTCTCGATCCGCTCGGACTTCCTCGATCGGCTGGCCGAGCACCGGCACCTGGCGGGCGAGCTCAACCGCGGGCTGATGCTGGTGCCGCCGCTGGACCGCGAGGGATTGCGCGAGGCGCTGGTCCGCCCCGTCGAGGCGGCCGACCACCGGTACGAAGATCCGGGCCTCATCGACGAGATGCTGGCGGCGGTGGCGGCGGCGCCCGGCAGCCTGCCGCTGCTGCAGTTCGCGGCGTCGCGGCTGTGGACCGAGCGCGATCGCGAGCGGCGGCTGCTCACGCGTGCGAGCTACCAGGCGATGGGCGGCCTCGCGGGGACGCTCGCCGGCCACGCCGACCACGTGCTGGACGCGATCCCGGCCCGCGAGCGCGCGCTGGTGCGGTCGATCTTCGAGCGGCTGGTGACGCCGGAGCGCACGCGCGCGGTGGTGAGCCTGAACGAGCTGCGCGAGCTGCCCGGCGACGCGGACGACGTCGAGCGGCTGGTCTATCGGCTGGTGGACGCCCGGTTGCTGGTGATCGAGGCGCGGGCGGGCGAGGCGCGCACGGTCGAGCTGGTGCACGAGTCGTTGCTGGCGCGCTGGCCGACGCTGGTCGGCTGGCTCGACGAGAACCGCGACGACGCGGCATTCCTGTCGCGGCTGCGCACGGCGGCGGCGCAGTGGCAGGCGAGCGACGACGACGAGGGCATGCTGTGGCGCGACGAGCCGGCGCGCCGTGCGCTGGCGTGGCTGGCGCACTACCGCGGCGAGCTGGGCCGGCGCGAGCGGGCGTACCTGGACGCGGTGCACGCGGTGGCGACGCGGGCGGAGCAGAGCCGTCGGCGCGCCCGCCGTCGGGCCCTGGCGGTGGTCGTGGCGGTCCCGATGATCCTCTTGGCGGTGGCGGGCGTGGCGCTGATCCGGATCAGCCGCGCCGAGGGCGAGGCGAGCGAGCAGCGGGACGAAGCGAGCCGGCAGCGGGACGAAGCGAACGCGAAGGCCAAGCAGTTGAGCGAGCAGGCCGAGCAGTTGCGCAGGAACAGAGATGAGCTGCGGGTCAAGGAGGAAGAGACCCGGCAGGCATCGGAGCAAGCCGCGGCCGAGCGCGACAAGGCGCGCCGCCAGCAGGAGGCGGCCGAGCGCGCGCGCGACGAGGCCACGGCCGCGGCGCACGAGGCGCGGCTCGAGAAGGCCAATGCCGAGCGCGCGGCGCGCGAAGCCGAGGCGGCGCGCGCGAAGGAGGCCGAGGCGGCCGAGCGCGTCCGGCAGAGCGAGCAGGAGCGGACGCAACTCAGGGATCGGGCGCTCGGCCCCGTCCAGCCAAGCCTGTGAGGAGGGAGCCATGGAGTCAGTCATTGGATATCGACGAAATCGACGAATCCGAGCCGTCGCGGCGGCCGGGCTGGCGGCGCTGGTGCTGGGGTTGGGGTTGGGGTTGGGGCTGCCCACCGCGCGCGCGGAGGTCGCGCGAACCGGCGGCGAGCCGTGGTATGGGCAGGTGTCTGCCGCCGCGCAGCAGCGGGCGCAGGCGTTGTTCGCGCAGGCGTTCGACAAGCACCAGCAGCTCTTGCGCGGGGAGGCGGTGGAGCTGTACGAGCAGGCGCTGGCGCTGTGGGACAACCCGGACATCCGGTGGAACCTGGCGCTGGTGCTCGCGGATCTGGGCCAGTACCTGGGCGCCCACGAGCAGCTCGAGCGGACGCGGCGCTGGGGAGCGGCGCTCGGCGCCGAGCGGCTGCGCGAGGTTGACGAGCGGATGCGTGCGCTCGAGACGCAGCGGCTGGCACGGATCGAGACGTCCGACGAGGAGCCGGGGGCCGAGATCACGCTGGACGGCCAGCCCTGGCCGCGCAGTGCGGGTCGGCGGAGCAAGCTGGTACTGCCGGGCGAGCACTACATCACCGCCAGCAAGCGGGGGTACCTCCCGGTGACTCGGTCGGTGTATGTGCCGGCCGGGAAGCAGGCCCGTGTGGCGGTGCCGATGGACAAGGACCGTCCTATCGAGGCGCGGCGATGGCAGGCGTGGAAGCCGTGGGCGGTGGTCGGCGCCGGCGTCGCCGTTGCTGCCGTGGGAGCAAGACTGGAGTGGCGAGCGTTCGCGGACTGGGGCGGCTGCAACATGACGATGTGCGAACCGATTCCTGACTCAGACCTCTACGATCGCAGCAAGCGGAGGAACCAGCTCGCGATCGGCGCGTTGGCCGCCGGTGGCACCGCGGTCGCAGTCGGCCTGGTGCTGGGGGTGTGGCTCAACCAGCCGCGCGCGCATCGCACCGAGGCGCGGCCCCTCCCCGAGATCGAGCTTGTGCCCATCGTGTCGCTGCAGCGGGCCGAGCTCTCGGCGCAGGTTCACTTCTGAAACAGAGGAACGACGGATGAGAACCCGAATCCATCAAGCAGTCATGCGAGGACTCCTCATCGCGGCAGGCGTGGGGACCAGTGCGTGCTTTCCGCCGCCGCCGGGCGAGGCGTGCGGTGACGGCTGGTGCCCGGGGGGATATGATTGCATACCGGCTGACCTCGTCTGCATCCAGAGGGGGTGTGGTAACGCCATCGCCGAATCCGATGAGGAGTGCGACGACGACAATGCCAACAATAACGACGCCTGCAGTAACGACTGCAAACTCAATCTATTTGCGTATGTCAAGGCATCCAATACTGGCACAAGTGACAGCTTCGGCAGGAGCGTCGCGCTCTCAGCGGACGGCTCGACCCTGGCGGTCGGCGCCGATGGGGAGGCCAGCCCGGCGGCCGGCATCGGCGGCAACCAGGTCTACAACAACGCTCCGTCCACCGGCGCGGTCTACGTGTACACGTGGAGCGGCACGACGTGGAGCCAGCAGGCGTATGTCAAGGCGTCCAATACTGGCGCAGATGACAAGTTCGGCTGGAGCGTCGCGCTGTCGGCGGACGGCTCGACCCTGGCGGTCGGCGCCTGGAAGGAGGCCAGCTTGGCGACCGGCATCGGCGGCAACGAGGCCGACAACTCTGTTTATGGCGCTGGCGCGGTCTACGTGTACACGCGGAGCGGCGCGACATGGAGCCAGCAGGCGTATGTCAAGGCGTCCAATACTGGCGCAGATGACGAGTTCGGCTGGAGCGTCACGCTGTCGGCGGACGGCTCGACCCTGGCGGTCGGCGCCTTAGGGGAGAACAGCGCGGCGAGGGGCATCGGCGGTGACGAGGCCGACAACTCCGCTGGGTACGCCGGCGCGGTCTATGTGTACACGCGGAGCGGCACGACGTGGAGCCAGCAGGCGTATGTCAAGGCGTCCAATACTGCCGCAGGTGACGAGTTCGGCTGGAGCGTCGCGCTGTCGGCGGACAGCGCGACCCTGGCGGTCGGCGCCTTAGGGGAGAACAGCGCGGCGAGGGGCATCGGTGGCGACGAGGCCGACAACTCCGCTGGGAACGCGGGCGCGGTCTACGTGTACACGCGGAGCGGCACGACGTGGAGCCAGCAGGCGTATGTCAAAGCATCCACTACTGGCGTAGGTGACGAGTTCGGCAGCAGCGTCGCGCTGTCGGCGGACGGCTCGACCCTGGCGGTCGGCGCCCTTGGGGAGGCCAGCGCGGCGAGGGGCATCGGTGGCGACGAGGCCGACAACTCCGCTGAGAAGGCCGGCGCGGTCTACGTATACACACGGAGCGGCACAACGTGGAGTCAGCAGGCGTATGTCAAGGCGTCCAATACTGGCGCGGCTGACGAGTTCGGCTCTAGCGTCGCGCTGTCGGCGAACGGCTCGACCCTGGCGGTCGGCGCTCGGGATGAGGCCAGTGCGGCGAGGGGCATCGGCGGCAACCAGTCCGACAACTCCGCTGAGTATGCCGGCGCGGTGTACGTGTACACGCGGAGCGGCACGACGTGGAGCCAGCAGGCGTATGTCAAGGCGTCCAATACTGGCGCAGGTGACCTATTTGGCGGAAGCGTCGCGCTCCCGGCGGACGGCTCGACCCTGGCGGTAGGCGCCATTGGGGAGGACAGCGCGGCGAGGGGCATCGGCGGCAACCAGTCCGACAACTCCGCTGGGGTCGCCGGCGCGGTCTACGTTTACCATCTACCGGCTCAGTGATGGAGTCGCCGACTCGATATCTACGAATCCGCGCCGTCGCGGCGGCCGGGCTGACAGCGCTGGCGCTGGTGCTGGGGCTGCCCGCCGCGCGAGCGGAGGTCGCGCGGACCGGCGGCGAGCCCTGGTATGGGCAGGCGTCTGCCGACGCGCGGCAGCGGGCGACCGCGCTGTTCGCGCAGGCGTTCGACAAGCATCAGCAGCTGCTACGCGGGGAGGCGATGGAGCTGTACGAGCAGGCGCTGGCACAGTGGGACAACCCGGACATCCGGTGGAACCTGGCGCTGGTGCTCGCGGATCTGGGCCAGTACTTGCGCGCGCACGAGCAACTCGCGCGCACGCGGCGCTGGGGAGCGGCGCTCGGCGCCGAGCGGCTGCGCGAGGTTGCCGAGCGGATGCATGCGCTCGAGACGCAGCGCCTGGGCCGGATCGAGACGTCCGGCAAGGAGTCCTTGGCCGAGATCACGCTGGACGGCCAGCCATGGCCGGGCAGTGCGGGGCAGTGGAGCAAGCTCGTGCTCCCGGGTGAGCACTACATCGCCGCCCGCAAGCGCGGGGACTTCCTGGTGACCCGGTCCGTGTATGTGCCGGCCGGGAAGCAAGTCCGCGTGGCGCTGCAGATAGACGAGGAGCGTTTCCTCGAGACGCGGCGATGGCCGACGTGGAAGCCGTGGATGGTGGTCGCGGCCGGCGTCGCCGTCGCAGCAGTGGGGGCGGAGCTGGAGCGGCGAGCGGTCGCGGAGCTAAACCCCGCCGATGTTCTGTGCAAGGACCGCTACCAACCACAGACGTGCGAGTCGGCGTCCACTCCGGCTCTCTACGACCGCGCGGTGACGAAGCATATGCTCGCGATCGGCGCATTCACCGCTGGTGGCACCGTGGCCGCGGTCGGTCTGGCGCTGGTGTGGCTCAACCGGCCGCGCGCGCATCGTGTCGAGGCGCGTACCCCCTTCAAGATCGAGCTTGTGCCCATCCTGTCGCCGCACCGGGCCGAGCTCTCGGCGCTGATTCGATTCTGAGTTTCGAGTTATCCTGGCCATTGCCGAATCAACGGAAGCACGCCGGCTACTCGCCGCTCCGTGGTGCAGTCGTAGTCGCCGAGCACCACCGAAGGCGCGGCGCGAGCCACGCAAGCAGGATCTGGCGACAGAGCGTATTTAAAATGCATCAGAAGTCTCGAGCGGTACGGGCTCACTCTTTCGTCAAGATTCAGTAAAGAGTCAAGACTCAGTAAAGAGTCCGATTCAGACGCTGGAGTCTATTGCGTCTGGTGGATTCGCCATATCAGTGTTCGAGCCGAGGCTGGTGCGTCCAGATGGGGTTCGATCGCGAGAAGCGTCTGGCGGGTGACCCGAAGCGCCGTGGGCTCGATGACGAGCGCGATAGGCGGCTGCTCGACGAGCACCGGGCCCTTCCGCCCGGTAAACGGACCCTGGTCGAGCAGCAGCTCGTCGCGGGGTACGCCGAAGAGGTCGGCTCCCAGCGCGCCGTGGAGCCGGTGGAGTCGTCGTGGTCGGGTCCGTGGGTGGCATTCGACGACCTCCGGTCGCGCGCCCTCCACGAGGTGCTCGAAACGCTGAGCTTGATGCCTGCCGGGCGCTGCCTGGTGGATGCGGCGGCCGCTCCGGCCGCACGGCCGGCGCAGGCCGCGCGGCCGGAGCTCCCGGATGGCGCTGTACAGGCGCTGTGGCGTGCCGCCGAGCGCCGCGCGGCGACGCTGTACCGGCACGCCGTCGAGAGCGGCGAGATCGGGGCCCACAATCCCGCGGTCGAGCTGGCGCTCGCGCGCGGGGGAGGCGGGCAGCCGTTGCCCGAGGCTGTGCGGCGCAAGCTGGAGGCCGAGCTCGGGGCCTCGTTCGAGCGTGTACGCATCCACACCGACGCGGTTGCGGCCGACGCGGCGCGCGTCGTGCGTGCCCGGGCGTTCACCGTCGGCGAGGACATCTTCTTCGCCGAAGGCGCATATGCGCCGGAGACGCCCGACGGCGAGCAGCTGCTCGCGCACGAGCTGACCCACGTGGTCCAGGCCTATCAGGGGCGCACCCGGGCCGGCGGCGCCGGGATCGAGGTCAGTAGCCCCGGCGAGGCGCTCGAGCGCGAAGCCGAGGAGGTTGCCGGCCGGGTCGGCACCCAGCGTGCGGCGCAGCAGACGGCTCCGCAGCCAGCACCGGCGATCTCCACACCGGCCGCGCCCACGTTGTATCTGGATCGCAGCCCGCCGAAGCAGGCGGACGCGCCGGCCCCCAGGGCCCATGCGCTCGGTGACTGGGCCGGTGCGGGGAAGACCGGCAAGATCTTCCAGCACGCCACGACCGAGGCGTTTGTTGATCCCGGCACGCGAGACTCGCTCGAGCTCCGGACCCGCTGGACGCTCGCCGAATTCCAATCCTACGAGCTCGGGACCGACGCGGTGATGGAGATCCGGCGGACGATCCGCGTTCAGCTCGCGCGCGGCGCGGCGATCCTCATCGAGAGCCGGGCGCGCTCATGGTTCCACGCGGACCAGCTGCCGAACGACGTCCACGCCGCGCTGCACGCACCGGCGAAGCGGATCACGCACGATGGATCGATCGTCGTCACCGACGACCGGGGACTGCACCTCCTGCGGACGTACCCGCACCCGCTGGGCCGGGCCCTGTCCCCGGCGGTGATGCTGGCCGGTGAGCCGATGCTCGGCTTCGCCACGCCGCCGGAGCAGCGGCTCCGCGAGGCGGGCCACTTCGTCGCGCACACCGTGCCGCAGTACGACGCGAACATGCTCTGGATCGAGAGCATCATGCGAGACGCGCCGTCGGCGGCGCTCGGGCTGCGCGAGCACATCAGGGCGAGGCTCAGCTACAGCAGCCCGTCGCCCGACGCGCTCGCGGTCGCACGCCACACGATCGCGCGGATCGAGACCGTGATCTCGTTCGCCGCGACCGGCTACGAAGGCACCGCGCTGCTGATGCAGCTCGCCGCGCTGCAGCGGCACCTCTCCGAGCTGCTGCGAGCCGCGGAGCAGGCGAGGCCCGCGGACAAGGCGCTCTGGGACCATGCGCTCGACGGCGTGCAGGCGGTCGGCAAGGCGGTGGTCGGCCTCGGCGTCGCCGTGAAGGAGATCGCGTTCATGGCGCGCGATCTCGGCCTGTGGGGGCTCGACGCGATCGCAGGCGCGCTCGGCGCCAACCTCGACTGGGCGGCCGCGAGCAGCATCGGCAAGGCCTACGAGGCGGGGAAGTCGACGGGCGAGATCTTCACCGCGCTGGTCGATGGCGTCATCGATCAGTGGAGCAAGGCGATCGAGCACGCCGAGAACGGCGATTTGTCCTTGCTGATGGATCTGGGCGCGGAGCTCGCGCTCGATCTGGCGATCGAGGTCGCGACGGCGGGCGCCGCCACGCCAGGCGTCGCGGCCACGCGCGCCGGGACCGCCGCGCGCGTCCTCGAGTTGACCCACGACGCGGCGGCGGCGCTCGCGCGCCGGGCGGAGGGCGTCGTCGCGAAGACCAGGGCCGCGATCGAGCGGGCGCCCGCAGGGGCGCGCCAGGCGCTGCTCGACTCCCTCGACGTGGCGACCGGGCTCGCCGACGGGCTCCGCCACGCGCTGCAGCAGGCGGATACCGGCGTCGGGCCGAAGCTCGCGCTCCTCGACCCCGGCGCGATCCCCAGGGCGATCCAGCATGTGCGCGGCGCGCGCGCTCTCAGCGACGCGAAGGCAGCGATCGCGGGCCTGCAGGGTCCGGCGCGCGCGCAGGGACAGGTCGTCATCGCGGCGCTCGAGCAGCTCGCGAAGAAGGCCGGCATGCCCGGCGCGATCCACGCGATCGCGCGGCGGATCACGGATGGCGGCGGCGACGCGGCGGGCTTCATCGGCAAGCTCCACGACGCGCTCGGCACGTGGGGCCGACAGCTCGACGGCGAGGTGCTCGCGGGCGTGCTCCGCCGCGCGGCGAACTCGACCGATCCGGCGTCGTTCCTGGGCAACGTCGACTGGGTCATGCAAAAGCGCATGAAGCTCGAAGCTCGCAAGCAGCTGGTGCGGCAGGCGGCGAATCGCGCCGACCCGCTCGATCTGCAGTGGCTCCGCGTGCTGACGGACCTACCCGACGAGATGCTCGAGTTCATCGCGCTCGATCCGTCGACGAACTGGAAGACCTTCATGAAGGTCTCGGACCGGCCGTCCGACTACTTCCCGGGTAGCCTGAAGCAGCTCTTGACGAAGGCGGACTATGTCGAGGCGGCGGTGAAACTGCGCGGGGTGGCCGGCGAGCTGATCTTCGTCGTCGAGGATCTCGAGCTACCGGGCGGCCTCAAGATCGTCGGTCGCCAGGTCGACGCCGGGGTCAAGAAGATCGACTTTCAGCTCGAGAACGCGGCGGGTCGAAGAGCCAAGCTCGAGGTGAAAGCATGGAGCGAGAAGAGCTGGAAGCGGGAGCTCGATGCCAACGCCGGCAAGCGCAAGCTCGAGGGCATGACGAGGCGCATGGTCGAGCAGCTCCAGGCGGCGAAGCAGACCGGCGAGGCCGTGTACCTCGCCGTGTCAGACGCGATCGGCGCCGAGCGGGAGCGGCTCAAGGAGCTGCTCGATTATCACGGCCTCGACAATGTCAATGTGATTACGTTCCCGGAGGGCAAGCTCCGGGACGCATCGGCGAGATTGCGCAAGGGGCTCGGGATGGGGGCCGCCGGCCTGGCGCTCGTGACGGCGGACGACCTCGCGGAGCACACCGATGAGTAACAGGAAGATATGGCCGGGAGACACGCAGTGGGCGATCGCCGGCAAGCTCGCGGCGCCGGTGCTCGAGGAGATCGGCAGGCGCCTGCCGGAATGGCTC
>DATMCI010000149.1:0-8126 GCA_035558535.1 Kofleriaceae bacterium
GCGCCGGCAGGCCTGCCGAGCCCATCGTGATCACGAGGAACAGGCCGGCGAACACCGGCATCACCTTCCACACGCCGCCGTACTCGGCGAGCCGGCGGGTGTGGCGCCGCTCGTAGAGCACGCCGATCCCGAGGAACAGCCCGCCGGTGGTGAGGCCGTGCGACAGCATCGCGTAGATCGAGCCCTCCACGCCGTACTCGTTGAGCGCCAGGATGCCGAGCGAGCAGAACCCCAGGTGCGAGACCGACGAGTACGCGACCAGCTTCTTCACGTCGTCCTGCGCGAACGCGACGAACGCGCCGTAGATGATGCCGATCACCGACAGGATCGCGATCGCCGGCCCCCACACCTCGGCGCCGTGCGGGAACAGCGGCATCGCGTAGCGGAGGAAGCCGTAGATCCCGAACTTCAGGAGGACGCCCGCCAGGATCACCGAGCCGGCCGTCGGCGCCTCGACGTGCGCGTCGGGGAGCCACGTGTGCAGCGGGAACAGCGGTATCTTGATCGCGAACGCCAGGCCGAACGCGCCGAAGCACCACACCTGCGCGTTGTACGGCAGCGCGACCTTCGAAAGCTCGGCGAGATCCGTCGTGTACGCGCCGAGCACCTTCGCCGCCTGCACGTAGACGTAGAAGATCGCCACGAGCATGAGCAGCGAGCCGACCATCGTGTAGATGACGAACTTGATCGACGCGTAGAGCCGGCGCTGCCCGCCCCAGATGCCGATCAGGAGGTACATCGGGATCAGCATCACCTCCCAGAACACGTAGAACAGGAACACGTCGAGCGCGACGAACGCGCCGATCATGCCCGTCTCGAGCACGAGCATCGCGGCGATGAACTCGCGCACGTTCTTCTCGATCGCGCGCCCCGTCCCGAGCAGCGTGAGCGGCATCAGGAACGTCGTCAGGATGACGAGGAACAGCGAGATGCCGTCGACGCCGGTCTTGAACCGGGCGCCGAGCCCGGGGATCCACTCGGCGTCGAAGACGAGCTGCATGCCGCTCAGCCTGGGATCGTAGTGGGCGAAGATGAGCAGCGAGACGAGCAGGGTCGTCGTGGAGACCGTGAGCCCGATGCCGCGGTGGAGCGTCGACTCGGACCTCGGCGTGCACATGACGAGCACGGCGCCGAAGAGCGGCAGCGCGAGGATCAGCGGCAAGACGTATGCGCCTTGCATGGTTACTTGCCCCTTTCTGCGGGCACGACCACGACGCGCGTGACGCGGCGCCGCTCGCGCGTGATCGAATCTTCGACCCACATGGTGACGGTCCCGACGTCGCCGCGCACCCGGGTGAGCTCGGCGCCCGCGGCGTCGATCGTGCCGTCGCTGTCGAGGTCCCACTCGATCTTGACGAGCGAGCTTATGCCCTCACCGGGGGCGGCGGTGAGCCGCACCAGCTCGCCCTCGAACGCGTAGTCGAACGAGGTCTCCTCTTGGCAGCGGGAGACGAGGAACACGAGCGCCGCGCCGACGACGATGCCGGCGAGGTAGCGCTGCACCTGGCCGTTCTGGATCCAGCGCGCGAGGCGCCCGAACAGGCCGACGACGAACGCGCTGCCGTTGACGGCGACGGTGTCGATCACGAACCGGTCGACGACCTCGAGCAGCCCGCGCGCGGCCGTGCGGAACGGGCGCACGAGGATCCGATCGTAGATCTCGTCGAACCACAGCTTGTGCTTCGACGCCTCGTACACCGGCCCGAGCCCGCCGGCCGTCCAGCGATCGACGTGCTTCGACGGGCCGCGCCCGTA
Source organism: Kofleriaceae bacterium (assembly GCA_035558535.1). GTDB lineage: Bacteria > Myxococcota_A > Polyangia > Haliangiales > Haliangiaceae > JABFXX01. Next base: position 1,756 of record DATMCI010000149.1, read on the forward strand.
CAGCGCCCACGCCATCAGGATGCCCAGGCCCCCGATCGCGAGCGCCACGCCCATGAGGACGAACGTCTGCGCGTCGCTCGCCTCCTCGAGCACGCACTGCTTCGTCGGCGACAGCGTGCACACCGCGTTGCCGCCCTTGGCGGCGCACGCCTCGGCCGTCATCGGCTGGCTCGTGACGGCGCCCGGCGTGACGCAGCAGCACTCCGACTGCGGCGCCTTGCGGGCGAGATCGGTCGCGAGGCGCGACCTGGCGCTGCCGGCGACCCGCGCCGTGGGATCGATCGGATCGTTCCACTCGGACGACACCGCCGGCTCGAGCCAGACGGACAGGCCGTGCAGGATCTTCGGCGCGTGCCAGCTCTTCAGGTGCGGCAGCCCGATGAAGCCGGCGATCGTGGCGAGGAACGCGAGCACGAGCAGCGGCCCCGTCATGTTCAGCGGCGACTCGTGCGCGCCCTTGGCCGCCGCGCTGCGCGGCTCGCCGGAGAACACGAGGAAGTAGAGGCGCCACATGTAGAACGCCGTGCCGAGCGCGCCGATCAGGAGGCCGGCCCAGAACACCTTGCCCGTCCACCACGGCCAGCCCGGCGGCTCGACGCTCCACGCGCCGCCCAGGATCTCGTCCTTCGAGAAGAAGCCGGCGAACGGGAAGATGCCGGCGATCGCCAGGCACGAGATCATGAACGTGATGCGCGTGAGCGGCAGCTTCTTGCGCAGCCCGCCCATCTGCATGATGTCGCCGGGCGCCTCGGAGCCGGCGTGCTCCATCGCGTGCATCACCGAGCCCGCGCCGAGGAACAGGCAGGCCTTGAAGAACGCGTGGGTGCCGAGGTGGAAGATCGCGGCGACCCAGTTGCCGGTGCCGGCGGCCACGAACATGAAGCCGAGCTGCGACACCGTGGAGTACGCGAGCACCTTCTTCAGATCCGTCTGCGCGAACGCCATGAACGCCGCGGCCAGCGCCGTGAGGAGGCCGATGACGGCGATCACCCCGAGCGCCGTCGTCGACGCCGCGTAGAGGAACGACAGCCGCACGACCATGTACACGCCGGCCGTCACCATCGTCGCGGCGTGGATCAGCGCGGAGACCGGCGTGGGGCCCGCCATCGCGTCCGGGAGCCAGACGAACAGCGGCAGCTGGGCCGACTTGCCGCACGCGCCGATGAACAGGAAGATGCCGGCCGCGGCGGCGAGCCGCTCGCCGCCCCACAGCGGCGAGACGTAGGTGTCCTGGATCGCCGGCAGGGTCGAGAGCGCCCGGAAGTCGAGCGAGCTTTGGCCCGCCGTGATGTCCTTCGTCGCCCAGAACAGGAGGAACATGCCGGTCAGGAACGCGAAGTCACCGATGCGATTGACGACGAACGCCTTGCGGCCCGCCGTCGCGTACGACTCGTTCTCGTACCAGAAGCCGATCAGGAGGAACGAGCACATGCCCACGCCTTCCCAGCCGATGAACATGACCGGCATGTTCGCGGCGAGAACCAGCACCAGCATCGAGCCCATGAACAGGTTCAGGTAGCCGAAGAACGCCGCGTAGCGCGGGTCGTGGGCCATGTAGCCCGTCGAGTAGATGTGGATGAGCAGGCCGACGAACGTGACGATCAGGATCATCACAGCCGACAGCGTGTCGAGCCGGAACGCGAGGTCGAGCTTGAGCCGACCCGCCTCGATCCACGTGTACACCGGCTGATCGATCACCGCGTTGGCCGGCGCGTTCTTGAACAAGGCCAGGAGCGGCCCGAACACGAGGTACGCGGCGATGCCGCACGACGCAGCCACCGACGCGATCGCGATCGCGTGCACGGTGCCGCGCGACAGCCAGCGCCCGAGCACGAGGTTCAGGGCCGCGCCGATGAACGGCAGGAGCGGGATCCACGCGAGCAGCGGGAGATCGAGGAACTTGAGAGTGGAGGGATCCATCGCCTAGTGCCTCAGCGTGGTGAGTCGGTCGACGTCGACGTTGCGCCGGCCGCGGAACACGGCCACCACGATCGCGAGGCCGACCGCCGCCTCGGCGGCGGCGACCGCGATCACGATGAGCGCGAACGTGTGGGCCGAGATGTCGCCCCACATGCGCGAGAACGTCAGGAGCGTCATGTTCGCCGCGTTCAGCATGAGCTCGACGCTCATCAGGATGATCAGCGCGTTGCGGCGGATCAGGACGCCGCCCACGCCGATCAGGAACAGCACGGCGGCCAGGACCAGGAAGTGGCCGTAGCCGATGTCGAACAGGATGTTCACGCAGCACCTCCCGCGCCGCCCTCGGCCTCGGCCTCGGGCTTGGCGTCCTCGTGCAGCGGCCGCGCGATCGCGATCGCGCCGACCACGCCGACGAGGAGCAGGATCGAGATCGCCTCGAACGGGAACACGCCGGGCCCGAACAGGTCCGTGCCGACGGCGCGGACCGTGCCCCACTCGTGCGAGATCCGGCAGACCTGCGGCTGATTCGCGGCCGCGGTCACGCACCGGCCGCCGGCCGCCTCGCACCGCGCGGGATCGCAGTTCGTGTTGAGCGTGACCTGGACCGGCTCCGGCGGGCCCATCGCCCGCTCGGGCGCCTTGACGCTCACGAGCAGCATGGCGAGCCGGAACACGAGGTAGAGCATCGCCACGACGGCGATCCCCTGGCCGACGCGCCCCGTCGGCGCGACCGGTTCGTCCTCGGGCCGGTTCAGGATCATGACGACGAAGACGAACAGCACCATGATGGCGCCGGCGTAGACGAGCATCTGGATCACCGCCAGGAAGCTCGCGTAGAGCATCATGTAGACGGCGGAGATCCCGATGAAGCTGCCGACCATGCCCATCACGGCCGCGATCAGGTTGCGGCGCGTGACCACAAACAGCGCGCCGCCGACGGCGGCCAGCGCGAACGCCCAGAACAGGAGCGCCGTCCCCTTGCCGGTGGACTCGATCTCGTCGAGGTGCGGCGGGGGCTTGGGGTTCAGCCGCGGATCGTCCTTCACGGCGGCCGCCGTGGGCTGACCCGCGGGCGCCCCGCCCGGCTGTGCCGGACGCGTGCCCGGCTGACCCGGCTGCACGGGCATGCCGGGCTGCGCAGGCCGCGCGCCCGGCTGGCCCGGCTGCGCCGGCTGCACGATCACGGCTGGCTGGCCCGGCTGCGCCGGCTGCGCCGGCTGCGCCGGCTGCGCCGGCTGCGCCAGCGCGCCGGCCCCGGCGAGCCCGAGCAGCAGCACGGCGATCGGGATCAGGCTGCGCATCCTCATGTCAGGCCACCTTCTCCCGGGGGACCGTGGACGTCTTGATCTTCGCCTCGAAGTCCGCGCGGAACTTCGTCAAGAACCCGAGCATCGGCCACGCCGCGGCGTCGCCGAGCGCGCAGATCGTGTTGCCGGCGATACCGTGCGCGATGCTCGCGAGCAGGTCGACGTCGTCGGGCCGCCCGCGCCCCTCGGCGACGCGGCGCGAGACCTTCTCCAGCCAACCGGTGCCCTCGCGGCACGGCGTGCACTGGCCGCACGACTCGTGCGCGAAGAACTTCATGATCCGCCACACGGCCTTCGGGATGTCGGCCTGGTCGTCGAGGACGACGACGCCGCCCGAGCCGGCCATCGTGCGCAGCGCGCGCCCGCCGCCCAGGTCGAACTGCTGGCCCTGCCGGACCATGACCGGCTTGATCCGCTCGTCCGTCTGCAGCGCGTCGAACTCGATCGGCACGTCGAGCTCGGTCTCGTCGAGCGGCGGCATCGACACGCCGCCCGGGATCACCGCCTTCACCTTGCGGCCCTTCCAGACGCCGCCGCACACCTCGTCGATGAGCTGGCGCGTCGTGATCGTGAGCGGCAGCTCGTAGACGCCCGGCTTGTTCACGTGGCCCGAGACGCACAGGATGCGCGTGCCGCCCGAGCGGCCGAGGCCCAGCTCGGCGAACCACGCGCCGCCCTTGTCGACGATCGGGGGCACGTTCATCAGCGTCTCGACGTTGTTGACGATCGTCGGGTTGCCGAACAGGCCCTTGATCGCGGGGAACGGCGGCTTGAGCCGCGGCTGGCCGCGCAGGCCCTCGAGCGAGTTGAGCAGCGCCGTCTCCTCGCCGCAGATGTACGCGCCGGCGCCGCGGTGCACCGTCAGGTGGCACTCGATGCCGCTGCCGGCGACGCTCTTGCCGAGGTAGCCCTTGTCGTACGCCTCGGCGACCGCCTGCTTGAGCACGGCGTACTCGCGCATCATCTCGCCGCGGATGTAGATGTAGTTGTGCACCGCGCGCAGCGCGTGGGCCGCGATGATCATCCCCTCGATGAGGAGGTGCGGATCCCAGTACATGAGCTCGCGGTCCTTGCAGGTGCCGGGCTCGGACTCGTCGGCGTTGCAGACGAGGTGGACCGTCTTGGCGTCCTTGGGTACGAAGCCCCACTTGACGCCCGTGGCGAAGCCCGCGCCGCCGCGGCCGCGCAGGTTCGATGCCTTGACCTCGGCGGTGATGTCCTCGGGCCGCATCGCGAGCGCCTTGCGCAGCGTGCGGTAGCCGCCGTACGCCTCGTAGCTCGCGATCCGCTTCGCGGACTCGTCGCCGAAGCGGGCCGTGACGACCCGCGTGCTTCGATCAGCAGGCATCTACACCACCTCCGATTCCGGGTGCGGCTTGGAGCGGAGCTCGTCGACGAGCCGGCCGACTTGCCCCGGCTCGAGGTCGAGGAGGTAGCGGGTGCCGACCACCGCGCACGGCGCGTTCGCGCAGGCGGCGATGCACTCCTCCTCGACGAGCGAGAACTCGGCGTTCGACTGCCCCCGCTTGAGCCCGAGCTTCTGCTCGAACGCCTCGAGGACGGCGTAGCCATCGCGCAGCATGCACGAGATGTTCGTGCACATGCGGATCGTCTGCCGGCCACCGGGCTCGCGGCGATACATCGTGTAGAACGTGGCGACGCCGTAGACGTGCGCGTAGGGCAGGTCGAGCGTCCGCGCGACGAGCCGGAGCGCGTCGTCGGACAGATGGCCGTGCTCCTTCTGCGCGAGGTGCAGCGCCGCCATCACCACCGGCTGCTTGGTCGGATAGCGCTCGCACAGCGCCGCGATCTTCTGGCGGGCGTCGGCGGAGAATTCTAGTGACATCGGGATGTTGCCTTTGCGAACCGGGCGAAAAATAGGGCGACGCGCCGGCACGGTCAATCGAAGGGGTGGCAATAGTGGCCGCAGTGGCCGCGATCTTCCGGCGATCGGCCGCGATCGGCGGCGATCGGTCGCGATCTTGGGGGCAGCCTTCCGCCGCGGGCCGGGCCGGCGGCCACCGGCGGCCACCGGCGGCCACCGGCGGCCCCAGGCCCGCGATCGGACAGGGCGCGACGGCGCCCGGGCGGCCGCCCGCCTGTGGTAGAGGTCTTCGCGATGGCAGATGTCCCGCTGACCCGCGTCGAGCGTCTCGCGCTGCGGTTCGCCGAGGCCTCGAACGAGGATCCGCGCGGCAAGTGGCTCCAGACCCAGTTCCTCCGCGGCGTGTCGTACGTGTGGGTGCGAGCGTGCCTCGCGAACCGGATGCTCGCCGAGGGCGTCGAAGATCTCATGGCGCTGCGGCCCGAGACCGGCGTGATGCTGGTGTCGAACCACCGGAGCTTCTTCGACCAGTACGCGATGCTGCTCGCCTGCTACATGGGCCCGGTGCACTGGGCGAAGCGGCTGTACTTCCCGGTGCGGTCGAACTTCTTCTACGACCAGCCGCTCGGGATCCTCGTCAACGCGGCCATCGCGGGCGGCGCGATGTACCCGCCGATCTACCGCCAGGCCGAGCGGCGCGTGCTCAACGACGAGGCGCTCGACAAGATGGTCGAGATCCTGCGAACGCCCGGCAACGTCCTCGGGGTGCACCCCGAGGGCACGCGCGGCAAGAGCCCCGATCCGTACCAGTTCCTCCCCGCCCAGCCCGGCGTCGGCAAGGCCGCGCTGCTCGGCCGCCCGATGGTGATCCCGGCGTTCATCCACGGCCTGGGCAACAACATCGTCGAGGACGTCCGCCAGAACTTCGGCAAGGAGGCGCGGCGCTCGCGCGCCGTGATCACGGTGTTCGGCGCTCCCGTCGACTACTCCGATCTGTGCGCGGAGAAGCCCCGGCCGACCCTCTACAAGAAGTGCGCGGACCGCTTCATGGCCGCGGTGCGCCCGCTCGCGGAGCGGGAGCGGGCCCTCCGCGCCGCGCTCCTGGCCGGCGAGATCGACGAGGCCGACCCGCGCTGGCTGAACAACCGCCCTATCAGCAAGCTCTACGCCCGCGAGGCCAAGCTGTAGACCGCGGCGCGCCGCGCCCGCGCCGCTCCGCAGCAAGCCCGCCCCGCGCCGCCCGCTCTGCGCCGCAGCAAGCCCGCCCCGCCCCGCAGCAAGCCCGCCCCGCCCCGCAGCAAGCCCGCCCCGCGCCGCCC
>DATMCI010000150.1:0-8681 GCA_035558535.1 Kofleriaceae bacterium
CCCGCGCGCGCCGCCGCCTCGCCGACCGCGCCGCCGCCGCCCGCGCGCGCCGCCGCCTCGCCGACCGCGCCGCCGCTGCCAGCCCGCGCCGCCGCCTCGCCGACCTCACCGCCGCCGCCGACCGCCCGCGCCGCCGCCTCGCCGACCGCGCCGCCGCCGACCGCGCGCCCCGGCGCGTCGCCGACCTCGCCGCCGCCGTTCGCGCCGCCCGGCCCGCTCGGCGCGAGCCTCGCGCCGCCTCGCATCGGCGTGCCCGCGGCGATCCCGCCGCGCCCGGCCTCCAGCTCGAAGCCGCCGCCGCTCGGCGCCGCGGGCGGGGCGCTGCCCGCCGTGAGCCCGCCGTTCATGCCCACCGTGCCGTTCCCGTCGGCCGCGTCGAAGGCGCGCGCCGCGCGCCCGCCGACGGATCCCGTCGAGCGCGCGCCGACCCAGGCGTTCGACGGCGAGACGAACGAGGTCGAGCGCCAGGAGCTCGAGCGCCGCGAGGACTCGGCCATGGCGCGGCTGCGTGCCGAGGGGGACGCGACCGGGCTCACCGAGCTGCCGCCCGACTTCGATTCGTCGGCCGGCGAGGCGCGCTCGTTCGGCGCGACCGATCGCGACCTGCCGCTCGTGCCGCCGCTGCCCGCCCCGGCCGCCCTCGGCACCGCCACCGACGCCCCCGCCGAGGACGACGCCGAGGACGACGCCGCTCCGGCCGCCGCGGCTGCCGCGGCCGCCGCGCCAGCCGCCGCCAGGCCCGATCGCCTCGCGCGCGGCGCGCGCGCGTTCGGCTTCAAGCCCGCCGAGCGCGCCGAGGCCGGCGCGTCCAGACCCGCCAGCGCCGCCAGCGCGCCCGAGCCGCAGGACCGCCCCGAGACGTCCCCGCTGATCCCGCCGCCCGCACCGTCACCGCCGCTCGCCGCCGCCGCCGCCGCCGCCAGCGCCGCCAGCGCCGTGCCCGACCCCAGCGCCTCCGGCTCCATGAAGCTCCCGGTCTCGACGGCCCCGAGTTCGCTGCCGCCCCCGAGCGAGAAGCAGTCCCAGGCCAGCGGCCCCTCGCCCGCCTGCCCGCAGTGCGAGGCCCCGATGGCCTGGGTCGAGGAGCACCTGCGCTTCTACTGCAAGAGCTGCAAGATGTACTTCTGACTCACGGCCACCATGCCGCCACGTCGAGCGCGACGCTGTCGAACGGCTCGATGCGCGCGCCGCGCTCGTCGCCGTACAAGCCGAGCTCGATCCAGCGGCCCGCCTCCAAGCGATAGACCGCAAGCGCGCGTGCCGCGAGATCGACCACCCAGTGGTGCGTCACCCCGACACGCGCGTAATACGGCTTCTTGACGAGCAGATCGTGCCGGCGCGTAGTGGGCGACAGGATCTCGCAGACCCAGTCCGGGACGACCCGGATCGGCTCGTCCTCGGGAATGACCGGCAGGCGCTCGCGTCGCCAGCCGACGATGTCAGGGGCGATCTCCGGCGTACCCACAAGCTCGATCCCTGGCGCGGGGAGAATCCACCAGCCGCCAGGGCCGCCATGCCCGAGGTCGAATGGCTCGGAGAGCCGGCTGCCGATCATCAGCGCCGTACGCTGATGCCGTCCGCGCGGGCGTGTCATCGTGTACAGCACGCCCTCGATGATCTCGCCCTTGATCTCCGGCGGCAGGTCTTCGAGATCGGCCAGCGTCGGCGCCTTGCGCGCAGCGTCCATGACGAGCCCAACGTAGCACCACGCCGACGGAGGTGGTGACCGAATAGACATGCTGCGCGACTCCGCCGGGGAGCAGGTCCCCGTGCTGGTGCCGCGCGAGTAGACTCGGTCCATGCGCGGCACCGGTGTCACCATCCTCATGCTGATCGCCGGGTGCAGGTTCGATCTGCCGCCGGAGTTCCCGGCGAAGGACGACGCCGGGGCCAACGACGCCGCGAAAGGCACCCCCTACAAGAAGCTGATCACGATCGATCAGGCGCGCGTCTCGGGTGGCCAGGCGCAGTTCCCGGTGTGGATCGCGCTCGACGGCGACGCTGACCTCAAGGCGCACGCCACCGACGAGGGGGCCGACATCTACTTCACGGCGGACGACGGCACGCCGCTGCCGCACGAGATCCAGGGCTTTTCGCGGGAGCTGGGCCGGCTCGGGGCGTGGGTCCGCACGGATCTGAACGCCGCCACACAGACGGTGCTCGAGCTGCGCTACGGCGATCCGTCGACCGCGAGCGCGCCGCGCCCGGCGCAGGTGTTCTCGAGCTCGTTCGCGGCGGTGTGGCACCTCGACGATTCGCTCGCCACCGACGCGGTGGCCGACGCAACGGGGAACCGGCCGGGGAGCGCGGGCGGCCTCGGCCCGGCGGATCAGGTGGCGGCGCGGCTCGGCGGCGGCATCGACTTCGACGGCGTCGACGACCGCGTCCTGTTCACGAACCCGTACACGGGCGGCGGCGATCACACGATCTCGGCGTGGGTCTTCCAGCGCACGGCGACGGGCTACGACACGATCGTCACCCTCGGAAGCCCCACGGTGAGCAGGTCGCGGTGGCTTAACTCGCACCACGAGACTGGCGTCTCCGCGGGCTTCTACGGCAACGACTGGAGCACGAGCACGAACCCGCTGCCGAGCATCGACAACGCCGGCTGGGTGCTCCTCCACTGGACATTCAAGGGCGGAAGCCGGCAGAGCCGCATCTACCGCGACGGCACGCCGATCGGGCAGCCCTACACGTTCAGCGGCGGCATCGACACGCTGGGCCCCGACGGCAACATCGGCTACGCGCCGGCCGGGTGGGGGACGTGGTGGCTGAACGGCATCCTCGACGAGGTCCGCCTGGCGACGGCCGAGCGCAGCGCCGGCTGGATCGCCACCGAGTTCGCGAACCAGAGCTCGCCGCAGACGTTCTACACGGTCGGCGCCGAGGAGCCGGTGCGCTGAGCGCGCCGGCCGCGCCAGCGATCAGATCGCGCCGCGCTCGATCGCCGTGCGCGCCTGCTCGATGAGCAGCCGCACGGCGAAGATCATCGAGGCGAAGCGCGCGTCCTGGGTGAGGCCCTGCTTGAACCGGTAGTAGATCTGCTGCGCGACCACGGCGGTCTTGAGCAGGCCGAACGCGTAGTAGAAGACGAGCGCGTCTGTCCGGCGGCCGGACCGCTCGAGGTAGCGGCGCGCGATCTCCTCGCGCGTCATCATGCCGGGCGTGGCCGTCGGGCCGAACGGCAGCTGCTGGAGCATCGGCGGATCGCTCGCCTGCGCCCAGTACGACAGCGACGTGCCGAGGTCCATCAGCGGATCGCCGAGCGTCGTCATCTCCCAGTCGAGCACGCCGATGATCGCCTCGAGCGACGGCTCGAAGACCACGTTGTCGAACTTGAAGTCGTTGTGGATCAGGGCCGGCGCGCCATCGGGCGGCCGGTGCACCGCGAGGTGCGCCGCGACCTCGGTGACGGCGGGGATGTCGTCGGTCTGCGAGGCGCGGTAGCGCTCGGTCCAGCCGGTGACCTGGCGCTCGATGTAGCCGGCGGGCTTGCCGAGGTCGCCGAGGCCGGCGGCGGCGAAGTCCACCGCGTGCAGGTCGACGAGCGCGTCGACGAGCAGCTCGCACAGGCGGCGCAGCTGCGCGGGCTCGGCCGCGAGCTGCGGCGGCAGCTGCTTGCGCAGGATCACGCCGTGCCGCCGCTCCATCAGGTAGAACGGCGCGCCGAGCACGGAGCCGGTGGGTTCGTACGCGATCACGCGCGGCGCGCGCGGGTAGACGGGCGCGAGCTTCGACAGGACGGCGACCTCGCGCCCCATGTCGTGCGCCGACTTGACCTTCGAGCCGAACGGCGGCCGCCGCAGCACGTACTCGCGGTCGCCGTGGCGCACGCGGTACGTCAGGTTCGAGTACCCGCCGGGGAACTGCGCGACGGAGACCTCGCCGTCGCCGCCGACCTCGCGCGCGAGGAACGCCGCGAGCGCGGCCGGATCGAGCTCCTCGCCGGCGCGGACGTCGCGCGGCTCGTCGAGCGGGAGCCCGCCTTCCGGCGCGCGCTCCGGCGCGTGCTCCGGCGCGTGCTCCGGCGCGACTTCGCTCACGAGTACCTCGCCAGGATGCGCTTGGCGACCACCATCTTGTGGACCTCGTCGGGGCCGTCGTAGATCCGCGCGCCGCGCTCGTGCACGTAGTAGTGCGCGAGCACCGTGTCGCTCGTGATGCCGAGCGCGCCGTGGAGCTGGATCGCCCGATCGACGAGCCCCAGCATCACGTTCGCGACGTAGAACTTGATGAGCGACACCTGCTCGCGCGCCGCCGAGAAGCCCTTCTTCTCGATCGTCCACGCGGCATTCAGCACCATGAGGCGCGAGGCATCGATCTCGGCGCGCGACTCGGCGATCCACGCCTGCGCGATCTGGCGCGACGCGAGCGTCTTGTCGCCGTCGATCTTGCGGCGCGCCACGTGGCGGCACGTCGTGTCGAACACGCGCTCGCAGATGCCGATCCAGCGCATGCAGTGGTGGATGCGGCCGGGGCCGAGCCGCTCCTGCGCGATCGCGAAGCCGGCGCCCTGCGCGCCGAGCAGGTTCGTCGCCGGGACGCGGACGTTGCGATACTGGATCTCGGCGTGGCTCGCCCAGCCGGTGCCCGCGTCGCCCATGATCTTGATGTTGCGGACGAGCTCGAAGCCGGGCGTGTCCGTCGGCACGATGATCATCGACGCGCGCGTGTGCGGCGAGGCGTCGGGATCGGTCACCGCCATCACGATCGCGAACGCGGCGCCGTCGGCGCTCGAGGTGAACCACTTGTGGCCATCGATCACGTAGTGATCGCCGTCGCGCACGGCGCGGCACGAGAGCATCGTGGGGTTTGAGCCGGGGTTCTCCGGCTCGGTCATCGAGAAGCACGAGCGGAGCTCGCCGCGCGCGAGCGGCAGGAGCCAGCGCTCCTTCTGCTCCGGCGTGCCGTAGCGGTGGAGGATCTCGAGGTTGCCAGCGTCGGGCGCCTGGCAGCCGAACACGTAGTGGCCGAGCGGCGACCGGCCGAGCTGCTCGGAGACGAGGCCGTGCTCGACGAGCCCCAGGCCCAGGCCGCCGAGGTCCTTGGGGATCTGCGGCCCCCACAGCCCGGCTCGCTTGCACGTGCCGCGCAGCTCCTCGAGCAGCGGCGCGGCGGCGATCCAGCCGCGCTCCAGCACCTCCGCCTCGGCGGGCATCACGACCTCGGCGACGAACTTGCCGATCTGCTCGAGCAGCGGGCGTACGGTCTCGGGGGGATCGAAGTCCATGGGGCTCTTTATCTCTCGGTGTGGAGCTCGGCGGCGAGGTGATAGGTGGCGTTGAACGTGATCAGGGACAGCTGCTCGGGCTGCCAGTCGAAGCCCTGGCTGCGGAACCGGAGCTCGGTGATCGAGGCGTTGCGGATCACGACGCTGGTGCGGACCATGCGCTCGGCGCTGGCACCGAACAAGAGGCCCACGGCGACGCCGATCGGCCCGGCCGAGGTCACGCACGCGAGGCGTGCGCCCGACCCCGCCGACCGGAGCAGCCGATCGAGGCCGGCGCGGATCCGCTCCACGAACGGGCCGATGCGCTCGACGTCGTCGGTGGTCCACTCGTCCCGCGACCATCGGCCGAGGACGGCATGGAACGCCTCGTCGAGCAGGCGGGGCGTGCGGGTGGACGGGAGCGCGGCGAAGCGGGGATCCTCGGCGACGAGCCGCGGGATCATGTGCTTCAGCATCTCGAACGCCTGGTACTCGGCCAGCTCGGGCACGACCTCGGACGCCGGCAGCGGCTGGCCGGCCTCGGCGGCGGCCTCGGCGGCGGCCTCGGCCGTCTGTCGCTGGCGAACCAGTGGCCCAGAATACAGTGCATTCAGACCTAGATTGGCGAGGTGCTTTCCGAGGGCGGTGGCCTGCTCGCGCCCTCGGGAGGATAGCCGGTCGTAGTCCTCCTCGCCGTACGAGGCCTGGCCGTGACGGATCAGGTACAGAGTGGCCACTGGGGGCGCCATCTTAGACGGTTTCGAGACGGTTCTTGGGGACGGTTGTCCCGAGCGCCCGGGCCCTGGCTCTACGAGATCGGCCTAGGCGCTTGAATCTTCGTCGAGCAGCTGCGAGCGGCGGCCTCATCAAAATCAGGCGCATTCGGCACGAAGCTTGATAACGTGCGTGCCCATGAAGCTGCGCGCTTTTCTCGCGCTCGCGCTCGCGGCCACCGCGTGCGGTCCCAGCCAACCCGGCGACGGCGACGACGGCGATGACGCCGACGGCGACGGCATCACCGATAGCGACGAAGGTCGGGCCACCGGCACCGACACCGATCGCGACGGTAAGCCCGATTACCTCGATGACGACAGCGACGGCGACGGGATCCCCGACTACCGCGAAGCCGGCGACACCGACCTCTCGACGGAGCCGCGCGACTCCGACGGCGACGGTAAGCCCGACTTCCGCGATCTCGACAGCGACGAGAACGGGCGCGACGACAAGCTCGACGGCGTGAACGACGTCGACAACGACGGCTGGCCGGACTTCGCGGATCTCGACGACGACGACGACGCGATCATCGATCTCGACGAGATCGGCCCGAACCCGGCCCAGCCGAGCGACACCGACGACGACGGGACGCCGGACTTCCGCGACACCGACAGCGACGACGACGCGATCTTCGACCTCTACGAGACCAACGCCGACTACGATCAGGACGGCGCCGGCAACTACGTCGATCTGGACAGCGACGGCGACTGCGTCTCCGACAAGGCCGAGGCGCGCGGCGCGCCGCCGGCCGACACGGACGGGGATCGGCGCGCCGACTTCCTCGATCGGGACAGCGACAACGACGGCGTGCCCGACAAGCAGGAGGACGCGAACTGCAACGGCGTCGTCGATCCGACCGAGACGAGCTCGACGGCGCAGGACACCGACGGCGACGGCGTGGACGATCTCGTCGAGACGGCGGCCGGCACGGACCCGCTGAACCCGAACAGCAACCCGCAGGCCAACGGCGACTTCGTGTTCGTCGAGCCGTACATGAAGCCGCAGGTGCCGGCCGACCAGAACCTGGACTTCTCGACGCAGCTCCAGGCGGTGGACCTCTACGTCCTCCTCGACCGGTCGGGCTCGATGTCGACCGAGATCCAGTCGGTGCGGGACAACCTGGCGTCGGTCGTGTCGGGCCTCAAGTGCCCGCCCGGCACGAAGACGAACTGCATCCCGGACCTGTGGGCCGGCGCGTCGACGTTCGGCTACTCGTCGTCGGGCGTGCAGGCGTTCCAGAACTGGGTCGACATCCAGCCGAACCCGAGCTTCGCGACGGTGCCGATCACGGCGCCGAGCGGGGCCTCGAGCGCCGAGGTCACGACGTTCGCCACGTACGCGGCCATCACCGGCCAGGGCGGCGCGAACTACGGCCTGGGCGGCGTGCCCGCGCGCGCGACCTGCGCGGGCTCGCCAGCGGCGAACGCCGGCTATGGCACGTTCGGCTACCCGTGCTTCCGCCAGGGCGCGCTGCCCGTGGTGCTGCTCGCGACCGACGAGGCGCCGCTCTCCGGCAGCGACGTGTTCAAGAACCCCGCGTGGTCGACCGTGGTGGTGCCGCAGTACACGGCGAAGAAGGCCAAGCTCGTGGGCGTCCTCGGCGACCAGCTCGAGGCTGGCACGCAGTCGGACCTCCAGTCGATGGCGGCCAGCACCGGCGCCATCGACGTCACGAACAGCAACGCGCCGCTCGTCTTTAGCGGCGCGGGCACGGGCGCCGCGACCGCGATCCGCAACGGCATCCTGGCGCTCGCGAACGGCCTGCCGCTCGACATCAACGCCGTGAGCTCGGACGTGCCGGGCGACGCGGTGAACGCGGTCACCGAGTTCGTCTCTCACATCGAGACCCTGCAGCTCGGCACCGCGGCGTGCTCGAACGGCCTGAACGACATCGACACCGACAGCGACACGCACAAGGACAAGTACATCCAGGTCCGCACCGGCACGCCGGTCTGCTGGAAGGTCGTGTCGAAGCCGAACACGACGGTGCAGGCCACCGACGCGCCGCAGCTGTTCCGCTCGAAGATCACGGTCTACGGCGACGGCATCACGAAGGTCGACGAGCGCGACGTCTTCTTCCTCGTGCCGCCGCGCCCGATCGACGGGCCGATCCAGTAGCGCAGGCGTAGCGCGGGCGGCGCGGCCGGCGCGGCTGGCGCGCTCAGCGCACCGGCTCCTCGGCGCCGACCGTGTAGAACGTCTGCGGCGAGTTCTGGTTCGCGAACTCGGTGGCGATCCAGCCGGCGGTGCGCTCGGTCGTCGACAGGCGGACCTCGTCGAGGATGCCGTTCAGCCAGCACGTCCCCCACCCGGCCGGCGCGAAGCCGATGTTGCCGTCGGGGCCCACCGTGTCGATGCCGCCGCTGAACGTGTAGGGCTGCCCGATCGGCGCGCCGTCGCGGTAGATGCGGCTCTGCCGGCTTCCGCCCTTGAACGTCCAGTGGAGGAGCACCCAGCCGGCGTTGTCGATGCTCGGCAGCGGGTTCGTGCCCACGTTCCAGTCGTTGCCGTAGAAGCCCGCGGAGATAGCAGCCCCGTAGTGCGAGTGGAGCCACCGCGACTTGTTCCCCGTGGGGCTCCCGAGGGTGACGATCGTGTCGCAGCCCGTCGCCGTGCGCTGGAAGACCCACGCCGAGATCGTGTGATCGCCGCCGCCCGTGTACGGGTTCGTGAACAGGACGCGGTCGTCGACGCCGTC
>DATMCI010000151.1:0-24693 GCA_035558535.1 Kofleriaceae bacterium
ACGGCCGCAAGACGGTCCGCGCGCACGACTTCATGATCTTCTAGCGAGCTCGCTCGCTGGACGCTTCGCGGGCGCCGCCGGTCACGGCCGCGCCCGCAGCTGTTTTCGGAGCCAGGAGGCGGGCGCGCGAGGCATCCAAGCCGCTTTCAACGCCCCTGACGCTGTCCTACACTCGTTTCCGCCGTGACGAGCGGGGCGCCGATCTACCTGGTCTCGGCCTGCGCCTCGGGCGAGGAGTTCGTCGCCGCGTTCCGGCGCTACGCAGATCGCAGCGGGCTGTTCATCCCGATGGTCGAGCCGATCGAGGTGGGCCGCCGCGGGCGGTTCGCCGTCGCGCTCGCGACCGGCGGCGTGATGATCGAGGGCGAGGCCGAGGTGGTGAGCTCGTCGAGGACACCGACGGTGCTCCACGGGCGGCCGGGCATGACGCTGCGCTTCACCGGCCCCGACGAGCCGAGCAAGACCGTGCTCGTCGAGCTCGAGAAGGCGCGGCTCGCGCTGAAGCCGCCGCCGCCAAGCGTGCCGCCGCGCCCGGCGGCGGTGCCAGCTGCGCCGCGACCTGTGCCACCGGCGCCCAGCGGGCGGATCGACGCGGCCAACGCCCGCGCGGAGTGCGTCGCGATCGGCGACGTCAGCGCGCTCGCGGTCGCCGCCAAGGCGGCGGCGACGACGACGACGAGAGTCGGCGTGCCGCCGAAGGCGGGCGTGCCGCCGAAGGCGGGCCCGCGGTTCGTGGTGCCGGCGGTCCTGCCGGTGGCCGCGAAGCCGGCCTCGTCACCGGCGATCGCGCTCTACGACGCGGACGTCGAGCTGCCGACCTTGGCGGAGTCGGCGCTGCCGGGGGCAGCGGAGCGGAAGACGGAGCTCTCGATCCCGACGCAGCTCGGGCCGGCGGAGGACGAGCTATTGGCGGAGCTCTCGATGGCGGCGCTGTCGGACGAGGCGGAGGTGGTGGAGGCGCTGGAGGACCTGGAGGTGCCGGCTCTTCCGAAGCAGCCAGCGTCGCCGCTGCGCGGGCTCCCCGAGCGGCCGTCGTCCAACAGCGAGTTCGGGGCGCCGCCGCTGCCGCCGCCGCCCAACGTCGAGACCGGCGGCGAGCCGACCGATCTGACGAGGACGCCGCTCACGGTGGCGGAGCCTACCGGAGCAGCAGCCGCTGCATCGAGGCCGCGGGCGATCAGCGAGCCCACGACGGTGTCACCCGGGCCGCCCGGGCCGATCGGGCCGATCGGGCCGCCCAGGCCAATCGGGCCGCCCGGGCCGATGGTGCGGCCGATCAGCGAGCCATCGCTCGCCGAGCCCACGACCGTGTCACCCGGACCGCCCGGGCCGCCCAGGCCGCCCAGGCCGCCCGGGCCGATGGTGCGGGCGATCAGCGAGCCATCGCTCGCCGAGCCTACGACCGTGTACACCGGGCCGCCCAAGCCGCCCGAGCCGGCGGAGGCGCCACGGCCGCCCGTCGTCGGCGTGCCGCCGAAGACGCCGACGCGACCGCCGAACGTCGAGGAGCCGACGCCGAGCGGCGACTGGACGATGGTGCCCGGCGCCGCGGGGCCGACGATCCAGCCGCGCACGGCGCCGCGGCCGCAGCCAGAGAGCGCCCCGGCGGGAGACTGGTTGATCTCGCTCGATCCGAAGTCCTCGGACGGCTGGAGCAAGCCGGCAGCCGCCGACAAGCCCGCCGCTGACAAGCCCGCCGCTGACAAGCCCGCCGCCAGTAAGCCCGCCGCTGGCAAGCCCGCCGCTGGCAAGCCCGCCGCTGGTAAGCCCGCGCGCCCCCGCCCCGAGCCGACGCCGGTGGTGGCGAGCTCGCGCCCGCTCGAGTCCGGGCCGCATCGGCAGACCGCGGAGCTCATGGCGATCTCCGAGCCCAAGGTGCAGATCGATCCGACGCTGATCGAGCCACTCGCGGCGCTGCCGGTGGAGCCCGAACCGCCGGCCGTGCGCTCGAACGGCAACCAGTCTTCGCCGCCGGTGCCGGAGCCAATGGCCCCTTCGGCGTCGGGCGGGATGCGGCTCGCGTCGGTGCCGGAGCCGATGGCCGCTTCGGCATCGGGCGGGATGCGGCTCGCGTCGGTGCCCGAACCGATGGCCGCTTCGGCATCGGGTGGGATGCGGCTCGCGCCGGTGCCCGAGCCGATGGCCGCTTCGGCGTCGGGCGGGATGCGGCTCGCGCCCTACGCGCCGCAGCCAGGAGCGGCGGGACCGGGCGCCGCGCCCACGCCGCTTCCCGGCGGGCCGCACCCCGCGCAAGCGGTCCACCCGGGCGCGATCCCGCAGGGCGGCGTCTCGCGCCGCACGCAGATCCTCCTGATCGCCGCGAGCGCGGTGCTCGTGCTCGGAGCCGTCGCGGCCGTGCTGCTCGTGGTCTCCGGGCGCGACGACGCGCAGCCCCCGCAGGCTCCGGCGCCGCAGCCCGCGGTCGGCTCCGCCGCGCGACCCGCGGCCGGCACTGCCGCGGCCGGCACTGCCGCGGCTCCGGAGAGTGCCGCCGACGGATCCGCTGCACCAGCCGCGGACGCTGCACCAGCCGCCGACGGCTCCGCTGCTGCCGCGGCCGCGGGCTCCGCGAGCTCCGCCGGCTCTGCCGCCGCTGCCGCCGCGCCGCCAGGCGGGCCGTGCTCGTTCGACGTCACGACGACGCCGCCGGGCGCCGAGATCCTGAGCGACCAGGGCGAGGCGCTCGGCACGACGCCCACGAAGCTGTCGCTCCCCTGCGGCGTCGAGGTCAAGCTGACGTTCCGCCGCCCGCGCTACGTCACCGTCGAGCGCAAGCACACGCCGACGGCGGCCGCCAAGCCGCTCAAGGTGGCGCTCGCGCGACCGACGTTCTTGCTCAAGATCAGCTCGTCGCCGAGCGGCGCGACCGTCTCTGTCGGCGGCAAGACGCTGGGCATCACCCCGACGACGATCCGCCTCCCCGTCAACGAGGCCGCGGCGCTGGTCTTCTCGAAGGAGGGCTACACGAGCGAGACGCAGCGGATCACGCCGAAGCAGAACAACCAGGCCGTGACCGTGACCCTCAAGCGGGCCTCGCGCAAGGTCCCGCGCTAGCTCGGCCGCGCGCTCACGGACGGAAGGCGACGCCCAGGCCGACGTGCAGGCGGCCGTCTTCGCGGTCGAGGATCCCGTCGAGCGCCGCGCGCAGCGCCAGCCAGCGCGTCAGCGACAGCTCGAGCCCGAGCCCGGCGTGCGCGCCGAACTGGCCGTCCTCGAAGCTCCCGCCGAGGCGGACGAGCGGACGCACCCCGCCCGGGAGCTTGAACGTGAGGCCCAAGAGCGTCCCGGGCCGGAACCCGATGCCCCGCGCCTGCCAGAGCGCGACGTGCGGCGCGAGCCACGGCATCAGGTCGACGGAGAGATCGGCGCCCGCGAGGGCGTCGTCGCCGCTGCTGCGCCCGGCGCTCACGCCGAACCAGCCGGCGGCGGTGATCTGCCCCGCCTGGCTGCGCGAGCGGGGACCGACGCTGATGCGGATCGTCGCGAGCTGCACCACCGACCCGCCAGCCGCGATCTCGACGGCGACGCCGGCGTCGGGCGACGCGCGATCCGCGCGGAGCGTGAGCCGCACGCCGCGCGCGGTGTGCGTGGCCGATACGACCTCGATCCCGTCGCGCCCCACCGCGCGGATCGCGCCCGGCGGGACACCGGCGGCGACCAGCTCGAGCTCGAACGTCTGGCCGGCGCGGACGCGCGGCACCGTGGTCGCCGGCCGCACCGCGGTCTCGGGGAGCTCGAGCTCCAGGGTCGCCGCCGCCTGCTCCCACGCGCAGGTGATGCGCGCGCGGCCATCGCTCTCGCGCACGAGCGCGAGCCGCTCCGCCGGCGCGTCGGACGCGGCCCGGCCGGCGGCGCACCGCAGGTCCGGCGGAACAGCGAGCTCGGCCCCGGCGATCATCACGGCGGGCCGCGCGAGCTCGACGACGCGGACGCGGCGCGGCGGGCTCGAGAGGCCCTCGAGGCCCTTGGCGTCGACGGTCGCGACGCGGATCTCGTAGTCGCCGACCGGGAGGTTTGACGCGTCGAGGCGCTGGATCGACGCCGGCACCTCGAGCTGCGCCTCGATCTGGGCCTCGGCCGCGCTAGCCGCGCCAGCCGCGCCAGCCGCGCCAGCCGCGCCAGCCGCGCCAGCCGCGCCAGCCGCGCCAGCCGCGCCGGCCGGGCTGGCGCGCACGATCTCGATCCGGTACTTGCTCGCGCCCGCGACCGCGGTCCACTCGCCGCGGACCTGGATCGGCTGATCGGTCCAGCCGAGCATCAGCCCCTCCGGCTCCGTCCAGGCCGGCGGCGGCGGCAGCGGCGTGGGCGGCTCCGGTGCCTTGCCGGGCGCGACCCGCGAGCCGAAGCCGGACTTCACGGCGACGGGCCGGCCGACCTTGCCGGCGAGCCTTGCCGGCGAGCCGGTATGGTTCGCGAGCCGCGTCTCGCCGCCGGGGACGACGTCGATGATGGCCGCGCCGTCGGCCAGCTCGGCCGCGCCGGCGGGCGTCTCCACCGCGACGCGCGGCTTGCCGTCGAGCTTGGCGAGCTGCGCGCGCAGGATGCCGCGCTCGAGCGTGGTGCGCGCCACCCGCCGGCCCGCCGCGGTCGCGCCGAAGATCACGACGACGGTGTCCTCGCGCATGTCGATCTTCGAGTCGTCGACGAACCGGATCCGCGCCGACGACCGCGCGCGCGTGCCGACGCGCCAGCTCCGGAACAGATCCTGCCCCTCGACCCCGGCGAGCCAATCGGTGCTCCCCGCCTGGAGGACCTCGACCTGCCCGCGCCGGGTCGCGAGCGCCGCGTCCGGCAACTGGGTGACCACGGGCAGCCGCAAGATCTGGCCGCGCTTGAGCACGTGCGGCGCCTTGCCCAGGCCCGGATTGAGCCGGTGCAGATCGTCGAGCAGCTTGGGATCGCCGAGCTCGCGGTTCGTGATCCCCAGGCACGTGTCACCGTCTTTCACGACGTAGTCGCGCGTTGACTGGGCCGCGACCGTCCCGGTGGTGACCAGGAAGGTGGCGAGCATCACGAACGTCCTGCGCATCGTCATGAGGATCCTACGACTCCTTTGGTGTCTTCGGGACTTTCGCGCCTTCCGGCCCCTTGCGGTCGTGCAGCGCGCGCTGGATTTTGCGGATGAGGGCCGGCGGGCGCACCGGCTCGAGCACGACCTCGGCGACGCCGGCCCTGAGCAGCTGCGAGACCTGCTCGAAGTCCTGCCGGGAGCTCACGGCGATCACCGGCCGCCCCGTCGCCACGAGCCGCGCCAGCTCGGCCGGCGAGCGCCCGATCGCCACCCACGCGGCCGGCCCGTCGCCCCCCTCGGCAGCGCCGCCCGGGCCGTCCGCGCCGCCCGCGCCGCCCGCGCCGCCCGCGCCGCCCTCTCCGCCGCGCAGCTCGAACCCCGCCGCGCGGAGCGCCGTCACGACCTCGTCCTCCAGCGCGCCCGCGATCCCGAGCGGGATCGCGCCCTCTTCCGGAGGCGCCGGAGCCGGTGCGGGCCGGTACGCCGGCTCGGTCGGCATGTCCTGCATCGAGATCATCCGCACCTCGCGCTCCGCCGCCGACGTGGCGTCGCCGCCCCGCTCGCCCGGCGGCGCCCCGGCGCCCAGGAGGATCGCCAGCCGGTGGCGGACCGCCTCGGCCGACGGGCGCGTGGACGGCGTCTTGGCGAGCATGCGATCGACGAGCTCGTCGAGCCCCGACGGCGTGTCGGGCCGCGCCGTGCCGAGCCGCGGGGGTGGCGCGTAGAGCTGCTGCACGAGCAGGCCCGCCGTCGGGCCCCGGAACGGCGGCACGCCCGCGACCAGCTCGAACAGGATGCAGCCGAGCGCGTAGACGTCCACCGGCGGTCCGACCGGATGGCTCGCGATCTGCTCGGGCGCCATGTAGAGCGGCGTGCCGACGACGTCGCCCTCCCCGGTGAGCCGGCCGTCGCGCGCATCGGCCGCCTCCATCAGGTACGCCATGCCGAAGTCCGCGATCCGCGCGTGCAGGCCGGCACGCCCGTCGAGCAGCACGTTGCCCGGCTTGAGATCGCGGTGGACGACGCCGACCGCGTGCGCCGCGGCGAGCGCGTCGGCGAGCTGGTAGCCGATCTCGCACGCCGTGCGGATCGGCAGCGGCTGCTGCCGGGCCAAGAACTCTTGCAGGTCGCCGCCCGTGATGAGCTGGAGCACCAGGTACCAGACGCCGTCGGCGCGGCCGAAATCGAGCGTCTGGACGATGTGCGGGTGGCTGAGCTGCGCGCCGACGCGCGCCTCGCGCTCGAACCGCGCCGCGTCGCCCTCGCGCGGGATCGACCGCGGCATCATGACTTTGATCGCGATGTCGCGATCGAGCTTCAGATCGCGGCCGAGGAACACCACGCCCATCCCGCCGGAGCCAAGCTCCGGGCCGACCCGGTAGCGCCCGACGAGGACCGTCCCCGGGCCGATCGTTCCCTGGCCCTGGCCCTGGCTCGAACCCGAGCTCGAACCCGCCCCCGGGCCCGCCCCCGGACCGATCGCACCCGAGCCGACGCTCACGACCGCACCTCGAACAGATCGATCGCCTTCCCCTTGCCGATGATCGGCCGGCTCCCGAGCGCGACGAAGCCCGCCTCGCCGTGCGCGGCCGCGCGATCGCGGGTCGCCGCGGTCGTGAGGATCTGGTTTGGCCGCGCGATCGCCTCGAGCCGCGCCGCGACGTTCACGACGTCGCCGATCGCGGTGTACTCCATGCGCGTCTCCGAGCCGAAGTTCCCGATGACCGCCTCGCCGCTGTTGACGCCGATCGCCAGCTCGATCGCGAAGCCGAAGCGCTCCTGCCACAGCTCGTTGCCCACCTCGAGCCAGCGCAGCATGTCGCGCGCGGCGAGCACGGCGCGGCGCGCGTGATCCGGCTGATCCTCGGCCGCGCCCCACACCGCCATCACGCAGTCGCCGACGAACTTGTCGACGGTGCCGCCGTGGCGGAACACGATCTCCGTCAGGATCGTGAACAGCTCGTTCAGGAGGCCGACCACCGTCTCGGCCGACTCGCGCTCGGCGAGCGACGTGAACCCGACGACGTCCGCGAACAGGATCGTGACGTCGCGGCGATCGCCGCCGAGCGCGATCGAGCGCTTGCGCGCGACGATCTGCTCGACGAGCTGATCCGGCAGGTAGCGCTTGAGATCGTTCCGGATCGCCAGCTCGCGCGAGATCCGCTCGTCGCTCGCCCGCAGGTTCGTCGCCGCGTGCTCGAGCGCGGCGCCCAGCACGCCCAGCTCGTCGCGCGTGTGGACCGTCACGCGGCGATCGAAGTTGCGCTGCGCGAGCTGCCCCGCGTAATCGACCAGCTCCTTGATCGGCCGCGTGACCCGGCGCGCGAGCAGGATCCCCACGGCGGTGGCGGCGACGATCGCGATCGCGACCGCGACGAGCACGAACCGCCGCACCGCATCGATCGACGTGAACACGACGTCGTGCGGCAGCTCCACCGCGATCGTGAGCGGCGCGCCCTCGATCGAGCGGAGCGCCCCCAGCACGGCGGTCCCGTCCGCCTTGCGGGTCAGGTTCCACGCGTAGACGTTCTTGGCGAGCGCGCCCGGATCGAACATCGACAGGATCGCCACGTCGTCGTCGCCGATCACCGCGCCCACCCGCTCGCCCTGCGAGTCGGCGACCGCGACGCGCTCCGGGGTCACGACCACGACGTGGCCGGAGAGCTTGAGCGCCTCGACGAGCGCGATCGTGCCGGCGGCGATCGGCGACAGCGCGACGTGGGCGGCGACCGTGAGCCGCCGCGGGCCGTCGGCGGTGAAGGTGCGGAGCAGGTACGCATCGCGGCCCACGAAGCGGATCGCGCCGCTTCGGTACGCGCCGGGCGCGCGCAGCTCGGCCGGCAGCTCGGCCGGCAGGGGCGGCGGCGTGAACGGCTTCGTGCTGTCGACCGTGGTGATGTGGGCGCCGCGCTCGTCGTAGATCGCCACCTGCCGCAGGCCGGACGCCAGATCGAGCGCCGCCTCGACGACGGCGTCGCGCCCCTCCGCGGGCTCGCCCAGCGCGCCAGCGATCACGGACAGCGCCGCGTCGGCCCCGCCGAACGTCTCCCGGGCCGTCGCCGTCACGCTCAGCATCGCGGCATCGATCAGCTGGCGGTTCACGTCGCCGAGCGCCTTGCGGTTCACGGCGCTGACCAGCCAGCCGACGACGACGACCGGCACGACCGCCGCGAGCACGGCCAGGAGCGTGATCTTCAGCCGGAAGCTGAAGCCGCGCCGGGGCGCGGTCACGGAGGCCGGATCGCTCACTACAGGCACACCCTACCGCGCGAAGCCGCGCAAGAAACGTTTTCCGACCGGAGGCTTGCCTCGCATTGCCTCGCATGGGTTCGCCCTAAGGCCGCGGCAGGCGCCGCCAGGTCTTCCGGATCTGCGTGGCGAGCGAGGCGATCGGCCCCGGCCAGCGCGCGACCCCGTCGGCGCCCAGGCGGATCGCGGCCGAGATCGAGCTCGCCGTCGGCGCCGGGTGGAGCGCGACCCGGGCGCGCCGCGCGCCGGCCGGCCGCGCGAGCGCCTCGAACGCGACGATCGCGAGCGGGGCCCCGTCGGCGAGCTCGATCCCCTCGGCCTGCAGACCGGCGGCGAGCGCCGGGTCATCGACCTCGAGGGCGACGGCAGGCACCTCGGCGGGCACCTCGGCCGAGCCCGCCGACTCGCCCGCGACAGAGGACGGCGCGATCGCGCGCGCGAGCCGGCCCTGGGCCGTCGCCGAGCGCTGCCGGCGCCCGCCCCGCGAAGCAGCCGAAACGGTCGAATCGGCCAGCGCGCCCGGCGCGCCGGAGCCGCCCGCGATCCCCGCGGCGCGCAGGCCGCGCAGCCGTTCGGCGACCTCGCTCGCCGTGGGCCGCGCCGCCGGAGACTTGTCGAGCATCGCGAGCACGAGCTGCTCGAGCTCGATCGGCGCGTCCGGCTCGAGCTCGCGCAGCAGGGGCGGCGGCAGGTAGAGGTGGCCGGCGACGATGCGGGCGAGGTTGCCGATGAACGGCGGCCGCCCGCCGATCAGCTCGTGGATCATGCAGCCGAGGCTGTAGACGTCCGCGGACGGGCCGACCTCGCCGCCCGACGCTTGCTCGGGCGCCATGTAGTACGGGGTCCCGAGCATCACGCCCTCCGCCGTGAGGCGCCCCAAGGTCTCCGTGGGCGGCTCGATCATGAACGCCAGCCCGAAATCGGTGAGCCGGCACCGCTGCGGCGCGTCGAGCGGACCCTCGACGAAGACGTTCGAGGGCTTGAGATCGCGGTGCACGACACCAGCCGCGTGCGCGGCGGCGAGCACGTCTGCGATCGCCGCCCCGAGCTCTGTGGCCGCCGCGATGCTCGGCGCGGCGTTCGCGTCCAGGACCGCCCTGGCCAGGGTCGGCGCCGTCACCAGCTCCATCACGAGGAACGGCCGGCCCTCGTGCTCGCCGATGTCGAACACCTCGATCATGTCCGGGTGCCGGAGCCGCGCGGCGATCTTCGCCTCGCGCTCGAACCGGCGCAGCGCGTCGCCCTGCGGCACGTCGTGCATGAGCTTGATCGCGACCTCGCGGCCGAGCGTCCGATCGAAGGCTCGGTGCACGGCGCCGCTCGTGCCGGCGCCGAGCTCCTCGCGGAGCTCGTATCGATCCCGGAGAATCACGCCCTGCCCGTGCTCAGCCACGGCTCGACGATACCGCGCCCTGCGGCGCTCCGCGCGCGCTCAGAGGCCCGCGAGCGAGAGGTCAGCGACCGCTTGCCGCACGCGCCGCAAAAACCGCGCGCCCGGATCCGGCTTGGTGTTGGTGTACCCGCGCACGAGCTCGACGAAGTGCGGATGCCCGGCGAACGCGGCCGCCTCCTGGTGGCCGAGCAGGTGCGTGATCGGGAACCGGCGCGCGAGGTCGCGCACGAGCGCCACGTTGGCGGCGACCTGCGCCTCGGTCAGCGGATATTTGGCCTCGTCGCCCACGTTCTCGATGCCGATCGAGATGTGGTTGAGCCCGATGCAGTGCCGCGCGTAGCGCGTCTCGGGCTGGAGCCGCAGGATCGTGCCGTCGCGATCGACCAGGAAGTGCGCCGAGACGTTGACCGCGCCGCCGCGCAAGAGCTCAGGCCGCGACGTGCCGAGCCGGGCCGGCGCGAACGTGCTCCGCGCCGAGCTGGCGGTGCCTGCGCCCGTGTAGTGCAAGACGATCACGCGCGGCGTGATGTCGAGATCGCGCGCCGCCGCGTCGCTGTGCAGCCGCCGGTACTCGAGCGTCAGCGCGGCGCGCTCCTCGCTCCACGGGATCGGCGCCTCGGTGATCGCGAGCTTCGGCGCGTCCGGCGCGTCCGGCGCGGCGGACGCATCCGGTGGCGCTGCCACGTCCGCGCCCGCAGCGTCCGGCGCGCCCGTTGCGTCCGCCGCGGGCGCCTGCCCAACGCGCCGCTCGTCGTCGCGCGGCCGCCGCGGCGACGAGCAGCCGGCGACGCCGAACGACAGCACGAGGACCAGCACGAGCACGAGCGCCACGCCTCGTGCCTACCAGCACGCCCCCCCGCGCGCTACTTCCAGAACGCGCGCTTCGGCGGCGGCGGCGGCGCGCCGCCCGCGGCCATCCGCGCGAGCTCGGCGGCGACCGCGATCGCCTCGCCTGCCACGTCCTGGCCCGCCGCGAGCGCGCCCGACAGCCGCTGCACCAGCTGCTCGATGGCAGCCGCGAGCGCGTCGTGCCCGCCCACCGAGCGGACGTCCTCGATCCACTCCGTCAGGCGCTGGCGGATCAGGCGGATCGCCGTCGCGTCGGCGCGGCCCCGGCCCTGCGCCTCGAGCTCGCGGGCGAGCGCGCCCAGCGCGACGAGGTATGCCGAGCCCGGCGCCGCCGCGGCGCCGCCAGCGGCCGCCGCCTGCTCCTTGCGGTCGACCTCGCGCTTGGCCGCCTCCTTCTGCTTCTGCGGCGCGCGCTGCACCGTGTTCACCGGCGGAGCGGCCGCCGGCGCCGCCGCCGGCGGCGGACGCGTGCCCGTGCGGGCGTGAGCGAGCGGCACCTCGCCCGTCGCCTCCTCGCGATCGAACGCGTCCCGCGGCGGCTGCATCGGCGCCGCGCCGGCCACGAGGCTCGGCGAGTCGTCCATGTCCTCGTCCAGCTCGACGGACCTGCCGAGCTTCGATGCGCTCAAGGAGAAGTTGCTCGGCGAGTCGTCCATGTCCTCGTCCTCGTCCAGATCGAACCCGGCCGGCGCGGACGCGCCCCGCGGCGGCGGCGGCGGCGGCGCGAAGCCACCCGCCATCGGCGGCGGGCCGCCCGCCGGCATCGGCGCCGCCTCCGTCGGCCGCGGCGCCGCGTAGCCCGGCGTCGGCGGCGCCATCCGGCGCCCCGACCCCGGCATCGCCGGCGGACCGCCGTAGCTCGACGACGCCGGCGGCGGCGACATCGGCATCTGCGCCGCGGCCATCGGCCGGGCCCGCGCCGCCGCCGCCACCACCGGCGCGCCCGCGCCCGCGCCGCCCCAGCCCGCCGGCGCCTCGACCGGCTGCACCACCTGCGAGAGCCGGCCGCCCGGGTTGGCGACCTCGCTGCGATCGATCGCGAGGAACGCCGTGAAGCGCGACAGCACGCTGAACCGCTTCGAGATCGCGACGATCTCGCCCTCGAGCGGGCCGCGCTCGCCCGTGGCGTAGCGATCCTCGAGGTCGCGGATCCGCGCGCGCGCCCAGCTCGCCGCCAGCCACGTCGCGCCCCGCGCCCCGCCCTCGCCGCTCGACCCGTCGCGCGCGATCCGCATGCGCAGCGGATCGCCGAACGTCGTGCCCTCGATCTCGAGCGCCGCGCTCGCCGAGCTGCCCCGGTAGCGGCCGAAGATCGTCACCGGCGCGCCCGCGTAGACGTCCGGCAGCTTGCCTGGCGAGACGCTCGCCACGTCGAGCTCGAAGCCCGCGCCGAACAGCCGCAGCTCCGTCGCCACCGGCGTGCCGATGCGGCGGTGCACCTTCGCCATCACCGCGTCGAGCCGGTCCTCGGACTCCACCAGCTCGCATAGCCCGCCGCCCGCGCTCGCGAGCCGGCGCAGGAACGCCGCGTTGACCGCCTGATCGATGCCCAGCGTGAACATCCGCACGCTGCGCAGCCGCGGCGCCAGGTCGCGCAGGATCAGGTCCTCGTGGCCCACCTGGCCATCCGTGACGAGCACGATCACGCGCTCGCGGTCGGCGTACCCGCCCGCCAGGAGCGCCGCCGCGCGCTCCAGCGGCTCGGCCATCTCGGTGCCGCCGCGCGCGTCGATCTTCGCCAGCGCCTCGACGGCGCGGTAGCGGTTGCGGTCGGTGGCGTCGACCAGCCCCGTCGCCGGCAGCGGCTCGACCCGATCGTCGAACGCGATCGCGCAGAACCGATCGCGCGACGTCAGCGTGTCGATCATGCGCGCCGCCGCGCGCCGCGCCGCCACCATCTTCCAGCCGCCCATGCTGCCCGAGCGATCGATGACGAACACGACGTCGCGCGGCTTCGCGGCGAGCGACAGCGTGCTCGGCGGCACGAGCGTCAGCTGGAACGTGCCGCCGCGGCCGTCCGCGTCGTCGGCGCAGACCAGCGAGCTGCGCAGCGCAGCGCCGTCGATGCGCCAGCGCAAGATGAAGTCGCGATCGAGCCGCTCGCCCGGGTGCACCTCGACCACGTGCGCGTCGCGGTGCGCCGTCGTCACCGCGTGGAGGCTCGACGCCACGTCGCGCAGCCCGTGATCCTCGATCGCCACGCGCAGCCCCAGGCGGACGCGGTTCGGGCAGCCCGGGAGGAGGACCGGCGGCGAGATCCGCGACGCGTCGGGGACCAGGTTCGTGTCGGGCGCCTGGCCCAGGCCCGCCTGCTCGCCGCCCAGGGCCGCGCCCGGGATGTAGCGCGGCGCGACGACCAGCGGGAACCGGAACGTGACCTCGCCGTCGTCGACCGGCAGCGGCCCCACGAGCGACAGCCGCACGGTCGCCGCCTCGCCCGGCATGAGGTTGCCGACGCGCAGCGTGAACACGCCCGCGCGCTCCTCCTCGGTGATCGCCGCGCGGTGCCCTTTGGCGATCGCCGCGTCGTACTGCTCGCGCGCCGCGCCGCGCTCCTCGACCACGCCGTCGACCACGCGCCCCGCGACCTCCATGCGGAACCGGTGCACCGCCGCGCGATCCGGCAGCGGGAAGATGTACGTCGCCTCGATGGCCGTGCCCGTCGTGTTGACGAACGTCTGCGCCACCTCGATCGCCGCGACCGTGCCGACGACGCGCGCGTCCACGTCCATCGCCGCCAGCGGCAAGAGGCCGCGCGCCGTCTGCAGCGCGCCGAATCCGGCGTTCGGGTCCCGCCCGAAGCGGGCCACCTCCTCGTCACTCATCAGCGTCATCGGTAGTGCGGTCATGGCTCGGTTCCTCCAGCATCCATAACGAGCCGGCACCGTGCCAGCTCGGCGATCAGGGGCGCCGCCGCCGCGCGGATCGCGCGGACGTCGGCCGTGGTCAGCGCGACGTCGTCGGACATCGCGATCGAGAGCGAGACTCCCGGCACAAGCTCGAGGCGCAGCTCGACCGGCGCGGGCGAGCGCGGCGCCTGCGCCGGCACCGGCACCGGCGCTGCCGGCGCTGGCACCGCCGAGGGCGGCGGCGCAACTGCCGGCTCGCCCTTCCAGAAGTCGCGGCGGCCCGCCGCGCGCGGCGCCCCGCCCGCCGATGGCAGCTCGATGCCCGCCATGCGCGCGAGCGTCGGCTCGTCGAGCGTCGGCCACAGCGCCTGGATCTCGGCGAGGCTGCGGCCCATCGTCTGCAGCCGCTTGATCGCGATCACCTGCGCGAGGTGCCGCCGGCCGTAGAGCGCCGTCCGCCCGCGCATCGCGAGCGGCCGATCGAGCAGGCCGATCGTCCCGTAGTAGCGGACCGTCCGCTCATCCGGCACCGCGCGGACCTGGCCGTTCGACGGCGCCGGCAGCGCGGCGATCCGCGCCGCGACCTCGGCCACCAGCTCGGAGAGGGTCCACGTCTCGTCCACGCGCCAGAACATGACACTGTCATATGACACTGTCAAATAGAACTTCGCACGCACCACATACGCGCCACGCACGCGCCACGCACGCGCCAGTAACCCCGGCGGCCCGGGAGCCACGTTTCGTTACCCTGCCTCGCGAACACCGCCCTTTCAATTCGCCCACTTGCGCTGGCATGCTCCGTGGAACCGCCCCGGAGGTGCTCGACGTGGCTCGCATCCTGATCGTGGACGACGACCGCTCGATCCGCCGGACGCTCGAGAAGTTCCTCGGCAGCGAAGGCTACGACGTCGCCACCGCCGCCGACGCTCCCGCCGCCATCGCGGGCGCCGGCGCCGCAGATCTAATGTTGCTCGATCTCGGCCTGCCCGGCGGGAGCGGGTTCGACGTCCTCTCGTCGTGGTGATCGTCCATGACGGTCGCCTCCTTGATCTTGTCGAGGCGGGCGGGAGCGGGTTCGACGTCCTCTCGTCGTGGTGATCGGCGGCGGCGGGGCCGTATGGGTCGCGCAGACGTCCCCGCGCTCGGCGCCGATCGCACGCTCGTCGGCGCGTTCCACCTCGACGGCGGCCTCGTCGATCGCGACACGTACCTCGTGGCGCGCGACCTCGCCGCGCGCGTGGCGCTCGCCGTCGAGCGTGCCGAGGCCGTGAGCGCGCTCGAGGACGCGCGCCGGCTCGCCGCCCTCGGCCAGTTCGCCGCCGCGATCGCGCACGACATCCGCACGCCGCTGACCAGCATCTCGTTGAACGTCCAGATCCTGCGCCGCAAGCTCCAGCTCCCCGACGACGATCGCGAGCACCTCGACATCGCGCTCGAGGAGCTCGCGCGCCTCGATCGCTCGGTCGCCGAGATCCTGGACTTCGCCAAGCCCGTGAAGCTGACCGCCGAGCCCATCGACGTCGGCGAGCTCTTCGAGACCGCGGCCCGCGGCCTCTCGCCCGTCCTGTCCGAGAAGGGCGTCGAGCTCCGCTGCGAGCCCGCTCCGCTCACCGTCCAGGGCGACCCCATGCGCCTGCGCCAGGTGCTGACCAACCTCGTCGGCAACGCCGCCGAGGCGTCGCGGCCCGGCGCCCAGGTCACGCTCCGCGCCACCGTCGCCGACGACCGCCACGTCGCCATCGAGGTCGAAGATCACGGCCGCGGCATCGGCGCCGACGAGCTGCCCCGCATCTTCGAGCCCTTCTTCACGACCCGCCCCGACGGCACCGGCCTCGGCCTCGCCATCTGCCACAAGGTCATCCGCGCCCACGGCGGCGACATCCGCGTCCGCTCCACCGTCGGCCAGGGCTCGACGTTCACCGTGCTCCTCCCGGCCGCCGCCGCCTGACTGACCACCGCCGCCGCCTGACCCGCCGCCGCCGCCTGACCCGCCGCCGCGGCAGCAGCAGGAGCCGCTGCCGCGGCCCACCAGCACCGATGATCCGAACGAGGGGTTCGCGCGCGTGCCGTACCTCGCGCTCGTCTACGTCTACGCGCGCCCACCAGCACCGATGATCCGAACGAGGGGCTCGCGCCGCGCGGACCGACCGTCGAGCAGCAGCACCCGCTTCAAGAGAGTTGCATGAGGAACTCGTGCAACTCTCGAGACTATAGGCAAGCAGAACAAGCAGAATTACACATCTTACCCGCAGAACAGCCTCTCTGTGGAATGCCCGGCCCACCTTTATCGCATATTTCCCCCGCTGCCGGATTCACGTAACCATCCCCACAACTGGGCAACTGACAGTTTCCACGTCCATCTTGATTATCATTCCCATTACAGCTTGCCACATTACCTCCTGCATCGCACTGCTCGAAAGCACCCACCCCTCCAGGTGGCCTAAAATTCGGATTCCGATATCCATCGCCACAGCTGGGGATCTGGCAGTTCCCACTACCACTCGCGTTATCATTCCCGTTACAAGTTGCCGCATTACCTCCCACATCGCATTGCTCGAGCTTTCCCCCAGGCGGCGCATAACTCGGGTTCGTGTAACCATCACCGCAACGAGGAATCTGACAGTTTCCCAGACCATTCACATTATCACCACCATTGCACTGCGCCGCATTTCCTCCAGCATCGCACTGCTCTCCGGCAACGGGGTTATAAAAACTATCACCGCATACAGATATCCTACAGAGAGGACCATTGCAGTCATCTGTATTTGGGCCGGCTGTGTCACATTCCTCGCCGGCAGCTTGATTCACGTACGAATCTCCACATCGGACGAGAGTACAGCCACTGTTGCAACTTGGCGAATCCTCAAGCCCTTCGTCACACTCTTCATCGGGCTCTATGAACAGATTGCCGCAACCTTCCGCGATACAATTCGCGTTACACCCGTCTCCATCCAGCTTATTGCCATCATCACACGCCTCCCCTTCCTCAAGATCGATGACCCCGTCACCACATTTATCTGAGACCATCGGGAGGTCGAAGCGGCAAGCGGCAAGGGCGATCAAGAGCGCCGAGCCAACCAACCATCCAGCATTCACCTTCATGATCTCACCTTCCTTGAAGCCGGGTCCAGCCAGATCAATGGCACACTACTGCTGCGCTGGACACGGCCAAGAATGAGATGCGTGCAGGTCTCAAGCTCCCGAGACGAATCGGCAGGCGCCGCGTTTGGCTGCACCAGGAAGCATTGACAAGTAATCCAAGTGATGGGCGTCCACCGGAGTAACTGCGTCCGCCCGTAGCGCCCCACAACGATCGTCCACCGAGTGCAACACCCGTGGCGTGTGTGACGGTGTCGAGACTCGGCCTGGATGCGGCCAATCCTCGGCCGAGATCGAGCCAGCAGAGTGCAGCAGAATGCTCCACCTCGATGCGGTCGAAGTGCGAGTAAGCTCGTCCCTGTGATGCAGGGGCAGACGTTCGGGCAGTACCGCGTGACCGGCGTGCTGGGGCGAGGGGGCATGGGTGTCGTCTACGCGGCCGAGCACATGCTGCTCGGTCGAGCCGCGGCGGTGAAGGTGCTGTTGCCCGAATACTCTGGTCATCCAGAAGTCGTGGCTCGCTTCTTCAACGAAGCGCGAGCGGCGAGCTCCATCGATCACCCTGGGATCATCGAGATCTACGATTTCGGTACCACGCCCGACGGTGCCGCATTCATCGTGATGGAATTTCTGCGCGGCGAGTCGTTGCTGAAGCGGCTTGCACGTCGGCGACTGCCGTGGAGCACCGCCCTCGAGATCACGCGCCAGATCGCGGGCGCGCTCGGCGCTGCCCACGCCCAAGGCATCGTCCACCGCGACCTCAAGCCTGAGAACGTCTTCCTCGTGCGCGATCCGGAAGTCCCGGGCGGCGAGCGCATCAAGCTGCTCGATTTCGGTATCGCGAAGCTCATGATCCACGCGCTCGGGCACCAGCAGACTCGCGCCGGCTCCCTGCTCGGAACGCCGACGTACATGGCACCGGAGCAGTGCCGAGGCGTCGCGGTCGACGCGCGCGCGGACCTGTATGCGCTTGGCTGCATCCTGTTCGAGCTCTGCGCGGGGCGACCGCCCTTCATCGGCGAGGGCGAGGGCGACGTGCTGGCGGCGCACATCTACATGCCACCGCCGCGGGTCGCGTCGTTCGTGAGTGATGTTCCGGAGGAGGTCGATCAACTCATCCAGCGCCTCCTCGCGAAGCTCCCCGTCGATCGCCCGCAGACGGCGGAAGACGTGATCCGGCTCGTGGACGCCGCTGGCGGCGATGCAATCGCCCTCGACGGAGCGCCTACGACGCACTTCGACACGACGCCGGGTCCCGGCAGGGCCGAGCCACCACTGATCCCGAGCGACACCACGCTATCGGCTGCGGCCAGCGTGCGCCTCGATACGCCAGTACACGAGCCACGCCGGTGGCCCCTGCTCGCCGCCAGCATCGCCACGACGGTCGTAATGGCCAGCATCACCTTGCTCGTGATGCAGCATGCATACAAAGCGCCGACGATGACCGCGGGTGCGTCCTCGAAGCCGGCGGCACTTCCCTCACCGCTCGACGCACGATCCGTGCAAGCCTCGCTGCCAGCTCCGGCGTCACCAACCGCCGCCGCGCCGCTTCGAGCGCCGCGCCCCAGTCCGGCCGGCTCGCACGAGCCGACGACGATCAAGGTCGAGCTAGCCACCGTGCCAGCGGGGGCAACAATCGTCCTCGACGGCACCCTCCTGGGCCAAGCCCCCTTCTCTGGCACGCTGCCACGCGCGTACCGCGAGGCCACACTGGTGTTCCGGCTTCCGGGTTACGCCGAGAGGCGGCTTGTCGTCCGGACCGACACACCGATCAAGCAGATCGTGAAGCTGCTCCCGGAGTCGCCCCCTCTACACAGCTCCGAAGAGGTGCGGAAGGAAATCGTGAAGTAGTGAGCGCACCCCGAGCCGCCGCGTTCGTCGTCCTCGCGCTCGGCGCCGCCGAGTTCCTCCCCGCCGCCGCCTGCGCCGGCCCCCGGGCCGCCGCAGTCGACCAACGGGCTCGCTCGTGAGCCTCGTAGCCCGACGCTGGTGGCAGCTTGATCAAATTGTTAGTAATTTACTAACGCATAGCGATCGCCGTAACCATGGACCGGTCCCTCTCGAAGAATGAAGCCAAGGTCGTGCTCGACCTCGAGTGGCGGAACCAGAAGACGGTCACGCTTGAGGATCTGCGGGTCGTCCTGGGCGCATCCGACGAGTACGCCCGATACATGGCCCACCGGCTCGTGCACAAGGGCTGGCTCGAGCGCCTGCGTCCCGGCCTCTTCCAGCTCATTCCGGCCAGCCGAGGTCGCGAAGCGGTCGCCGACACCAACCCGCTCCTGGCCAGCGCGACGCTCGCTCACCCGTATTTCTTCTCGTTCGGCACCGCGTGCACGCACCACAGATTCACCGAGCAAGTGTTCGCGGAGGTCTACCTTGCGTGCCGCGAGCGCCGCCGCCCTCAAGCGATCCGCGGCGCCCGATATGTGCTCGCGTACGTGAGCGAAAACCATTTCTTCGGGTTCGAGGAGACCTCGGTGCTCGGCGCGGCGGTGCAGATGGCCACGCCCGAGCGCGCGCTGGCGGATGCGCTGGATCGTCCGCACTACGCCGGCGGCGTCGGAGAGGTCTCCCGAATGGTCGCGCGCTCACTGCCCAGACTCTCCCCGGAGCGACTGATCCCGTTGCTCGAGCGCTGGGGCGAATCGGCGCTCGCGCAGCGACTCGGCTATCTCGCCGACCTGCACGAGGTGGAGTGCTCGCCCACTCTACGTACCGGGCTCGAGCGGCTCGTGCGACCGGGCAGCAAGGTGCTGCTCGGTCCCCGGGGGCGGTGGGGGACCAGCGGCACGCTCGCCCGTCGCTGGAACATCATCGAGAACGTGCCGCGCGACGTGCTCGTCGAGAAGGGTGCCGCGCGGCGACGCCGCGTGAAATTTCCACCTAGCGACACGTCGTGATCGCCGACAAGTTTTTCGCGCGCCCACGGCGGCGACATCCGCATCCGCTCCACCGTCGGCCAGGGCTCGACCTTCACCGTGCTCCTCCCGGCCGCCGCCGCCTACCCCGCCCCCGCCGCCGCCTCACCGCTCACTTCCGCTGCGAGATCAGCTTCGCGACGGGGAGGGCGTGTGCTGGCTCGAACAGCAGGAGGATACCGCTGCGGCCCCTCAAGAAGAGCTCCTCTCGATCTCCGCTCTGGGGGTCGATCAGCGTCAGCTTCCCGAGGTACGGGGAGACCTTCTCGACAACCGCAAAGAAGCCGTCGCGGACGCTCTCCAGGTGCGCTCGCGCAGGCAGCGCCGGGTCTGTGGGTACATGCATGATGCACGGCGACGAGACGCGCTGGATCAAATCGTGTGCATCGAAGACCTCGAGCCCGGTCGCACGCAGCCCGAAGCTCTTCGCGGCACCGACGATCGAGCCTGCGCTGATATGAAGCGCACCGTCGGCGTGGATCGCGCATCGGACCTCATCGAGCCTGACCTGCTTCTTGTGATAGCGCAGGATCATCGCGAGCGATGCAGTGGCGTCATCGCCAGCCTCCGCCCACGTCACCGGCTCGATCCGCGTCCGCCACGGCCACATGCTCCCGACGCTACCAGAAGCACGAACGCCCGCACCCGCCTGCGCCTGCTCGGCCGGCCGCTCTCTCTCGCGCGCTCAGGGCGCCGTCGAGTCGTAGAGCGGACCGCCGTCGACGCAGGCGCTGCCCTGCCCCTGGTCGTGCGGGACGCACACGGTCACCGTGCCGCTGCACGTGGCGCCCGCGGTGTCGGTCGCCACGAAGCCGATGTGATAGACGCGGCCGTCGCCCGGCACCCGCTTCGAGCCGGTTCGCTCCGCCCGCACCCGCGCCGTGCCGGACCCCAGACCGTCGGCATCCACCTCTGTATCGCCATCGCCGATGATGTTCACCGGCTCGTCCTGGAAGATCGACGTGATCGCGATGGTCACCTCGTCATTGGGATCGGGATCGACCACCCCGGCGACCTGAACCGATACGAGCTTGTGGTTCGGCGGCCAGAGCGCGGCGGGATCTGCCGTCGCGCCGGTGCAGTCCGGCGACTGGTTCGGATCGCGGCAACACAGCACACCACCGTGTGACGTGCCGGACTTCGTGACCGTGTATGCCTCGCAGAGACCGTTGTTGTCGGCGCTCGTGGGCAGGTTGCAGGACCACGGTGAGCCCGAGAGCCCGCTGCAGAGGTTCTGCGAGAACCGATCCAGCGGGCTGCAGCTCGCGTTCGGCGTCGAGGAACCGTAGTTTCCACACCCGAAGACATCGTTGGAGGTCTCGGCCGTCTGGAGGCAGCCCGCGGCACACGAGCTGGAGTTGCAAGACGGCGCCGTGCTCGTCCCGGTCGCGCACTGGCCACAGCCCGTGCTGGTCTGCCGGCTCGCGAAGAAGAGCGGCGGATCGCCATCGCGGGTGGCGCCCGCACAGCCGGTCGCCGATGCCTCGGCGACATCGTCGACGCTGGAGCAGACGTGCCAGCCCACGGCGCACAGATCGGCCACGTTGCACCCGGTCCCGAGCGCGTTCGCGCCGTCGTCGCCCGCGTTGCGATCGCACGCCGGAGTCGAGGTGCCCGCCACCGACAGCCCCGGGCACGCCGGGGCCGCGCCTGGAGCCTCGTTGTGGATGCTGGGAATCGTCCACGCGCCACTGCATCCCGCGATGTTCGGGTGTGCACTGACATCGGTGAACCCCTCACGCTGACCGTCGGCACAGCCCACCGCGCTGAGCGCGTAGGTCGTAGACGACTCCTCATCTCGAGGGTCGCACGCGCCGATGGTGAGTACGACGAATGCGATCCACTGCCACTTCCGCATCGCAACCTCCTTCATATCGAGTGACATCGCTGATGCCGCGCCCTGAACTGCACCAGCGCGTATCCGTCCTCGTCTTGTGGGCCGGCGCGCGCCCGCAGTTGCAGATTTTCGTGAGATGCAGCGAAATGCTGCACTCGAGCTACGGGTGCGCCAGTGAGCTACTCGCAATCTTTCGAGGCTGACGAAGAGGTGCCGGTCGGGGGCTCGAGCGGTGGGATTGCCACCGACGCCATGATCGCGGCTATGCTCCGCCCGGAGGATCGATGGCTTCGCTGCTGGCTCGTGGAGTGCTTGGCGCAGGACTCGCTGCGGCGGTGATGCTGTGCGGACCGACGACCGCCGGCGCGCAGCCCGCTGAGGGAAGCCCGGCGCCCGCGCCGGCAGACGGCGCGCGAGCGAAGGAGGCCGCGAAGCAGCTCGCCGACGAGGCGATCGCGGCCCAGGGCGCAGGCGACCACGACAAGGCGATCGACCTCTACCAGAAGGCGTTCGCGCTCGACCCGCACCCGGCCCTGCTCCTCGGCATCGGACGGGCCCACCGCCTCGCCGGGCGCCCTGAGCGAGCGGTGGAGTTCTACGAGCTGTATCTGCAGCTCGATCCGCGAGCGCTCGATGCCGCCGCCGTGCGCGCGAGCCTCGCCGCCGGCAAGCCCGCGGTGGCGCCCGCCGCGCCGACGCCGACCCGCGAGCCGCCGCCGAGCAATCCGTTCGACACGGACACGGACACGGACACGGACACAGACACAGATACGGACACCGTCACGGCGACGGACACGGACATGGCGAGCATGAGCATGAGCACGAGCATCGCGGCGCACCCGGGCCGGAGGCTCCGGATCACCGGCCTCGCGCTGGGGAGCGCCGGGATCGTGTTCACTCTCGCGGGCGCCTACTTCTCGATGCGCGTCCTCGCCCTGGAGGAGGAGGCCCAACGCGCCTCCCGGATCGGCTTCCCCTTCGATTCGATCGCACGAGACGGGGCCGCGGCCGAGCGGCGGCAGAATATCTCGTACCTCCTCGCTAGCAGCCTGATCGTCGGCGGCGCAGCCACGTACTTCGTCGGGTATCGCCGGGATCGAGCCGCCCAGACGACGGCGCTGGCGCCGGTGATCGGCGCTGGCTTCGCCGGCATCGCGCTCGGCGGATCGCTGCCGTGAGGCGAGGGGCCCTCACAGCGATCGATCGCGGCTATGCTGCGGCTCCGGGAGGTCCCATGGGCTCGCTTCTGTCTCGTCTGGTGCTCGGTGCGGGAGTCGCCGCGACGGTGCTGCTCGGAGGTCCAGCGAGCGCGCCCGCGCAGCCCGCGCCCAAAGACAGCGCCGACGCCTCCGAGGACGAGGCGCAGAAGAAGGAGGCCGCGAAGAAGCTCGCCGCGCAGGCCATCGAGGCGCAGAACGAGAAGGACTACGACAAGGCGATCGAGCTCTTCCGGCAGGCCTACGCGCTCGTCCCGCGCCCGCTCGTGCTCTTCAACGTCGGGCAGGCGCACCGGCTCGCCGGCCGCTCGGGGCTGGCGATCCAGTTCTACGAGCGCTACCTGGCCCGCGAGCCCAACGGGAAGGAGGCGGCGACCGCGCGCACGCACCTCGCCTCGCTCCAGGCCACCGGCGCCAACGGCGGCAAGGGCGAGGCCGTCAACGAGTTCGAGGCATCGGCTCCAAAGCCCGAGCCGACCGAGAAAAAGCCCGAGCCCGAGCAGCGCACCGACGACACCGCCCGGCCGGAGCCGCACGAGAAGCCCCGCACGGACACCGCGGCGCGCCCAGGCCGGGGGCTGCGGATCACGGGCCTCGTCCTGGGCGGCGCCGGCCTCGCCGCCGCCGCCGTCGGCGGCTACTTCACGTCGCAGGTGCTGTCCATCGAGGACGACGCCGCGAAGGCGGCCGAGATGGGGCAGCCGCTCGAGGGCTTCGAGGAGCGCGGCGACGCAGCGGAGAGCAAGCAGGACATCGCGTACGCCCTCGCCGGTGGCCTGATCGTCGGCGGCGTGGTGACCTATTACCTCGGCTACCGGCAGGGCCGCTCCACCCCGACGACGGCCCTCGCCCCGGTCGTCCACCAGGGCTTCACCGGGATCGTGCTCAGCGGCTCGCTGCCTTGAAACGCGGCACCCCCAGGTCCGCGCGACACCAAGCTCGTTTCCGAGGGGTTGGCTGATATAGTTGCGCCCGCGATGCCCGACGTGATCGGCCAGTACCGGATCACAGGCGTCCTCGGTGAGGGCGGCATGGGCAAGGTCTATGCGGCCGAGCACACGCTGCTCGGCCGGACCGCCGCCGTGAAGGTGCTCTTGCCCGATCTGTCGAGCAAGCAGGAGGTCGTGCAGCGGTTCTTCAACGAGGCGCGCGCCGCCACGGCGATCCGGCACCCCGGCATCGTCGAGATCTACGACTTCGGCTGGACCAACGATGGCGCCGCGTTCATCGTCATGGAGCACCTCCAGGGCGAGACGCTGCGCGCCCGGCGCAAGCGCGGGCCGATGCCGCTCTTCCTCGCGCTCGGGGTCACGCGGCAGATCGCCGGCGCGCTCAGCGCCGCGCACGCCAAGGGCATCGTCCACCGCGATCTCAAGCCCGACAACATCTTCCTGGTCCCCGATCCCGAGGTCCCCGGCGGCGAGCGCATCAAGCTGCTCGACTTCGGCATCGCCAAGCTCGTCAGCTCGTCGACCGGTCAGCAGCACAGCATGACGCGCACCGGCGCGCTGATCGGCACGCCGACGTACATGGCGCCCGAGCAGTGCCGCGGCGTCGCCGTCGACTCGCGCGCCGATCTGTACGCGCTCGGCTGCATCCTGTTCGAGCTGCTCAGCGGCCGGCCGCCGTTCGTCGGCGAGGGCGAGGGCGACGTGCTCGCCGCGCACATCTACGTGCCGGCGCCCAAGCTCGCCGAGCACTCGCGCGGCGTCCCGAAAGAGGTGGAGGCCATCGTGCAGCGGCTGCTCGCGAAGGCGCCAGCGGATCGCGCGCAGACCGCCGACGAGGTCATCCGCCTCATCGACGGCGCGGGCACGACGCTCAGCGGCTCGCGCGCGGTCACCGTCTCGCCCGTCGTGTCGGGCGCGCTGCCCGGCGCGCCCATGGCGCATGCCACCTCGCAGGTCGGCGGGACCGTCTACTCCGACACGACGCTGTCGAGCGCCATCACCACCTCGCACCGCATCCCGCGGCAGGGCGCCGCGCCCCGGCGGCGTCTCGTCCTGCTCGGCATCGCTGGCGCCAGCGTCGCGCTCGCCGCCGTCGCGGCCGCGATCATCGTGGGGCGCAGCGGCGACAAGGTGCCCGCCTCGAACGAGCAGCTCGCGGGCGAGGCGTCCGGCTCCGCGCCGGCGCAGGCCGAGGCGACCGCGCCAGTCACGCCGCCCACGACGCCAACGCCAACGCCAACGCCGACGCCAACGCCAACGCCGACGCCAACGCCAACGCCGACGCCGACGCCAACGCCGACCACGCCGACGCCGACCA
>DATMCI010000152.1:0-14036 GCA_035558535.1 Kofleriaceae bacterium
TTCGTCGACCTCGGGGACCAGTATCTGACCCGCCGCTCACAGACCGACGCCACCCGCAAGCACGTGCGCCGCCTCGAAGCACTCGGATTCAACGTTGCCCTTACTCCTCGCGATGTTACGTAGCGGGTTTCTTGGCAGTGGTGCCGATCGGTCGTGCGAGCACCGACGGTGGGCGGGCGTGCGGGCACGAACCTCACTGCAGAGGAACGTGCCATCCCGAGCGAGCAAGCCGCGGAGTACCCCGCGCGCGTGCCAGCCGCGCGTACCCGTTCAAGCACCACCGTACGCGTTCACGACGCTCGAGCGAGCTCCTGCAGCCGCGCGTTCGCGACTCGCGGCCGCGACTCGGACTCGCGACTCACGGCCGCGACGCGCGACTCGCTACTCGCGGTAGAAGTGCCGCAGCCGCGCCCACAGTTCGAGCGGGTCGAAGCCGAGGAGCGCGAACGGGTGGGCGCCGCTCTCCTTCATCGCGCCGCGCGCCATCGACGCGAGCTGCGAGGCGCGGTCGCGCGCGCCCTGCGGCAGCATCTGGGCGAGCGCCGAGGCGGCGCGGCCGGCCATCGCCGCCACCGCGGCGCCGCCGAGCAGCCCGAGCAGCCAGGCGGGCGCCGGATCGATCACCACGCGCTTGGCGTTGAGCTCGCGCGCGAGCTGATCGCTCGGGCCGGTCATGACTCGCGAGAGCGTCGCGCGCTCGAGGAACAGCGCGCTGCTCGGCCGGGCGAACCGCTCCTCGACGGCGGCGAGCACGCGGCGGTAGCCGCGCGGGCGGTCGCGGTCTTTGCCGGCCGCCGCGCCGGTGGCGCCGGCCCCCTCGTCCCACGCGCGCGCGAGCGCCGCCTCGGGGACGAGGTCCGCGATCGCGCGGTGCGTGGCGGCTCGCACGATGTCGCCGCCGTCCTTCACGGCGATGAGCGAGGCGTGCACGCGGCTGCGATCGTCCTCGATCACGTACGCGACGAGCGCGGAGCGATCGGGTACGAGCAGATCGAATGTCCGCTGCACCGGCTCGAACGCGGGCGCCGGCAAGAGCTCGAGGAGTGGCGGCTCGGTCCACACGCCGCTACCGGCGTACCGGCGCAGCGCGCGCAGCGCGATCAGCGCCTGCGCCACGAGGTCTTGCTCGAGCCGCAGCGCGGCCTCG
This sequence comes from Kofleriaceae bacterium, assembly GCA_035558535.1. Classification (GTDB taxonomy): domain Bacteria; phylum Myxococcota_A; class Polyangia; order Haliangiales; family Haliangiaceae; genus JABFXX01. The sequence goes on from DATMCI010000152.1 coordinate 1,148, forward strand.
ATCTCGGCGGACAGCTTGCCGACGAGCTCGCGCTCGACGGCGACCACGGCCGCGACGTCGAGCGCCGACGCCCACGCGGCGAGCGACCGGCCGTCTAGCCCCAAAAGCGGCACGGACGCCGGATCGATCGATCCGCGCCCGGTCACGATCAGCTTCACGACGCGCGGCGCGGGCTTCTCCGCTTCGACCCCTGCCGCGTCGCTGGCCGCGCCCGACGACGACGACGATGACGACGGCGACGGCGACGGCGACGGCGTGCGATCGAGCACGGCGAGCGCCCACGGCGGGCGGGCGCGGACGCGCGGCGGCACGAGGAGCTGCCACCAGTTCTTCCAGTGTCGCGCGTCGAGATCCGTGAGCTCGAGCTCGGCTGAAAGCACAACGGCAGCGTACACGCAAGCGCCATTCGCGCAACGGCGAGTGACAACTTGCGCCGCGCCGACGCCCGGGGGAGCATTCGCGCATGCGGAAGACTCTCACGCTCGCAACGATCTTCGTGCTCGCGGCCACCGCGCCGGCGCTCGCCGGCGGCAAGGAAGGGACGATCGGCGTCGGCGCCGAGTTCGGGCTGGTGAACGATCTCGGCGCTGGCGCCGGCTCGGGCGTCGGAGGCGCGTCGGTCAACTACGACGCCAGCGTGTTCCACGTCGGCGGGTTCCTCGGCTTCCGCGACGGCGGCGGGAACAACGACACCGATTACACGTTCGGCGCGCGCTTCTATTACCACCTGCACGAGACGACGATGTCCGACTTCGGCGTCGGCGGCATGATCGGCTTCTTCAGCCTGGACGACCGCGGCGCCGCGCCCGAGCGCCAGACGCTCCTGTTCTTCGAGCCGGGCGTCCAGATCCGCGCGTTCATCTCCAACAACGTCGCGCTGTCGTTCTCGACGGGCATCTCGTTCGGCCTCGTCGACGCGGACGGCGCATCGATCGGCGGCCAGTTCGTCGCGCAGGGCGGCATCCACTACTACTTCTTCGAGTAACGGATCCGCGCCGCCGCCGGGCGGCGTCGCTCCTCGCCTACTCCTCGCCTACTCCTCGCCGCCGCCGACGGCCGCGGCGATCGCCACGTCCTGCGCCCGCACCTTCGACGGATCGAACTTGTGGGCGCCGTCGATCATCCGATCGATCGTCTTTTCGAAGTCGGGCCGGGCGTCGTCCTTGCCGGGCTTCACGAAGCGCAGCGGGTTCACCCGCGCGACGACGATCGGCTTCAGGTACCCGCTCGTGAAGCCGGCCGCCTTGAGCCGCGCGACGGCCTCGACCACGGCCTCGTCGAGCTCGAGCAGCTTCTGGGCGTGCGCCTCGCGCAAGGCGAGGCTCTTGGCGATCGGCTCGGTCGAGAACTCCTCGCAGCGCGAGACCACGGAGTTGTACGCGCCGCCCGAGAACCGGCCGTTCTTCTCGTAGCAGATGCCGAGCGTGACGAGCGACGCCTGCTCGAGCTCGAACGCGTAGTCGGCCTCGCTGCGCGTGCCGCCGTCGTCGAGCGCGCGCACCATGCGGATCACCTCGAGCGCCTTGTCCTTCAGGTTGTGCGCCTTCTCGGTGTTGAGCGCGAGGATGCGGAACGCGATCTCCGGCTCGGGGATCACGAGCGCGACGACGCTCTTGGCGCCGAGCGCGCCGAGCGCGGAGAGCCGGTGCATGCCGTTCGGCGAGATGAAGCCGTCGCCCTCGGGCACCGCGATCACGGGATCGAGGAATCGGCCGACCTTCGGGATCACCCCTGCGAGCTTCTCGGCGTGCGCCTTCGACAGCTCGCGCTGGTACGGCGTGGGCTTGACCTTGTCGAGCGGCAGCGCGCCGAGCGCGACCCAGTGGCCGCCGTACGGCTCGCGGTACGTCGCGAGCACGTGGCCGCCAGCGGCCTCGATCTGCGCCCGCACCTTGCCGACCTCGGGGCTCGGCGAGCCGCTGGCGACCTCCGCCGCGGTGAGGCCGACCGAGCCGGCCTCGGGCTTCACCTTCCGCTTGCGCGGCGCGGCGGCTGGCTTCTTCGGAGCAGCGGCCTTCGGAGCCTTCGGAGCCTTTGGAGCCTTCGGTGCCTTCGGTGCCTTCGGTGGCATAGGCGCGGGACTGTAGTACCGTCCTTGTGTGAAGTGGACCCGAGGCACGGCAAACGATGACGTTGTCGACGTTCGGGGCCGCCGCGGCAGCTCGGCGGTGCGGATCGGGGGCGGCTCGGCGGTCGCGGTGGTGGTCGTCTTCCTGGTCGCGCGCGTGTTCGGCGTGGACATCAGCGGGCTCGTGGGCGGTGGCGGCGGTGGCGGCGGCGGCGCTGCGGGCGGCGGCGCGCCGGCGGGGCCCCCGGCCACGGCCCAGCCGCCCGCGGGGCCGGATCCGGAAGCGGAGCAGATCGACTTCATCAAGTTCGTGATGAAGGACATCCAGGACACGTTCGCGGGGCTCTACCAGCAGGCGAACAAGCCCTACCGCCGGGCGCAGCTCTACGTGTTCCGCGACGAGATCGACACGCGGTGCGGCCGCTCGTCCTCGGCGATCGGCCCGTTCTACTGCCCGGGCGACGAGAACGCGTACGTCGATCTGTCGTTCTTCCGGGACCTCAAGCAGCGGTTCAAGGCGCCGGGGCTGTTCGCGCAGGCGTACGTCCTGGCCCACGAGATGGGCCACCACCTGCAGACGCTCGAGGGCGGCTCGGCCGGCAAGCGGGCGGGCGGCGATCGGCGGAGCAAGAGCAAGAGCAAGAACGACGCGTCGGTGCGCCAGGAGCTGCAGGCCGACTGCTACGCTGGCGTGTGGGGGCACTCGGCGGACGCGCGCAAGGTCGTCGAGGTGGGCGATCTCGAGGCGGCGCTCGCGGCCGCGACGGCGATCGGCGACGACCGGCTCCAGCAGCAGGCGGGCCGCCGGGTGAACCCGGAGACGTTCACGCACGGCACGTCCGCCCAGCGCGTGCGCTGGTTCCGGCGCGGCTTCGAGACGGGGCAGCTCGAGGCGTGCGATACGTTCTCCGTCGAGGAACCGTAGCGGAACCCTAACGAGAGCCGGAGCGCAGCGATGGCGGTAACGTCGTTTCCCAAGAGCGAGATCAAGGTCCTTCTGCTCGAGAACATCCACCCGGTGGCGGCCGAGGCGTTCGCCGCCGAGGGCTACCAGGTGGAGACGGTGAAGGGCGCGCTGCCCGAGGCGGAGCTCGCTCAGCGGGTGCGCGACATCCACCTGCTCGGCATCCGCAGCAAGACGCGGATCACGCCCGCGGTGCTGAACGAGGGGCGCCGCCTGCTCGCGGTGGGCGCGTTCTGCATCGGCACGAACCAGATCGCCACGGCGCACGCGAACGTCTGCGGCGTGCCGGTGTTCAACGCGCCGTTCTCGAACACCCGCTCGGTGGCGGAGCTGATCCTCGCCGAGATCGTGATGCTGTCGCGCCACCTGGGCGATCGGTCGCGCGAGGTGCACGCGGGCAAGTGGCGCAAGGTGGCCACGGGCTCGCACGAGGTCCGCGGCCGCACGATCGGCATCGTCGGCTACGGCCACATCGGCAGCCAGATCGGCGTGCTCGCCGAGTCGTTCGGCATGCGCGTCGTGTTCTACGACATCTCCGCGAAGCTGCCGATGGGCAACAACCGATCGATGCCGCGGCTCGAGGACGTGCTCGAGATCGCCGACTTCGTCACGCTGCACGTCCCCGAGACGCCGCAGACGAAGAACATGATCGGCGCGGCGGAGCTTCTGCGCATGAAGCCGGGCGCGTGCCTGCTCAACGCCAGCCGCGGCACGGTCGTCGTGATCGAGGCGCTGGCGGAGGCGATCGCGAGCGGGCACATCGGCGGCGCGGCGGTCGACGTCTACCCCGAGGAGCCGGAGAGCAACAGCGACGGGTTCGCCTCGCCGCTCTGCGGCCTGCCGAACGTGATCCTGACGCCGCACATCGGCGGCTCGACGGAGGAGGCGCAGGAGGCGATCGGCCGCGAGGTGTCGGCGTCGCTGCTCAAGCTCGTCAACACGGGCGCCACGACGGGCGCGGTCAACTTCCCGCAGATCGAGGTGCCGATCACCCGGGACGCCCACCGGATCCTCAACGTCCACCGCAACGTCCCGGGCGTCCTGCGCGACATCAACAAGATCGTCTCGGACCGGAACGCGAACATCCGCGCGCAGGTCCTGGCCACGGACCCGGACATCGGGTACCTGATCGTGGACCTCGATCAGGACGTCTCGGTCGACGTCAAGCGCGCGATCGCCGCGCTCCCGACGAGCATCCGCACGCGCATCCTGTTCTGAGGCAAACCCCGGCGCCGCATGCACATCTCCGTCTTCGACATCTTCAAGATCGGGATCGGGCCGTCGAGCTCGCACACGGTCGGCCCGATGCGCGCGGCGCGGCGGTTCGCGGAGCGGCTGCGCGCGGACGGCCAGCTCGCGCAGACCACGGCCGTCAAGGTCGAGCTGTTCGGCAGCCTCGGCTTCACGGGCAAGGGGCACGGCAGCGACCGCGCCGTGATCCTCGGGCTCGAGGGCGAGGATCCGTCGACGGTCGACGTGGACGGGATCCCCGCGCGCGTCGCCCGCGTGACGGAGCAGAAGCGCGTGATGCTGCTGGGTGAGCACGAGCACGAGGTGGATCTCGATCCGGCGGAGCACCTCGTGTTCCACCGCCGCGAGAAGCTGCCGCTGCACTCGAACGGCATGCGGTTCACCGCGCTGGGCGCGGCGCGCGCGGTGCTCGCCGAGCGCGTGTACTACTCGGTCGGCGGCGGCTTCGTCGTCGATCACGCGGGCGCGCCGGCCGATGGCAGCAAGCCCGCCGACCAGGTGGTCGTGCCGTACCCGTTCAACTCGGCCGACGAGCTGCTCCGGCTCGCGAGCGAGCACGGCATGGCGATCTCGACCTTGATGCTCGAGAACGAGAACGCGCTCGCGCCGGCCGATGCCGTCCGGCGGCGCGTCCTCGAGATCTGGCAGGCGATGGACAGCTGCGTCCGGCGCGGCTGCGAGCGTGAGGGCATCCTGCCGGGCGGGCTCAAGGTGAAGCGGCGCGCGGCAGGGCTGCACCGGCGGCTCAAGAGCGATCCGGCAGGCGCGAGCGATCCGCTCGTGATCATGGACTGGGTCAACCTGTTCGCCCTCGCGGTCAACGAGGAGAACGCCGCGGGCGGCCGCGTGGTCACGGCGCCCACGAACGGCGCGGCGGGGATCATCCCGGCCGTGCTCATGTACTACCGGCGCTTCCTGCCGAACGCCGACGACGAGGGCACGTTGCGGTTCTTGCTCACGGCGGCCGCGATCGGCGCCCTGTACAAGAAGAACGCGTCGATCAGCGGCGCCGAGGTCGGCTGCCAGGGCGAGGTGGGCGTGGCGTGCTCGATGGCGGCGGGGGCGCTCGCCGAGGTCATGGGCGGGACGCCGGCGCAGGTCGAGAACGCCGCCGAGATCGGGATGGAGCACAACCTCGGCCTCACGTGCGATCCGATCGGCGGCCTCGTGCAGGTCCCGTGCATCGAGCGCAACGCGATGGGCGCCGTGAAGGCCATCAACGCGGCGCGGCTGGCGCTGCAGGGCGACGGCACGCACAAGGTCTCGCTCGACAAGGTCATCAAGACGATGTGGCGGACGGGCGCGGACATGAGCAGCAAGTACAAGGAGACGGCGCGCGGCGGGCTCGCGGTGAACATCATCGAGTGCTGAGCGCCGCTTCGCGATCCGATCTGAGATAGGCTGGCAGGAGTGGATCTCTCCGGCCTCGAGCCGCGGCGCAGCGACCTCGCGCGCGGAATCGTGATCGCCCGCAGCGCGCGGCCGCTCGACGAGGCCGCCCAGCGCGCGCTCTGGGACGCCCTCGCGAAGGCGGGCGTCACCGAGCTGGGGGAGTCGAGCGAGCCGGACGTCTCCGAGGCGAGCTCGGCGGAGCCGGAGCCGGCGCGGCAGTGGCTGGCCGCGCCGTGGCTGCCGCCCCTGCCGGCGGAGCTCGACGGGCAGCGCGCCGCGCTCGAGGCGGCGGCGGCGGCGCACGGCCTCGAGGCGATCTGGTGCGTCAAGATCGAGACGGGCATCGACGGGGTGACGTGGCGCGAGCTCGGCGGCGACGGGCGCGGGCGGGGGCGCGTGGCCGAGGAGGAGGAGGACGCGGGCGCCCCGGCGCCGGGCGAGGGGGAGGTCGTCGACGGGCTCTTCGACGAGGCGGAGGTCCTGTACACCGCCCCGGACGCGCCGCCGTCGGTCGCCGCCGTGGGGGCGGGGGCGGGCGCGGGGGCGGGGGCGGGCGCGGGCGACGAGGACGACGAGGACGATGACCTCGACGAGGACGATGAGGACGATGAGGACGACGAGGACGACGATCTCGACGACGGCGGGCTGCTGGAGAGCCACTGGCGCAACGGCCTGCCGCCGCTCGAGCACGCGGTGCCGTTCCCGATCGAGCGCTACCCGGAGGTGCTCGAGGACTACGACGGCGAGCGGTTCGGCGTGGCGCTCAAGCTCGCCGGCACGGGGCTACCCGGCGAGGAGTCGGTGATCAACGCGTTCTTCGCGCTGTGGCTCTCGGCGTACCAGGACGAGCGGATCGGTGACCTCGAGCCGTTCCAGCGGGCGGACGTCGTGCACGATCGGCGGCACCGCTCGGCCCTCATGTGGGTCGAGCGGTTCTCGGTGCCGGCCACGGCCTCGGAGCAGGTGCACTTCCTGCTCTGGATCGTGGCGCGGATCCACGACGTCTTGCCCGTGGCGTGGGCGCGCTTCGAGTCGGTCGACGACTCGGTCCGCGCGCGCGCCGACGGCGTCGACGGGCGCGAGCCGTTCATCCTCGCGGGCAACCCGTTCGCGGAGCGCTTCCGGCGCCACGGCGAGGAGAGCGCGCTGCTCTGGGCGGTGTCGCAGAGCGCGTGGAGCCGGCGCGAGCTGGCCGGGATGCTGGTCGAGGTCGCGCTCGAGCACGATCCGGACGATCCGGCGGCGGCGGTCGTCGCGGAGCGGCTGCTGCGGCGGTCGCTGTCGTTCGACGCGGCCTCCGACGCGACGGGCTACCTCGTCATCGTGCTGGTGCGGCAGCGGCGGCTGACCGACGCTGTCGCGCTCGCCCGCACGGCGCCGGGCCGCGACGCGCGGATGCTCGTGGTCGGCGAGATCGCGGAGCGCGCGCCCGGCGAGCTCGGGCCGGCGCTCGAGCTGCTCGACGCCGAGACGGTCGCGGGCCTCCCGCCGGAGGAGCTGGCGGAGCTCGTGGGCGAGGTCGCGCGCCACGCGCCGGCGTACCTCGCGACGATGCTCGGGCGCCTCCCCGCGGACGTGGCGCTCGTCCCGTACCTGTACAACGCGAGCTTCGCCGTCGAGCGGCCGGCCGCGCTCGCGATCCTGCGCAGGGTGCTGGCGCTGCCGACGCCGGCCGTGGACGCGGGCGAGGCGCGCACGGCGCTGGTGATGGCGTGGAACAACGCCTGCATCCACGCGCACGCGCTCGGCGACTACCCGCTCGCCGTGGAGCTCGCCGACGGCGGCCAGCCGTACGCGCCGGAGAACCCGTACATCTATCACTCGGCGGCGTGCGCCTACGCGGCGATCAGCGACATCCCGCGCGCGCTCGAGCAGGTGCGGCAGGCGATCGAGCACGACTACGAGCACAGCGAGAAGATGGAGACGGATCCGGATCTGGGCCCGCTCCACGCCGATCCGCGGTTCTCGGCGCTGTTCGTCGAGTGGCGCACCCGGCGCGCCGACTTGAACTGACTCAGCTCGGCCGGAGCGTCGCGCCCGATATCTCGGCTGCGAGCCCGCGCGTGGCCTCGTCGTAATGGGCCCAGCACACCGGCGCGTAGTGCTCCTCGGCGCCGAGCTGGATCTGCGGGCCGCGCACCGTCGGCGCGCCGTTGACGAAGCGCAGGTTGCAGGTCGCCTTGCGGTGGCAGTACTGGCAGGTGACCTTGACCTCCTCGATCGCGTCGGCGAGCTCCATCAGCCGCTGCGAGCCCGGGAACAGGTGCGTGCGGAAGTCGGTCCTAAGGCCGTAGCAGATCACCGGCACGCCCGGATCGATCGTGATGCGGCGCAGGTCATCGATCGCGGCCGGCGGCAGGAACTGCGCCTCGTCGACGAGCACGCAGTCGAGGCCCGCGAAGTCCGCCGGGGCGAGCACGGTGTCCTCGTCGAGGAGGACGTCCGCCTCGGCCTCGAGGCCCGACCGCGACGAGATCTTGCCGGCGCCGAACCGATTGTCGAGCCGCGGCTTCATCAAGAGGACCCGCTTGCCCTGCTTGCGATAATTGTGCGCCACCGCGAGCAGGTTCATCGACTTCGCCGAGTCCATGGTGCCGTACCGGAAGTAGAGCTTCGCCACGCCCCCGACCGTAGATCCCGGGGCTGACATTGTCTCGCCCCCAGGGGTATGGTGACGGGGATGGCGACGACCCCTCCGCGGCCAGGATCGGACACGCCTCCCGAGGTGGAGCGGATGATGATCGAACTTTGGCGCAAGGCGACCCCCGAGCAGAAGCTCCAGAAAGTGTTGAGCATCGGCAGGATGCTCAACGAGTTCGTCCTGGCGGACCTTCGCCAGCGGTATCCGGAGGCGACAGAGCGCGAGCTGCAATTGCGCCTCGCCGCGCGGAGCTATGACCGCGATCTGATGATGAAGGCATTCGGCTGGGATCCAGACGTCCACGGACGATAGACTGTGCTCGCTGACTTCGAGGTAGCGCATGGCATCGGTGCGAAGCTCGATGCGCTAGAGGTCCCGTGGGTCGTCGTGGGCTCGGTCGCGAGTTCATTGCTCGGAGATCCTCGCGCGACCGCTGATCTCGACCTCGTCGCCGATCTGCGGGGCGCTCATGTTCGCGAATTCTGTCGCTCGATCGCGGACGACTACTACGTAGACGAGGATACCGCCCGATGGGCTACTTCGACGCGGCGGTCGTTCAACGTGATCCATCAGGCGACGGTCACGAAGATCGATATTTTCTGCTGCAAGGCTGATCCATTGTCGCGCGCTCAGCTGCAGCGGCGGGTCTTCCATCAGGTCGCAGGTAAATCGACGCCCGTCCTCGCCCCCGAGGACGCGATCCTCCAGAAGCTTCGCTGGCTTCAGGAGCTGGGCACGTCCGAGCGGCAGTGGCGCGATGCGCTCGGTATCTTGCGCGTGCGGTGGGACGTGCTCGATCGCGAATATCTTGAGATACAGGCTCGCGACAATGGCCTCGACGAATTGTTGCGAAAGCTGATCGCCGAGCGCGAGTCCTCCTGACCGACAACCACCCGACCCTGACCGTAGATCCCGGGGCTGACATTGTCTCGGCCCCAGCGGTATGGTGACGGCATGTTCGACGGGACGGCCCCGGGCGCATCCGACACCTCGCCGGAGATCGAGCGGATGATGATCGAGCTCTGGCAGCGGGCGACGTACGAGCAGAAGCTCCAGAAAGTGCTGAGCATCGGGCGGTCGATCAACGAGCTGGTGAGGTCCTACCTGCGCACCCAGTACCCCGACGCGACCCCGCGGGAGATCGAGCTGCGCCTGGCTGCGCGGAACCTCGACCGCGAGACGATGATCATGGTCTTCGGCTGGGATCCGGACATCCACGGACGGTGAAGCCTCAGAACAGTCCGGCGATACCGATGCCCGATCCCGTCGGCGCCACCCTCAGCCCCGTACGGGCTGCAGCTGTCTCGGTCTGTCCTCCGCGCTGGCGGATGAAGAGCCAGACGGCGACCACGGCGCAGCCGGCTCCGGCGACCACCAGGCCTTCGGCAGCGTAGCGCTTGCGATTGGAGGAACCTTCGAGCGAATCGCGCCTCGCCTGGTCCATCGTCTCAGCCTTGGCCTCGCCGTACGTCCGGTCGCTCCACAGCGAGAAGCCAAACGCGCCGCCGAGTAGCGCCGCCGCGCCGACGCTCATCGAGATCGGCAGGCCAAGACCGCCGCGCTGTCCGCCTTCGATCGCAGGTCGGACTGGCATCGCGGGCGAAACGTCGGGTTTCCGCGGGAGCGGCTGGAGCTCTGGCACCTCCACGATCTTGGCGTCCGCCTCGGCCGCGACTATGACCTGCGTCGACCATGCCTCTGCGCCGATCGCCCGCGCAACGATCGTATATGTGCCACCGTCGATCGGGATAGCTCGGTTCCACAGCTCTGTAGAAACGCGAGCGTCGTCGCGTAGGATCTCGAGTCGTGCGAGGTTGCGCTCGTCTGGCACACGGAGCGTCAATGTCGACACCCGCGGCTGGAGCTTGGCGGCGCGATCGCGCGCGACCTTGTGGAGCTGTGCCATCGTGTCGTCGCTCTTCGCCTGGGTCTGTCGTTCGGCTTGAAGGAAGAGCGCTTGCGCAGTCGCGAGCCGACCGAGCTTCTCGAAGCACCCGGCGAGGTTGAGGAGCGTCGTGACCTTGGGTTCGAGGTTCTGGCTCTGCTCGAACGCCTTGCACGCCTCGGCGATCTTCCCTCGCTTCATCTGCTCGCGGCCCCGGTGAAACAGGGCGTCTGCCTGCGGGCTCACTGCCCGCGCCGGCTGTGCACCCGCTGGTGCGGTCGTCGCAATGATGAGAGGAATGACAAGCACTCTGGCCGAGAGCATGAGGCTATCTCCTATGGGCGATTGATGGACAGTCCACTTCGTCGAGCTCGATCCTTTGAACTAGTAACTTGCTTGGGGTCTCAGCGGCTCCACGCGGCTGGCGGGTGGCTGCGACGGTGGCCGCAGCCACTCAGCGAGACCCCTGCACGAGCGAGGTGACGAGGATCAAGGCACGGTGAGTGATACAGACAATGTTTGGCACTCGGATATATCGACCACCTAAGGTTTCCTTGCGCAACGGAACCCTGTCAGATAGGAACGAGCAGTGGGGTAAGTGTACGAGCGGTCGGCTGCCCTCAGGCCGCCGTATTGTTGGTTGGAGAAGCTGCCACCGCGATGAATGCGTTCGGTGGCCGCGGGCAAATTCGCGCAATTATTACAGGGCATTTGATAGGATCCAGAATACCAATCAAGAGTCCATTCGGCTACGTTCCCGGCAAGATCTGAATGGTTCCACCGTCCGTTTCCCTTGACCGATTTGCTGCCGGCCCAGTTTATCCCGCCCATGACACAGTGATTACCATAATCATTAGTATAGTTCACGTATGTGCAATCGATGGTCGTCGAATTTGCCGGATTCGACCACGGATAAACACGTTGCTCTCCACCGCCGCTCGCCGCATAATTCCACTCTGCCTCTGTCGGTAGATAGCCTCCGTCCCAGACGCAGAATGCCATTGCCTCAAACCAGTTTACACAATTAATCGGTTTATTCTCATTTCCTCCCGGGCTGTCCGTCCACGTCTGATAGGTAGTGCTGCATTTCAGCCCTGCTATCAATCCCGCCGTGCTCGCCGCCAGGCTTGTAGTCCATGCGGTATCCCACCCGCTACCCATGATCTGCGAGTGCGCTCCTGCCCCCATGGCCGGCGGGCTTGCCTGCGTTCCTCGTCCTGCGTTCACGAACGTGCGAAAACGCCCCACTGTTACCTCATACACATCCAGCACGAACGTGCTCACCGTCGCCGGATACGCCATGTCGTTGTACCCTGCTCCGTCGTAGCTCCGGTAGAATGTTCCACCCGGCACGGCTTCCGTCTTGCAGCAACTTTCGTTCGCGCCTGCGCCACACGTCGCCGCTACGCCAGTGCAGTTCAAGGACTGTGGCGGCGGCCCATCAGGCAGTGGTCCATCAGGCAGCACCCCATCGGACGGCGGCCCATTGGGCAATGCCCCATCGGACGATGCCCCATGATCCGGTGACGCATCCGTGGCGACGTTATCGCCCGTCAACCGCGGCAACTCCGGGTGCCCGCACGAAGGTGCAATCCCCAGCATCACCACCCCCGCGATCAGCACCTCAAACCGTACTCCATAACCGCCTACCCTCACCATGCCGCGAATCTACGACCATCTGGCGCCCTGCTACAAGGGCTATCACCGAAGGATCCTGCAATCCGGACCGAGGTGGAGTGTTAGGAATCCGTGCGTGGGATGATCCTGCGTCTGGTTGAACGTCAGGGATCATGAGCAGAGACCCGACATGAGCTGTCGGATCGCATCCAGAACAACGTGATCACCCATTAGCAAGGGCCGCGGGCCTCGGGCGGTTCTCGACTCTGTCCGTCGAGAATCGTACCTGGCGTGGATACTAATTGGAAGTCAGGTGATGCATGGCCGAACACGCGAACAAAGAGGAACGGAGCACCATCGTACTCAATAGTAAGTTCGCATACGACCTATTTGCGAAGTACATGCTGGAACAAGGGTGGACGATCCGCATCCGAGAAGTGAACGGCGAGGTGTTACGAGGCGGCCCTGTTGATGGGATTTGAAGCGGCCTGAGCGATGGGCATCGCTTTGGTGCCGGTGCTCCGGCATGCCAGCAAGGGGCATCGGCGCGGTGCCGGTGCTTGGGCATGCCAGCAAGGGGCATCGGCGCGGTGCCGATGCTCCGGCATGCCAGCAAGGGGCATCGGCGCGGTGCCGGTGCTCCGGCATGCCAGCAATGGGCATCGGCGCAGTGCCGGTGCTCGGACATGCCAGCGAGGGCAATGAAGTCCTGCCGTGAGGACGTCACACCGGGAGAGCCAGCGAGCGCGGGAAGAATGACACCGTCGCTCAAGCCAGTCGTCAGTCGCGCTCGCGGGTGTCGGCCTCGATGACGTGGGTGACGACGTCGCGCTCGACGAGCTTGCGCTTCTTGCGCGCGGTCTCGCGGAGCGCGGCGGCGGCGAGCCGGTCGAGATCGCGCATAGCGCCGGCGGTGGCCTCGTGGAGGACCACGATGGCGTCGGAGGCAAACACCTCGCGCGTACAGCCGGCGCGCTCCATGCGCATGCGTAGATACTCGGTAGTGTCCTCGGGTGTGAGCGCGAGGATCTCGAGCCGGTGGTGAATGCGTGAGTACAGCGAGCGATTGTG
>DATMCI010000153.1:0-48012 GCA_035558535.1 Kofleriaceae bacterium
CTTCTTCTATCGCCAGGGCGCGTGGGACAAGGCGCAGTCGATCGCGAACCTGCTCGCGCAGAAGGCCATGCGCGACGGCGATCCGACGACCCGCAGCGACTTCTATCGCAAGCGCGGCGTCGTCGCGCGGATGACCGGCGACCCGCGCGGCGCCGCCGAGAGCATCATCGTCGCGCTCGAGATCCGGCCGACGAACGCCGACGCGCTCGACGCGCTCGGCACGCTCGCGCGCGAGCACCCCGAGGCGTGGGACTTCGACGTCACGTACCGCGAGCTCGAGAAGCTGTACCGGCGGCGCGACGACGCGGGGCCCCTGCTCGCGCGCGTCCACGTCGGCCGCGCGGCGATCCTCGAGCGCGCGGGCGATCTGGACTCGGCCGCCGAGCTGTACCGCGGCGCGCTCGAGCTCGCGCCGGGCGATCTCACCGTCTTGTCCGCGCTGGTCGACTTCCACTCCGACATGCGGCGCTGGACCGAGGCGCTCGCCGCGATCGCGCGGTTCGTCCAGTCGGGCGCGGCGGCGCCGACGGACCGGATCGCCGCGATGATGCGGCAGGCGGCGATCCACGCCGACTGCGAGATGGACCCCGAGCGCGCCATCCCCGTCCTGTCCGAGGTGCTGAAGCTCGACGCGACGCACCAGGACGCGTACTACCTGCTCGCGCAGCAGCACTTCCTGCGCGGGCGCTACAACGACGCGCGCGCCGCGATCGATCGCGTGATCGAGCTCGCGACGTCGCCGGGCCAGCCGCTCTCGGCCGAGGCGCTCGCGCGCTACTACTACTACAAGGGCCGCATCCTCGACGCGGCCGGTGAGCTCCGCGGCGCGGCGCCGCAGTACCGCCGCGCGATCGACTACGACCCGGGCTACGCGCCGCCGGCGCTCGTGCTCGCGCGCCGCGCCGCCGACGGCGGCGATCAGCGCCAGGCCGAGACGCTGCTCATCGAGGCGGCGCACGCGGCGATGGCGCAGGGCGGCCCCCGCGCCGCGGTGCCGCTGCAGCGCGGCCTCGCGCGCATCCTGCTCTCGTCCGGCGACCGCGCCGCGGCGATCGAGGCGTACCGCGGCATCCTCAACGTCGATCCGGACGGCGCGAGCGACCGCGTCGCGCTCGCCGAGATCTACGCCGTCGACGATCCGGGCCGCGCGATCGGCGAGCTGCGCAAGGTGCTCGACCGCGACATCCACCACGCGCCCGCGTACCGCCTGCTCGCGTCGTTCTACAGCCGCACCGGCGACACCGAGCGCGCGAGCCGCGTCTTGACCGCGCTCGATCTGCTCGGGTTCGCCGAGGAGACCGATCGCGCGACCCTGCAGCGGCTGCGCGCCGCGCGCACCGCGGCGCCGCTGCGGCGCACCCTCGACGCGGCGCACCGCGAGCGCTTCCTCCTGACGCCAGCGGCGCGCGGTCCGCTCGGCGAGGTGTTCACCGCGCTCGCCGAGGCGATCTCCGGCCTCGTGCCGCAGCCGTCGCTCGGCGCGAACGTCCAGCCGCTGCACCCGACCCGCGACGCCCGGCTCCTGCAGCTCGCCGCCGAGGTCCGCGCGCTCTACGAGACCGAGGCGGAGATCTATGTCGCCGACAAGGTGCCGGGGCTCGCCGCGGCCACGGCGTTCCCGCGGCCTCTGCTCGTGATCGATCGCGCGCTGCTCGGCGAGTCCGATCCCGCCCTCCGCTTCCTCCTGGGCTACGCGCTCGAGGCGATCCGCGGCGGCTACGCGAACCTGCTTCAGGTCGGCGCCCGCTGGCGGCGCGAGCTCGCGGCGCTCCTGCGCAGCCTGCTCGCGCCCGAGCCCGATCCCGAGCTATCGGGGCCGGCCGCCGACCTGCTGCTCGACGCGCCGCCGGAGGTGCAGGCGCTGCTCGCGCGCCACGCAGGCCAGCGCGATCTCGAGCCCGGCGCGTGGATCGACGGCATGGTCGCGCTCGCCAAGCGGGCGGGGCTCCTGGCGTGTGACGACTTCACCGCCGCGATCTGGATGGTGGCGCGGCTCGCAGGCGAGCAGCTCGCGAGCCACGACGCGACGGTGGCGCTCGGCTCGGTGCTCGGCGGGCCGGATCTGGTCCGGTTCTACCTCTCGGACGACTACCAGCACCTGCGCGATGTGCTCGCCGCGTGAAGCTGCAGGGTGTACGGCTGACTCCGGACCCCTCCCACCCGCTGAAGCCCTCTGCCGGGAGGGCAATTCGTGAGGAGCCTGACTAGATCGCTGCAATCGGTGCGAGTAGAGTGGCAAGGCATGCCGGCGCGGTGTAATCAGCCATACCGTCATTACGCTGGGGAGGGTCGATGAGCCAAAAGTTCCAGTCCGCCGTCCAGCACCGCGGCGATGTGAGCTTCGTGAAGCTCGGGGGCGTGATCGACGAGGACAACGAGCTGTCCGATCTCGTCGAGAAGATCCCGGCGGGGACCGCCGTCATCGATCTCGGCGAGATCGAGCGCATCAACTCGTGCGGGGTCCGCGACTGGGTGAACTGGCTCTCGAAGCTCGAGCACAATGGTACGCGCTCGGTGCTGGTCGAGTGCTCGCCGGCGATCGTCGCGCAGATCAACCTGGTCAACAACTTCACCGGCAGCGGCGTCGTCAAGTCGTTCTACGTCCCGTACTTCTGCCCGGAGTGCGACGAGGAGAAGGTGCTGCTCGTCGAGGCGAGCGACATGGGGCCGCCGCCGCACGAGCCGCCGACGTGCCGCTGCGACGAGTGCGATCTGGTCATGGACTTCGACGACATGCCGGACTCGTACTTCGCGTTCCTCTCGAACCAGCGGAAGATGGTCGAGCACGACAAGATCAACGGCGCGATGCGCGACCTGGGGCGCGGCAGCGACGCGGACACCGGCAAGGGCAAGGTGCGCTCACGCGCCAGCCAGCCGAACCTGTCGAGCGGCTCGAAGCCGAGCGTGCCGTCGCTGCCGTCGATCCAGCGGACGACCTCGCAGCCGCCGCATACGCCGCTGCCGCCGAGCATGCAGCCAGGCATGCCGCCGGGCATGCCGTCGGGCATGCAGCCGAGCATGCAGAGCGGCGGGCGCAAGCTGCCGACCCGCCCGCCGATGAGCCGGCCGCAGCTGAGCTCGCAGCCGCCGACGGGGCCGGCGGGCCGGGGCATGATGGGCAATAGCTATCCGAGCGGCCAGATGGGGAGCCCGCCCAGCGGGGGCATGCCGATGCCCGGCCAGGGTTATGGCTACATCCCTCAGGCTGGTAGTCCGGCCGCGGCGCCGCCGCGATCCAACGCGCTGGTGCTGGTACTGATTGTGATCTTGCTCGCAGCGATCGGTTTGCTCGCGTACCTGGTGCTCACCAAGTAGCTCAGGAAATCGCTCAGGAAAGCCACAAATAAGTGGCAACTGTTCCCGCCCCTGGCATATACTGAACATATGTCTAGAGGTGCAGCAAATCGCTCCAGGCAGAAGGATTCGGATGAGGCGGTTGCGCTCGCGGCGCCAGAGCCCACCGAGTTCCTTCTCTATCAGACTGAAGACGGTCTCGCGCGTGTGCACATCCGGCTGTCCGAGGGCACGGTCTGGCTGACGCAGAAGCAGCTGGCCGAGCTGTATCAGACGGGGGTGCCCTCGATCAGCGAGCACCTGACCAACATCTTCCGCGAAGGGGAGCTCGACCCCGAGGCAACGATTCGGAAATTCCGAACACTTCGAAAGGAAGGGAATCGCTCTATTTCCCGCGTTATTGAGCACTATTCACTGCCAGTGGTGCTCGCGGTCGGGTATCGCGTGCGGTCGGCGCGCGGCACCCAGTTCCGGCAATGGGCGACGACGCGGCTCGAGGAGTACGTGGTCAAGGGCTTCACGCTGGACGATCAGCGGCTGAAGAACCCGTCCGGGCCGGACACGCCGGACTACTTCGAAGAGCTACTCCAGAGGATCCGCGAGATTCGATCGTCGGAGAAGGTCTTCTATCGGAAGATCCTCGATATCTACGCGACGAGCGTCGACTACGACTCGAGCTCGGAGACGAGCGCGAGGTTCTTCGCGGCGATCCAGAACAAGATGCACTGGGCGGTGCACGGGCACACCGCGGCCGAGCTGATCGCCGCGCGCGCCGACGCGGGCAAGCCGAACCTGGGGCTGACGGCGATGGGCGGCTCACGGCCGCGCCGCGCGGACATCGGCGTGGCGAAGAACTACCTGACGGCGGACGAGATCGCGACGATGAACAAGATCGTGACGGCGTACCTCGAGTTCGCCGAGCTGCAGGCGCTGAACCGGCGGCCGATGCACATGCACGACTGGATCACGAAGCTCGACGAGTACCTGAAGCTCAGCGAGCGCAAGGTGCTCGCGACCGATCATGTGAGCACGCTGAAGCACGCCCAGGCGGTCGAGAAGGCGCAGCGCGAGCTCGACAAGTTCAACGCCGAGCGGGCGAAGCTGTCGACGCCGGTGGATGAGGCGTTCGAGACGGCCGCCAAGCAGATCGAGGCGCTCGCGCGGAAGCGGCCGGGCGCGGGCGCGGGCGCGGGCGCCGCGGGCGTCGAGGCGAATGCAGCCACGAAGCAGCAGACGGGGGACGAGGACGTCGGGGTCGTGGGCGTCGGCGTGGCAGGCGGAGCGAGCGCCAGCGTCGGAGACGACGCGGCGGTCTGAGCGGAGCTGGGCCGAGCCAGCGCCCGCCGCGGCGTGGGCTGCGCTTACTGGGCCGGCTCGGCGAGCAGCGTGGGCTGCGCTGGGCTGCGCTTACTGGGCCGGCTCGGCGAGCAGCGTGGCGACGAGGCCGGGGAGTCGATCGTAGTCCGTCTCGGCCATGGCCTCGCCGCGGTAGCGGACGCGGCCGCGGCGATCGACGACGAGCAGCGTCGGCAGCTTCGAGAGCTTGAGCGGGCCGGACTGGACCGTGCGCTCCGGATCGCGCGCGATCAGGAACGCGGCCGGGACCTCGCGCAGGAAGTCCTCGACGACGCCGTCCTCCTCGTCGACGGAGACGCCGACCACGACGGCCGTCT
Source organism: Kofleriaceae bacterium (assembly GCA_035558535.1). Taxonomy (GTDB): domain Bacteria; phylum Myxococcota_A; class Polyangia; order Haliangiales; family Haliangiaceae; genus JABFXX01. The sequence goes on from DATMCI010000153.1 coordinate 4,968, forward strand.
CGGGGTACGCGGCGGCGAGCTGGCCGAGCTTGGGGAACGCCTTGCGGCACGGCTTGCAGTAAGTCGCCCAGACGTCGATGACGAGGACGCGGCCCGCGGCGGAGCTGGACGTCCAGGGCTCGCCGGTGCGCAGGCGGTACGCGAGCGACGGCAGCGGGGCGGCGGACGCCGCGGGGAGCGGCGCCAGCGCGCGGGGCTGGGCGCCGCCGCAGGCGGTCGTCGCGGCGACGCCGAGCATGAACGTGAGCGCGAGCGTGGCGGCGGGCGCAGTGGCGCGCATGGGCCGAAACTAGCGCACTTGTCGGCGCGCCGTGGATGGTCGATGCTCGCGGCATGCGCAACCGCGTGAGCGCGATGATCGCCGCCTCGATGCTCCTGCTCTTGCCGGCGCCGCGCCAGGCCGAGGCTTGAGGCATCGGCGCGCCCGTCGGTCCGACGGGCTGCGAGGGGACGGCGCACGCGCGGAGCTCGTGGTTCGTCGGCGCCGGGGCGGCCGCGACGCAGTCCACGCTGGTGTTCTCGGACGACCGCGAGCTCGACATCGTGCAGTACGCGGTGACCGTGTCGGGCGGCTACATCGGCGCGTCGCAGTGGAGCGTCCGCGGCTCGCTCGGCTCGGTGCTCGACGGCACGCTCGAGGGAGACGGGCGCACGCACGACATCGGGCCGGGGATCGTCGCGGCGGCGAGCGTCTCGAAGCAGTGGTCGTTCGGCGCCTGGTTCGTCACCGGCTCGCTCGGGGCCGGCGCCTCGCGGACCACGACGCGCGAGGAGAGCGGCGCGGGCGCCGGGGCCCGGCAGTCGCTGATCGGGATCGACGTGCTCCGCATCGGCGCGATGGCCGGCCGCACGTTCGGCGTCGTGAGCCCGTACGTGCTGGCGCGCGCCTTCGGCGGGCCCGTGCTGTGGACCGTCGACGCGATGGACGTCACCGGCACCGATACGAGCAAGTTCCAGCTCGGGGCCGGCGTCAGCGTGTCGACGGCGGGCGGGCTCTCGCTCCTCCTCGATGTCTCGGCGCTCGGAGAGCGCAGCGCGTCGCTCGGGATGTCCTACCGGCTCTGAGCGATCGCTACAGGACGGGGACGGTCGAGACGTCCATTAACAGCGGCGCGAGCGCCTGGCGGGCCGCGTCGAGCCGGCGCTCGAAGTGCGGCTCGAGCGCGTCGGCGGGCGACGTGGAGAGGAGCGCCAGCTTCGCGGCGCCAGCTTCGCGGATGACGGGGAAGCAGGCCGGATCCGGCGCGAGGCGGCCGAGGTGGCGGGGGCCCAGGACGATGCCCCACTCCGGGCCGGCGAGCTGCGCGTCGATGGCGCGGTCGTACCAGGCGTGCGCGCGGCGCTCCTGCGCGCGGCGGTAGTGATCGCGGACGTCCTCGCGGCTCGGCGCCTGGGCGAGCGCGGCGCGGTGCGCGCGATCGTGGTCGGGCTCGACGGCGATGTAGCCGGCGACGGCCTGCAGCGCGGCGGCGAGATCGACGAAGGCGTCGAGGATCGCGGGCGCGTCGGCGCGGCGCGCGGGGACGACCACGACGGAGGCGAGGAAGGGGCGCGCGGCGGCGGTGTGCGGCGTGCGTGGCGGCCGCGCGGTGCAGATCCGGGCGGTGGCGGTGGGATCGTCGCGCCGGCCGCAGTCGAGGACGATGGCGATGGCGGCGGGGGAGCGCAGGGCGCTGGCGATCGAGGCCGGGTGCTTCGGCTGATAGCTCGGGTCGCGATCGCGGAACTGAGCGGCGACGCGCGTGAGCGCTGCGAAGCAAGGACGCGCCAGGATCTCGACGAGCGTGCCGGTCAGGTGCTCGTCCTCGATGGGCGCGAAGCGGTGATCGAGGTGCAGGCCGAGATACGGCGCCGGGGTAGCCATCGGCAGCGGGGATGATAGCGGCGATCGCCGCGATGTCACCGATGACGCAGGCTCGCGGCGAGGGCGATCGCGGTGCCGCCCGCGAGGAGCGCGAGGCCGGGGATCGGATCGGCCTGGAGCAGGGCCGCGAAGAGGCCGGGGACGCCGACGAAGATCGCCCACCAGCCGAGCAGCCAGGCGAGCTTGGCGCGGGCGGCCGCGGCGGGGGCGATGGGCAACGTCGACGAGAGGCGCGGCAGCTCGATGGGCGGGCGGCGCAGGCGGGCCGAGAGGGCGAGGGCGTAGACGGCCGCGCCGCCGATGGTGGCGGTGAGCCAGGGGACGGGATCGTCGGGCCGGGCGAGGCCGACGATCCCCAGGACGAGGAACGCGAGCGAGCCGAGCGCGAACGCCATCGGGAAGCGGCGGCGCATGAGGCGCGCGTCCTTGCCGTAGGCGAGCCCGGCGTCGCCGAGGAGGCGCGCGATCGCGCGCTCGATCCCGGTGGGCGGGCGGATCTCGAGCGTCGCGAGGTGCTGCCGATCGAGCGCCGAGACGTCGCGCAGGATCGTCCCCATCACGCCCGGCGCCGCGAGCCGCGTGAGGATCACCGCGGCGACGCTCGCGCTGGCGATCGCGCCGAGGATGAGGGCGACGGGCGCGTGCGGCGTCCTGCCGACGAGCCAGGGCGAGAGCAGGAGGACGCCGATCATGAGCGCGGTCGCGACGAGGCCGGGCAGCGCGCCGAGCAACGCCGTCGAGGGCGGGCCGGGCGTGTCGGCGAGGCCGGCGGCGGCGCGCATCCGCTGCATCCGCTCGTCGCGCTGGCCGATCGTCACGATCGCGGCGGCCCACGTGGCCACGGCGGGCAGGAGCCACGCGGCGGCCGCGCCGAGGGCGAGCGCGACGAGCGCGTGGCGCAGCGCGAGCTCGTGCGAGGTCCGCGCGAACGGGATGGCCCCGAGGAGCGCCGCGAGCGTGGTGGCGCCGGCGGCGCGCGCGCAGCGCACGAGCGCCGCGTCGAGGAGCGGGCCGCCCTCGAGCGGCAGCTGCGCGAGGAGGGCCGCGTCGGCGCGCCAGTACAGGTGGAACGGCACGCGCAGGAACGCGAGCGCGAACGCGACCAGCACGGCCGCGAGCCAGGCGTGGCTCGCGGAGGCAAGTCCGGTCGCGTCGCGCCACGCGACCCAGGCGGCGATGGCGGCGCCCGCGGCGGTCGCGACGACGAGCCGCGACGTCCACCAGCCGGCGCGGCCGCGCCGCTCGGCCAGGCTCGACCAGGCGATCAGCTCGCGCGAGTTCATCGCGAGCCGCGGAGATAGCGGGCGAGCACGCGCGCCATGAGATCGGGATCGCGCGAGCCGCCCATCTCGCGGGCCGAGTGCATGCTCAGCATCGGGTTACCGACGTCGACGGTCGGGATGCCGAGCAACGTCGACGTGATCGGGCCGATCGTGCTGCCGCACGGCAGATCGGTCCGGTGCGCGTAATGCTGCACGGGCACGTCGACCTCGCGGCAGAGCTCCGCGAACATGGCGGCGGTCGCGGCGGTGGTCGCGTAGCGCTGCTGCGTGTTGGTCTTGATCACCGGGCCGCCGTTGAGCTGCGGCTTGTGGCGCGGCTCGTGGCGGCCAGCGTAGTTGGGGTGGACGGCGTGCGACATATCCGCCGAGATGCACGTCGAGCGGGCGCACGCCTGGTGGAACGCCTCCCGATCGGGGACGAGCCGCTCGAGGATGCGCGGCAGGACCGCGCTGCCGGCGCCCGCGGCGCTGGCGCTGCCGACCTCCTCGTGATCGAAGAGGGCGATCGCGGCGATCGCGTCCGGCGGATCCGCGCTGGCGAGGGCAGTGAGCGCGGCGTGGCACATCGCGAGGTTGTCGAGCCGCGCCGAGAAGATGAACTCCTGCGACTGGCCGCCGACGGCGGGCGGCGTGAGGTCGTAGAGCATGAGCTCGTGGCCGACGACGCGCTCGGCCGCGACCTGCGCCGTGTCGGCGACGAGGCGCGCGAGCGAGCCGGCATCGCTGCCGGCGAGGCCCAGGATCGGCGCGAGGTGCTCCTGCCGGTTCAAGATGAGGCCCTTGTCGTTCACCTCGCGATCGAGGTGGATCGCGAGCTGCGGGATGCGCAGGACCGGCTGATCGACGCGGACGAGGCGGCTCCCGACCGCGCCGCTGCCCTCGCGCACGAGCACGCGGCCGGCGAGGCCGAGGTCGCGATCGAGCCAGGAGTTGAGCAGGACGCCGCCGTAGACCTCGACGCCGAGCTGCGTGTAGCCCTCGGCTACGTACTCGGGGCTGGGCTTGAGCCGCAGGTTCGGGCTGTCCGTGTGCGCCCCGATGATGCGGAACGACGTCCGGTGCTCGGGCGCGGGCAGGCGGAAGCCGAACAGGTTCGTGCCGCTCGTGGTCACGTAGTAGGCGCCGGCGTCGAGCTTGTCCCAGCGCGCGGTCTCGAGGAGCGGGCGGAAGCCGGCCGCCTCGAGGCGCCGCACGCCCTCGTCGACGGCGTGGAACGGAGTGGGCGACGCGCCCAGGAACCCGAGCAGATCGGCGAGCAGGGAGATCACGGGAGGAGCGTATGCGGTCTCGTGCCCGGCCGCGAGCGGGCGCGCGCGATCACGCGGGCCGCGCGGCGCAGGCCGCTTCGTGCGCGGGGAGGCCGGCCTGGAAGCGGGCGCCGCAGTGGGGGCACGGCCGGCAGCAGGGCGCGATGTGCCGGATCTGCGGGTCGCCGTGGCAGGGGCACTCGCACGGAGCGGGCGCGGCGTCGTCGGGCGGCCGAGGCGGCCGTGGCTGCGCTGTCACGTCGGCCCCTCGTCGGCGATCAGCTTGACGTACAGCTCCTCGACAGCGGCCGGGCCGCCGGCGAGCAGCGCGGCGAGCTCGGCGCCGCGGCGGTCGGTGACGAGCTTGCCCTTGTCCATGATCAGGATGCGATCGCACATCTGCTCGGCCACGCCGAGCAGGTGCGTCGACATCAGCACGGCCGCGCCCTGCTTGGCGCGCATGCGGAGCGCGGCGCGTGCGGCGCGCGAGGCGTGCGGATCGAGGCCGTTCAGCGTCTCGTCGAGGAGCGCGAGCTCGACGGGCCCGACGAGCGCCGCCGCGAGGCCGACGCGCTGGCGCATGCCGAACGACAGCTCGCGGCACGGGCGGTGCGCGATCTTGCCGAGGCCGAGCTCGCCGAGCACGGCCGTGGCGTCGTCGCGGGCGGCGCCGCGCGCCTCCGCGACGAAGCCGACGTGCTCCTCGACGGTGAAGTACTCGTAGAGCGCCGGGGGCTGGTCGGCGAACCCGACCTTCTTGCGCCACGCGCGCGCGGGCGTGGCGACGTCCTCCCCGGCGAGCTGGATCCGGCCGGCGCTCGGTGACAGCGCGCCGGCCATCGCGGCGAGCGTCGTGCTCTTGCCGGCGCCGTTGGGGCCGAGCAGGAGCACGATCTCGCCAGCGGCGAGCTCGAACGACAGCCCGTCGACGGCGACGCGCTTGCCGTAATGGATCGTCAGATCCTCGACGCGCGCGAGGGCGCCCGCCCGCGCGGCTCCGGCGGCCGGCGCGCTCACCACGTGTACACCACCGCGTACATGATGCGTCCTTTCGAGCGCGGCGGGACCGTGATCCGCGGCGCGACCTGTTGCGGCCCCTCCTTGGTCTCGCCGCTGACGGGCACCGAGATGTACGCGAGCGTCCAGTTGGTGCCGCGGTACAGGTGCTCGCGCACGACGACGTCGACGGGGCGGGGGCGGGTGTTCTCGATCGTGATCACGAACTCCTCGACGACGCGCTGGCGATCGCCGTCGACGGTCAGCTCGCGCCGCGCGCGCGCGCCGGTGACGCGATCGGCCGTGCCGACGGCGAACGTGTCGCTGACGGCGACGCGCGCGGTGGCCTCGAACAGGCGCCCCTCGCCGAGGAGCGCGAGCGTGCCGTCGGCGCGGCGCTCGAGGAGCCGGGCGGGGCCGGCGGGCAGCCCGGTGGACGCCCTGGGATCGCGCTCGATCTCGAAGCTCTCGTCGACGCGCCTGCTGGCGGGCGGCTCGATGCCGAGGTCGGGCTCCATCACGGGGTTCCTGCCGGTGCGGTCGTACTGGGTGCCGATCGGATCGTAGACGAGGATCGAGCGCATCGGCCGCGGCGCGGCGCCCTGCACGAGCTCGACGCGCGTGTCGCCGTCGGCGAGGTCGAGCCGGCCGAGCTCGCGCGGGGCCGCGGGGGGCGCGGGCCGGGTGCCCCCGGCCGCGGTGAGCCGCGCGGCGAGCTCTCGCGCGGCGTACGCGCGCTGGTCGTCGAGCAGCGCGTCGACGAGCCGCACCTTCGCGGCGGGCAGCGCGATGCCGGTCGTGTTGTGGATCGCGATCGCGCCGCGCAGCACGGCGCGATCGCGTGCCGCGTTCGCGGTCAGCGTGTACGCGACGTCCCAGGTGAGCCGCGTGGTGACGTAGCCGAGCCACAGCGCGGCGCGGCCGGGGCGCGCGCGGACGGTGAGCTCCAGCTCGGCGGGCCGCTCGCGCGCCGGGGCCGCCTCGGGCTCCGCCGGGTGCTCGCGCCGCATCCGGTACACGTCGAGCGCCTCCTCATCGGAGCGCTCTGCGGAAGGCTCGGGCGCGGGCGGCGGGAGCGCCGCGCGGACGGCACCGGGCTCGCGCAGCGCGACGAGCGCGAGGCCAGCTTGCGGGAGCGCGTGCACGAGGGCGGCGCCGAGGCCCGCGGGGATCCGGACCCGCACGGTGGCCACGCCGCTCGCGGGCACGTCGAGCTCGACGCGCTGCCGGACGAGCGCGAGGTCGCGGTAGAGCGTGACGTCGCTGCCGTCGCTCGGCGAGGCCGCAGGCGCGCGCACGCGGCGGGGCGCGCACGCCCCGAGCGTCGCGACCGCGGCGACCGCGGCGACCGCAGCGCATGCCGCGACCGCGCCGGGGGCCTTGCCTCGCCTCACCGGGTCACCTCACCACGTGGCTTCGCCTCACCACGTGTAAATGACGGCATAGGTCACCGTTTGCGAGCCGCGCGCCGGCACGTGGACCCGGTACTCCTGCGTCTGCGTCCCCGTGCGGAGGCCCTTTTTGTCCTCCGCCTCGAGCTTCCACACGGGCCAGCGCCAGAGGTACTCGCGGACCACGACGTCGACGGCGAGCTTGCCGCGGTTCTCGACGCGCACGGTCACGCGCTCGTGGATCGTCTTGGCGCGCTCGTCGACGTTGCAGCTCACGGCCTTGCGCTCGCCGATGACCTCGGCGTCCCCGGCGAGCTTGATGCGCGCAAAGCCAGCGCCCGAGCGCAGGTCCTCCTCGCCGATGACGTCGAGCCGCTCGCCCTGGCGGCGGAACACCCGCACCTTGCCCTCGGGGAGCGGGACCTGCGATGGCACGGCCACCTCGAGCGCCAGCTCGGCGGTGCCGCCGAGCCCGCCGCCGGAGAGCTCGGTGCAGTTATCGCCCGGCGAGTCCTGGTAGGCCGACGACGGATCCTCCATCGCCTCGTACGTGACGACGGGCGTGGTCTTGGCGGCGACGCGCGCGGGCACGAGCTCGACCTGGACGGCGTCGCCGGCCGCGAGCCGGAGCGGGCTCGGCACGGCGAAGCGGATCGGGCCGGCGGGCTTGCCGCCGGTGGCCGCGGCGGCCGGCGTGCTGCTCGTGCTCGCGAGCACAAGCTCGGCGCGCTCGAAGCTGGTGCCGGTGGCGTTCTTCACCGTCGCCCACGCCGAGAAGTCCATCGTGCGCGCGGCCTCGTCGAGGACGGCGAGATAATCGGCCGACCACGTGAGCCCGGCGGCGCGGTAGGTCAGCTCGACCGCGTGCTTGCCGGGCTTCTTGCCGGCCATGCGGACCACGAGGCTCGGCTGATCGCTGGCGCCCGCCGGCAGCCGCACGTCCTGCACGAAGTCCCGGCGCAGGATCGATAGCCGCCGCTGATCGCCCTGGCCGAGCTCCACGACGAGCGTCTGCTCGTCGGCGGCGCGCAAGACGCCGGTGATCTCGCCCCTGGGGGTGACGATCGTGACGGCGTCGCCGACGTGGCGCGCCAAAAGCTCGGTGGGCGTGCCCGCGCCAGGGACGAAGCGCTGCTCGGTGACGGTCGCGCCGGGCTCGGTGAGATCGCGGAGCTGCACCGAGGCGGGCTCCAAGGTCGCGGCGACGCCGGAGATCCGGACCTCGCCAGCGCCGAGCTCGACCTCGCGCCGCTCGGTGATCATCGCCCCGGCGAGCGGGCCCGCGTACGTCGCGCCGCCGAACTGCCCCCAGACGGTGATCCGCGTCGGGGTGGGCCCGGCAGGCGCGGCGTCGCTCGCGAGCGAGAGCGCAGCGACGGCGGCAGCTGCGAGCAGCGTTCGACCCATGCGCGCGAGCATACGATGAATCGATCGGCGCGATCGGCCGGGCCGGTCGGACCTCCGCCACGACGCCTTTGTGTATAGTCCGGCTCGTGGCGGTCGCGACCTATCCAGGCACGGTATCGCCGTTGCGAGGACTCGATCCGTACGGCGAGGCCGAACGCGACGTCTGGCAGGGCCGCGAGGCCGACCGCGACGCGGTCGCCAAGCTGGTGACCGCCGACGGGTTCCGCGCCGGGCTCCTGTTCGGCGAGCCGGGCTCCGGCAAGACATCGCTGCTCCGCGCCGGGCTGATCCCGCACCTGCGCGATCACGGCATCGTCGCGCTCATGTGCGAGGACCTGACGCAGCCGGCGGCGAGCTTCGCGGCGGGCCTGTCGGCGTTCGGCATCCAGCCCTCGGGCGGCGAGGCGCCGACCGCGTTCCTCACGCGCGCCGTCGCCAACGCGGTGCAGGGCCAGCAGTTCGTGTTCGTCGTCGATGACGTCGATCTGCTGTGCGCCGAGGAGCGGGCGGTGATGGAGCTGTCCGACCTGTTCTCGCGCGTGATCAGCCGCTCGGGCGGGCGCGCGCGGTTCCTGTTCGCGTGCGCGAGCGAGCGGCTGCACCTCCTCGGCGGGCTCGAGCGGCGCACCGGCTCCCTGTTCCCGCCGTCGACGCGCTACGAGCTCTTGCGGCTGCCGCCCGGCGAGGCGATCAAGCTGCTCGATCAGATCCTGTCGTTCTCGGGCGTGGCCGCCGATCCGGCGCTCGCCGAGGCCGTGGTCTTCGGCCTGGGGCGCGGCGGTCCGGTGCTGCCGGCCGATCTGCAGCTCGCCGGGATCGCGATGCGCGATCTGCGGATCTCGTCGCTCGCCGCGCTCAAGCAGCTGGGCGGCCCCACCGAACTCGAGGAGGCGTGGCTCCAGGAGGCATGCAAGGCGACCGGCAACGAGCGCGCCGCGATGCGCGTGTGCGCCGAGCTGGCGGCGGTGGGCCCGGGCGCGCTGCCGGCCGAGGAGCTCTCGCGGCGGGCGAGCCTCGATCCGCAGCGCGCGCTGAACGCGTTCGCGATCCTCGAGCAGCGCGGCGTGATCCTGCGCGGCGACGCGGGCGGCGCGACGTGGATGCTGCGCCACGAGGTGCTGGTGGCGCGGCTGCGCGACCTGACGGCGCCGACGCGCGCGGCGGCCCGGCGCGCGTTCGACCTGCTCGGCTCCAAGACGGCGAGCCGCGAGCGGCTGACGATCGGGGAGCTGCGCGCGCTGCGCCACGAGGGCATCGCGCCCGCGACGCCGGCCGAGCTCGACGTGGTCCAGCGCTCCAAGCGCTACTACCTGATGATCCTCGGCGGGATCGCGGCGGTGCCGCTCCTGATCATCATCATCATCTGGATCGCGCTCGCGGGGCGCGTGTACTTCGATCTGACGCCGCGGCCGGGCGGCGAGACAGTGGTCGTGCGCGGCGGGCGCGCGGGGCTGTCCGGCTTCTTCTGGCTGCCGGGCTCGTACGGCGAGGAGGTCGCGGACACGGGCCTCACGCGCGCGATGGTCGCGCCGGAGCAGTGGAAGAAGATCGACGCGCACGACCTGGGCGCGAGCCGGGGCGACTGGGACGGCATGCTCCGCTCGATCATGGCGCCGCAGCTGTCGCGCCTCGTCGACTACGCGACCAGCGGCAGCGAGCAGGCGCTCGGCGAGCTGCGCAAGGCGGCGAAGGACAACCCCGAGGATCTCGCCGAGCTGCTCGGGGCGCTGCGCGCGATCGCGCGCGGCACGCCGGCCGAGGTCGCGCTGATCGAGAGCGCGCTGAAGGTCCAGTCGCCGGCGGTGCAGCGCGCCGCGGTGGCGGCGGCGGGCGCAGCAGCGCGCCGCCGCTCGGACGTCTACACCGCCACGCTGACCGAGGCGCTGATCTCGCCCGATCCGGAGCTGCGCCGGATCGCGATCGCGGCGGTGCGCAACCTCGGCGAGCGCGGGCGTACGCTGTTCCAGGCGGCGCTCGCGAAGAACCCCGAGGAGGCCGTGCGCCGCGATCTGCAGGTCGAGGCCGTCGTCGCGGTGGTGGAGGCGGGCGGCTCGTCCGTCACCGGGGCGAGCGCGGTCCTGTCGGATCCGGACCTGTCGCAGGCGCTGCGCGATCGGGCGAAGGCGCAGATCCGCGCCGCGCTCGCCAAGGATCCGGACCCGGCGGCGGCGGCGCTGGTCCCGCTCGTCGGCCAGGATCGCGCGCCGGTCGACGCGCGCGTGTTCGCGATGGAGGTGCTGCGCGAGCGCGACGCGCCGGCGAAGGTCCCCGGGCTGCCCGAGGCGGCGAAGGCGGCGTGGGCGTCGCGCTCGGTCGCGGTGCGCGCGGCGGCGCTGCCGCTCTACGCCAAGATCGATCCGGTGACCGCGGGCGGCGAGCTCGCGACGATGCTCGACGACAAGAAGCTCGACAAGGCGCTGCGCGTCGCGATGGCGCTCGCGTGGGGCGAGGTCGTGGCGGCGAACCGCGGCGCGGCCGAGAACGCGCTCGATCGCCTGATCAAGGACGAGGACAACGCCGTGCGCGCCGCGGCGGGCACGGCCGCGGGCCGGGCCGGCGCGCGGTACCAGGAGCGCCTCATCAGGATGGCGAAGGCCGAGTCCTACGGCGTCCGCGTCGGCGCAGCGCAGGGCCTCGCGGCGAGCGCCGAGCTCGGAGCGAACGTCGACCTCGCGGTCAGCGGCATCTGGCAGATGTGGCGCGAGAAGGGCGTGGCGCGGCGCGACGCTGTGCGGATCTACGCGAACCTCGCGAAGAAGCGGCCCGCCTCGGTGATGGTGTACCTGCGCGACGCGGCGCGGTCGACGGACGACTCGGCGCTCCGCCCGATCGGCGTCGAGGGCCTGTGCAACGCGGCGCTCGCCGGCTCGGCCCAGGCGCGGTCGGCGCTCTCGCTGTCGACGGACGATCCGTCGGCGGACGTGCGGCTGATCGTGATGTCGTGCGTCGCCGACGGCCCGGATCCGGCGAAGAACGGCGCGGGGATCGCGGCGAAGCTGATCCGCGATCCGAACGGCGAGATCCGCGCCGACGCGGCGCGCGTGCTCGCGCTGTCGGCGGCCAAGGGCGGCAAGGTCCCCGACAACATCGCGCAGGCGCTGACCGCGATGCTCGACGACTCGAGCCGCGAGGTGCGCATCATCGGCATCCGCGCGATCGCGGGGCTCGGCGTCGAGGCGCCGAAGGCGGCCACGCAGGTGATGGTCCGCATGTTCTCGCGCGGCGACGAGAGCGAGAAGCTGACGCTCGTGCGCGCGGCGCGCCAGATCGGCGAGGCGGCCGCTGGGCTGATCGACATCGCGGTCGGCGACAGCTCGCCGCTCGTGCGGATCGAGGCCGTCGACGCGGCGCTCGCGGCGAAGCTGCACCCGAGCTCGACCCTGTCGGTCGCGCTCGCCGACTCCGATCCGCAGGTCCGCAAGGCGGCGCTCGAGCGGCTCGCGCTGCACAAGGACAAGCTCGATCCGAAGGTGATCGAGCGCGCGCTCGCGCTGGCGGTCCGCGATCCGAACCCGGACATCAGCCAGCAGGCGCTGACGACGACGGCGCGGGTCGCGGCGAAGGAGGCCGTGGTCGTGCGGCTGTCGCGGCTGCTCCAGTCGCGCGCCGAGCGGGACCGCGCGCAGGCGGCGGCCGCCGCGATCGGGCTCGTCGATCGGGACGCGGAGAAGAGCATCAAGCTGCTCGAGCCGCTGCTCGACGATCCGTCGCACGACGTGCGCGTGGCGATGATGCCGGCCCTGGCGGCCGCGTACGCCAAGACGAACGACGCGGAGAAGCTCGCGGACCTCCTGCGGCGCTCCGAGGGGAACGCGATGCGGCGGCTCGTCGTGGCGGCCGCGTTCGTGACGCTGGCGCGGACCGACGCGGGGGCGAAGGCGTCGGAGGCGACGCTCGCGAAGGTGGCGAAGGACGACGCGCCGATGGCGCGGTGGGTCGCGAAGCTGACGCTTGGGCTGATCTCCGGCAAGGCCGACGGGATGGCGTTCCTGCAAGAGCTGGCGCCGTAGGCGCCGCGGGCCGCGGCGCTCGGGCGTGCGGGCGATCACCCGGCCGTCTGCAGCCCCGCGGCGATGCCGTGGATCGTCGTGAAGATGATGCGGCCGAGCCGCTCGGGATCCGGGCTCTCCCCGGCGCGGCGGCGGCGGAGCGCCTCGATCTGGATATGCGAGAGGACGTCGAGCGTCGAGTTGCGGCGCTCGACGGAGGCCGCGAGGTACGGCCGGCTCGCGAGCGGCTCGGTGCGGCCGAGGAGCTCGCGCAGCGCGCGCACGGTGCGGGCGTGCTCGGCGGCGATCCGATCGAACAGCGTGCGCGCGTCCGGATCGGCGAGGCGGGCGTACTCGGCGGCCACGTCGATGTCCGAGCGCACGAGCGACAGCTCGCTGTTCTGGATCAGCGCGCGCACGAAGCGCGAGCGCGCGGCGAGGGCGCGCGCGCCGTCTTGGCCGAGCTCGGCGGCGATCACCTCGACGGCCGTGCCGACGCCGAACCAGCCCGGGATGCCGTGGCGGCTCTGCGTCCACGAGAAGACCCACGGGATCGCGCGGAGCGAGTCGAGCGAGATGCCGCCCTTGCGCGAGGCCGGGCGCGAGCCGAGCGGCAGGTGCGCGACGTCCTCGATCGGCGTCGCGGCGACCGTGTAGCGCACCAGGCGGTCCTCGTCGGCGGTGAGCTCCTGGTACGCGTCGCGCGCGGCCGCGGCGGCGCGATCGAGCAGCGCCTCGTCGGCGGCCGACGTGGCGTCGGGGGCGGGCGTGGTGGCCGTGGCCGCGCCGCGCTCGGCCGCCGCGGCGCCGACGATCGCGGCGAGCGTCAGCTCGAGGTCGCGCTCGGCGATCTCCGGCTGCGCGTAGCGGGCGGTGACTGTCTCGCCCTGCTCGGTGACGCGCAGGCGGCCGCGGATCGCCGCCGCGGGCTGCGCGAGGATCGCGTCGCTCGCCGGCCCGCCGCCGCGGCCCAGCGCGCCGCCGCGGCCGTGGAACACGGTGAGCGTGACGCCCGCCGCGGCCGTCGCCGCGACGAGCGCGAGCTGCGCGCGCCGGAGCGCCACCGACGAGGCGACGTAGCCGACCTGCTTGCCCGAGTCGGAGTAGCCGACCATGACCTCGAGTCCCGCGTCGCCCAGCTCGAGCCGCAGCACTGGGTGCGCGAGGATGGCGCTCGCGATCGGGCCGGCGCGCTCGAGATCCTCGAGCTGCTCGAGCAGCGGCACCGGCCGCAGCTCGCCCGGCGCCAGCCCCGCGGCGCGCGCGAGGAACACGACCTCGAGCATGTCGGACACGTCGCGCGTGAAGCTGACGACGTAGCGCTCGCAGGCGGGCGGCCCCAGCTCGCGCCGCGCGCGGCCGGCGACCTCGAGCGTGGCGAGCGCCTCGATCGCGTCGGCCGACAGCCCGTCCGTGTCGTGGATCGGCGCGATCGGCGCCGCGAGCACCTCGTCGAGCAGCGCGCGGCGGCCCGCCTCGTCGCGCTCCAGGTAGCCCGCGCGTCCGCCGCGCCCGAGTAGCTCGGCGACGACGCGGTCATGCACGCTCGAGTGCTGGCGCAGGTCGAGCGACGCGAGGTGAAAGCCGAACACCTCGGCGCGGCGGATCGCGTCGTGGAGCTCGTGGTCGGCGACCGCCGCGAACCCCGCGGCGCGCAGCGAGCGATCGAGCAGCTCGAGGTCCTCGGCGTACTCGTCGGCGTCGACGTACGCCTCGTCGCGGTGCAGGGCGGTGGCCTGCAGCCGCGCCTGCACGTACCACAGCTTCTCGCGCCACGGCTCGTGCGCCGCGCGCGGCCGGGCGCGGGCGGCGATCTCTGGCAGCCGCTCGCGGTCTCGCTCGAGGGCGGCGAGTAGCTCGTCAATCGGGCCCTGCGCGCGGAGCTCGGACACCGACAGCGAGCGGCCGAGCGTGGCGACGTCCTCGAGGTACCGCGCGATCACGAGGCTCTTGTGGCGCGCGAGCGCGGCGCGCGTGACGGCGGCGGTGACGTTCGGGTTGCCGTCGCGGTCGCCGCCGACCCATGAGCCCCAGCGCAAGAACGGCGGGACGCGCCAGGTGCTGCCGAAGCGCGCGCGCAGGCGATCCTCGATCGTGCGGTAGACGCGCGGCGTGACGTCGAGCAGCGAGCGGCGGAACACGTCGAGCGCGTTCTCGACCTCGTCGAGCGGCGTCGGCCGGCGCGCGCGCGCGTCCTCGGTGGCGTGCAGCGCGATCACCTCCGCCTCGAGGGCCGCGGCGGTGCGCGCGCGGTGCGTGCGCTCCAGCTCCTCGAGCAGCGCCTCGATGCTCGCGAGGTGATCCAGCGTCGACCTCCGGCGCGCCTCCGTCGGGTGCGCCGTGATGACCGGCATGACGAGCGCGCGAGAGAGCCAGGCGCGCAGCTCGTCCTCGGTGGCGCCCGCGTCGATGACCGCGTCGATCGCGGCCGCCAGCCCATCGGGCGATCGGTCGCCGCGCCGGTGGAGCGTGGCGAGCCGGGCGCGCTCCTCGGCCGTGTTCATCAGGTTGCACCACAGCGCGGACGCGCGCGCCACCACCTCGAGCGAGTCGTCGTCGAGCATCGCAATCCGCTCTGCGAACGCGCGCCGCCCGCCCGGCAGCTCGCCGCGCCGCAGGGCCGTCGCCGCGGCCGCCAGCTCGTCGCAGGGCGCGCACGCGCCCACCGCCTTGGCCATCGCGGCCGCCAGTCGCTCGAGATCGCCGTCCAGCTGAGCCGGGTCCACGCCGCCTTTGTAGTCGATCCACCCCTCGAGCGCTTGGGGCGAGGTGCGTTCACCAATGCACGGCGAAGAGCATGCGCCAGGTGTCAGTAGATCTGAGAGTGATTGTACTTGAATGCTTCCAGCGTGAGCGCCAACTCATGTTGGTGGCAGAAATCTTCAACTTGGGCCCACGACAGCACGGCCCACATCCCGCAGGTGTTGCCACTCCATGTTTCGAATTCACAGACGGCGTCGTGGAACCCTTCGGTATTCGATAAGAGTGCAATATAGGTCGCATGTTGAACATACTCTTTCAACTTCTCGACAGCTCGGTGTACGACCTTGTTCTTGCCGATTTTGCGTTTCTTGAATCCTTCGAGAAAGGCGACTCCTTCGTCAGGAACCGCTCCCTGTTTGAGCGTCTCGACCAGAAGTTGTTTGGCGTAGAGCTGGCAAAAGAGATTCGAAAAGGCCTTTTTCTGGCTATCATTGCCGGCCCTGAATTTCGAGAGCTCATTGCCGATGTGCCAGGTGCTCTTACCACAAGAAACTTTAGCCTCGATGAAGGCGCAGCGCTGGCCTGCTTCATAGTCGAGCAGGAGTAGAGCATCAGCATCGCCAAAGTCAGAGAATGATTGCTCGATCATCAGCGTTGAGACGTTAGGTTTCTCAAAGGCCGGCTGGGAGGATCTAAGCGAGATCTGGTTCAACAACTTCGCCAGAAGATTGTGGGCGTCCGGGTGGCGAGCCAGCTCTCCCAGGAGAGTCCAGATCATGCCTCGCTCTGAGTAGCCATGGACGTGAAAGGTCATAAGAGTATGCTCACTCGCGGAAGACGGACCAGCGGCGCACCGGGCAGCGCCTTGGACGTGTACTCGAGTTCGTCGAGCTCGACGTTCTCGACGGCCCAGGTACCCGACGACACCCGGGCGCCCCGTCCGGGAACGATGATCAGGTCTCGGCTCGGATCGAACGTCGTCACCTTCACGGGATGAACCGCGGCATGGGACCACGAATCTCACCCGTCCAGAAGCATCCGACACGACGCCCTTGGGCAAGCATCGCCTTGACGTCGGGCGATGCGTCCTTCCGGCGGCGGTGGCACGCGATCACTTCGGCACTGCGGAACTCGAAGTCGGAATCGTTCACCCAATCGGCATCGGCAAGCACGACCCACTGATCGGGGTACCAGCTGCAGATTTCCTTCCAGGTGAACCTCTTGCGGTTGACCGCTATCGCTTCGGTGCTGCCCATGGCTCGAGACTGTACCCCCTGGCGTACTTGGCAAGTTCCTGGCGTTCCGAGGTCGTAAGGTCACCAGCGGTGCCGCTTAGACGAGACCGGCTCACTTGCGGAAGACGGACCAGCGGCGCACCTGGATGGGGACGGGCAGCGTCTTGGACGTGTACTCGAACTCCTCGAGCGCGCGACTCTCGGCGAATTCAAGTTGGAGCGTGCCGCGGCGCGCTACGTCTGAAGCTTCTGGTGCGGGGCGACCAGGGACGCGTACCAGCAGTGTGCCGTGCTGATCCGGATGATGTTTGCCGGCTGGAGCAGATGACCTGTGCGGCGGCGTAGACGAACGCCTGGCGAAACCAGCGTCGTCAGTGCGGAGCCGGCGGTCGAGGATGAGCCGGGGACCATGCGTCCACGCGGCCCGACGATCGTCACCTCGACGATGATGAGATCGTGTTCTTCGCTTCAGCTCACAGGCGGAACGGGCCCGGCGGATCGTAGATCGCCTGCTCGTACTCCTGCTGTGTGGTTGGCTGGAAGATCTCTACAAAATCGATCTCCGTGCCTTCGGAGACCGCGAAGCCCTTATCAGCGTAGACATGCAGATTGCTCGTCTTGCCGGCGCGAGATCGCAGTAACGTGCCCTCGTCGCTCGGATTTCCCTTCCAAGAGTCGATGTTCAGCTCTTGTAGAGCAGTGGCATCCGAGAGGTAGATCAATGCCAGCTTGGCGTCCCGGAAGAAGAAGCGGGCCGGGCCTAGGTCCGGGTGATCGGGGCGGTGGATCTCGGTTACGTTCTTCATCCGCTCGTAGACCGCCGGGCTCCGGATGTGTTCGGGCTTGACGCCAAAGCGGTCGATGAAGGCCTGCTGATCGATCCCGATCAGTGACTTGAGCTGTGAGAGTCGTCCTTGCATGGGCTTCGTCACCTTGTGTTCTTGCGGCGTGCGTTCCGACAAAGGCGCGGGTCCTTGGCTTCGCGGCTCTGCCGAGCAGGCAGCTACCAAAAGAAACGTCATCGCAGTGAGCCGAGCATCAGTCATGGGCATACCTCCTGTCGCCTGCGGCTCTTGCAGAAGGCGCCGCAGTCTTACTTCTGGTCGGCTTTGGGCGTCCAGGCATTGACCATTTTCTTCACGAAGGCGTGGCGTTTCGAACACTTCTTGAGGAGCGTGTCCGGTTCGACGAAGTAGAACTTCACGGACTCGGCGAGATCCTCCCGCGCATTGGTCTGGCCATAGGTAGTCACAGGCGCCTCTGCATCCGGCTTGCCGCTCTTGGTGGTCAAGTCGGTCCAGTACGGCATCTCCTTGATGAAGTCGGACTCCGCGTATCGGCAGAGCCCATGTGCCAGCTCGTGAATGGCGTTGGCCTCCAGGTTGGTCTCGTTGTCCTTGAAGGTTCCGACGCTGGCCTCACCGGTGAAGTCAGTGCCGGCAGTGAACATGGAGAAGTTCTTCGAGTTCATGAAGTACTCCCCCATGGTGGTAGTGTCGAGCGTGCCCGCCGCCGAGTTCATATCAATGCCCTGATCGACCTTGCTCCCCGTGGAGACCTCCTGAGCGGCGTCCTTCCGGGATGACGTCGCGCGCTGCTTGCCCAGCACGGGAGCGAAGTGCGCGAGCGCCTGCTTCAGCGCGCGCAGCTCCTTGAGCTCCCAATGCTTGGTCTTGAGCGTGTCGGTCACGGCCTTGGGGACCTTCGTGTACGTCTTCTTGATCGCGTCGACACCGGCCTGAGATGATAGATCGATAGAATACTCAGCCTTGATGAGATCTATGATCTCCTTTGCTTCCTTCTCTTCGTCAGCCGATTTGACGTTTACCTGCTCGGTGCCGAGCGTGATGATCTTGGGGTATTCTGTGGCGGGTGACTTGTTGTGTTGTACCGCCTGCTGCCCCGTCGCGCGTGCCTGTCCACCTGGGGCGAAGCGATCCAGCTCTGTCGCAGCCGGTTTGCCCTGGACGACCAGATCCGCCACCGCGTCGGCGTGCTGCTCGTACGCGTCGCCTTCTTGCCCAACGCCACCGCTGAGCTGCACCCCGGCGCGCTGCTGGACGACGTGCGCAGCTTCGTGCGCTGCGGTGTGAAGATCGGGAGTCGCAGCGAACGCGGTCGCACTCCCGGTAGCGTAGGCCTGCGCGCCCATCGCTCGAGATGCGTCGGCCGCCGGTCCGCCTACGAACGCGCGGATGCCGCTCACGTCATGCGTGCCGAAGGACCGCTGGATCAGGTCGAGGTGGGGCAGGGCCTGCGCGCTCCCTTGCAAGCCACTCTGGGCCACTCCGTGCATGTTCGCCGACGGAGCAGCGTCACCGCTGGCTCGGAGTTGCGCCGGCGCGTTGTCTGCCGTGGGCGGTGCGCCTGCCTTGCGCATGACCGGGCCGGCGCTGGGGAGCTGTTCCGTCAGGGTTCGCTTGCCAGGGCCGAGCGCTTCAGCACCACCAGCAGAGGAGAGCCCGTCGACGAGACTGCTGCCTCCAGGCTTTTTCTCGAATCCGCCCCCCATGTGCCGCGCTCCCTTCCAAGCCTGAGTCCGAGTCAATATGTACCACGGTCGCTGGTCAGGTTCTCCAGGGTTTGTTCTCGCGGCGTGATCCTGCTGGCGCCTCACTCGCGGAAGACGGACCAGCGGCGCACCTGGACGGGGGCGGGCAGCGCCTTCGACGTGTACTCGAGCTCGTCGAGATCGGCGCCCTCGGCGGCCAGGTACTCGGCGACGCCGGGCGCCCGGTACGTCGCCTCGCTCATCGCGATCTGGTAGCCCTCGGCGAGCGCCTGCAGCTTGGCGGCGACGTTCACGGTCCCGCCGAAGAAGTCGGCGTTCGCGTTCAGGCGCACGGCGATGCACGGGCCGGTGTTGAGCGAGATGCGCAGCCGGATCGGCGTGTCGGCCCGCGCCGGGTGGAACGCCTCGTGGATCTTGCGCGAGGCGCGCACGGCCTCGAGCGGGTCGACGAACGTCGCCATGACGGCATCGCCGATCGTCTTCACGACGGCGCCGCGGTGCGCGGTCACGATCGCGAAGACCTCGTCGAAGTGGCGCTTGATCTCGATGAAGGCGGCGGGATCGCCGCGGCTCGCGTAGAACGCGGTCGAGCCGACGACGTCCGTGAACAGGAGCGTCTGCTCGCCGACGCCGAGCCGCACGTCCGCGGAGATGTACTCCTCGGAGAACAGGTCGCGGAAGTCCTGGAAGCTGAGCAGCTGGCCGGCGCGGAGGGCGTGATCACTCCACTTGGCGTCCTCGATCCGGAACAGCCGGGGCTCGGCGGCCTCGTTGGCGAGCTCGAGCGCCGTCGCCGGCGACGCCTTGACGACGGTGCCCGCGGGGTGCGGCTCCCAGCGCACGGTGGGCGCGCCCTCCTCGTCGACGTCGAGGTACCAGCCGCCCTCGCGCTCGCGCCACATCCGGTAGCGGCCGGGCGCCAGGTGCGGCTCCACCTTCACGCTGCCGCCGGCCGGGACCGTCCACTGCACGCGGATGTGGTCCTTCTTCGCGGGCTCGGCGCTGCAGTAGAGCTGATCGGGCACCTCGCGGATCGACGGGTGCACGCGGAACGTCACCTCGACGGACTGCTCGCTGTCGGTGGTGAAGTCCACCTCGCAGACCTCGCAGCGTGACTCGGCGGCGAGCTCGGCGAGCGCCGGGTTCTCGTCGCGCACGCCGCGGCAGTGCGGGCACACGGTGTCCCACGACAGGTTCAAGATGCCGGCGCGCGTGGCGTGCAGCGCGACGCGCAGGAGGTCCTGCTCGGGGAGCTTCCACACCCGCGCGCGCTCGCGGATCTGGATCCGGTGCAGATCCTGATCGTCGCCGGTGCGGATCCAGTCGAACAGCGTGTCGACGCACGCGCGCGGCAGCCCGCGCGCGATGAGCGCCGCCTGCTGCGTGCCGAGCCGCTGCTCCGCCCCCTCGGCGAGCGGCCCGGGCGGCAGGACGAGGATCTCCGGCCGCGGCCGATCGAGCTGCGCGGCGAGCGCCGGCAGGACGCGCCTGTACGCGCGCTCGAGCGACGGGAACCCGAGCCGGATCGCCGCGGCATAGATCGCGTTGCGCGCGACGGCGCCGTAATAGAGGTAGACGCGCGTGCCGGTCGGGATCCGCTCGAGGCGGTGGATCGCCCAGACGGCCTTGAAGAAGCCGCGCTCGTAGACGCGCAGAGACGTCAGCCACTGGTTCGCGACCCAGTTCCACGGCACCTCGAGCCACTCGTGGCGCACGCCGCCGGGCTTCGCCGTGCCGAAGCGCTTGCCCTCCCGCTCGACGAACGTCATCTCCGCGGTGCCGAGCGCGCGGTTCATCCGCGACGTGTCCGACAGGAA
Source organism: Kofleriaceae bacterium (assembly GCA_035558535.1). GTDB lineage: Bacteria > Myxococcota_A > Polyangia > Haliangiales > Haliangiaceae > JABFXX01. The sequence goes on from DATMCI010000153.1 coordinate 25,412, forward strand.
CGGCCACAGCGACTCGGGCGTCCCCGGCAGGTCGTGGATCCACAGCTTCTCGATCTTCTTCTCGCTCTTCTTCTCGCTCCCCCACGGCGCGGGCCACGGGTGCAGCGCGAGCAGCTCTGCGACGGACATCGGCGACCCGGATTCGCCTGGCGAAGGGACTGCGACTGGCTCCATCGGTTCGAGGCGAGCATACAGGAGGCGGCGCGGCGAGCGTCGCGGTAAGGTGGGCCCCGATGACAACGGCGACGACGGCGACGACGACAGCGACGACGACAGCGACGACGCACTACCGCAGCTGCACGCTGTGCGAGGCGGGCTGCGGCGTGGCGATCACGGTCGAGGGCAACCGCGTGACGGACATCCGCGGCGATGATGACGACCCGTTCAGCCGCGGCTACATCTGCCCGAAGGCGACGGCGCTCGCCGATCTGCACGACGATCCGGACCGGCTGCGCCAGCCGATGCTGCGCGAGGGGCAGGACTTTCGCCCGATCGGCTGGGACGAGGCGTACGATCTGGTCGCCTCCCGGCTGCGCGAGATCCGCGCGCAGCACGGGCGCGACGCGATCGGCGTGTACCAGGGCAACCCGACGGCGCACAACCTCGGGCTGCTCACGTTCGGCCAGCTCCTGCTCCGCACGCTCGGCACGCGCAACCAGTACTCGGCGACGTCGCTCGATCAGCTGCCGCACATGCTCGCGGCGTTCCAGATGTTCGGCAACCAGCTCCTCATGCCGGTGCCGGACATCGAGCGCAGCGACCTGTTCATCTGCCTCGGCGCGAACCCGCTCGCGTCGAACGGCAGCCTCATGACGGCTCCGGACGTGCGCGCGCGGCTCAAGGCGATCCGCGATCGCGGCGGCCGCGTGATCGTGATCGATCCGCGGCGCACCGAGACGGCAGCGCGCGCCGATCGCCACCTGTTCCTGCGGCCGGGCACCGACGCGGTCCTCCTGCTCGCGATGATCCACGCGCTCTTCGACGCGGGCCTCGCGCCGCGCCCGGGCCGCGTGCCGCTCGTGGGCATCGAGGAGCTGCGCGCCGCGGCGGCGGCGTTCCCGCCGGAGCGCGCGGCGGCGATCACCGGCATCGCGGCCGAGGACATCCGCGAGCTCGCGCGCGCGCTGGCGGAGACGAAGCGCGCCGTGCTGTACGGCCGGATCGGCGTCTGCACGCAGGAGTTCGGCGGGCTGGCGGCGTGGCTGTGCTACGCGGTGAACGCGCTCACTGGGCACCTCGACGAGCCGGGCGGCCTCATGTTCACGACACCGGCAGTCGATCTGGTGCCGGTCGCGCCGCTTCTCGGGATCAAGAGCGGCTTTGCGCGCTGGAAGAGCCGCGTCAGCGGCAAGCCGGAGTTCGGCGGCGAGCTGCCGGTGGCGGCGCTGGCGGAGGAGATCGAGACGCCGGGCGAGGGGCAGATCCGCGCGCTCATCACGAGCGCGGGCAACCCGGTCCTGTCGGCGCCGGGCGGGCCGCGCCTCGAGCGCGCGCTCGGCACGCTCGACTTCATGGTCTCGATCGATCCGTACCTGAACGAGACGACGCGCTTCGCGAACGTGATCCTGCCGCCGACGTCGTCGCTCGAGCGCGCGCACTACGACCTCGCGCTGAACGCGTTCGCGGTGCGCAACGTCGCGAAGTACTCGCCGCCCCTGTTCGAGCGCGCTGCCGGCGAGCGCCACGACTGGGAGATCTGCCTCGCGCTGTGGACGCGGCTCGGCCCGCCGCGGCACCTGGGGCCGCTGGCGCGGCTCGTCGAGCGGGGGCTGGGCCGGCTCGGGCCGGAGGCGATCCTCGATCTGGCGCTGCGCGCGGGGCCGCACCGGCTCTCGCTCGGCAAGGTGCGCGCCGCGGTGCACGGGCTCGATCTGGGCCCGCTCGAGCCGCGGCTGCCGGACCGCCTCGAGACGCCAAATCGCGCTGTCCAGCTCGCGCCGCCGGTGCTCGTCGCGGATCTGCCGCGCCTCGAGCGGCGGTGGGCGCGGCCGTCGGACGGCGGGCTCGTCCTGATCGGGCGGCGGCACCTGCGCAGCAACAACTCGTGGATGCACAACAGCGAGCGGCTCGTGAAGGGCCCGCCGCGCTGCACGCTGCTCATTCACCCCGAGGACGCGGCGGCGCGCGCGCTCGTCGATGGCGGCCGCGCGCGCGTGTCGACGCGGGCGGGCGCGATCGAGCTGCCCGTCGAGGTCACCGACGACGTCATGCGCGGCGTCGTCAGCGTGCCGCACGGCTGGGGCCACGGCCGGCAGGGCGCGCGGCTGCGCGTCGCGGCCCAGACGCCGGGCGCGAGCGTCAACGACATCGTCGATCCGGCGGGGATCGACGAGCTGTCGGGCACGAGCGCGCTCTCGGGCCAGCCGGTGGAGGTCGCGCCGGCATGAGCGACGCGGCGCCGACCGACGAGCCGGTGGCCCGCGGCCCGGCGCTGTTCGCGAAGATCGGCGAGGCGAAGCTGCGCGCGGTGCTGGCCGACTTCTACGGCCGCGTGTTCGCCGACGTGATGATCGGCTTTCTGTTCGCGGGCAAAGATCGCGCGCACCTGATCGAGCGCGAGTACGAGCTGACGGCGAAGCTCCTCGGCGCGCCGGGCATCGTCTACCGCGGCATGCCGATGCGCACGGCCCACGGCAAGCACACGATCTTCGGCGGCCAGTTCGAGCGCCGGCTCCAGATCCTGCGCGAGACGCTCGCCGATCACGACGTCGATCCCGAAGTCCGCCGCGTCTGGATCGAGCACACGCTCGCGCTCCGGCCGCAGATCACGCACGACCGCGGCTCGGAGTGCGAGGACCCGCCTGCCAAGCTCGCGATTGCACGGCCGGATCCGCAGCCGTCCGCGCCGATCAAGCTCGGCCGGCGGCCGCGCTAGGTCCTCGGCGCGCCTGCCCCTACAATCCACGGGATGCGGAGCTGGCTGGTGCTGACGGCGCTCGGGGCCGGGTGCTGGAGCGATCGCGCGCCGTCCGCGCCGACCACGCCGCCGCCTTCGATCACGACTCTGGCACCGGCGCCCGCGCCGCGGTGGCCGGGCACGGGCATCCACGTCCGCCGCGGCACCAGCGATCGCTGCGCGCAGGTGGTCGGCCACATCTTCGACGTCGCGCGGGAGGACAGCGTGAACACCGGGTTCACCGCGGCGATGCTCGACGAGTTCGAGGTGTCGGCCGTCGAGAGCTGCCACGAGACGGTGTGGGCCGAGGAGAGCCTCGTCTGCTACGCGGAGACGACCGCGATCTCGCAGATCGGCGAGTGCTTCCGCCTGATGGGCGAGGCGCAGCGCGAGGACTTCGATCGGCGGTTCCGCGAGATCCGGACGAAGCACCGGCCGGCGCCGCTTCCGCCGCCGCCGCCGCCGCCGCCGCCGTCGTCGCCGCAGAACGCGCCCTGATGCGCCCTGATGCGCGACGGCTCGCCGCACCGAGGCCCCGCCGCACCGGTTCATCCGACGAGTCGCCACCCGGGCTCCGCGCGGCGCGGGGGGGCGGGCGCGTCGAGCGGCCGGAACCGCGCATTCCCTGCGCGGGGGCGGGGCCGAACGCAGCCGTTGCGCCGATCCGCCCGGCGGATCCGCGGCGCACCTCATGCATTGGCTGTCAGCCAGAGGAGGACGCCACCCAATGCCATTCAAGCGCGTGACCTGTCCCGAGACAGCGCACCTCGAGGTGCTGGAGCTCGATTACCACCCGCTCGGGATCCTGGTCACCCGGTGCTCGCGCTTCCTGCCGGGCTGCGAGCTCGCGTGCACCCGGCGCTGCGCCGCGCTGCTCGATCGCCGGGCGCGCTCGGAGCGCGAGCCACGCGAGCCGGGAGATGCGCAGGCGCAGGCGCCGCGCGACGAGGCGAACGTGTCCTCGGTGTCTTTGATCGCGAGGAGCGGCGTGCTGAGCGTCGGAGACGACGTGCGGCTCGACCTCGATCTCGACGCCATGTTCGGGGCGCGGCGCGAATCTTGAAGCCCCGCGCTTCATGAAGATCGCCGACCTGATGTCGCGTCGCGTGCACGTCGCCGGACCGGAGCTCGATGCCGAGACCGCCTGGCGCTGCATGGAGCAGCTCCACGTTCGCCACCTCGTGGTCGTCGACGACCGTGAGCAGGTCATCGGGCTCCTGTCGGAGCGCGACCTGGGCGGGCGCCACGGCGCGTCGCTCCGCCATCACAGGATGGTGCGAGACCTGATGACGCCCGATCCGATCGTCCTCGATCCGGAGCTGAGCGTGCATCAGGCCGCCGAGCTGCTCCGCGGGCTCGGGGTCGGGAGCTTCCCGGTCGTCTCCGGCACGGCGCTGGTCGGCATCATCACGACCAGCGATCTGCTCGACACTCTGGGGACCTACGAGATCGGCCAGTCCGACGGCCGCATGAGCACGCGGTTCTCGACGTACGAGTAGCGGTGCGGCTCCGGGTGCGGCTGCCGCTCGTGCTCGTACGGGAACACCGGGAGCAGCTCGACGTCCTTGTACGTCTTTTGCCGCGCGACCATGACGGGGCAGTGCGCCTCGCGCACAACGTGCTCGCACGTCGAGCCGAGGAGCAGGCGCTCGAGGCCGACCTTGCCGTGCGAACCGATGAAGATCAGGTCGGCACCGACCTCGCGGGCGAGCTGCAGGATCTCGTCGGCGGGCCGGCCGATCCGGGCGTGGACGAAGAACTGGACCTCCGAGGCGGTCGAGCGCCCAGTGAACGCCGCGCTCACGCGCTCGCGTACGAGCTCCTGGACGTGATCGGCGTCGCGGTAGCTGATGCCGCGCAGCACACCGGCGCGCTCGTCGAGGACGGCGATGACGTGCAAGACGTGCTGAGGCGCCCGGGCGGCCACGTCGACGGCGCGGGTCAGCGCGTACTCGGCGCTGGGGGAAAAGTCGAAAGCGACGACGACCTGGACAGGATGTGAGTGAGTCATGGCGACCTCCTGATTGCAGGAGGTGTGCACGTCAGGTGCCAGGATCTCGCAGCGATCCCTGAGGCCGTGCGAGGAGCTCCTCGAGGACCGCCGTCAGCTCGTCGACCTGCACCGGCTTGGTGAGGTAACGGTGAAAGCCGGCCTCGGTCGCGCGAGCCGTGTCACGGGGCAGCGCGGCGGCGCTGAGCGCGATCACGGGGATGTCCCGGGTCTCGGGCCACTCCTTGAGCCTGCGCACCGCGTCGAATCCGCTCATGCCCGGGAGGTTGATGTCGAGGATGACGAGCGCCGGCAGGTGCGCGCGCACGAGCTCGATCCCGAGCTCTGCGTTGGGCGCCGTCACGAGCTCCACGCTCTGCAGATCTTCCATCAGCTCGCGCATGAACACGATGTTCGACGGGTTGTCCTCGATGTAGATGACCTTGCGCACCCGCCCGGGCGCGGCGAGCGGCGAGCTCGCGAGGTCGGCCACGCCCGGCGCTGGGACCTCGGCGGCCGCGCCGGCCACGGACGGGAGCTCGACCCAGAACGTCGAGCCCGCGCCGGCCTCGCTCTGGAAGCCGACCGCGCCCTTCATCAGCTCGGCGAGCCGCTTGCTGATCGCGAGCCCGATCCCGGTGCCCTCGATCGGCCCGGTCTCCTGCCCGGCGCGGTGGAACGGCTCGAAGATCCGCGCGTGCTTGTCGGCGGGGATGCCGAGGCCATCGTCGGTGACGGCGATCCGCACGCAGCCCTCGACGCGCGTCACGGCGAACGTGACGTGCCCGCCGGCGCGGTTGTACTTGATCGCGTTGGAGCCGAAGTTCATGAGGATCTGCGCGAGCCGCGTCCGATCCGCGACGACCGACGGCAGGTCCGCCGGGACCTGCGCGATCGCGATCGCGACGCCGGCCCGGCCGGCCACCGGATCGAGCGTGGCGACGACCTCGGCGATCAGCTCGCGCACGCCGACCGACTCGGCGGAGATCGTGACGCCGCCGGCCTCGATCCGCGACAGATCGAGGACCTCGTCGATGAGGCGGAGGAGGTGCTCGCCGCCGCGGACGACGTAATCGATCCGGTCGCGCTGGCGATCCGAGAGCGGCTGCTTGCGATCGCGCTGGAGGAGCTGCGCGAAGCCCAGGACCGCGTTGAGCGGCGTGCGCAGCTCGTGGCTCATCGACGCGAGGAACTCGCTCTTCGCGGCGCTGGCGGTCTCGGCGGCCTCCCGCGCGCGGCGGAGCTCGTCGGCGCGCCGCCGGTCCTCGCTGACGTCGACGATCAGCGACACGGTGCCGTGCTCCGCTGTCGGGCGCTCGATCGCGCGCAGCGCGTGGCCGCCGCGGGTCCGCAGCTCGAGCGCGCCCTCGGGCAGGCGGTGGTACGCGAGCCACCGCGCGCGGAGCGCGGCCGGATCGCCGGGATCGAGCAGCCCGGCCGCGAAGATCTCGTCGAGCAGATCCTCGAACTTGCGGCCGACGATCGGGCCGCGGATCGCCGGGCCGAGGAGCTGGCGGAACGCGCTGTTGACGAGGACGATCCGGTCCTCCTCGTCGTAGAGCGAGAACGCGTCCTGGATGCTGTCGACGGCCGACAGCAGGTAGGCGTTCGCGCGGCGCGCCTCGTCCTCGATCCGCTTGCGATCGGTGACGTCGCGGATCGCCGCGGCGATCATCTGGCCCTGGGCGGACTGGATCGGCGACAGGCTGATCTCGACGGGGAACTCCGTGCCGTCGCGGCGGCGGCCCAGGAGCTCGAGCCCGCTGCCCATCGGCCGCGTGCGCGGCGCGTTCATGTAGCCGGCGATGTGGTGCGGGTGGCGCGCGCGCAGCCGCTCGGGGATCAGCACCTCGATCGGCTTGCCGATCAGCTCGTCGCGCGAGTAGCCGAACATCTGCTCGGCCTGCACGTTGACGAGCGTGAGCGTGCCCGCGCGGTCGCACACGATCATCCCGTCGGGAGCGGCGTCGACGAGGTCGCGGAAGTCGAATCTCGGCGGCTCAGCCATGGTGGGGGATCCGGAGGCAGAAGATGGCGCCGGGCGTGCCGTCCTCGATCCAGATGCGGCCGCCGTGCGCCTCGACGGCGAGCTTGCAGAACGCGAGGCCCAGGCCCCGGCTCGTGCGCGCGCGGCCGTCCTCGGCCTGCGCGAAGCGCTCGAACACCCGGGCGTGCAGCTCCTGCGGCACGCCGGGCCCCGCGTCCGCGACCCGGATCTCGACGCCGCTCCCGTCCGAGCGCGCCGTCATCGAGACCGCGGTGTTCTCGGGCGCGTAGCGGATCGCGTTGTCGACCAGGTTCTCGATCGTGCGCAGGAGCAGATCGCGGTCGGCGACCAGCGCCACGCCGGCCGCGCTCGCCGACAGCGTGATCAGCGCCTCGCGGGCGCGCGGGAGCATCGCGGTCTCGACCTCGGCCAGGAGCTCGGCGAGCGAGATCGGCCGGCGCACCGGCGCGAGGCCGCCCTCGTCGGCCTTGCTGAGATCGAGCAGGTTCGTGATCATGCGCAGGAGCGCGCGGGTCTCCATCTGGACCCGCGCCGCCGCGTCGCGCGATCGCGCGGTGACGCCCGGATCGCGGGAGATCCGCTGGGCCTGCAGCTCGATCGCGTTGACCGGGTTCTTCAGGTCGTGGACGAGGAACGCGACGAGCTGCTCCTTCTGGAGCTGCAGCCGCATGAGGTCGTCGCGCTGCGTGCGCACGACGTCGTAGAGCTCGCGGCGCTCGAGCGCCATCCGGCGCAGCTTCGCCGCGGCGCCGACGCGGGCGATCAGCTCGCTCGGCCGGACGGGCTTCGTCAGGTAGTCGTCGCCGCCGGCCTCGCGCGCCCGATCGAACGTGTCGACGTCGCGCTGCGCGGTCAGAAACAGGATCGGCACGTCGCTGCCCGCGGGCAGCGCGCGCAGCCGGCGGCAGGCCTCGATGCCGTCCATCCCGGGCATGCGGATGTCGAGGAGGATGCAGTCGACGTGCTCGCGCTCGAAGGCGGCCAGCGCCTCGGCGCCCGAGGTCGCGAGGCGGACGGTGTAGCCCTCATCCTCGAGGGTGGCCTGGGCGAGCGCACGGTTCTCGGCATTGTCGTCGACGACGAGCACCGTACCCGGCTCGACTTGCGCCACCTTATGACAAGTACCATCAGGGGCCGGCGAGCGGAAGCGCCCGCCGGAGCAAGCGCCGGTATCACTCGCGGACGCGCATGGCCAGGACGGGGCAGGGCGCGTGGCGGACCACCTTCTCCGCGACGGATCCGAGGAGCACGTGAGTGAGGCCGGTGTAACCGTGGGTGCCCATGACGATGAGATCGATCTCCCGGTCGCGCCGCGCGAGCTCGACGATCTCGTGCCACGGGGCGCCGGTGGCGAGGACCGTCGACACCCGCCGGGCGCCGAGCCCCTCGACCTGGGTCTTCGCCCGCGCGAGCTCGACCTCGGCGAGGGCCTTCGTCTCCGTCATGACGCGGCCCGGGACGCCTGCGTCGGGGCCGTAAACGTACGGTGCCTGCCACACGTGGACGATCACGAGCTGCGAGTCGGTTCCGAGCTTTTCGAGCGCGAGGCGCAGCGCCAGGCGGGAGCCCTCGGAGAAGTCAGTCGGGCAGAGGATCTTGTGGAAGCTCATGGCCGCCGGTGCTGCAAGGTCGTGGCCAGGCGCGGCGCTGCATCGCCGCGCAGGCCGTGCGCGTTTCGTGGAGACCGCCTCGCGCGCCGGGTGGCGCGGTTCGTGAAGCTGTGTAGCGCATGCTCCCGAAGCACATCCTCGTCCCGATCGACTTCAGCCCCGACTCGGAAGAGGCGCTCGACTACGCGTGCGAGCTCGCGGGAGCGCTGGGGTCGGTGGTCCACTTCGTCAGCGCGCTCGGTCCGGTCGGCGAGCTGCCGCTGAGCCAGAGGATGATCCGCGAGCTCACGGTCGAGCACGTGCAGGCCCTCGCGCGGCTCGCGGCGCGGTACCGGCGGGTCCGGTTCGGGCCACCCACCGTCGAGGCCGCGGACCCGCGCGACCTGATCCTGAGCACGGCGGCGCGGATCTGCGCGGATCTGATCGTGATGGGCACGCACGGCCGCCGCGGGATCTCGCGGCTCGTGCTCGGCAGCGTGGCCGAGGACATCGTGCGACGCGCGCCGTGCCCGGTGCTCGCGGTCCGGTTCGGGCTGGAGCCGTTACACATCGAGCGGCCGCTCCCCCGGGCTGCCGCGGGAGGTCACCGATCATGCTGATGCCGATGCTGGCGCGTTACATGACCCGCAACCCGCAGACGATCGCGCGGAGCGCGACGATGGCTGAGGCGCACCGCGTGATGCGCCAGCACCAGATCCGTCACCTGCCGGTGATGGACGGCGGGCGCGTCGTCGGGATCGTCAGCCTCTACGACCTGCACCTGCTCGAGACCTTGCCCGGCGTGTCGCCGGACGATGTCGCCGTCGAGGACGCGATGTCGCCCGACGTCTATGTCGCGTCGGCGCGCGACGAGCTGCCGGACGTCGTGGACCGGATGGTCAGCGCCAAGATCGGCTCCGCCGTCGTGCTCGACGCGGACGGTAGCCTCGTCGGTATCTTCACGACCATCGATGCGCTGCGCGCGCTCGCCGAGATCCTGCGGCGCGAAGCTGCCTGACGGGCGCCCAGCGAGGAGCGGGCCTCGCGGCGGCCGGAAGCGGCGGCCGGAAGCGGCGGCCGGATCAGTTGTGCGAGGCCAGCTCGGCCCGCACGTCGTCCTGGAGCGCGGGCCAGCGCTGCGCGGCCTCGTCGTAGTCCGCCATGCATAAACGCGACAGCGCGCGCAGCCGCTCGCCCACACCGCCGCCGACGCATTCGCCGAGCTCGCGGGCCGCGTGCGCCAGGCCATCTGCATCTCCGTGTGCAATCGCCCACTCAGCGCAGACCAGGAGCGCGCTGGGCGAGTGGTGTCGTGGTTCTGTCGTCTGCACGTGACCCTCCCGCCCGTGGCCAAAGCATGCCCGGTGCCAATGGTTACCAGCGGGAGTGGAGGGGCGTTGTGCGCATTGCTTGCGGGATCCGAGCCAGGTCGCGCAGGTGCTGCGAGGAGCCTTCGCGCTCCGCGGCGCGCGGGCGCGCCTGCCGCGGGCATGGTCGCTGCAGCCGGGATCGGGGTGCCCGATCTCGATCGCACCTTCGAGCTCCCGCCGCGCCTCCGCGAGCACCTCGCGCGCCTGTACCCGGAGCACGAGATCACGGCGATCGAGCCGCTGGCGCCCGACACCGGCAAAACGAGCAGCAAGACGCTAAAGGCCGCGGGCTACGGCCGCCCGGTCCGGATCGTGCTGAGCCGCGGCGACGACGTCCAGGAGATCGTCTTCCGCGTGGCGACGGCGGACGAGTTCGGCCACGCGCGGCGCTCCGATCGCGCGGCGAACCTCCTGCTCGCCTTCGACGACTTCTCGCGCGTGCCCGAGCACGTCGCGCCGATCGACGTCGGCATGATCGATGGGAGCGGCGCGCCGATCTCGCTGCGCGACGGCGTCGAGCCGTACCTCCTGACGACGTTCGTGCGCGGCACCATCTACGCCGAGGACCTGCGGCGGGTCGCGCGCACGGGCGCCGCGACCGACCAGGACGTCGCGCGGGTCGGCGCGCTCGCGCGGTACCTCGCGCGGCTGCACACGCCGATCGACGATCCGGCAGGCTACCGCCGCGCGATCCGCGATCTGATCGGCCACGGCGAGGGCATCTTCGGCATCATCGACGGCTATCCGCCGGACGTGCCCGGCGCGCCGGCCGAGCGGCTCGCCGCGATCGAGCGGCGGTGCGTCGAGTGGCGGTGGCGGCTGCGCGCCCGCGAGGGCCGCCTCGTGCGCACGCACGGCGACTTCCACCCGTTCAACATCGTGTTCGGTGAGGGGGGGCAGCTCACGCTGCTCGACGCGAGCCGCGGCACGCAGGGCGACGCCGCCGACGACCTGACGGCGCTGGCGATCAACTACCTCCTGTTCGCGATCGACGCGCCCGCCGCGTGGCGGCGCGGGCTCGCGCCGCTGTGGCGCGAGCTGTGGCGCACGTACGCGAGCGAGCGGAGCGACGCGTCGCTCCTCGCGTGCGTCCCGCCGTTCCTCGCGTGGCGGGCGCTCGTCGTGTGCAACCCGCGCTTCTACCCGGCGCTCAGCGAGGGCGGGCGCCATGCGCTGCTCGGCTTCATCGAGGCCGCGCTCGACGCCGCGCACTTCGAGCCGGGCTGGGCCGACGAGCTGTTCTCGTGAGCGCCAGCCCCGGCATCGTCGTCTGGCTCACCGGGCTGCCGCAGTCCGGCAAGTCGACGCTCGCGCGCCGGGTGCAGGACCGGCTCGCGCCGCGCCGCGCGTGCGTCCTGCTCGACAGCGACGAGGTGCGCGCCGCGATCGGCGCCGGCGGCTACGGCGCCGGCGATCGCGACGCGTTCTACGGCCTGCTCGCCAGCCTCGCCGGCCTGCTCGCGCGCCAGGGGCACGCCGTGCTCGTCGCCGCCACCGCGCCGCGCCGCGGGTACCGCGCGGCCGCGCGCGCCGCGGCCCCCCGCTTCGTCGAGGTCTGGGTGACGACGCCGCTCGCTGCGTGCGAGGCGCGCGACACCAAGGGCCTGTACGCGAGCGCCCGCCGGGGCGAGGCGCCGGAGCTGCCGGGCCTCGGCGCTGCGTACGAGCCGCCGGAGGCGCCCGAGGTCGTCGCTGATGGCGGCCTGGACGACGGCGCCGCGCAGGCGATCGCGCAGGCGATCGAGCAGGCGGCGGAGCGCTGAGCGCTCAGCGCGGGACGACGACCGAGTCGAACTCGAGGCCGTTCGCGTCGACCGCGTGCACGATCGCCTCGTCGGTGCGGACGTCGACGTAGACGAAGTGGATGACGTCCTCGGAGAACGCGGTGAAGCTCGACACTCCCACTGGGCGCGTGCCCACGCCGCCGCCGCCGGTCACGATGTGCTGGACGCCCTTCTGCGGGGTCATGCGCTCGTAGTTGTGATCGTGCCCCGCGAGCACGAGCTGCACGTGGTGCTTCTGGAAGATCGGCTCGAGCGCCTTGCGCAGCGACGTGTCCGAGCCGTGCTCGCCGGACGAGTACGGCGGCTTGTGGAAGTAGACGATCTTCCACGGCCGCGCCGTGGCCGCGAGGTCCGCGTCGAGCCACTTGGCCTGCGTCTGGTAGTCAGCCTCGGTGTCGAGCGCGGCGAAGTGGACGCGGCCCCAGTCGTACGAGTACCAGCGCTCGCCGCTGGCGCCGGGAAGCGAGAACACGGCGCGGAACGGCGCGCCCTGCATCGTCTTGTACTCGTGGTTACCCGACGCCGGGAAGAACGGGACGTGGCGGAACAGCGGCGAGTACATCTTGAACACGGTGTCCTCGAACTCGCCGATCGTGCCGCTGTCGTACGCGATGTCGCCGGTGTGAACGATCAGGTCGTACGAGTAGCCGTACATCTGCTCGGCGAGCATGCGCTGATCGACGCCGCCGCCGCCCGAGTCGCCGAACGCGAGGAAGCGGACCGGAGCAGGGCTGTCCGCGGCCGGCGCGGTGCGGAAGCCGATCCGCTCGGACAAGGCGGTGGTGCCGTCGACGATCGCGTAGCAGTAGATGCTGCCGGGCTGGAGGTTGTCGATCGTGGCCCACTTCTGGCTCTCGCCGGAGTTGCGCACGATGACCGACTCGCGCTCGCCGGGCACGCTGGCCGCCGGCAGCTGGTTCGGCGTCGTCACGACGACGTGCTCGCCGTCCGTGGCGGCCGAGACCCAGCCGACGGTGATCGACGTCTGCGTGACGCGCTGGAGGTACGGCTTGCGCCGGATCACGGCCTCGCCGGCCGCGGTCATCGCGTCGCTGCCGCCGCACGCCTCGCGCAGCTCGTCGACCGGCGAGCCGGTCGTGGCGGGGTTCGAGATGTCGCCCATCTTCGACGAGCTGACGTTGCCGCCCTGGTTCGTGTAGCAGCCGGCGAGCGAGGCGGCCGAGCCGACCATGACGAGCGAGCGCGCGAGCGACAGGTGCTTCATGTCCGATCTCCTGGGGTTTCCGAGCACAGAGCAGATCACTGCCGCCCGCTGCGAGGCCCTCCTCTCATGTCCGCGCCCTGAAGCGGTCATGAGTCCCGCTTGCGTGTGTAGCACCGGACTGATTCATGACGAGCGAAAGTGCACGTCGTGGCTCACGCGCACGAAATCGCTCCGAGGACCTCGCACCGACGAGGAGTCGGCGGCGCGCGCGGATCGCGCGAGCGCGCCAAGTTAGCCCGCGCGCTGCGGGGTCTTCGCAGCGGCGCGTAGGGACGCCTCGCATCGGGCGCGTTCGCGCGGCGTGGCGCGGCCGCACGGAATTTCCCCGGGCACCGGCGTTGCACTCCCTTCGGGGAAACCATGCCAGCCTCGCCTCGCGCGCCTCGCGCGCCTCGCGCTCCTCGCGCTTCTCGCGCTCCTCGCGCTTCTTTGCTCGATCGCGTGCTCCGCCCGTTCAGCAAGGTTGCGCCCGGCGAGGGCCCCGTCGCGCTGCTGATGCTCCTCTGCGTGTTTCTGATCCTGACGAGCTACTACCTCATGAAGACGGCGCGCGAGGGCCTGATTCTCGCCAGCGGCACGTTCGGGCTCGGCGGCGACGAGCTCAAGACGTACGCGAACGGCGCGATGGCGCTCCTGTTCGTCGGCATCGTCCCGGCCTACAGCCGGCTCGCGAGCCGCGTCCGCCGGATCCGGCTGATCAACGTGTCGTACGCGGTGGTCATCGCGTGCCTGGGCGTGTTCTACGCGCTCGGCCGCGCGGGGGTGCCCGTGGGCCTCCCGTTCTTCATCTGGATCGGGCTCGTCAACGTCTTTCTGATCGCGCAGTTCTGGTCGTATGCGAACGATCTGTATACGGAGGAGCAGGGCAAGCGGCTGTTCGCGATCATCGCGACCGGCGGCTCGCTCGGCGCGATCTTCGGGCCGCGGATCGCGACGCTCGCCGACACGTTCACCGTGATGCTGATCGCGGCGGGAGTGATCGTCGGCTGCATCGCGCTGTTCAACGTCATCGAGCGGGTGCAGCGGGCCCATGTGCGCGACGACCACGTGGCGGAGGCGCCGATCCCCGGCGAGGGCGGGTTTGCGCTCGTGCTCCGCGACCGTTATCTGCTCCTCATCGGCGTGATGCTGCTCGTCCTGAACCTGGTGAACACCACCGGCGAGTACGTCCTGTCCAACGCGGTGCGCGATCACGCGATGGCGGCGGTGCCGGCCACGGCCCACGCAGACCTCGCGGGCGCGGCGCGCGCGGCGGCGATCGAGGCCGACCGGCGCGAGATCATCAAGGCGTTCTACGCCGACTTCTTCTCGTGGGTGAACCTGGTCGCGTTCCTCATCCAGGCGTTCCTCGTGTCGCGCGTGATCCGCCGGGTCGGCGTCCGCCGCGCGCTGTTCGTGCTGCCGGTGATCGCGTTCGGCGTGTACGGCGCGATCGCGATGGCCGGCGGCATCGCGCTCGTCCGCATCGGCAAGCTCGCGGAGAACAGCACCGACTACTCGCTGCAGAACACCGTCCGCCAGGCGCTGTTTCTGCCGACGAGCCGCGCCGTCAAGTACAAGGCGAAGGCCGCGATCGACACGTTCTTCGTCCGCGCCGGCGACACGCTGTCGGCGGTGCTCGTCGGCCTGGGCGTGCACCAGCTCGGGCTCGGCGGGAGGCAGCTCGCGCTCGTCAACATGGGGCTCGTCGTCGTGTGGCTCGCGATCGCGGCCGGCATCGCGCGCCGCCACCGCCAGCTGAGCCCCGAGGACGAGGCGCCGGAGGCGGGCGAGGACGATGCGCGCGACGTGCGCGCGGCGCCGGCGGTGCCGCGCCCCCGCCCGGTGGTCGGGCGCCCGATCACGCCGATCCCCGGCCGGTCATGAGCGCGCGGCGCGGAGCGCGGAGCCGGGGCTCGCGGGCGGACGTGCTCGCGCCCGCGGCCGTGCTGTTCGCGATCATGCTCGCCCACGCGCTGCTCGAGACGGCGCGCGACGCGCTGTTCCTCGCGCAGCTCGGGCCCGACCGGCTCGCGTGGGCGTACCTGGTGATCGCGGCGGCGGCGCTCGTCGCCGTCACGGCGGTCCGCCGGTGGGCCCGCCTCGTCGATCCGCGCCGCACGCTGCTCGCGTTCCTCGGCGTCGCCGTGGCCGGCACCGCCGTGCTCGCCGCGGCGATCTCGCGCACGCCGTGGATCGTGTTCGCGCTCTATGTGTGGACCGGCCTCGTCGCGACGCTCGTCGTGCCGGCGTTCTGGACGCTCGTCGATCGGAGCCTCCGGCTCGCCGAGGCCAAGCGCGTGTTCACCGTGATCGGCGCGGGCGGCGTGCTCGGCGCGATGGTCGGCTCGATGCTCGCGGCGGGGCTCGGCCGCGTGGTCGAGGCGCGCCACCTCGTCACTGCCGGCGCCGCCGCGTTCGGGATCGCCACCGTCGCGGCGCTCTGGCTCGCGCCGCACCCGGTGCCCGGCGAGGCGGCGCCCGCCGCGCCGCCCGAGGCCGCGATGCACCTCCAGCGCGCGCGCAAGTTCGTCCGGCTCCTGCTCGTGCTCGCGATGATCTCGACGGTCACGCTCACGCTCGGCGACCTCGCGTTCAAGCGCGTGCTCGCCGAGCGGCTGCCGCCGGAGGAGCTGGCGACCGCGTTCGGCCAGGTCTACGCGGTGCTCAACGTCGTCGGGCTCGCCGTCCAGCTCGCCATCGCGCCGCGCCTGTTCGCGAAGCTCGGCGTCGGCGGCGCGCTCGTGATCCTGCCGCTCCTGGTCGTCGGCGGCGCGTTCGGGTTCGCGATGACCGGCGCGACGGTCGCGATCCTCGTCCTCAAGCTCGGCGACGGCGGGCTCCGCCACAGCCTGCACCGCGTCGGCAGCGAGATCCTGTACCTGCCGGTGCCTGATCCGGTGCGCGACGGCGCCAAGCCGATCGCGGACGCCGTCGGGCAGCGCGGCGGTCAGGCGCTCGCCGCGCTCCTCGTGTTCGGGATCGCCGCGCTCGACGGCACCCGCGCGCTCGCGGCCGTGACGACGGTCGTCGGCGCGGTGTGGCTCGTCGTCTTGCTCGCGATCCGGCGCGGGTACGTCGAGCAGTTCCGCGAGATGCTGCGCGCCGCGCAGGTCCGGCGCGACGTGCGCGTGCCGGCCCTCGATCGCGACGCGCTCGATCTGCTCGGCGAGGCGCTCGCGAGCCCCGACGAGATCGAGGCCCTCGCGGCGCTCGATCTGCTCGCGCGCCGCGGCGGCAAGATCCCGGCGCTCGTCCTCTATCACCCGCGGCAGCGCGTCGTGCGCCGCGCGCTCGCGCTGCTCGGCAAGCAGCTCACGCCCGACGCCGTGCGGCCGCTGCTCCACCTGATCGATCACGAAGATCCGGAGATCCGGGCCGACGCGCTCGCCGCGTCGACCCGCTTCGGGTGGCACCGCGATCGGCTGATCGCGGCGCTCGAGGATCCGCACCCCGGCGTGCGCGCGGCGGTGCTGGTCGGCCTCATCGACGAGGAGCCGCACAAGGAGCGGGTGCTCTCCGGGATCGAGGCGATGGCGAAGGGGACGGTCGCCGAGCAGGCCGCGCTCGCGCACGCGATCGGCTACGCCGCGGATCCGCGCTTCCGCCACATCTTGCAGGCGCTCGTCCTGCGCCGCGAGCCGGCCATCGTGCGCGAGGTCCTGGCCGTCTACGCGCGCCACCCCGTGCTCGCGAACCTCGAGCGGCTCGTGCTCTTGCTCCACGATCCGCACACCCGGCGCGAGCTGCGGCGCGTCTTCGTCGCGGCGGGCACGCGCGGGCTGACGCGGGCGATCGCCGCGCTCGAGGATCCGGGGACGCCGCTCGGGGTTCGCCAGCACCTGCCGCGGACGATCAGCCTGTTCCGCACGCGGGCGGCCGCGGCGGCGCTGGTCGCGCGGCTGCCGCGCGAGGACGATCCGACGACCGAGTACAAGATCCTGCGCGCGCTCGGCCGGATGCGCGCGGACGATCCGACGCTGCCGGTCGCCGCGGGCGTCGTGCGGGCGTACGCGCGGCGCGCGATCGAGGTGGCGGCGCGGTTCGCCACGCTGTTCGACTACCTGTGCGTCGGGCTGTCGCCGTCGGCGTCGACGAGCGGCTCGCAGCTGCTCGTCGAGCTGCTCGACGAGCGGCGCCGGAGCGCGCTCGAGCGGGCGTTCCGCGCGCTCGCGATCCTGTACCCGCGCGCCGACCTGCGCAGCGTCCACGACGCGGTCCTCAGCGACGACGAGGAGCGCAGCAGCGCCGCGCGCGAGATCATCGATCACCTGATCCCGCTCGATCTGCGGCGGCCGCTCCTGACCGTGATCGACGATCTGACGCCCGAGGAGCGCCGCGCCCGGCTCGGCCCGCTCGCCCCGGGGCCGTTCCCGACCTACGAGGACTTCGTCGCCGCGCTCCTGGCGGACGCGAGCCCGATGCAGCGCTGCATCGTCGCTCACCACGCCGCGGAGCGCCGGCTCGTGGCGCTGCGGCCGGAGCTGGTCCGGCTGCGCACGCTCGGCGGCTCGCCGTACGAGGTCCACGCCTTCGACCAGGCGATCACGAGGCTCGATGTCTGATGTCTGACCATGATCGTGACCACGACCCGATCCTGCTGCGCCGGCTGCTCGAGCTGCGCCGCTTCCCGCTGTTCGCCTCCGCCGAGCTGGGCGAGCTCGCGATGCTCGCGGAGAACGTGGTGGAGGTCTGGCACACCGACGGCGCGATGATCGCGCGGCCGTCCACGCTCGACGCGGTCCACCTGATCCTGAGCGGCCGGATCGACGTCGGCGCGGCCACGTACGGCGCGCACAAGATGTTCGGCTTGCTCGAGGTCCTGGCGCGGCGCCCGCTCGTGGTGCCGGCGATCGCCGTCGGCGAGACCCGCACGCTGCGGCTCACCGCGCCGGACCTGCGCGAGGTGCTCGAGGACAACTTCGGGCTGCTCCTCATCACGATCCGGGAGCTCGCCGTCCGCACGCTCGCGGTGCGCGAGGCCGGGCCGCTCGGGCGCCCGCTCGCCGCGGCGGCGCCGATGGCGGCGCCGCTCGGCCTGGTGGAGCGGATGATCGTGCTCCGCCGGCAGATCCCGTTCGCGTCGATCCCGTCGTGCGGGCCGCCGTCCGAGGCGCACGGGCGCGCGGCCCCGCTCGAGGCGATCGCGGCGCTCGCGCACGCGACGAAGGAGACGACCTGGCCGGCCGGCGCGGTCATGGCGCGGAGCGACGAGCCGCCCCTCGACGCGCGGATCATCCTCGACGGCAACGTACGCGCGACGCGCGCCGATCGCGATCCGTACCTGCTCGGGCCCGGCAGCTCGATCGGCATCCTCGAGAGCCTCGCCGGGGTCCGCCACGCGGCGACCGTGGAGGTCGTGTCGCCGGTCCGCGCGCTCGAGATCACGAGCTCGATCATCTTCGACGTCATCGAGGACCACGCCGAGCTCGGGCTCGCGATCATCGAGGCCCTCGCCGGCGGGCTGCTCGACGCGGACGCAGACGCGGATATGGACACGGACGTGGACGCGACGGTGGCAGGCACCGCGGTGGCGGGCGCCGCGGTGGCGGGCGCCGCGGTGGCGGGCGCCGCGGCTGGGGCCGGGGCTCGGTTGAGCTGAGGCTGGGTAGGCAGGCGGGCGAGCAGGCAGGCTGGCAGGCAGGCAGGCGGGCGGGCGGACGGGCGGGCGGGCTGGGAAGGAGAGCGCGGGCGTGGGTGCTCGGGTGGAGACGCGCGGCTGCCATCGCGCTCGGGGCGCTCCGCGGCTCGCTCGCTCGGGAGTCTACTTTGCTCCGCAGTGAGGTCGGTGCCCGCACGCCCGCCCACCGTCGGTGCTCGCACGACCGTTCGGACCCACTCGCTTCGCCGCGGAGGCCCCGTCGCGCGGGCGCGCCGCGCGTGGCGAGGGGCGGGAGCTCGCGCTCGTAACGAGTGGAGCGAGCGAGGTCGCGTGCGACAGCGCCGTGGACGCCATTGGCATGCGCGGCTGATTGCGCATGTTTCTCCGATGCGGAGAGTTGCGAGTCGCTCGCGTTGCCGTTGCCGGTTGCCGGTGGGGTGCCCCTATTTCGTCGCCGACCTCCTGCGCCAGGTCTTCGCCTGGGCGCGACCTGATCACCGAGCTGCTTGCTTTGTCGCTCGAGCTCAGTGGTGAGCGTTCGCTCCCGAACCAGCACGGAGCCCTACCGGCCCAGGTACTGCCGCAACGCTCGCATGTCCTTGCGTTGTAGTGCCTCGTTTCGTGAGATGCGGCCGAGCAAGCCAGCGTGATAGAGCGGCAACAGCTTACGACCGTTCCAGTCATGTACTCGGCCCGCGGCCATGGCGAGCGTCAGTCCGTGGCGTTCGATCCGATCGAGTGCGCGTAAGGGCTTGGCTCCCATCGTCACGACGATCTTGATCTCGGCATCCTCCAGCAATCGAACCAGCCACGGCTTGCAGAGGTCTATCTGCTGCACTGTCACCGGATGACGCTCTCGATTTCGCGCTGGGAGGCAATTGACGGCGTTCGCGAAAAGAACACTCGTCACTTCGTGATCCTGCAACCCTGCCTCATCGATCAAGAGTGTCCGCATGAACGTGCCGGTAGGGTCTGTATCGGAATCATAGGTCAGGTAGCTTTTGTCAGGATGAAATGAGTCCGCGTAGTTTGGGGCCTCACCGACAACGAGGACCCCGAGCGCTGCCGTTGGTGATCGCGCAAGGATCGGTTGCGCGCATCCGTGCTTGGGATCGACAAAGAGCAGGTTTCGGCCCTCGTGTTCGCGACAGCGCGTGCACATCTTGGCCTCAGCCTGAAACACAGCGAGGCGCTGAATGCGGCGTGTATCCTGATTCGTGTCAGCCATACGCGGCGGACGAGCGTACCTCATGGCGCCTCCCCGGCGACGCTCAAAGCCCAAGGTTCTTGGACAGCCCCGCATCGCTGGCGTTCACGCCGGCTCGCGCTGCCTTGAGGAGAGACGGCTATAGACGCTTGGCCGGATGCGCTGCACCGTTGAGGCCAAGGTGAGCCACGATGCGCGAGAGCTCCTTGCCAAGCCCGTCGAGCTTCGAGTCCATCCTCGCCTCCAGTCCCTCGAGCTTCGAGTCCATCCTCATCTCCAGTCCCTCGAGCTTCGCCTGCAAGCCGCCGAGCTGCTCGTGGACCTTGACGTCGAGCACCATGACCCGGTGGTCGACCTGCTCGATCTGGTGCTCGAGCGCAGCCCGCGTTTTCTCGATATTCTGCGAGTTCGTGGTGCACGTGTCGGCGAGCACGCGAAACTCGCGCTGAACGTCCTCGAGCAGCGCCTTGTGCTGGGTGTGCTCGGCCGACAGCGCATCGAGCTTCTGCGTGAGCTTGAAATCGAGCACCGTGATCCGATCACCGAGCTGCTCGCCCTGCCGCTCGAGCGCGGCGCGAGTGTCGCTGATGCGCTGGGCGTTCGCGGCCTCCCTCGCGGCGATCACGCCGAATTCTCTCTCGAGCTGCTCCAGCCTGACTCCATGGCGATCGATCTCCATCCGTTCTTCCGTGTTCACAGTGGCCTCCAATGGTGAGTAAGCGGCACAACGGCGTCAAGCGCTAGGCCGGGTTCGTGTCGACTCCCGCGACAGCGCTCTCGACCGCCGCACACGCCACGCGTGTGCGACGCCGGGAGTGGCCGTGGACCGGACTGGTCCGAGCTCGTGCACCGTGAGAGTCACACCGCCGAGAACAGCAATCTGTGAGCCAGCGCCAACCTCGCGACGCCTGGTGGCAAATCGCGGTTTTTGTCCGCCGGCTGGCGTTGCCTCAGAACCAGGGATCATTGCGGTGGTCTAGAGGTGCTTTACTCGAATGCGAGGCAGCCGACTGTGAACAACGAGATCTAGAGGCGACAACATCGGATCAGAGGCAGTCGAAATTAGAGGTGCTGGGTAACACTTCTCGACGGAGAGCCGCTCGCAATTCGATGTCACACGGGCGCCGTACGTAATCGTGGACAACCCTCGTCGCCTTTGGCGGGGGCCAGAAACACAGCGGCCCGCCGACGGTTGCACCCGCCGACGGGCCAAGGAGTCCACGATGTCGAAGCATCGCAACCCCCGGCAGAGACTATCGAAACAACCGCCCACCGACAACTCCGACCCCGATCCGCGCCCGCACGTCGCGGCGCTCCGCGAGTTAAGCCTGCTCGGCTGGCACGTCACCGAGATCCGCCCCGACCGGGCGCTCTGGCGGGTCACCGTCACGCGGTACGACGGCGACGCAACGATCGGCGTGACCGACCACGATCCTAATGAGGCGCTCGACGAGGTGATCCGCTACGCGGCCGTCGACGCCGAAGAAGCGCTCCCGCCGGTGGCCGCTCCCGAGGAGGGTTCGAGCGCGACGGATTCGGCGGATTCGGCGGAGCCGACGGCCCGCGCCGAAATCGTGGCCCAGCTTGAGGCCCTGGGATGGGAGCTGCTTGACGAGCCGCGCAGGACCGCCACCGGATGGCGAGCGACGGTCCGCCATGGGCATGTCTCGATGTTCGCGTTCATGTCGACGGAGCAAACGGCACTCGAAGACCTCCTCAAGCGCGCTCAGGCGCGCGCGAAGGAGGGACGCTAATGTCGCAGCCGGGAAACGGTCACCTCAATGAGGACATGCTGCGGGGCTTCCTCGCCCGCATTCTTGGATGGTCGGACGAGTGCCGGGCCGCGATCGAGCACGCGCTCTGCTCGCTCCAGCTCAGCATCACGCTTCGCGCGGCGCTCGTGCTCCTCGGCGATACCCCTGACCTCGTGTCGATCGCTCAGGCGCTACACCGCCGCACCCTCGGAGCGGAGCGGCCGTTCGTCGTCTGCGATCGGCGGCGGTTCGACATGCGCGACTCGGCTCGCTTGTCGCTGAACCACAAGAGTGGCGTGGCTGCGATCGAGGCAGCACGTGGCGGTTCGCTATGCGTGGCCCGTGCCGGGCTGCCGCGCGATTTCTCGTCGATGGTGACGATAGTACGGGACCCGGCCACGTCCGTGCAGCTCATCGTCTGCGGCGAGATGGGTCACGCCGACGACCCGTACCTCGTCAAGCCGGTCCCGATCCAGGTGCCCCCGCTCACGGCCCGCGTAGGCGAGCTGACGCGGATCGTCGACGAGTACGCACAGGACGCCATCGCCACGCTGGACGCCTTTGAGCGCGACTTCACCGACGCTGATCGCGGGTGGGTGGTCGCGCACGCCGCAAGCACGTGGGCTGAGTTGGAGAGGGTCACCATGCGGATCGTGGCGCTCAGGAACTCCGGGACCATCGTCGAGGCGGCCGAGCGTCTGGGCATGAAGCCGGCCGCGCTACGGGGGTGGATCCGTAAGCGCAAGCTCACCCGTCGCGGCGAGGTGCGGTCATGAACCAGCGGGCTCTCGACCTTGCAGCGGTGCTCCGCGGCCAGCTCGCCGACCTCGGCCCGGGTGTGCGGTCGGTCAGCGCCGACGAGTCTCTGTCGTGGCTGTTCGTCAGGATCGGCACGGCGACCGACGAGATCCTCCGGCGCGTGGCCGACGACCTCGGACTTGAGCAGGCCCGAACCGCGCGGAAGGGCCGTGTCTGGTGGCGCGAAGCGGTCTCCAGGGCTGATGGCGTCATCGTCGTAGCAGCTGGGCCGCACCATGAGGGCGCATCGCCGGAGGTGTGTCGGCTCTCAGCTGCTATGGACCCTGCCTTCTCAAAACCTTTCCCCCCCGAGTTCCTGCCGTCGCATGACCTAGATCAGTTGCCGGATCCCCCTCCCTTCTGTCCATCCGTTATGGCGGAGACTTCGGTTTCTCGAAC